>NZ_OCMS01000002.1:0-600000 GCF_900215325.1 Fibrobacter sp. UWB16 | reverse complement strand
GGAAGCAAGCTCGGTGCCGAAAACGTCACCGTTGGCATTGGCAAGGCCAACTTGACCGATAACGAATTCCTCATCGATTCCGTCATCGTCGACGGAGCGTTCGCCCATATCGATTTGTACAAGGACGGCAAGACGAACTTCGACGTGCTCCTCGCCCCGATGAACAAGGGACAGGCAAGCACCACGGATTCCGCTGCAATCGATTCCACGCAAGCTGAACCGGCCGCAGAAACCGCAGAAACTGCCAAGCAAGAATCCGCCGACACGGCAAAGGCCACCGCAGACACGGTTAGCGCAGCAGCTACTGCAGAAAAGCCGGCAGCCGCAAAGAAGCTCAAGGCCAAGATTAACAAGTTGCTCGTGAAGAACACCGTCGTTACCGCAACGGACCACACCATCATCCGCCCGTTCAACTACAAGGTGAGCGCCATTACCGTTAGCGGCCAGAACATCAACTACGACACGCCTTGTAATGTGACCGTCACGGCAGCATTCCCGGAAGGTGGCAGCCTCTCACTCAAGTACCACGGGGCACTCAGCAACCTCAAGACGATGGACATTTACATCAGCATCAAGAACCTTGCCCTCAAGCACTTCTCGAACTATTCTCTGCATTACACAGCCTATCCGCTTAAGGCAGGCACGCTCGCCTTCGCTAGCGAGAACAAGATTGTAGACCGCAACCTCGATAGCAAAAACACAATCGACATCTACAACATCACCGTCGGCGACAAGGTAGACGACATCGACCCGGAATACACTGTTCCGATGAAGATTGGTCTCTACATCTTGAAGGACAAGGATGACAAAATTCAGTTCGATGTGCCGGTCAAGGGCAACTTGGACGACCCGGAATTCTCTTACGGCAAGATCATTTGGAAGACCATCGTGAACCTACTCGTGAAGGTCGCCATCTCTCCGTTCAGACTCGTCGGAAATCTCGCCATGGCAGGCGCCAACGCTCTCGGCTTTGACCTCGGCAAGAACGATGAAGTGATAATCGATGCAAACACAGAAACGTTCACAAGCGAACAATACGCCAAAGCCATCAAGATGACGGAAATGATCAAGAAAGATCCGAACCTCATTCTCACATTCACGCAATACTACAACCCGAGAAAGACGGCCAGGGAATACAAGATCAAGCAGCTCAAGATTGATTTCTACAAGCAAAAGAACAACAAGACTGAACTGAATGAACTTGATCACAGAGCCATCGACGAGATGGACGAAAGCGACAAGGATTTCAAGGCATACGTCAAGGAACACTCCGCAGAAATCGACAAGAATTACATGATGAAGGTCCTCCCCAAGATGGCTGCCCAGCGCAATGCAGACTTGCTCAAGGTCTTGCGTGCACAGCCGGGAATCACAAAGAAGAACCTGAAAGTCATCACAGCCCCGAGAGATGGCCTCCGCGGCTACAAGGGCAAGCCGATGTACAAAGTCACTGTAGACGTGCAGTAAAAAACGCAGACACAAGGCTATAAAAAGCATCATGGCGGACTTTTGTCCGCCATTTTTTGTTGTATTTGTACGCAACAGAATATGGTCAAAGTAATCCCAAATTTTGGATTAATTTTCAATTAAATAACAAATTAAAAAACTGTAGAATCTATACAAAATAGGTCTCGGCAATCAGCCGGGACCTTTTTTGAGTTCAATGGAAATCGCTAAGGATTACTTTACAGCAACCAGCTTTTGACGAGCTCCAACACGTACCAAGTAGTGGCCAGCGCGTGGCATGGAGAGGTTGAAGTTCGCGGCATTGGCGCTGCCCTGCATTACAACACGGCCTTGCAAGTCAAGTACATCATAGGCGACACCTTCGCTGGCACCGGATATCTGAACATCGCGACCGAGAGTTGTAATTTTGAGGTGCGGCATCTGGGCAATAACCGGCAAAGCACTCTTACTCTTACTAGAGCTGGACTTTGCCTTGTTAGAGCTAGAACTAGATTTCGCCTTACTGGAGCTAGAGCTTGACTTCACAGAACTACTGCTAGACTTCGCCGTGCTGGAGCTGGAGCTAGACTTTACTGAGCTGCTGCTAGACTTGGCCGTGCTGGAACTGGACTTTACGGAGCTGCTGCTAGACTTGGCCGTGCTGGAGCTGGACTTTACGGAGCTGCTGCTAGACTTAGCTTCGCTAGAGCTGGAACTCAACTTTTCAGAACTGCTGCTCGATACAACACTCGAACTGCTAGATTTCGCCGAGCTACTAGAGCTTTCGTCTTTGCGAGAGCTAGAAGAACTCGAAACAACCGTTTCGCTGCTACTCGATTCAACGCTTGAGCTACTGGACTTAGCGTCGCTAGAGCTCGACTTTTCGGAACTACTGCTAGAATTTGCAGAACTGCTGCTGGACTTAGCGTCGCTAGAGCTAGAACTCGACTTTTCCGAGCTACTGCTAGATTTCGCCGAGCTGCTGGAGACGATTTCATAAGACTCATAAACAGCCTTATAAGAAGCCTCACCCGTCACAATAGCCACTTCGCTATCCCAACCGGTAAACTTGTAACCAGTTCCATCGACAGGTTCGCGAACAGGAGCCTTAGGCACAGTCGGCATCTTGCCATAAGGTTCTTCAAGGCTAGAAATTTCAGAGCCATCGTAATCAAGGAACATGATCTTGTAAAGGTTTGTCGAATACTTGGCAACGACAGTCGCAATCCCTGTAAAGATTGTTTCCGTAGTCACTTCCTTATTCGTCACGTTATCAAACCAACCATCAAAATGATGGCCCATCGGAATGTTCTTTGCAGTCGGCAAAGTCTTGATCATTCCCGTATTTTCAGTAGCCTTCACATAGACATCGCTACCATCGACAAACGTGATAAAATAAACAGGCTCAGTCACCAAGGTAAACAAGGCATAAAGCGTCATATCCTTGCTAATGACTTGACGGTTCTGGAGCATATATTTATCACCATCGGTCCAGCCCACGAACAGTTCACCAGGAGCCGGTTCCGGTTCAGCAGGGGCATCTACATAGCCCTTATGACTCGTATAATGGTTATAAATCTTCACCTCATCATCAAAGACAACTCGGTAAATCGGCAAATAAGATTCATCAGCAAATACCGGATAATCATTGTAGCGAGTAAATACGCCTGCATTTTCTGCATCACCGCCAAGAGTATTGAGCTTCCAAGCAAACTCGTTTGTCTGCATTTCTTCTGTAGTAAGGGCGAGAACCTTTGTAAGCGTACCAGCATTCGTTCCTGCCACATTAGTAATTCCAGCAACGGTCTTGTCGAAGTAAGAGCCAATGATTGTGCCAGCATTTGTACCAGCAACACCGCCCACACGAATATCCTTTGTCGATGCAGAGACAGTATTCAAAATGGTTCCGCTGAAATAAGAACCCTTTATGTAGCCATCTTTATTAAGATTACCAACGAGACCTCCCGCATAAACAACCGCCGTTTTAGGATTCGAAGTTTCAGTTGTCTGCAAGTTCAACTTTCCAGTCGCATAGGAATTTTCAATTGAAATTTTCGCATTATCAATAAATCCCACAAGGCCTCCCGCATAGTTTGCAGAATATGCATACTTACTAGTTGAATTGATATCGCCTTCGTTTTTGCACTGTCTTACAACAAGATCTTTTTCACCACTATTAGCACGACCAATAATTCCACCCAAAGCAATCGATGTACCCGAAGTCGTAAAAGCAGTCGAAACATAGCCTGTCATATTTCCGCTATTAAGGCATTTCGTTATTTTTGAGGAATATGCACATCCTG
The DNA here is from genome assembly GCF_900215325.1 of Fibrobacter sp. UWB16. NCBI lineage: Bacteria > Pseudomonadati > Fibrobacterota > Fibrobacteria > Fibrobacterales > Fibrobacteraceae > Fibrobacter > Fibrobacter sp. UWB16. The sequence goes on along the minus strand of NZ_OCMS01000002.1, from coordinate 596,251 downwards.
CAATTCCACCCATGCGAGGCCAAGACAAAGCAGCTTTAGCAGAATCTGCGCCTTGAATAGAAAGCTCCCCGGAATTTTGAACATTATTCAAAGTAGCTTCGTACAAGCCACCCGTAATACCGCCTACTGCAACCTTCGAGCATACCGTATCCATGGAATAGTTTCTGCCTAAAACACTTCCGAAATTCGAAGCATTCTCAATCACACCTTTATATTCAATGCCTGTAATTCCACCGACATTGATTCCACCGACATTAGAAAGAGCCTTGCTTACTTTGGACTTCAAAGCAGTTCCCATTCCTTTTACATTACCCTTATTAGAAACATTCTTGATAATGCCACCATGCATACGTCCAATAATACCACCAACCGAACTCAACGTATCATAGCCCACATTTGCAGCATACAGGCCCAACACATCACCTTCGTTGACAACATTTTCCAAAGTTGCTTCTTTGCCATAGCCAGCAACACTTCCCACCATGCCCGAACGGTTCGTCGTCGTAATATACGATTCCTTAATGGTCAAATTCTTTACAACGGCTCCAGTATCAATGACACCGAAAAGGCCGCTGAACTTAGCATTTGCATAAATACCGCCAATGCTAAATTCATTACCATCAAATACACCCTTAAAACCAACGGTCGTATCGGATCCCATCGGAGTCCAAGAATTGGCCGGAGCCACCTTATGCCAATTAATGTAGTTTTCGCTATTTTCATTCAAAGAAATATCAGCAATTAACTTATAATGGCTTGCACCGTATTCCTTGTTTTTCTTGTTCACCAAGTATTCCATATTGCGGAGCTGCGTTGCAGTGGCAATCAGGAAAGGCTTACCTTCGGAGCCATCGCCACCTTCAAACAGATTTGCAGAGCCAAACGTTTCGCCTTCGGCAAGGAATGTCGGGTAACCATCATTAACGGCATCGTCTTGTTTATAAGCGTTGCCAAGAACCAAAGCAAATGCTCCCGTTTTCATTCGGCCTACAAGCTCTGCAGCACTATTGGTCACCGTTCCGGAATTAGCAGAATACACATTTGCACCAGAAACCTTGCCCGAAGCGAAGTAGCAATTATCAATTGTACCAGAGTTTTCTGCAACGATTTGTGCAATTTTGGATCCAATCACGGCATTAGAAATGCTGTACGAATTTACAACCGTGGAATTGGCTTTATTTATGGCACATATACCACCTGCAGAAGAATACTTTGCCATATTCGAATCATTATACTTAGCCGCTAAAGCCTTATTTTGAGAATCAACCTTACCCGTATTAATACTGTTTTCGATGGTTCCTAAATAATTGTAAGATGCAATACCGCCAGCATAAGCATCGCAAGCAATTTCGCCTTCATTTATACTCCGAGAAATAAGCCCTATATTCTCCGAAGCGATACCACCAGCATAACCATGCAAGGTTGCCCCAGCCGCATCCGCGTGAATTTTTCCATAATTTGAGCAATACTCTACGCGCCCACCTTGACGTATCCCAGCGACAATCCCTGCCGCATAGACACTTCTGGTAGTAGAATATGAATCAACGAGGGAGTAGTTCGAGCAGTAACGAATTAAACCAATATTCCAACCCGCAAAGGCACCAGCAACAGCAATTCCACTAATCTTGGAATCCCTGATAGAAAGATTTTCGACAATGCCATTAGCCCCAATTACGCCAAACAAACCTGCATAAATGTATTTTCCCGGGACAATCAATCCGTATATGCTTTTGCCAGCACCATCAAATCGGCCCTCAAAAGTAATTTTATCAGACACACCCACAGGTTCCCATAAATAGGTCATTGTCGAGGCATCATCGCCTTCATTCAAAACAACATCATCAACCATTCGGTAGCTCTTGGAAGCATACACATCATTCATGCCATTCACAAGACCAGAAACAGCACGCAAAGATTTTGCAGAACCAACCAGGAAGGGTTTATCTTCCGAACCATCACCGCCTTCAAATGCAGAATCACCTTCAAAAACAACCAACTGCGGATAGCCATCATTCTGCTTTGCGGTGTAGGTAAACGAAGTACCCAAGACATTCGCGAAATCCTCGGACTTCATGTTAACCGTCAACTTGCCAAGGACATTACTCCTCACGCCACCCGTTGAACCAACTGCAGCCTGCGGGGCATTAGTCTCCCCCACTTCACTAATGTTGTAATAAGCATTGTACAGCGTGTCCGTATTCAAGGCCATATTACCAACAATTCCACCATAATACAAACCTGCAACAGCTGTTTTCGAAGCATGCTTTAGAGAACTGCGAGAATAGACATTCTCGACGCGGGTCAATTCACCCATCTTACCAATGAGGCCACCAATACTGTGATAGTTACCTCCCGTCGAGCCCTTTTCAATAGCAGCGACAATCTTACAATTTGCGATTGCATTTTTCACAGCCGAATGCGCAGCGGAACTGCCTGTTGCATAGCCAATAAGGCATCCAACTTCAGAATACATAGCTGAAGTCGTAGTGTTATTAACATTGGAATAAACAAAGCCATTAGCGCTGACATTTTCCAATTTACCACCCGACAAAACGCCAACAAAAATACCGATATGAGGATTATTATTAATTTCCCCTTGAACGGCAAAATAGGACTGTTCAACACTTAAATTTTTCACCGTTGCCGAAGCACCGATGGTGCCAAAGAAACCAATACCGTTGTATCCAGCCACAAAGCCCGTGTCCAAATACGCACCATAAACTTTATGGCCCTTGCCATCAAAGACACCTTGATATTGTTTTTGAGCAAGACCAATCGGTGTACTCCAGTGGTTCACCGGCGGCTTTTCGCCCCATTCCGCATAGTTTTCACTATTTTCATTCAAGTAAATATCGTCAGTAAGCACAGCGCACAAAGTCGTCGCGCCAGCTGTGACTTTCTGAGCGAAAAGCGCTAGTTCCGCTCCATTCGAAATCTGATAAGGCGATGCAGCCGTTCCTTCACCGGCAGCAAAGCTTGTTGCAACCGAGCCATCCCAAACATTAGCGGCCCAAACGTTCGCTACAACCAGGACAAGTATCCAAAGTGAGCATTTTCTCTCAACCATATTTACTCCATTTTTTCGTCTTTTTTAGGGGCTTTTTTATAAAAAAAAGTGAAAGATATAAAAAAAAACAGCATTTTGTTTTTTATTTTGGCTCTCTTTTTTTCAGCCAAAATGCCGTTTTAAAACGCCATAAGATCGCTAAAGCGTTGTGCCTACGTATTTAATGTCTATAAGGGAGTATTGCAGCCATACCAAACTGGAATATATTTTTATCATTTTTGTAATAAAAAAGATATATTAATAAAAAGGTATCATCCCAAACAAAAATTCAAGGAGGAATTATGTCAAAGTTTTATCTTTGCTCCTTTTCCGCAGTTTTGTTTATGGCAACCCTAATCGCTTGCGGGGACGACAGTTCCAACAGCGCCAAGGATGAAATTCCCAAATACAAGAAACTCCCAGATTCCTGCGACTCTAAGGAAGAAGCCGAAGTCGATGACGTCGTTTACACGTGCGTCGATGGAGAATGGACTGTTGACAGGGAACCGGTGAAGAGTTCTTCTTCCGTCAAGTCAAGCAGTTCCAAGAAAACCGAAAAATCAAGCAGTTCGAAAAAGGTGGACAAGTCCAGTAGCTCGAAAAAATCGAGTTCTAGCAGCTCAGAAAAGAGCGATAAGTCTAGCAGTTCAAAAAAATCGGACAAGTCCAGCAGTTCTACAAAGTCGAGTTCTAGTAGCTCTGCAAAATCAAGCTCCAGCAGCTCAGAAAAGTCGAGTAGCTCGAGTTCCGAGCCTTCAATCATCTCTAAATTCCTGAATCCGGCCATAAGCTATGGAGAATTCAAGGACCCCAGAGACAAGCAAATTTACAAGACGGTTGTCATTGGCGACCAGATTTGGTTTGCGCAAAACCTAAACCTCAAATACCTGGATGGCGGTGGCAGCTTCTGCTTAAATGACGAACCTGCAAATTGCGATACCACAGGAAGGCTCTACACATGGGGCGCAGCTATGGATTCTACCGGGACGTACTCCGACAAAGGCATTGATTGTGGAGCCGGAAAGGAATGCAAAATTATAGCACCAGTACAAGGCATCTGTCCGGAAAGTTGGCGTTTACCCAGCAAAAACGACTGGGAAAGACTAATAAGTTATATTGGCGGCGAAGACTACGCTAGTACAAAACTAAAATCGGAAGCCTGGGTCGGCTTTGGTGGCATAAAAGGCACGAATGATTACGGTTTTTCCGCAATTCCGAGCGGATATAGGGATAGCGATGGCACATACGATAGCGAAGGATTAAATTTCTGGTCTTCTACGGAAGAATCAAACATCTATGTCTACGCCATGCGTTTCAGGGACGGCGATGACTGGGGGGATGTCACCGAAAGATCCCGAGAAGCAGCAAAACCAGTCCGCTGCGTCAAAGATCTCGTAGAAGAGCCTATAGAAGGTACGCTTAAAGACACCCGCGATGGAAAAACCTATAAAACCATCAAAATCGGCAATTACACCTGGATGGCCGAAAACTTGAATTACGAGACAGAGGAAAGTATTTGCTACGAAAATTCAACGGATAAATGCGATAAGTACGGACGCCTTTACACATGGGTGGACGCTAGAAACGACCCCAATTGCGGTTTTGAGCAAAAATGTACTTCTACAGAAAAGGCCAAAGACATCTGCCCTGATGGATGGAGACTGCCCACATCGTCCGAATTCAGAACACTGCTCGAAGATGTAGGCGGAAATGGTTTCGCTGGTCACAGACTGAAATCCACAAGCGGCTGGGACCCCTATAAAAACGCCGGCAACGGTATCGATGCAGTCGGTTTCACTGCTTTGGCTGCAGGAGCAACAAGCATGCACGGAGTCTCGGGCGACGAAGGCCGTTTTACATATTTTTGGAGCGCCTCTGAAAGCGATTCCTGGAATGGAGTCTATCTATTCGCTAGCTACTACGGCATTGACGCAAGTACAGGATATGAGTACAAGAATAATTACTTTAGCGTACGCTGTATCAAGGTAAAAAAGATTCCGTAAGGATCCAATTTACAAGGACATTCCAACGAGGCCCGCTCTTTTAAGCGGGTTTTCGCGTTTTTTGGGGAATAGGATTAATTTTTCAGCAACTTGCTGAAAAATTTACCAATTTTGGCTCTTTTTGTATAACAACTGTATTATATCACTTTTCAAACGCCATTATTTCAAACAAACGTTATATATATAAAATTATTTGTAATAATTTATAGATAACATATTGACATTTAATTTGTCTTTGTTATATTTCACCACGTAGTTTTTCTTTAACAAGGAGAAAAGAAAATGAAAAAACTATGTTTATCGGTCTTATTGGCCGCCGTTTCAATGAGCTCTGCGTTAACAGTGGTTGGCAGCCCTAATGACCAAGTTGGCACGAGCGGTGGTATATTCTCACCGTCTTTTAGAATCTCGACACAGAGAAGCCTTGGCGTGAACGGATTTAAAGTTTATTTTTATTTCTCGAATGATGTAGCTAACGAAATGCCCTTGTTCATCCCGGAAAAAACCGGTTACGCTGCTGATGCAAAAAAAATCGAACTTCAGAGGGTATCTTCGCATGTGTGGAGAGTGATGTTAGATTTTAGCAATACAAATATTCCTTCAAATAGCTACTATCCTTCATCACCTACAGTATTCTTTACGGCGTTGATTAATGGAGCAAATAAGTACAATCATGCCCTGAGACCTTACCCTTGGGGAAAAGGTTTCCACAATGCCGTTGTTGAATCGAAGGACGGAGAAATTTTAGATGGACAACATCCGAATCTTCGTTCTAGGGTTGGAATTCTTAGTAAAAACGGCTCGGTATGCAAAAGCGGTGGAAATACTTTTGGTGGAACAACAGTTTTCCAAGATGTCATGATAAGTCTTAATTCCGAGAAATCTGGTTGCACCTCGGCAATTTCAGGTCCGATACCGAATGGTGTTTATGTTTCGGGACGCAATGTTAATTTCAAATATTGTATTTATGAATTTGACGAACTTCCTAGGGTTTCCTATGATTATGCCGTTTTAAGATTAGACGAAAACTGCCCCATTGGGTCTATCCCTTTTAGTCGTACCCATGATACGGAAAACAGTAATGGTTCGAATACTGTGATAGGCCCTGCGTGGCCGAACGTCATTGGCAAAGACGTCACTCTAGAATACTGCTTTGTTCCGAAAGACCCAAATGCTACTCGAGTGTACCCACTCGATGGCACGTATACAAGCGATTACAATACATCCGTTTTTGCAAACGTGAACAAACCAAATCTTGCTGTTAGTACTCTTCATGTAGATGATGAAGATAGTGGGAGAAGTAGCGATTCTTGGTATTATTACGAGCTTTCTGAAGATAAAGCCAATGAAAAGAAAATTATAGACCGAATGAAGATCATTATGGATGGAGACGACAATACAGATTATCACTTGGTTACTAGAAAACAGAATCTTGCCAAGTCTGCCGAAGTTGCCGACGCGCACAATTCTGTGAACAGCTCGTATGTTGCAATTGCTCCGCTCGCTCCGGCAATCAAGGGCTTGAACCGTTCTGCCGTGGCAGTCGAGCTCCAGTCTGCTGGTGACGCGAAGATTTCCATCGCTGGAATCAATGGCGCCGTTGTCGCAAACATCACAGAAAAGAATCTCCAGCCGGGCGTCCATCAAATCAAGTGGAATGCCGGGATGGTGCCGAGCGGCCGCTATGTCGTGAAAATTGAACAGAATGGCATGGTGAACGCCAAGAACGTTATTTTGAAGTAAATTAAACGTTTTATATTAAAGAAAGAGTCGGTGATGTACATTCACCGGCTCTTTTTGGTATGATAAATTTTCGGAGATACTAATTGGATCAATTAGCCTATTTTTTCAATATCAAAAATTAGATGAATTTTATCATTTGCGGTTGACATGCGGAGATATTCTCTAATGCGCCGATCTCCTCTGAAAGCCGTTTTTTTGAAATCTGTTGTTAGAGATTTGCCATATCCCCATCCGTTGTCCATGTCAAGAGAATACTTGAAAGAACTGATCTTATCGGCTTGATTGTGTAAGTCAAAATCCCATACGTCAATTTCTACATCAATTTTGCTTTGGGCGTTGAGAATGTCAGAAACATAGAATACATTCTTACCAGGAATGTGAAGCGCGTTAGTGCCGGCTCCTTCGTAAACGATGTCAAACGCCTTGCCCCCATGTTTTCTTATGCTCAGTTTTGGCCAGCGTTCAGCATCGACGATTGTTTTGCCATCTTGCTTTATGCTTATCGTGAGGAATAATTCGGCATCTGTATTCTTTTTGCCGTCGTTGATTTTGTGAGCCTGCGCGACGTGCTTTAGGACTAATTTAATCTTAGAATATCCTTCTGCGGAACCATCTTTATTTTCTACGATAACACCGCCTTCGAATTCCTGATAAGTAATGCCGGACGACGATTTGGTTATGGGACCAATAGGGTACTTGTAAACGCTATCAACTCCGCCTTGGCTTATGTAGTATTTGTAGATGGCGTCGTCACGTGCGCTTAGCGGTTTGTCTCCAAAAACCGGCTCAAAGTCGTTTTCTGGATAACACGCGTCGTCTTGATCATATTCTACGACTTTTCCGTTTTCGTTTTGTTGTATAACTTCATGTCTTGAGTAGGCTACCAAATCTGGGAGGGTTACAAGATTGTCGCCGTTGGTATCTGCGGCACGGTCCTGACTGCGGTTGTTTTCCCAGTCCCAGCCACAGCCTTTAGCCCAATGCTTCGTGAATCTATTGCCGCTTAAATTACCCCATGCACTTTCGGCAGCTTGACAAGCTGTGATTACTTTGAATTCGCCATATCGTAGGGCGCTTTTCTTAACTGTTGCGGATCTTGTAGCTATCGCTGCTTTTGCGCGAGGCTTGAATGCAGAAATGATGGATTGACTGAATGCCCTTAGATCGTCTCTGGTAATGTTGATTTTTTTTCTGAGAGTACTTTTGGGAGTGATGCTTGCTCCAGAATGGCAGGACTCGATAAGTAGTACTTTCATTCCTGGTATTTCGTCCAAAATATCTCGCAAATCTGCAAAAGAAAGAGAGGCCGTCCTGTCGCCATTCATGTATAGCCACAGAGCATTTGTGGATCCATGACAGTTGATGTAAATATAACTGTATGTTGAATCAGTTGCGTCTTGAAATGTTTCTTTGATGGTGCTTTTGAGCACGTCTAGAGTTACGTTATGAATGCTAGTTGGCGTGATGCAGTTCCGTTTAAACATGTTCTCCATGATTGTTCTGTTCGCTGCACGACGAGTGTACTCGTTTCTTAAACTCTTAATTTTTTCAGCATCGCCATTTGCTGAAGAGAGTTCGTCAGAAGCTGTGATGATTAAGCCTTTGTTGTTCATAAAATAATTGATTCCTTCTTAGGTGAGTCTGTTTGTATTAAACAAAATACTTTTAAATAACTTATTTTTTCATTGTATAACTTTTTTTTACTCGAAACACGTTAATGGCGTCATTACGACCGGGAGAATTTGTATGAACGCTTGAAGGAAAATCTCAGCCTTACAAGATTTCCATCGCCGATGGGGCCACGGTCACTCTTAGTGATGCGACAATCAACGGCACTAGCGAAAGAGTTTGCAAAACCAGCTCTGGCAGATATACTTCTTGCGACTGGGCGGGCCTTACTTGCTTGGGTAACCAGAAAAAGGAATACTCAACCCCTACAGTGAAAGTGGTTGAGCTCAAGCATCAGGCACAGCTGATGGAAACATCAGGGTCGGAACCTCCAACAACTGGCGGCGGGTTGCTATAGGCTCTTGGCAAACAAGAAAGCCCTCCAAATCATGACGGTTTGGGGGCTTTTTTATACAATTTGGCTTGACAGAGCCCTTCAAAGAGCTCTGTCAAGCTAAATTGTATTTTTTTCAATGTTACGGGTTCACTGGAGCCGAACGGCCTATTTTGCTGTGTTTTCGCAAATCTCGGGAAAAAGTTCGGGTTGTACTGGCTAAGCTAACAGTAAATTTATCTAGTTTTACAACATAACAAGAACTTTCTCACAAAAGAAAACCTTATGAAAAAAATTTTGAGCATTTTGTACACAGCTAGCGCAATCCTCCTTTGGGGTTGCGGCGATGATTCTTCTACTTCACCGGACAATCAAATAGCCACTTTTTCTTCTGCAGAAGAAACCAGTAGCAGCTCTTTCAAAGACAATGCCGTATCAAGTTCCCGCAAAGAACAATCAACAAAAAGTAGCAGTTCTACGAAGCCCACGTCTAGCAGTCCTGTATCTAGCAGCAGTTCAAAAACAACATCCTCACATTCTGGACAATCTTCATCTTCCAAAATATCTTCGTCATCACAGTCGTCTTCTTCCGGTAAATCATCGTCTTCCGAAGAATCTTCGTCTGCAACTGTTTCCTCCTCCAGCTTATTCAGTCCCTGCAGCGAGGCCCCGGCGCTTAAAGAAAACTGGAAATACTTGAACCCAAACGTTCAGTATGGCTGTTTCAAGGATTCCAGAGACAATCAATACTATGCTACCGTCAAAATCGGCGATTACACCTGGATGGCCGAGAACCTGGGATACAAAGCTAGCCAATATGCCAACACAAAAGATTCATGGTACGGGTACACCTCAAAAGGATTCCAAAGCCAGAATCAACGAGGATACCTGTACACCTGGGACATCGCGATGACTGATACAAGCTGCCAACAAGGCTATTTATGCAGGCCACAAAGCCAAGCGCGAGGCATCTGCCCAGAAGGATTCCACATACCCTCTTACTGGGAATGGCAAAAGCTTTTCAACGCCGTTGGCGGTGAAAGCATTGCGGCCCGCGACCTCAAGTCAGCAGAGGTTTGGGCCGACACAGCAAAAGGTACTGACAAGTACGGCTTTAGCGTGATCCCTAACGGACCTAAATACGGAGCGGATGTATTCAATCCGGTTGATCACAATGCAGTCTTTTGGTCTTCCAACGAAATGGGAACGGAATCAATCGCTACCATACAATTTCAAAGCCTCGACAAAGTCTTTCCATTGTCGATGGGAAATAAGGAATTTGCCTTTTCCATTCGCTGCCTCATGGATTATCCCGAACAAGAAGCACCCCATTCAGGCATCCCCCATGATCCAGATAAAATTTACCAGTGCGACGAAATGCTGATGGACGACATAAACACCTGGCATTTCAAAAACAGTAAGCAAGAAGAATTCAAGTACTTTATCGACGACAGTGACTCAATATCTGTTTATATAAAAGACCCCCATTCAGAATCCACAAGCAGAACAAGCGCCGGAAACAACGAAGATGACCTTTACACTATGTTCTGGGCGGCCATGTGGTACTGTAAGTAGCGTAAGCCTATCCAATGCTGACCCGACAGAGTCTTATTGGGGGCTCTGTCAAGCTTGGTCGTATGGCTGTAGAAACGCTGCGGAAACCAAAAATGGCCAAAAAAGTCTAAATTCTGCAATTCTGTAGTGAATAAACAGCTTCGGAGGGGCTTACGAAACCGACATTTTTTGCTATGGCAATGGAACCGTATAAAATGACTTGACAGAGCCGTTTTTATTAATGTCTTTCTGTTCACTATATCTAGCCCGTCAAAAATAGTCCATCACCGTTTTTAGGCTAGAATCGCCATATTCGCGTTTTGGAGCACTTCTGGACTCGCGAAACATAGTCCAAATAGTTGAACATGGTTTTAGCCCCAAAATCAGCCTAGAATCGCACCGTGGAATCACAAATAAAGTCTCTTTCGATAGTCCTAAAAAGACCGCCAGAAGCAACGAAAAAACGGGCTTTTACACCCGTTTCGTAACCCTGGAAAAAGCTCGTGTCCACTATTGTATATAATGATATGACTTACTACTTATTCTACTATTTACGAAGTTTCTTATCCGAGATTCGCTCAACGAAATAGACTGAGTCTGATTTGTCAGCCTTCATCAAGGCGAACATCAGCATATACGCCGCGGTTCTGTCAGTGAACCTTTCCAAGATTTCATATCCGTTGCCTTCCGGCTTGCGAACCTTGCACACGTTATAAATCCACATTCTGACGACCTATTTTTTATCTAAAGAAGATGTTTAGCTTTTAGCAGTTTTTCATATTTAGAGATTCTGCATTATTCGAAATAATGGTGAGCATGTATGCAATCAGTAGATAATCCGTAAGTTATTCAACAGCGTCTAACAATTTTTTGCAGTAATCTTTTTCTGGGGTACTGGTTTCTTTTTCGCTGTCCAAAATGCCATATTCATCATACTTGGAAATTTTTATGTAATAGTTACCACTCCAATCTTTATTTCCAAGACAAAAAACAGATTTGATTTTTCGCTCACCCATGCAAGTCCAGGTAAAATCACCTGTCATCATAGCTTCTGTGAGATAGGCATGAAATTTTTCGTAATCACCTTTGTTTAGGGCGGCGGCAGCTTGTTTGTCCGTTTTTGTCGGCAAGGTAATGAGGTCTTTACAATAATTGACATAGAACCCTGAATGACCATCTATCTTTGCATAAAGATATTGCATCCTTTTTGCAGGCATGGTGACTGTGACAAAACCTTTTGCTTTATCTTCGCACCAAAATGCTCCTGAACTGTTGAAGCAGCCGTTGGGAGCTTTTGCTTTTTCCCAGTCTATGTCATCGTAAGGATGCGCAAACGCCATTGAGATGGCGCATATAAAAAGAAATGAAACGATAAATTGCTTTGACATATTCAATAAAATAGCAATCTGACCGTCTATTTTGTTGGTGGTGCTAGCGGTTGTGGTCCGGGCGGAGCGTCTAAACGGCAGCTGAGTGCATGTGTTTGCAGAAAGTGAACATCATGAGGCAAAATCGGAGTCATTTTCCTTGTCGCACTCTTCTACTGGCCTTGGTAGTTAGGCTTTGTCAGGTCATTTTCGCAGCGTTTTGGCAGTCTTTGTAAAAAAGTACGAATTAGCCTGACAGAGCCAACGGTCACAGAACCTATTTGCCTTTATTCAAAATCATCCTGCTTATTTTTCTTCCAACAGGTAATCCAAGATTTTTACCAGCAATTCGTTGGCGGGGCCCATGGCGGTCTTACCGGCAATGCGGATGTCCTTCGGGTTTTGAACGTAGTCAAAACCTGCGGCAATGCCTGCCTTGATTTCGTCGTCGCCGTTCTTTAACATGCTTTCCATGGATTCGGGCGTGGCTTCTAGATGGAACTGCAATGCGATTCCGCTGCCGATTTTGAATGCCTGATTCTGGCAGGCTTCACTAAAGGCGAATGGTTCTGCAATGCCCGGTAGTTCTGGAATGTCAAAGGTTTCGCCATGCCAATGGAAAACGTCCAGGCTTTCGGGCAAATTCATTTCTTCGACTGCATCGCCGGTGAAGGTGACGGGGAACCAGCCGATTTCCTTTTCGGGATTTTTCTTGATGGCCGCGCCAAAGGCGCTTGCGATCATCTGGGCACCGAGGCAGATTCCCAGAAGGGGCTTGCCCAGCTGCACCATGTCGCAGCAAAGTTCTTTTTCGCGAACAAAATGAGGGTACTTTGTTTCGTCCAGAACGCTCATGGGCCCACCCATCAAGATGGCGAAGTCCACGTCGTCTTCATGAGGAATGGGGTCGCCGGCGTAAAGGCGCACGATATGAACGTTGTGCCCCTTGGCCTGCAGGTAGGGGAGAATCGCTCCCGGACCTTCGTATTCAACATGCTGAAAAATATAGGTTTCCATAACCGCAAATATAAAAAAGACCCGCGATTTCTCGCGGGCTAATTTTTTGAGCGGGCGGTTTGCCTGCCGAAAATTACTTACCGAATTCGCTAGTCGGCTTCATGACCTGCCACAGCACAGCCTTGTGTGCATGCAAGCGGTTTTCTGCTTCTTCGAAGCTCATGTTCACGTCGAGATTGTCCATCACGGAGTCCGTGATTTCTTCGCCGCGGTGAGCGGGCAAGCAATGGCTGACCTTGCAGTGGGCCGGCGCGGGCATAGTAGATGTCGTCAAACGTTTCGTCGTTCCAGCCGTTGATGCAGGTCACGAGCTTGATTTCTTCTTCGGTGGCGATTCCGTTCTCAATGAGGAAATCCATCTTTTGTTCGAGGGTCATGGCGTCGCTCCTATTACTTGAGAAAGTCGGTGAAGGTTTCGGTTTCAATGAGTTTATCCCAGAGAGCGCCCATGGAACCGGCGTGGCCCCAGTTGTTTTTTTTGTTTGTCTGGAATGCCATCAGCCTGGCTTCGATTCTCTTGACGATTTTGAGGGCTTCTCTTTGGCGGCCCTTGGTGACCTTGATTACTTCGGAATTTTTCATGTTGCACTTCCTTGTGGGGCTCTGTCAAGCCAAACTGTATTTTTTTACAAAATTGCATGGTCACTGCATTCCAACTGTTTTTAGGCTGCAAAAATCACCACGGCTCTGTCACACCAAATCGTATGGCTACGGAAACGCTGCGGAAACCAAAAATGGCCAAAACAGACTAAAAACGGCGATTTTGAAGCGAAAATACAGTTTTCGATGGGCTGACAAAATGGAAAATGTTTGCTAAGCCCGCCTAGATGTATAAAATGGCTTGACAGAGCCCTTTAAAAACTGTATATTTGTGCAGTAGCACAAAAGTGCATATTTGGAGATTTTATGATTGAGCGAATCCGTGGAATTCTGGTGCAGAAAACGCCCACATTTGTCGTTGTAGAATGCGCCGGTGTCGGTTACGGCATCAATATTTCGGCATTTACTGCAGGCAAGCTGCCCGAAGAAGGGGCCGAGGTCACATTGCACACGAATCTCGTGGTACGCGAGGATTCCATGACGCTGTTTGGCTTTGCTGACACGACCGAAAAGAACCTGTTCCTGATGCTTTTGGATGTAAACGGTGTCGGCCCAAAACTCGCCCAGCGCATTTTAAGCGGGAGCACACCGGCAGACCTTTTGAACATGATTGCCAGCGATAACAAGGCGGCACTCGGGAAAATCAAGGGGCTCGGCAAAAAGACTTGCGAACAGATGACGCTTACGCTCAAGGAAAAGGCTTCAAACATGCTGCAGGCCCTCGGCGATGTCGAAGGCAGCGGCATTACAAGTGTCGGCGCTTTGACGGGCGCAAAGATGGAAGCGGTTTTGGCTCTGCATACGCTCGGGGTGAAGGACCCAACAGCAGAAAAGGCCGTCGTGAAGGCCGTCGAGGTTCTTGGGGATGGCGCCGATGCCGCCGCACTTATCCCAGAGGCGTTAAAATATTTGTAAATGGAGACGCCCGGTCAAGCCGGGCATGACAAACAAAAATGGAAGATCAGCGTATAATTTTTCCACAGAAGTGCTCTTTTGACGAGGGCGATTCCGACCGCAATCTGCGACCGCCCAGCCTGAGCGAATTTACAGGCCAGGACGACATCAAGGAAAGTCTCTCGATTGCGATTGAAGCCGCAAGGCAGCGCGGCGATGCGCTGGACCATTGCCTGTTTGCAGGCCCTCCGGGACTTGGCAAGACAACGCTTTCGAGCATCATAGCCAAGGAAATGGGCGTCAACATCCACATTACAAGCGGTCCCGTGCTCGAAAAGGCTAGCGATTTAGCGGGGCTCCTTACAAGCCTGCAAGAGAACGACATTCTTTTCATCGACGAAATCCACCGTTTGAACCGCGTGGTCGAGGAATACCTCTACCCCGCCATGGAAGATTTTCGCCTCGACATCATGCTGGATTCTGGCCCTGCGGCAAGGAGCGTGAATCTCCCGCTCAAGCATTTTACGCTTGTGGGCGCGACCACTCGCAGTGGGCTTTTGACCGGGCCGCTCCGCGACCGTTTTGGGTTGCAGTACCGCCTGGAACTGTACAACGAAAAAGATATCGTCAAGATTTTAATGCGTAGCGCCCGCATTTTGGGCGTGGAACTCTCGGAAGAAGCCGCCAAGATTCTCGGCGGGCGCTGCCGCGGGACACCTCGTGTGGCAAACCGAGTTCTCAGGCGTTGCCGAGACGTGGCTCAAGTGCGCGGTACAGGAATCATCGACGAGCGCGCTGCCCTCAAGACGCTCGAAATGCTCGGCATCGACAGCGAAGGCCTCGACCCGACCGACCGCAAGATTCTCGCGATGATGATCGACAAGTTCAACGGAGGCCCGGTGGGTCTCGGAACAATCAGCGCCGCCATGGGCGAAGAGCCGGACACGCTCGAAGAAGTCTACGAGCCGTACCTGCTCCAGAAGGGGCTTATTTCACGCACTCCACGCGGGCGCGTCGCCACAGCAAACGCCTACAAGATGCTGCACAAGCCCATTCCCAAAACATTCAACAGCGAGCAAACAGAACTATTGCTGTAAAAAGTCACTGGATTCTTCGGGCTGCGCCCTCAGAATGACGAAATGCGCAAGCCCTCAGAATGATGAAATGCGCAAGCCCTCAGAACTGTTGCTGTAAGGAATTATCTGAATTCTGGGGCAATCGTAATGACGAGGCTTATGCCATGCCAACTGTGAAAGGCGAACTGCACACGGAACAGGTACATATCGGGCTTGCGCACGCGAACGCCAAAGCCCCATGAGTTATACAGATTTTTCGTTGACCAATGGTTAATCTTATCGCTGATGATGGCGTATTCGTCAAACACGACGCCATCGACCAGGCGGTCCACCGGCCAGCGGTATTCCGTTGACAAGCCCATCATAAACGGAGACGTCCAGGAACTCGTGTACCCACGCAAAGGGAACCTGGCATTCAACGTTGGGAACGCCGAATAAGGGGCTCCGCCCTTCTCCATTTCCCACATTCCCTGGAATCGGAACTGGAACGCAAAGACGCGACGTTCAAAAAGCGTTTCTACCAAGTTTTCCGGGCGCCACACGCGAAGCGCTTCGTTCAAGGAAAAGTCCGTATAGAACCTTCTTGTCTTTCGGCCTTCTTTTGCAGTAAGCACGTACTTGTCGGCATTCCCTATATAGAAGTATATCTGGTAAAACGCTTCAACACTCACATAATCGTGATTCATGCCGCCATCTTTCAAATCTTCCTTGCGATTTATACCGGAAGCAATAAAGTCATCGGCATCAATACCGCCGTACTTCCCTACCAAATTATAAGTTGCCTTGAGGCTCAGGCGCTGGCCCCTTGACGGTGCATAAGGGAAATCCAGGTTATCAAAGACAAGGTTCGCGTAAAACGGGATTTCAAAATGGTTCTGGTAAAGGGCACGATCTTCAATCGGGAATTTCGGGTCATCCAGCACCGAATCCTTAGTATCCGTAAAATCGGTAATATGGTATTCAAAACCAGTACCAAAACTGAGGTTCAGGTTTCTCGATTCCGTAAGCGGGAACCCAATTCGCCCCGTGAGGTTGATTGTCGTATCGGCCTGCTGAAAAGATTCCCTCGTTCCCGGAATGATAAAGCTATCGTCGCGGTCCATATAGAAGTTGAACCCCATAGACCCGTACATCCGCTTCCCGAACAGCGCTTGTTTTGAATAACGTAATTGCAAATCCACGTCGCTATTGGCATAGAAATGGCCTTCAAAAACCCAATAGTCGCCTTTCTGGAACAAGTTCCGGTGTCGGTAACTCACGCCGATCATCGTGGAGCTCCCGGGCTTCAGGTTGAACACCGGATAAATGAGGATGTTCCTTTTTTCGCCAAAGGTAATCAGGTCCACCGCCTTGTCTGCAACGCCATTATCAACAGCGTAATGCAACGGGGCCGAAATCGGATAGACGAGCGAGCCAAAGAACGGCTGGATAACATGGATAAAGGGCCACGAAATAATTTCGAAAAATGACATAGAACTCGAAGAAGTGTCCTGCACGGTCTCGCGCGACTCCTTCGCGTGCGCAGGCAAACTCAATACACCTACAAGCACCAGTAATGTCACCAAACGTATCATTTCCACCCAAATATATAGTTATATTGAGAGTGATGTTTTCTCTGTTTGCAAAAATAATCAAAAAATTAGCAACCTACCCCAAGATTATCCTTACGGTTTTCTTGGCGATTGGTATCCTAAGTATTTACCCTATCATGCACTTGCGCTGGGATTTGCAATTGCAAGATACCATCACAAGCGCGCGTGAGCCCAGCAATGTTCAGCAAATCGAAGACGCCTTTGGCGGCCTCGGGAGCCTCATCGTCATTCTGCAATCGGGCGATTCGAGCGCGAACTACCGCATTGCTAAGAATCTCGCGCAAACAATGCAGCAGAGTCCAGAGGTCCACTTTGCGGACTTCGAAACCGACATTGAATTTTACAAAAAGAACAAGTTCCTTTATGCAAGCGAAAGCGACATCGACATCATGGTGCATCGCATTCGCAAGCTCAGGCACGACTACATTTTAAAGAACAACCCGCTGTTCATAGACCTCAAGAGCGCGATAGATTCCATCACGCAAACGACCTCGGAAGAGCGCGAACAGCTTTTAAGCGATCTCGAAAAGAAATATTTCGACAAGCTTTCTACCAGCCATTCCAACAAAAACGGAACTATCCGTATCGTCGAGATTTACCCGTCGCATTCCATTTCGGAATTACAGGCCAACAGGAACCTTTATTCCAAAGTCAAAAGGACTCTTGAAAAAGAAGAAAAGCCAAGCGACTTGAGCATCCATTATGCAGGCAAGGTTTACGAATCCATCCAGACGGGCAAGCGCCTTTTGCCCGAAGCGAAAATGGTCGGGATTGTCACGGCAACGCTTATTCTGCTTTTGCTCATCCTCAATTTCTATAAGCAGCCGCAATTGATTTTTATTTCGGCACTGCCAATTGCAACGCCAATTTTCACGACGATGGCATGCTCGTACATGTTCTACGGGCGCATCAACCTGTTTACGCTTTTGCTTGCCATTGTGCTCCCCGGACAGGCATTGCAGATTATCAACCACGTGCTCAACCGTTACTTCCTTGAACGCGAACAGAAATTGAGCCCGCAACTTTGCATCGAAAGCGCACTCCTCGGCATTGGCCCCTCGACCGCAGTTTCGAGTTTCACTTTTGCGACCTTGTTTGCCAGTCTTATTCTGATTCCGCTGCCGGGCCTCCAGGAACTTGGCGTTCTCGGTTCTACGGGCTGCATTTTGAACTGGGCCATTACGCTCCTTTTCTCGACGGCACTTCTGCAAGTGACACAGCGCAAAAAGCCTTTCTCGGTAACGCATGCGCAAATTCATCACAAGCACAGAATTTACATGTTATCGAATCAGGTCAACTGGATTATTTTCTCGATTATCATTGCAGCAAGCCTTGTCGGGCTCTACATCGGCGGAACAAAGATCCACATCCGCAACGATTTCTCGGCAACAGAAATCAACCACAAAGATGCAACTATTGATTCGCTGATTGCACAAACAGGATTCATGAACAAGACGCCTGTCATCGTCATGCTCCCGGACAATACCGAAAGCGAAACATTGCAGATGCGATTCAACGAGCTCAAGAACAAGGGCAAGCTTTCTACGGTCAATTCCATCTTTACGCTTGCACAGTTCTCGCCGAACTTGCAGCAGAGGAAAATGGAAAAGCTCCGCCACTTGCACAACATGGTGACACAGGAATTCCGCGAAGCGCTTTCTAAAAGCGAACTCGACAATCTGGAAAAGGTCGAACAGGCACTCGAATTTGACGAGAGTGACGATTTCGAACCGCCGGAGTACATCGCAAAAAAATTCCGTGACAAGCAGGGCAAGCAAGGGCGCTTTGCGTTCATCTTTACCGACATCGAAGAAAATTATGGTAGCGAATGCACAAAGCTGTTCAAGGAACTCCACCAGATTGAAGGGATTGCCAAGGGCACCTATCAAATCGCAGGGACACCCATTACTCGCGCCATATTCCTCGAAAGAATTACAAACAACATTAGCAGGCCGTTACAGATTGGCGCCATTCTCGTGTTCCTGTTCTTGCTCGTGTATTACAACCGCTTGAGCAGGGCTTTCTTCACGGCACTTCCGTCAGTGTTTGCGGCATGCTGGTTCCTTGCAGCGCTCAACGCATTTGACGTACAGATTTCGGCTTACAGCGCGCTGACCTTCCCGATTTTGATTGGCGCAAGCGTCGATGGTTCCCTCCAATTTTTCTCGGCTTATTACGAGAAACAAACTGGGACCGCGCTTACAATCCTCAGGGACAAGTTCTTTACAATTTTCCTTTCGCAGATGGCCGCGTTCATCGGTACATACGGCATGCTCGTTTCGTCCCACCCGGGGCTTCGCAGCATGGGTTACGTCTCGTTGACAGGGCTTATCTGCATATTCATCTCCCAGTTCACCATCTTTCCCCTCATTGCAGGATCGCTCGACCAATACCGTCTGAGACAGCACAGGAAAAAGGAAGCAAAAAAATGAAATCGCTTTCCGATAGAACGCAAAATATTGCAGCATCGCTCACCGTCGCCATCGACACGATGGCAAAACAGATGATCGCAGACGGCAAGGACGTCGTGAGTCTCGGCGCAGGCGAACCCGACTTTGGAACGCCCACACCCATTCAAGATGCGGCAATCGAAGCCATCCGCGCAGGCAAGACGCGCTATACCGCACCTGTCGGGATTCTCGATGTGCGCAAGGCCGTAGCAAAGAAACTGGAAGACGAAAACGGGCTCCATTACGATGCATCGCAAATCATCATGACAAGCGGAGCAAAGCACGCCGTATTCAACGCGCTCGCCGCATTGATTAACCCGGGCGACGAAGTGATTATCCCTGCCCCGTACTGGGTCACGTATCCGGAACTTGTGAAGTGGCTAGGTGGTACGCCGGTGTTTGTTGAAGCAGGCATTGAAAAGAACTTCAAGATTGACGCCGAAGATTTGCGCAAGGCTTGCACGCCGCGCACGAAGGCAATTCTTTTGAACAACCCGTGCAACCCGACTGGCGCCGTTTACAGCAAGAGCGAACTTGAAGCACTCGCCAAAGAAATTGTCGCACAGGACATCTACTGCATTTCGGACGAAGTTTACGAATACTTTGTCTACGATACAGAATTTACAAGTGCCGCAGTGTTCCCCGGCATGGCAGAACGCACGATTGTGATTAACGGTTTCTCGAAATCGCATTGCATGACCGGCTGGAGAATCGGTTACGATGCCGCCCCCGCTCCGATTGCAAAAATCATCGGAAAGATTCAGGGACAGGCCACGCACCACCCGAGCAATATCGCGCAGTACGCCGCCCTCGGCGCACTCAACATGGACAAGAGCAATGTGCACGCCATGCAAGCAGCCTTCCGCAAGCGCAGAGCCTACATGCTCGAACGCACTTCGTTCTTAAAGACAAAGCCGCGCGCACCCGAAGGAGCATTCTACCTGTTTGCACCGGTAAGCGATTACTACGGCAAAAAGACTCCGGACGGCAAGGTGATTGCAGGCTCGATTGATTTTTGCAGCGCACTTTTGGAAAGCAAGGGACTTGCGATTGTGCCTGGCGCCGCCTTTGGCGACGACACTTGCGTTCGATTCTCGTATGCAGCAAGCGACGAAAATCTCGCGAAGGCTTGCGACCGCTTTGAAGCGTTCGTGAAAGAACTACAATAACGGACAAACGCGATGTTCCCATTCCGCCTCGTCAATCCAGACCCATCGAAACCGTTTACCATCGGGCGCAAATCGGATAACGTTTTGCAATTTGACAACCTGATGGTTTCGAGGTATCATGCGGTTCTGAATTTTACGGACGGCAAATGGATTTTGCAAAGTTTGACCCAGAACAGCATCACGATGCTGAACGGAAAAGACGTGACGACCGCCGTGATAAACGATGGCGACGTGATTCTCATTGGGCCAAGGCAGTTGCGAGCGACGCTCCGTGGCGCAGATTTGACGCTTTTGATTATGGAGCGAGAAGCGGAAAGCGATATGCAGACCGTAACGCTCTCGACGGAATGGAGAGAAATTGAAATTCCTGGAATTGGGAAAGCGAAGTGCCGCGGGATTATGAGCCGAGATGCGCGAGATGCAGGGAATGCTGGCGGGAATTCTGGTAATGCCCGCGAAAATCGTGCCGAGATCAAGTTCGCGAAAGCGATTGTAGACGAGGGCGGCAAGCGCACACGCACGATTACAATTGCAAGCGGTGACGCCTGCCGTTTTGAATCCGCCGTAGTCGGTTTCCGCAATAACGATTTGCTGATTGAAGCGCAAAATTCGGGCTTTGATGTTTTCGCGCAAAACGTGAATGTCTTTGCTGGTAAAAAGCAATTATTAAAGGAGATTGATTTCAAACTCCCCGCCGGCGAGATTCTTGCGATTATCGGGCGTTCCGGACAAGGAAAGTCCTCGCTTCTGAAGATGATTCAAGGCATCAACAGCTGCGACAAACAGAGCATTGTGCGCATCGGCGGTGTCGATTACCGCAAAAACGAGATTCGCAGGCGCATTGCAATATTGCCGCAAGACCCGCCGCTCCGCCCGGAGCTGACCGTCGAGGAAACTATTCTCGACGGTGCGCGTTCGTCGATGGACGTGCGGAACTTCAAGCAAGATGCACTTGCGCGACTCGAAAAGTTCTGCGAACTTTTCGGGCTGAGCGGACGCAAGCATAACCTAGTGAAGACGCTCAGCGGCGGCGAAATGCGCCGCGTCGCGCTCGCACGCGAGCTCATGGGCAATCCGGGACTTGTGATTCTCGACGAACCGCTCTCGGGTCTTGACCCGTACAATTCGAGAATCCTTTGTACGCACTTGAAGCAGTTAGCGTTCCTCGGACACACGATTATCCTCACGACTCACAGTTACGAGGCTTTGCAAATTGCAAATAAAGTTCTCGTACTGCACCAGGGCGAAGAAGCGTTCTTCGGAACTGTTCAGGCTGCCTACACGCACTTCAACACGAACGATCCGCAAGCGCTCCTCACGAGCATCACGCAAAGCAAGGCGGCGGAATTTCACGAGAGCTACAAGCACGAGCAAAAAGTGCGCGACAGCAAGTATTACTTTGAACGCACCAAGCTTCCCCGCAATTTTGCCTACACCGTGCGCATCACCGCAAAGCAGTGGTTCCGCGACAAGGGCCGCATTGCAGCACTTTTTGTACAGCCCGCGATTATAGGATTTTTACTCTCGCAAATTTTCTCCAACCAAAGTTCACTCTGGACCGTCGCCTTTGCGATCATCCTTTGTGCGAACTGGTTTGCGCTTTCGCTTTCCATCCGTGAAATCGTGCAGGAGAAAGACATTCTCCGCGACAAGTTCCGCCGAGGAGTTTCAGCACTTTCGACGCTAACCGCCAAATGCACGCTCCCCATCATTTTCACGATGATGCAGACCGCCATTGTTTATGCGTTTATCAGTAGTCGCATTACTCCCCACCCCCAAATTGCGCTTATCGCCTGCGTTTTCGCCTGCATTGCCATCCCTGCAACCACCGTCGGGCTTTTCACGAGTACGCTCGCCAAGAACACGAGCCAGGCAAATGCCTTCTTGCCGCTCCTCATCATCCCGCAAGTCGCCCTCGCCGGAGCCCTCGTGCCGCTTGACCAAATGCAGCCCATTGGCCGCGCGCTTTCGAGCGTCATCTGGTCGCGCTACAACCAAGCATCGCTCCTCAACATTTTGCTAGAACGAAAAGACGATATTTTTAACACGATTTTCGCCATCGCCATCGCACTTAGTTTCTATATTGTTACTGCAATTTTACTACACAAATTAAAGAAGCCAAGATGATACGTCCAGAACAACCGCTAACTTTTCCGTACCCCTTTAACGAAAACTACGAACTATTGGGAACGCTCGGCAAAGGTGGAATGGGCTATGTCTACAAGGCTCTCGATAAAAGGCTAAACCGCGAAGTAGCCTTCAAGATTCTCGACTCGACCTCCGACGAAGAGGCCATCAAGCGCTTTTACCTCGAAGCACAGGCCATGAAGGAACTCGACCACCAGAACATTGTTCACGTGTTCGACTTTGGCCAGCAGGGCAAGCAGCTCTTTATCGCGATGACTTACGTGCAAGGGATTTCGCTCGCCGAAATTTTGCAAAACAAGAGCAAGCTCTCGTTTGAGGCAATTGAAGTCATCATCAAGCAAATTGCACGCGGCCTCCTTTACGCGCACAGCAAGGGCATCGTCCACCGCGACGTGAAGCCATCGAACATCATGCTCACGCGCGACAACCGCGTCTACATCATGGACTTTGGCATTTCGTACATCCAGGAGATGGAAAAGGAACGCCTCACCCGCACCGGCATGACGATGGGTACGCCCGAATACATGTCGCCCGAACAGTGCCACGGTGACGAAGTTACGCTCCAGTCTGACATTTACAGCATGGGCGTGATCCTTTACGAAATGACTTGCGGACGTTTGCCGTTCGAAGGCAGCCGCCCTGTAGAAATTGCGCTCAAGCATGTGCAGGAACCGCCTCCGGCTCCAGAACTTTTCCGCGAAGATATTCCGGATGGACTTTCGGCGCTCATCCTCAAGTGCCTCAAGAAAAAGCTGAACGAACGCTTCCACGACATGCAGGAATTTTTGGACGAATGCGACCAGGTGTTCCCGCAGCACGATACGCCGCACCAGAATTCGACTCTCGGCCGCAAGACCGGAAGCCACCGCAGCGTTCCGTCCATTGCAGAAGCCGCCAAGCGATTCGGCAGCAACCTCACTCCGCACAAGCTCATGTTAGTGGCATTCTCGGTGCTGTTCCCGCTTATCGTGATTTTGCTCATGCTGCTCATGTTCACGCACAAGCCGCAGAATATGTTACACGAAATCGAGTGGAACGAAGTCATTGCGAACTACGAAACGAGAGCCATCGAGCCCGAAATGAAAAAGGGCTACCCGATCGAGAACTTGACCGATGGCGACCTCACCACGGCATGGCTCAACAAGATGCCGCTCAAGCCGTTGAACCCTGTACTCGCCATGTACTTCGACCAGAACACACTCATCACGAACATCGGCATTGCTGTTGGATACCAGAAGTCCGTGGACGATGCTTTTGGCGACCGCTTCCGCATTTTCAAGAAGCCGCACACGCTCACCATCGAGACGAAGGATGGGTTCAAGCAGCGCGTTAAGCTTGAGAATATCAGGGGGATGCAGTACCCGAACATTCAGGCGGTAGAAACGACGGAGCTCCGCTTCTACCTCGAAGATGTGCACGAAGCCGACAACGACGACTACGCTATTTCGGAAATTCGCCTGCTTGGGATGGAATTGAAATAGCATCACCGTCACCCTGAACGAAGTGAAGGGTCTAGTAAAGTCTTGATATAAACTTAACTGGATTCTTCGGGCTTCGCCCTCAGAATGACGCAGTTGGAATAGCCTCAGAATGACGTGATGAAAACATGAAATGTCACCCTGAACGAAGTGAAGGGGCCAGTAAAGTCTTGTAAAAAGGGGAGCGAATGGTTTTGAAGAAATCGCAAAACAGGTCGAAGGGAAATTTTATCGAGACGCATGCTGTCGCGTACTTGATGCGCGAAGGCTATCAAGTTGTCGCCCGCAATTACGCTTACCATGGCGGGGAACTCGACATTGTCGCTCGCGATAACGGAACGCTCGTTTTTGTCGAAGTCAAATCCGTTTGGAACAGTCAGGAAGGGAACCCAGCCGCCCGCGTGAACGCTCTCAAGCAAAAGAAAATTTGGCAAACCGCTTGCCACTTCTTGGCAACGCAAAAAGCAATCGCGCCCAAAAGCTTCGAAGAGCCTTGCCGTTTCGACGTTCTGAGCGCCCGCGCCTACCAGGAACCGGTCCAGTTTATGCACCTTAAAAACGCCTTCGAAGGGCGCGAAGTCCTCCCGCGGATTTAACGGAAGCATCATCGCGATTAACGCGATTTTCGTCACAGCTTTTTCCCGACTTTTTTTGTATATTATTTCCTCAAAAAGCGAAAATACAGATAAAGAATAATATGCGACTCGAAGTACATCCAGAAAATCCGCAAGCCCGTATCGTCAAGCAAGCGGCCGAAATTCTCGAAGACGACGGTCTCGTCCTCTACCCTACTGAATCCGGCTACGCGATTGGCTGCAACGCCGAATCTTCCAAGGCGATCCACAAGCTTTATGCACTCAAGAAGCCCATGAAAAAGTTCTTCATGGCGCTCATCGTCCCCGATATCCGCTTTGCCACCGGTTACGCCCACGTGAGCAATTTTGCATTCAACATCATCAAGCAGCGCGTGCCCGGCCCGTACACATTCATCCTCCCCGCCGATCCGCACATTGCGCGCAAGCTCGACGTCAAGCGCCCGGAAATCGGCATCCGCATTCCGACGCACCCGTTTTTCAAGGAACTTTTCCAGCACTTTGACAAGCCCATCTTGAGCACCGCCGCCAAGCTGAGCGACGAAGACATCTACGAGACAGACGAACTCTGGAAAACGTTCCAGCATTCCGTAGACATGATGGTGGACTGCGGCAATATCGAAATCAATCCGACAAACGTTGTGAGCCTCGTCGGCGACAGCGTGGAAGTGATCCGCGGAGAACTCGTCTAAAGAGGGAGATGCCCGATCAAGTCGGGCATGACAAGATATGAGAAAAGGGTCGCACGATGCGGCCCTTTTGCTATACCCGGTTCGCGAGTCGAACGCGAGTTTAATCCTTAGGAGGGACTCGTTCTATCCATCTGAACTAACCAGGCGAGTAAGCGCATGCGAATATAGTAAAAAATGCGCATTTCATCAAGCGGGTTTCTCGTCGCCCGCAGGTTCAGCATTTTCCGGCGTCAGCTTTGTGCGAGCATCGTAGAGCGCTTTAGAAATACGCGTGAACGCTTCGACAATGACGGGGTCAAAATGCTTGCCCGCCCCTTCGGTGATAATCGACATCGCCTTTTCGTAGCTAAAGCCTTTCTTGTACACGCGTTCGGCAATGAGTGCATCGAACACGTCGGCAACGGCCATGATTCGCGCGGAGAGCGGGATTTCTTCGCCCTTGAGGTGGTTCGGGTAACCGGAGCCATCCCATTTTTCGTGGTGGTAGCTCGCCATTTCGATAGATTCCGTCAGGTAATCGGCATCAAACGCGCCCTTGCCATCATCGACAATCTTCTGGAGAATCTTGCCGCCTTCGGTCGTATGGCTCTTCATGATTGCAAACTCTTCGTCGGTCAACTTGCCATTCTTATTCAAGATCAAGTCAGAGACTGCAATCTTACCGATATCGTGAAGCGGCGCAGCCTGCTTGAGCTTGCGAACATAGCCATCCGTAAGTTTGTCCTTAAATTGGCCTTCGGCTCTAAGTTCTTGCGCGATAGCTTCCACATATTCGGCCGTCTTTTTAATATGGTCCCCCGTATTCTTGTCGCGGGCTTCGACCATCTCGGCGAATTCCATAATGAGGACTTCTTGCATCCGCTGAATACGTCGATTTTGTTCCTGGATGTTCACGCTTTGCTCATGCACGTTTTTAATAAGGCCAAAAGCAGTCTCTGCCATCGTATAGAGCGATTCGTACAAATGTCCAATTTCATCTTTGGCATTAATCCCGAGGCTTGCCACATCATTCACGGCCTTGCGCATATTGGACAAGTCCAAATTTGCCCCCATATCCAAAGCGTAGTTTGCACGCATCGTGGCACCAGAAATTTTCATGGCCGCATAAGACATCTTGTTCACGGGAGCAACAAAGCCATACTTCATAACTTCGATAATCACCATCATGATAATTAGCGAAAGCCCAAAGAACAGCGAAAGGAGCTTGATAAAGAACATCGCCTCGTCGCGGATGATGGATTCCATGGAAATGTCCGCGCCCACATAAGCAACCGTTTTCCCGGCGGCATTTTTGAGGGGCCTATACACCGTGAGGAGCCAGCCAAACTGGTCATCCGAAATAATGGGTTCAACTTCCTCGCCGTTCAAAAGCTTCGGCAGATATTCTTTAAACGAAGGTTCAATGGCAAAGACTTCGCCCGGTGCGTTAGCCGGCACGCCTTCGGTATCGAGGTCAAAAACCACATGGCAGCCATCAGGCAAAATTTTGTACACATATATATACTTTGTCTGCGAAAAACTTTCTCGGATGCCAGAAAGAACTTTGCGCGTGCGCTGGTAGCCTTCGACCTCGTAACCCCGAGCCAGGTAATCATCCACCTTTTCGGCATCGACGGCAATAGACGCCGCTTCGGTCACGCCATTGGCGATACTGACAAAATTATTGATGCAGTTGTCACGGTACAAGAAAAATCCAATCATGCTCGCAAGCCCGCCCAAAAGGACTTCCGCAACAATCACCATGATTACAACCTTGTTCAGCAAGGAATGGCGAATCGACATTTTGTCCGAAGAAAATCCCTTTTCAGATCCTTTAAGATGGAAGAGCTGGACATCCTTCAGTTCGTCCTTGACCCGGCGAGGAATAAACCTATAAATAAGCGCAGACAACAGAACAATTGCGCTCTTGTCAAAAATATCTATCACGAAATCGGCAACGAGCTGCGCATTGAAGCGGTTCCAATGAAAAACGTCGTGGAACGCAATCGCAAACGGCGCAGAGATGCCCTCACCAAAATTGAACCCGTACAAAGCGTAAGTAAAGATGGAGCCAATGCCACCGCCAATCAGCGCGAACAGCAAAATGACAACAAGCAACTTCCAAATGCTGTGGAAGAACCCGCGGCGGAAAAGGAATGTCGCAAGCGTCGCAATTAAAATGCTCAGGACGCCATAGTAAGTCGCGACCGGCTCGGAAATTCCGTTGATGGCGTTCACGCTGAAGCCCACGATGACCGCAGGCAGGTAACCGCCGAGCATAGCCGTAAGCACGGTGCCCAGACAGTCCAAGAACAAGGGAATTCCGAAGAAAATTGCAAGCTTAGCGGGGATAACGTTCAGGAGCAGGCCAACGAGCATCAGCAGGAGAATATTCCTCGAACGCGAGAAAAATTCGCAGACTGCCGCCCACTTATTCATCAAGCCCTGTTTCATTTTCAAAACATATTTTCTCATACCCAAATTCTTCCTTTTAACTTACATAAAATAAATAAAAAAAAGGTAGCCAACACGGATTCGTTGTAAAAAACATCATATAAAAGGAGATGCCCGCTCAAGGCGGGCATGACATAAGCATCCGTTCAGGATGACGGAGAGGGTTAGCGGTATTCGAACTTGGCTTCGAAGAGGTGCTTGCAGTTATTACTGTCGTTACCCCAATGCTCAGACGAACCGGCAAAAATCTGAATGCCGAGGTCAGCGGCCCCAGCCACAAGGCGGCTCATGCCAGCGATTCTCCAAATACCACGAAGAATGTCATCGCATTCCTCACGGCTCAGCTTGCAGCCATCCGTCTCGCCACGGTGCATGTACAGGCCATCGTGAATAAACGGTGCAGCATTGTAGACGTCGTCGCCCTTTTTGATATCGGGAACAAAGCTCTGGGCAAACGAAGGCGAAGACGCGCCGTCTGACATGAAGCCTCTCTTGAAGCGGACAGTCAGCATAAAGTCACGGAACTTTTTATCAGCCTTGGTATAGCGCGAACCCTTGACATACACGTAACGGTCCAACTTGAAGAAATACATCTTGCCGTTACCTTCGAATACAAGCGGATAATCAATTTCGACAGATTCCACCGTGATGGAATTGCGATCTTGCTGAAAATTCTTTCGACTCGTCATCTTGTCGATAAACATCTTTAAGTTAGCCATAAGCTCCTTCATGGTGCAGCGCTAATGCCGCACGCTTTGTTAAAGATACTAAAAATATTTGCAACGAGCGGACTATGCGCGTACATTTTGAAAAATACGAGATGGGGAAAGGGAATTGATCAATCGGGATTATTTGGATTTGTGGGTACTGAAGAAGGTCCTTGTGAAGAACGCACGGATTGCGGATTCAAAGGAATAAGAGAAGCAAGTTTTATTTTATAAATAGGATCTAATTTTGAAACAAAGGATTTCATCGTAGATTGAAGTTTTTCTATATCTGCTTTATAAACATCCATTGTTACAGATTCACTAACTATTTTCCCAGTCCTAATAGCTACAATAAGAGGATTTCCACTTAAACTCCCATCAGCAAATTTTTTTACATGTTCAGCTTCCTTTTTAAAATTACTAAAATTAAGATTAAGGTTAGTCATTTTTTCAACAATCTTGTCTTTTAAATTGTCATAATTAAGCACATTTTTTCGTGAACTTGAGCTATTCCAATTGTTTTTTGTCATACTAGATTTACCATTAAATTCTTTTTGAGATTTATCACACAATTTATAAAAGCTTTCTAATATTTGATTCATTTTATTTAAATCCACAAGCAATTCATATTCTAATTGATACCTTGACAAATTATTACCATAATCATCTTCTTTAAATAAACGTATAAATTCATTTTCAGCAATTTTATTTTGAACATTCACGTCTAATTGATTAATAACAAGCCGTTCATACAAAACAAAATCAGATATTTTTTCTTTCCCCTTACGCACATTTTCTTTTTCATCATTTATTTTTTTCAAGCAATTTCCCAGTGTAGCATGGTTTTCATCAAAATTACTAACTGAAGCTACATCTTTTGTTATACAAATTTTATTTAATTCTTTTTCTATCAACCGTTTTAACAACAACGAGTTTTGAAGGTCCAAAGAAGTATAACAAGACAAATCAATACTGTTTTTAGTTTTTTTTAACTTTTCCAAGTTAGTCTTTCTACGTTCCCACACATCCAACATCGAACTAGTAATTTGCATTTTTTGATTAGGATCCGTAAACACAGAATTAAAAGCACCGCAAAGTTCATTGTAATCTTGATCCTGTTGATCATCAAACCCAAACTCTTCAATTGCAAAACTATCACCTTTGGGACGAGCATCATTTTTAAACATCCAGTTATAATAAGGATTTCCAAAATTTGGAGTCATCGTGACGACTTTTTTTCCACCTATATTCTCCGCCTGATGCCCCGAATGAACTTTACATTTCTTTTGAGTTTTATCTTTTTGTTTAACAGTAATTTCATTTTCTGCATTGTGATCTTCATGAACATGCATTTCATAAGCACAATCATAGCAAGGAGTCTTAGTACCACCAACACGAACAACGCCATTCCTCTTCTCATTTGATTCTATTTGGAAATCAATAATAGAGCAAGCTGATTTAAGTTTATGATAAGATTCAATCATTTTAATAACAGTATACGAAGCATCAACACTGTATCTATTATATTCATCAAATTCCCCATAATAATCAGCCATTTTTTTTGCATTAGCTTCAGTAAACTTAACTACACTCTCAGCCTTTTTTTCAGCCTCATCTGACGCAGTTTTAGCATCTTTTGCACTTTCAGCAGCATAATAAGCAGCAACAGCAGCTTTGCAATCAGCATCTGATTCTACATTGCCTTTTTTATCAGCTTCATCTGCAGCTTTTTTAGCAATTTGAGCTTCATCAACACAAGAAGCAGCCCTGCTAGCATTAAAGCTAGCCAATTCAATACTTTTTTCAGTATCCGAATCCGAGAATTCCCCTTTCACACCATCAAAACACGTAGCAGCTTTACGAAAGGCAATTACCTTATTATTGAGAATTTCTATTGTTTGCATTTCCCCATGCATTACACCATTTTGACGGCTTTCATTTTGTTCAACTACTATGCCTTTACCTTTTCCAGCCCATCTATAAACGATATATAAAGCTTGTTTTTTTGCAATATCATCAGGAACATTACTTGTTTCACATTTCAGCTGTTCTATAAAGCCTTCTTTTTCTTCTAAAGCATTTCTCTTTTTTACAATTTCATTTTGCACAGCATATGCATCTTCTAAAAGCCTTTTTTTTACATTTTTTTGCGAATCAACGAAATCACTATTAACCGCAATATACCAAACACCACCAGTTATAACAACAGAAATATGCGGTCCATAAAAATCTTTTTCTTGACAATCGGCTATACAACTAGCAATATACGTCAACATTTCTTTTTTAAATTGATCCACATATCTAGACACTTCAACCGGCCTTGATTCACCCTTATGACGACCAAGTTTTACCGCTAATTCTTCATTCCCTTCAACTTGAGTTGTTTCGGTTGGAGAATCCGGATTATAAAACGCCATTCTTTGCGCAACAGAGCCTTGCACTTTACCACTTGCATAATCAACAGCCAATCCCTTTCTCTGCATTACCGCCTTCTCGCCCATGACATCGGCTTCGTGTTCCAGCCCCGCATTGTCATTGACGGGCAATCCGTTGATATTCGTGGTTGGCAATACACGACCCGCCATTTGCTGGGCAACGTGCCACGCTTCGTGTGGGAGGTGCTTTTCTTGACCGGGGGCGACATGGATATCCGTTCCCTGCGTATACGCAAGTGCTTGAACTGTCGCGGGTTTAGAGCTGTTGTAATGCACACGCACATCGTCCATAGAAAACCCCGAAAGGCTCTCTATTCCGGCCTTCAAATTGTCCGGCATTCCCGTATTGTTCGGTCGCGGGGCCTCCGCGCGCTGGGCGGCACTATTCGCCATATCCGCTTTTCGCTGGAGGGATTCATTTTGTGCGGACGAATCAAGGACAGAGGCGGCGGTACAATCAGTAACACATTGGGTTGTCTCAGTTTTTTTAGAGTATGTCATTTGCATATAAAGCCATCACACATTTGATAATTTATAATCCAAATACTTCGTTCGTAGCACGTCTAAATTTTCATCAACACTTTCAAATACAAAAGTTCTCACATTATCATCAGAATCCATCAAATCAAACAAGATATTTATATAATCTTTATATTTGTCTATTGAAGAAGTCGGATCTGCGGAAACTACAGCAGACGCATACAATACATTATCTATGATCTGCATCCAATATTTAATGATTTCATTATATTTCAACAAAGAATAAGCCTTGTATAAAGCACCATAAATTTTTTCAATTTTATCTTTTTTTAATACATTATTTTTTAATTTTTCATTTTCATGAGCTTCAGCATAAAGACAAATTCTTGTTGCTAAAGTTTCTTCATCCAACTGTTTTGCGCTTTTTTCTTCCAATAAAGAATTTTTCCATCTAAAATTGAGTGTATTTACATTTTGATCTTCCGCCGAATTAAATCGCTTTTCTTGACTATATTTTTTTGCAATCCACTGATTATCCGCATTTTTCTCAACTCCTGCAGTAAAAGCAATTAAGGCAAGTATCCCTTTTTTCGTTACATAATCAAGATTTTTTTTGCTTTCATCTTGATTAAACAAATCATTAGCCTCATCACTTATTTCTAAATTTTCGCTTTCAGCTTTGGCATCCCAACATGGTCTAAATAGAGCCTCTATTTTTATAAGGCCACGATCTTCGAGTTCTACTAAAGCCTTTTGCATATTTTGATTACGATCATTTGTCGGCACATGAGCAACATATGGAACATCAAATACTGGTGTAAAAGGTTCTGATTCTTTAGATATCAAAAGGCGATAAGTATCCAAACCTTTTCCACAATCAACAAAATGAAAAACCATCATAAAACACCCACAAAAACCAGCACTTTTAACTTCGCCCCCCGTATAAGGAGTAAAACAAATTTTTTGAGGGTTATAAGGAACTCGATCCTTATAAACATCGCCGCTTATATCAGGATAATACTCAAACGCCTCATTAGCCTCCCCCACCCTTTGCACCACGTTCCCAATATTCCGCACGACTAGCTGCACAGCATTATTCGCCATATCCGCTTTTCGCTGGAGGGATTCATTTTGTGCGGACGAATCAAAGACAGAGGCAGCATTTGGAGCGGCAGCCTTTTGGGCGGTAGAGGACTTTTGTGCGTATGTAGAGTTCATGGGGATGTCCTTTTATTGCGAGTACGAGAATTGACTGGATCCTTCCGCCTTCGGCGTCAGGATGACGCATGAATGGCATGTTCGGCGTCAGGATGACGAGGCGCTACAGGGTGACGAGAGGGAGGTTCCCGCTCGGAGGCGGGAATGACAACGCATTACCAAGTGGCGGTTTGGGGACGGTGCACTATTACGCGAGTTCTTCTTCCTCGGGGATGGCGGCGCGCTGGATGAACTTGCCTTGGGCGGGCAATTCTTCATCTTCGAGAGATTCGCACTGGATGGGCCCGCCCATCATGTCGGCTTTGCGCTGGAGGCTTGCGCCCTGTGCGGAGGAGTCCATGATGCTTGTGGCGTTGTGGGAGGCCATGCGCTGGAGGGCATCGGATTTTTGAGCGTATGTAGAGGTCATTTTTTGTGTTCCTTCTTTTGTTAAACTGTGTAAGGTGATGCCGGAACGGAGTCCGGCATGACATTGCCAAGCGAGACTTTACTGGATCCTTCACCCCTGCGGGGTTCAGGATGACAATGCTGGAGGAGGCTCGCGGGGTGGGTGGTCCAAACCGTGTAAAGGTGGCTACAACAATGAAGTTACTTTCCTTTGTACATTCCTCGGCGTTTGGGTAAATCGTTTTTGCGGTAGACCTGTATCAAGATGATGGCGATGACGGTCAGGAGCAAAAGGAGTATGGGAATCAGCCCGAAGGTGCCGCGGTAAGCAGCCACAGAGGGGTCGAGGCGGGAGATTATCGTCATCATCACGGCGGAGGGTGCCACGACAATGCCGAGCAAGAGCGCCAAATTGCCGTTGAAGAAATCTGCGACCCTGAACGAGGTAAAGTACGCAACGAGTACGCCGATTGCGATAAGGAACGTGATGATGTTCAGGAAGCGGAACACCCAGCGGTGCGTGCAGAAGAACGACGCGACCGCGCCCTGGCGCAAGCCATCGCCTTCCTCATTCTCGAAATGCTTGAGCATGCAATCACCCAAGTTTCCAGAAACGGCGCAGTTTTCTTCGGCATCGAGGGCAGTCGCATACGGTCCAACACCCAGGTTGTAATACGTGTCGTTATAATACAGAGCATCCTTGCTAAACTGGCTCCACCCGACATTGTCAAACCAAACGACAGGGACCAAAGAATGCAACATATTGCGGCGATCAAGGCTGTCCAGCTGCAAATTCAAATCATTCAGGAGAATCTGCTTATTCCGAGATGCCGGTTCATCCAGCACAACGAACAAGTAATTTTTCACTTCGTCACGGATCTGCTTTCGGCTAATTTTACGGTCAGCATCCTGAGCGTTAAGCAACACCAAGAAATTGTTGTAGCTATAAATTCCGCTATGAGAGTCCTGTATCAGGCTATCCGCAAACAGCTGACGTTTGTCAATTGCCAAATCAGAGCGATCCATCATCAAATTCACATGTACATACTCATTTTTACTGATAAGGCTATCTTTCAAACCTTTAAAAAATTCATTGAAGCTCAATTTACTTTCTTCATCCTTTGGGAAATTTTTAAAGTACAATGTCACGCCGTTGCCTCGATTTTCAAATTCATCGGT
The DNA here is from genome assembly GCF_900215325.1 of Fibrobacter sp. UWB16. Taxonomy (NCBI): domain Bacteria; kingdom Pseudomonadati; phylum Fibrobacterota; class Fibrobacteria; order Fibrobacterales; family Fibrobacteraceae; genus Fibrobacter; species Fibrobacter sp. UWB16. The sequence continues at coordinate 561,988 of NZ_OCMS01000002.1, read as the reverse complement.
GTAGAACGTGAAGGCATTCACAAAGCGCTGGAAATAAGAATTAACCTTTGTATTCAAGAGTGCATCGATTTCAAAAGAGAGCTTATTAAAAAATTCTTTTAGTTTAACGCCCTTCCAATCTTCCTTAAAGACGACCCAATCCAACTTTACATTGTGGCGATGGGCTTCATTGACAAATTCATAATTTTCCTCTTTGTCCAGATAGGCCAACGCAGGCGCTCCAGATGCGGTATGGAGAGTTCCGCTTTCATCAATTTGCAGGCCATAATAGGCCAGTCGAGTAATCCCTTCAAAGTCAACCCATTTGGTCGTATCGCCGGCATACCAGTACGGATAAAATCCAACAACACCGCCATTCAGTTCCTCTTTATGGCTGCATCCGCACGTTTTAATATTCAAATTTATCGGGGCATCTTCAGAGTTATCGATTTTAACAAGCGTAGAGTCTACAACATCCCTTAAGTAAAGGGAATAAAGGGTATCAAGTCTATCGAAAGATTTTTTCCAAAGGTCATCCGAGCAGATTCGGCCACTATAGCGTTTAATAAATCTCTTTTCTCGATGAATATCAGATATTAATATTTTCCCTACATTGCTGTATATCTGACGCATGTTGCATTTTTTCTCCATACATGCGCCATAATCTTTTTCTTTTTTGCATTTTTCGCTCTGAACATTTCTTATGGAATCGACAAGGTTCTTTCTCTTTTTGGTAAAAAAAGATTCGAGAGTTGCATCAATATACTTGTCCAGATTATTTACTTTTCCGCTACAAAGTTTAAAACTCGAGGCCAAGAGATTTTTGGCGTAACGATGAAGCTGAGTAGAATCCAAAAATTCTGTACCCTCCATCTGTTTTACAAAATCATACGCTTGTTGAGAAAACACCATCTGGTTTGTAGCATCATCAATGATATACCATTTCAACGAATCGATAGAGTTATCATCCAAATAGGCCTGCATATTGAGCATACCCATAACGTCTGTAACGGTATCTTCTCGGACCGTCCACGAAGTCTGAATGAAGTTATTTACAATTTTCTGATGCTGAGGATAAGCCTTAAACTTTTCGTTGATTTTTTCGGCCATCTGCGAGCGGCTTTCATACTTAAAAGCCTTCTGCTGATTAAGCGTATCAAACACCGCAGCGGTATCTTTCAGCAAATCCTGTTCTGCATACTTTTCCACTTTTTCTGGCGAAATCGTATAGTAACTCATAGGCACGCCATCCGCATATGAGAATATGGCAAATAAAGCCACAATGAGTGTAACAAGGAGGTAATTTATTTTCATAGGATTTTTCCTTCTTTGTATAATTCCTTGGCCAAGGCCCTAACGATGTCTTCATTACAAATTTTCTTGCGATTCTGTTGAGCAGCGCAAAGCGCTGCATAACGTGCAACGTTTGTTAGCGCTCCCCCTGCGAGTTCATACTTTTCGGCAAATTTGTTCAAATCGACATCATCTTCAAGTATAGATTTTTTCGAAAATATGTTAGACCAAAGTCTCATACGTTCTTCGGGTTCTGGGAGCGGGAAGTAAATGGCGTTCTGGAAACGGCGCGAAAAAGCTTCGTCTATGTTCGATTTTAAGTTACTTGCAAGGATGACGATTCCCGGGAAATCTTCGACACGTTGTAAGAGATACGAGATTTCTTGGTTGGCCGCACGGTCATTCGAGCTGTTCGTTTGCGTGCGGGCACCAAAGAGAGAATCGGCCTCATCGAAAAAAAGGATCCAGTTGCGGTGTTCCGCCTGATCAAAGATGTTCGAGAGGTTCTTCTCAGTTTCGCCGATGTACTTCGAAATCACCTGCGACAAGTCTACACGATACACATCCATGCCCACCTTCGCGCCAATGAGCGTTGCAGTGAGCGTCTTGCCGGTGCCCGGAGGGCCGTAAAACAATGCACGGTAGCCGCGCTTGAGGTTTTTGCGGAGTCCAAAATCGTCCAGCACGACTTCGCTTTTTTCAATCCACGCCAAAAGCTGATTGATATCATCAAGAGTCTCTTCGCCGAGCACAAGGTCATCCCAATGCAAATTCGTCGTGATGAGCTTTGCAGGGAAATGCATGCTAAAATCAGGCTTGTTTTTAACGCCGGTCGTAAAGTACTGCAAGTATTCCGATGACACGCGGAGTGCCGCCGAGTTCGCGGGTTCGCCCGGTTCACCGTATTCGAGTTGCAAAATGCGTTCTGCAAAAAGCGTAGAAGATGTATCGAACAGCGCCATCATCTGCAATCGTTTTTCGATATCGTTCCCCGCAAGCAAAAATAGCGCCGTTTCGCACGTGGGCAAGAATCCCGAATGGCTCTTGCTGCGCCAGCCACCAAATTCCGTGTACGGGCGGCCAAGAGTGCGATTGTTCAACAGAAAAGAATCGAGCGCCTGCGGGCAAAGGTGCGGGAGCAGCGCAAGTGCAATAACCAAGCGCTCATAAAATCCAAGTTCAAAATCAGCGACAACTTGTCCATACGGAGAATCGTCATCAAGTTCCGGCGGCGAGAGCATTTCGATCTGGAGCTTTTTATCTTCGGAATCGTCGGCCGAAAAATACTGCGAAAAACGCAGGTCAATCACCGACTTGCACCAATCAATTTCATTTGTCAAATCAAGACTCATCGCGCGCCTCATCTCCATTTAACATTTAAGACCTTTTTCATCCACGGGTGTTTTATCATGGAGTAGCCCCACGGGAGCTTGTCAAGCAAGATGTCGAATGTTTTCGTTTCAACAGTCAGCATATCCGAGGCCCCCGATGTTTCAACAGTTCCGTTTCGCACAAAATACGTACCGCGTAACCCATCGGGCGACATATGGCCCACTGCTTTCCAGTTCGCCACAACGGCCTTGAGCAGCGAATCGACAAGTTCCTTTTCGCTATCCGAGACTTTCGGGAGTTCATCGGCGTAGAGCACGGGCATCACAGGCAAATTGCAAAGGAGGTTCATCACAGCGGCATCTTTGGGCGGTTCCGCATAATTACCGAAAGCCGCATACTTGAGTACCGCAAGGGCCTTGTGCTGAGAATCTTCGTTTACGAAAGCGCCTTTTTCAATGCATCCCGTGCGCTCGAAAAGTGCAGGCAAATACGGAGCAAGCAGCACCAAGCCTGAATCCATAACCTCGTGCGTTGTATTCGAGAAGTGCGCAGAATTCTGTTCGTTCGTGCGAGCATTTTTATCGGGAGCATGCGCGGCTTTCGCATTTTTCATCTGCAAAATACGCTGGTAAACCACGTAGGCAATCTGCTGAACGTCCATTTGCGGATTTTCGGCCTGCATTTTCTTGATTACAGATTCCGAGAACGCAAGCGGATTGAACTTTTGGCCCTGATGTTCATCATTCCAGCTCTCGGCAAGCGCATCAAAGCGATGTTCGAGATTGCTCGATTTGTCTATCGGCATGTGCTGGCGGTAAACATCGGCAAGCATCATCGTCAAGGGCTTACTCTGCGCCTTGAATACAGCCGAACCGAGTTTCGATTTCAGCGCATCACGCAACGCATCGGTAATTTGCTGAAACACATCGCCAGAAGCTTCGATGTTCAAATCAATCGTCAATGAATCAAGCTCTACATCACCATCCACATTCACTTCAGCGAGCACGTCATCAAGCGTTTCAATCAACGCACCATGCGCAAAGCTGTGCAATTCACGCTCCGAAGCGACCGGTAAAGAAGAATCTTCAACGGTAATATTCATGTTCATGTTTTCAATGATGTTCAGCGATTCACTCATAGCCAAACCTTCTTTGAAATGAACTGTTTATGCGCCAAGAGCCAATCGACCATGCGCGGCGACATCGTAAGTTTCATCGGACCATCGAATTTCCAGTCCTTATAAAGTTCAGCAAAGGCATGGCTTTCGCGTTTGGGCACCCAGTAAATCACGGGGAGCAAATGGGCAGGGATTTCATTGCAAATGAACTGTTCTACATCGTCAAGCGATTCGCGAGTCAAATCATCATCGGCAAACATTACAATGTGGACGCGCCCAACCTTTTCGTCAACAAGCAATCCATCGATGTTGAAAATTTCAAGTTTATCTAGGCGGTCTCGGAGAATTCCGAGCATCAATTCCACACGGCGGCGCCAGGCATAGCCAACGCGATGCAATAACAATTCCGGGAGGTGCTGCAAGAAAGCAACCTTGCAACTCACGAGACGCGGCAACGCAATAAAGCTAAACTTCGGGAAATGCACGCCGTACATGGCTAGCATCTGGTCAAGCGCCAAATTGTAGCGTTCCAGATTTTCAAAGACCTTTGCCGAACGCGCCCCACGAATCGAGAAAAGCTCCGGGAAATGGTCCAAAACATCCAAAAACTTTTTGAACACGAACTCAATCGGAGCGAGATAACCTTTTAGCGATTCAGCACTCTCCCCTTCCCTATAAATCGTCGGGAAAAGTTCAATCATCGGCGTAAAATCGGTGACATCGTGATGCGTTCCAGTTGGAAAAATTTCTTCCGCTTCATCGTCATCAGCGTCAACTGAGCGAATGTTTGCGCGAACGTCACTTTCTACAAAATTCGGTTCGCCACCCATCCACTTGATACGCAAATCCGAGACGTAATCACCCATGCAGCGCCACTTACGCCAGAGTCTCCAAAAACGTTCAAAGATTTCACCGCTCACGTGGTCATTGACGCTACCCGCCATATAGATTTCAACGCGGTAGCACCCGTTATCGTCCGTTGTAAAACGGACTTTTTGCGGATAACAGCGCAATTTGGTGAAGTGTCTTTCGCAGTAAATGCGCGACTTGAAAAATGACGCGTATTCATCCTGAGTCACAGGGAATTCCTGCATCACAAGCGCCGGCGCATAAAGTGCCTGCGATTCATAATCGATATTCCCGTCAAACGAAGCGAGGTAATCTTCGACATCGAAACCCGTCTTGTAGCCGAGTTCCGTGAGCGTAAAGACCATCTGTTCCAAAATTGTAACGCCCGGATCGTGAACGTTATAGTCGGTCCAGATTTTCCCGCTCAACTTCTGCGCAAGCCCTATGGCCTCTTGCCGCAGAGTCGCATAATCGAACGGTCTTACCTCTTGACGAGATATCGTTATGGAGTTGAATTCACTCATTTACCAATTGATCCAATCATTTGCGTATCGTACCAGAGCTTGGTCAAGCGATAACGCACCTTGACTTTTCCTTCGTCATCGTACTTGTGATGTACACGCAGTTGGAGCGTGAATTCAAACTTGTTCGCAGCCGTTTTCCAGCGGATGTCGATTTTGGAGCCTCGCCCACCGCTATACGACTGCGTCAAATTGATAGACGGATTTTTATTGAACGTATTGACTGCAATCGCATGCGCAAGCGCAAACTTGCCATCGCCTTCGTTGCCACCCACACCTGCAACAATTTCAAAGCACTGGCAACCGGTCAAAACTTCGGTCACATCGTGCCATTCGCCATCGGCAACGACTTCGAGATTTTCATTTTCGTAACCGAGACGGCCCTTCGATGCAATCACGCCATTAACGTCAAGTTCGCTTTGCGGCGTAACACAGCCAACGCCCATGCGGATTTCAGAAGCACCTTCAGGATTTTCGGCCGAACGTTTGCTCAAAAGCGTTACGGCAGTCTCATCTTCTTTCATTTCGGGCGTCTTGATATTTAAACAAGTCTCGCCCTGCTCAATGTTCTTGCGGACACTCGCAAACCACTCCGGCTTGCGTTCTGCCAAGTTCGAGAAAAAGCTCGCCAAGCGGCTGTTATCTCTTCTCTGCTTAATTTCGAGGCCGTTTTCTTCGGAGACCCTAAAGCCATCATCCACAGCGTTCACCATGGAATCGATAAGACTCATAAAGTCTTCTTCTGTCGGCATGCGCCCAGCCGTAAAGCGATATTTCAACTCGCTTCGGTTAAGCCCGATGTATTCCATTCTCTGTCCTGCCATCATTTTCTCCTTATGATAAATGTTTGACCAATTTCAAGGCCACCATATCCGTTGTTGACACGGCGTGAACCCAAATTATTCGCAGAATCAATATCGTTGATGAAGTGCTTGCGCATTGGCACCGCAATACTCCATGGGAATGAGCCATGCAACAAGCGCTCTTCAGACTGCTCAAATAAATTCACCAAGAATCTTTGTTCGTCCGTAGAAGCAATTTTCATGATGGTGAAATCGTCCATCACCTGATCCACGTAATCAAGGCTTTCGATATAGGACTTGAGTTCCATTTTATCGAGTTTCCAGCCAAAATGCTTAGTAATTCCGCCCACCTGCGGGAACCACGGCGACAAATAGCGATTGATTTTTTCGTTCAAGTCCAAAAGGATTTCACCTTCGTTTTCGCGATGCTTTAGTTTGACATTGCAACGGACTTGCAACTTATCGAAGAACGGGTTCACCACCTGCACTTTTGCAATGCGAGAGACTTTACTTTGCAAGTAATCTCGGATATTCAAAAGCACCGAGCCGCTCACGCACGGGTCCCACTGGAATGTTCCATCGCAGAACATCGGCGAAACCGGCACGACAAGCAAGTGGCCCGGGCAAGCGCAATCATAACGGCCCGTAGATTCATCAATGCGCACATGCGGAAAACACTTGACCTTAAGCACTTCGGGGAAATGTTCGAGAATCAACCGCTCGTAATCTTCCGTGCAAACGCCACGATTCCTGTGGTACAAATACTCTGCCACACGCATACGCATCTTGTTATCGGTTTCGCGCACCTTGCCGCCAAACGATTCTTCGAACTGGTAAACGCTCGAAATTCCGGCAACGCTCTTCGTGAGTTCCTTGATGCATTTCGGTTTGCAATGGTCTTGAATAAGGCCATCTTCAAAACCACAAACGCGCTTAACTTCGAGCGACTGCGTAAAGACCGTCAAAAGTCTTGAGCACTCGCGCCAAAAATCGCCCTTCGGGCTTATGCGAATCCAGTAATAGCCACTCGGCATCAATTCCGTTTCGCTCGAAATATCGCTCGGCAAATCAAGCGTTACAATGCCTGATGATGTAAAATGCGATGTCGTATCGGCCAATCGATTTTCATCGGGCAAAATCTTCCAGCCAAGCGGTCCCATGTAAGACCAATTGCACATTCCCTTTTCAAGGCCACGCGCCGCCGAGTCACGATTGAGTACAAAATAGAGATTTACTTTTTTCGGTTTCCCCGCAAATTGGAGTCCTAAGAAAAGTTCGCCGTTATGCACAAAATACGGTTCTTTTGCGCTAAAGCCATACGGATGCACAAACAAAATGCTATCGGAATTCTGCGCATCATTCGTCGAAAGCGCCACTTCGGCAAACGATGTGTAATTCACGTACAAGTCTTCGATGCTCGGCGTGTACGGCTGATTCGGCATTTCATCGGCGCTCTTTTTCTTGAGAATCTGCGTCAAGAACGAATTGCAGACCGCACGCGACATTTCCTGGTGCATAAACGCCTTGGATGGCGCAATGAGTTTCATCTTGAAGAACCCATCCTTCATCATCGGCGAATACATGAAGTTTTCATCTTCAGGAATCATTTCGCTTGTTCGCGAACAGACAATGCTATTGAACGACATTTTGAAATCAGCGTTCATCGCATTAAACAGCGAGCTTGTCACGCTATTTTCATCGGACGGGAGCCAATTGCCGCCATAAAGGCCGCTCAACGAAACCGTAAAATCAGACGTTTTCGGAGGGTTATCGTATTGCGAATACCATTCCGAAAAATCTTTACAGTTCGGGAGGCCGCACCACTTGCCCCGAACATCAAACGAGTTCAGTTTTTTGCCACAAATTTCCTTGCAGCCCACAATGAACGAACTCCCAACGCTCGGAACAGCGCCAAACAGCTGCACAGGCAGCAATGTAGAGGCAGGGCCATATTCATTCGAGACCGCAATATCGCGGCATTTCGAGACATCAACCGCAATGCGTACGCTCTGTAAATGCATCCTCATCAAAGCAAACCAAAGCGTACGCGACTTGCGAGGAGAGACTAAAAGCCGAAGCACCGGATTTTTCGAACGGTAGCGTTCACCGTGAATTATCGGATCGTAATTGACAATCGCAGGATCCGTATCTTTCAGCGTAAATTCAAGCGACAGTTCATTTTCAGGGCATTCCGAATTCAGAATATTGCAACCGATTTTATAATCTTCAATGTCAATCCAGCCGCTTTCCGTAGTAAGCGAGATCTTGAACGCGTTCATGAACGCCGCCGAGAATTCGCTCGCCGAGCCGTAGTCTACATCAGCCACCGTACGGCGCAAGGATTCACGTGCAAATACAAAATTCAATTTGACGTTTCGCACGCCACTCGACATATAAAAAATGCGATTAGAAACGCAAAGCCCCACTTGCGAGAAAACCGTTCCTTCAGGCACTTCATTCGAACGCGTCAGTCCAAACAAAGGATACGGTTGCATCTTCTGTTCACTTGCATCCTTAGGCGTGTACACCGGGATTTCGGCCTGTGCAATCGGGTAACCCTTCACGCACGAGACCGTCAAGATTTTAGCAACCTTTACATTGTTAATCGGAGAATCACAGACGGATTCAAACTCAATATTTTCGCCCTTGCTATTTTCGCCAGCGCTAAAGCGGGTCCCCTTGGGGAGCACATACGAGACATCATCATTATCGACATCTACAGTGACAAAAGCGCGGTCGCCTTCGGCTTCGCGATTTTCTTGCTTGAGGATTTTGCGGTAATAAAAATCAATGCGTTTATCAGGGAATGTGTTGAGCGATTGCTGAACATGTCCCATGAGCTTTGCGCAAACCGCATACAAAGCGGCAGCCGGGTCGGTTTTTCCGTCGGCTTCGCCCTCCATCATCGCCACAACTTTCGATAAATTTATATCATCGAAGAAATGCGGCTTGCCGTGTTCTCTGGCATACTCTTTCATCAAATACAAAATGGATTCTGTAGACATGGAATCTACAGCAAAAAAGCCCGTCGCAAGTTCCGGGAACTCGCGAGCGCGTTGGCTCAATCCATCTTGAATCTGAAACTTATCCGCCATAAAACTATTCGATTACCTATACACTTGCATCCGTCGCTTCATTCAAGTAGAACGGGAACACTAGATTCCTTCGGCTGTTCGTCGAGCGTACAACATAGACGATGTTGATTCTAAGAACGCCCACAGCATCGGTCTGTTCAACGACAATATCCTCAACATCTACACGGGGCTCATTTAGCAGAATCGACTTGCTAATTTCGTCCTTGATAAGAGTTTCTGTCCTCAACGAATACGCTTCAAAGCAATAATCCCGCAAACGCGAGCCAAATTCCGGCTGCATTGTGCGCTCGCCAGGGTACGTATTCAAAAGAATGCGCAAGCTTTCTTCAATATCATCTTCGTGCTCCGACATTTTGGCATGTCCAGATTTCGAAAAAGAGACCGGAAACGACCAACCGCGACCTAAAAAAGAAGCATCCAGCACGCTAGCCTCCAATCATCACCGTCGGGCATCCCAAAACAATCGAGCCGCCATGAGCTGTAGAATCGCCCATGCGCGCCGCCGGTTTTCCGCAAATCATGACCGTTGCAGATCCTTTAATAATGGAATCCGGAGGGCCAACGCATACGCAAGAATCCCCCATCACAGCAGCAGGCAGCCCGCCAATCAAAACCGTCGGCGCGCCCGGCCCCACAACGGGGCCACCCACATGTGGGATGGGCGATGGCCATGCAGGAGTCTGCATGGGGCATGTATGCATATCAGTAAGTCTTGCAGCACACGGCATAAAAACTCCTAGTTGATCATCACCATAGCGCCCTTGATGACCGTCTGCCCTGAAGCAGAAACTTCGGCCTTGGCACTCCCTTTACCGGTGAATCCCACCTTTCCATTAAATTCCACGTTCATCCCCTCTCCTTTAAGGTCACCCTTTGAACTCAAGGCGATTCCGCCCACAGCCGAGACGTTGAACTTGCCCTTGGTATCAAAGCAAATATCCTTTTTCGATTCTACCTTGATGCCGCTATCAGACATTTCGAGCTTGTTGCCCGATGGGTCTTCGACCGTGATCTTTTTGCCATCATCATCCAACACAAACTTGCGCTTGCCCGGAGTCGTCACCGTGATGGACTTCTTTTCTTCATTGAATTCGACGCTCAGTTTTTCGCGCGTCAGAATCTGCTTGATGTTATTCTTTTGTTCAAGCGCCTGCGGAGTTGCATGCTTGCCGCTATAAAGACTCCCGAGAATTACCGGACTCGACGGGTCACCGCCAAAGAATCCGAGAATCACCTCGTCACCCACTTCCGGGAAGAACAGGCAACCAAACTTATTCGATGCGTAAACGCCACCGAGACGCGCCCAGACATCTTCTTTTTCGTTCTGCATCAGCGGGATTTTCACCTTGACGCGATTCAGTTTTTCCGGATCTTCGTGAATCTGCATCACGACACCCGTCATGAGCCCATGTACGCCGCAGTTGATTCCAGATGCAATCGGCGAAGAGACTTCAAACTTTTCCGAGAACCACTCCTTGGGCATACCAAACGTAAATTCCGTAGTCCACAAGCCATCGCAAATGTGATGATGGATTCCAGAAACAAGCGCTCCGCCCTTAAAGCGGTCGCCCACATTCTTTAGGCCCACAAGCCCGCCGAGTTTCGCCGTTGTTGAACCCAGGCAAACAACAGAGCCGCAAATTCTCGAAAGTTCATTTTTCAGCTGTTCCGCTTCGGCCCAAGATGTAAGCATTCCCTTAGAAACTTGAGAATTGCTCTGCAACGTGTTCGATGATACTTTCAAGACGCCCTGAAGTTTGCTATTAGCAAGATTTGTCTGGCCGCCAAGCGATTTCATGCCAGACTTTCCAGAAATAACCTGTTGCTTTGTAATGTCCCAAGATTTCGCCTCGACATTCTTGACTTGGAAAAGCGCATTTGCCTCGGCCTTAAACTCGATAATATCCGTGCCCCAAGTGAGTTCCACATCGGCACCACCCTTGGCAGCAATTTTTTCGATGGACATTCCCTTGTCATCGGCAATGAGCCAGCAGCCATTGGCCTCGGCACGAGTCATGATAAAGTCCCAATCGGTGCAGTAATACTGCAAAATTTCTTTATGCGCTTCGCCGCCCATGCTAGACTTTATCGAAACACCATAATCGCCAGCCAACTTCTTGACGATGGCATCATCGGTCTTTTCGAGATAATTCGCATTCTTGCGAGCGCATGTCATTGCAATCGCCTTGTCGCGACACTCGATTTTAACGCAACTACGCCCACGCTTAGAAATCGAAACGCCATGGCGAACGACCACGCCCTTGAAAATCGGCGAAGAGTTTGTAGCATAGCCGGCTTTAATCGTCACCTCTGAACCGGGCTCCAAATCAGAACCATCGCTCAGCGGGAACTTGCCATTACTCATTTCGCCATCTTCAATCACGACAACAGCCTTCGGGATCGTGTTGATGCCGTAATAAACGTCGACAGAAACAATCGGGAGAACAGACGAGAGAGCATTTCCGTTCCCCAGAATGACACATTCTAACGGGCCTTCATCTTTAAATATGGGCGACTTACTTGACATTCAAACACCTCAATCGACAAGTGGCGGGAACACAAGACGCGTCCCCGGCTTTAAGCGGCAAAAACTGGAGAGCCCGTTAATTCGGGCCACTTGCATGTAATACGACGGATCGTTATAAACTTTATTGCAAAGGTTCGGGAGCGTATCACCCGATTTAACTTCGATAATATGGGTTAGGTCTGGAGATTGCTTATTCTGTTTGGCCTCGATTTCTTTGAGCGTCATGAACTCGGAAAACTCAAGGACAATTTCAGCTCGGAGGGGTGCGCCATGAACATCAAATAAGGTGTATTTCGAAGTCATCTTATTCAGGCGAACATTGCCCACATAAGAGCCCCAACTTAACGTTACAATTGGAGGTTCATGCTTACTCCCATCAAATGTGTAAACAACCTTTCTTAGCTGTTCCACCATTTTCTCTATGGTCCCATCCATAGGCCATAAATCTTTGGGAATAGCCCCCGTCGTATCCAAGATGATCTTTGGAATCTTAATTACTTTTCTTTCATATTGATTGAATTTTAGATTTTTCTTACGTTTCGTTCTAGAATAATTAATACCATCCGTTTGCAAAAACGATTCTGGATTCAGCATGACAGCGAATTCGCCGCCACTTGATTTCAATTTAAGCTTTTCTAATCCCATTTATCGTTCTCTCGACTTTTCAATAGATTCACTAATCATCTCTCGACATTCATCCAATATTTCAGAACGCAAATTTTCCAAGTCTTCTTGCTTATTATCTTCAGAAGAGCCTGCCACATGGATATTTACTACAAAATTTTTTATTTCAAGCGACATACTAACCCTGCTGAATAAAGAAAGAATTGTACCTTATATGGACCGTTTCTACGACGACTTCATTTTTCATGGCACCAAAATCACTCAAAGACCACTGTACCGGATAAGCTTGTTTAAAAATCCAAGTTTTTATCGGTTGACCACTTTCATCCAGTAAAGCAACCAGAAGATTCTTCAGTTTTATGTAATCCTTTTTAGGCGGACTGCTAAGTGTATCATTGCACCATTTAAAAAAGTCATCACCCGTTTTTAGGATTCCACGAGATAAAATCAAATCGTTATATTTCTTTCCTTTCGGAAGATAATACTTTGTAAAACTGTCGCCTCCTGAACTTACAGGAATCGTCTCCAGCGAAAAATCAATTCCTTTAACATCGCTAAAGGAAACCGATTTTTTTTCAATCGTAACAGAAAAGTGAAACGCAACTGGTATAGACCATTCTATCGGATCAGGAGGCGCCATATTCTACCTACTAGCCATTCTTGATTTCAAGGCCTTCGTGGACAATTTCAATCGTTTCGATTGCAACTTCGTTGCCTTCGGACTTGAGATCGGTCCCCGTCACCTTGGTCGGCCAAGCGTTCTTGAGCGTCCAAACCATCGTTTCAGCGCCACCTTCATCGAGGAGGCTAATCGTAACGGTCGTACGTTCAATGGTATTCATCTTGATTTTCTTGAACCAGTCCCAGAACTTGTTATCGCCCTTGAAAATGCCCTTCTTCATCGTGACATTGCTGTACTTGACAAGGCCAGGCATCTTGACCGGAGAGAAAATCGGACTGTCTCCCGAACGATACTTGATTTCTTCGGACTGAGCATCAAGACCAGAAACTTCCTGAAAGGACATCTGGACATCATTCCACATCACCTTGAAGTGGAATTTGGGCATGGGCCATACACTTGCACTTTGTGCTGCGCCATTTTCATCAGCCATATTGATTTACCTCCTATTACGACTTCTGCTGTTGCTGTTGGAATGTGAGTTCGATGAATTCTGCCGGGCGAATCAAAGCCACCTTCACGGTCACTCTCAAAATGCCTTCGAGAATATCTTCCGGAGTCATAGTATCGCCAAGACCCACATGCACTTCGTAAGCATCTTCCGGCGTAGCGCCTGCAAGGCCGCCGCGCTTCCAAACGCTATTGAGGAAGTTGCCAATCATGTTCTTCATCGTGAGCCAAGTCGTAGACGTGTTAGCGTCGAACACATAAGCCTTAGATGCCTGCTTGATTGATTCTTCGAGCATGATCATGGTACGGCGAACGTTCACATAGCGCCAATCGAGGCTGTTGCCATCAAGCGTACGAGCGCCCCAGACCTTGATGCCATCGCCAACAAAGTAGCGGATTGCGTTCACGGCCTTACCGTTCAGCGGAACGTTCAAGTCTTCCTGTTCATCGTTGGTCAAGTTCACTGCCGGAGAGACAACGCCATTGATACCGACATTGGCCGGAGCCTTCCACACGCCTTCGTTATTATCGACGCGGGCATAGATACCAGCCATTGCAGCAGAAGGCGGCATCAAGTTGAGCATTTCGCTCATGGTGTTCATCATAGCGGCATACTTCGGGCAGACAACCGTAAGCGTGTTGTGCAAATCCGTCGGATCCTTCTTGACATCAAAATTGCTCAAAGCCTTGAAGAAGCTGACGAGTTCCTTCTGTTTCGGCGTAAGTTCCAACTTTTTAGCATCATCGTCCGAGATATCGAGGCTTTCAATCTTCGGAACCACGGACTTTGCAAGGTCAAGTGCAAGCGTCGCATAGGCACCTTCGCCTTCGGCTTCCGGCTCGATATTTGCAAACGAGAGTTCACTCGAAGCGACAACGCTCGTATTGATCCACGGATAGTAAGCGGCACCATACTTGAGGAAATCCGTCACCTTTTCGCGGAACGTGTTGATGCATTCCAGCGGTTCCTTGAAGCCATCGTAGACATCGAGAATGGTGAATCGGTTCTGCATTTTGTTGCAATGCGCAAGCAATTCATTCTGGATATCGGCGCATTCCTGAGCATCGCCAAGCGAAACGGCATCCGGCACGAGCATAATCGTCGGTTCCTGTTCCTTCACGAACGGGGCAATACCTTCGAACAACGGCTTCTTTTCGATCTTCTTGTCATAACCGCCAACAGAGCAGATATAGCAAGCGGCACCGCCATTCTGGAAGAAGATGCGCATGGAATCGTAGAGACGGTACATGGTCTTTGCCTTAAGCGAAGCCTTGCCTTCGGACTTCGTTTCGGCACTTGCTTCGGCACCGTCCTCGCCTTCTGCGGGAGCAGCAGATGCGGATTCAGCCGCATATGTGAATCGCACACTGGGAGCGCCACCGAAAATGTTCAGGTATTCAGCAAAGGAAGTGATTCGGAAAGGCTTGTTCGTCAAGTCCTTTCCATTGTATTCCGCCTTTTCGGTATAGCCGATAAATGCGGGAATAGCAGTAGCAACTTCCACCACCGAGCCCGGGAAAGCATCTTTCTCAACGAGATAGACGCCTGGGGTTTTGTATGATGCAGGCATTTATGATTCTCCTATTTTTTATGGATTAATAAAACATTCAGCGACAATGGCGCTTGAGCCATCATCCAGACACGCCTTGGCAATTGACTTTGCACTTGCATTCGGAAGGCACTTCATCAACACCTTTGAAGTTGCACTGTCCAAAAGTTGGAAACGAGGAGGCGATCCGCTTACAATCGGGATTTCGGTCCGCGAAACATAAAGCGACATACGTGACGACTTTTCCACACAATCAAACTGCACCGGGTCATCAACCTTCAGCGAGTCGTTAATTTGCAAATCGCGTTCAGCATAAATGCCTGAGACGCAATAGCACCACCTCAATTTTTTAGTCGGCACCTTTACAGTGCCCATAAGCGGCTGTTTGGGAGTCAAATGGAGTTCCAGGGCAAA
This sequence comes from Fibrobacter sp. UWB16, assembly GCF_900215325.1. Lineage (NCBI taxonomy): Bacteria > Pseudomonadati > Fibrobacterota > Fibrobacteria > Fibrobacterales > Fibrobacteraceae > Fibrobacter > Fibrobacter sp. UWB16. The sequence goes on along the minus strand of NZ_OCMS01000002.1, from coordinate 546,755 downwards.
AACAACGCCAAACATACGCTGCAGTTCGGGCAAAGAGTCCTTGCTGCGCCCTTCAAAACGCACCCCACCATCACAGGAAACTATAGCCACCGGGAACTCGTCATGGGCAATTCCATCGAAATTTGTCACATTCCAGACTTCAGCAATTGACGCCTTGACATAAAAAAGGAGCGTTACCTCTTGGGCAAAAGAGGTCGCAGGCGCCATAAGCCGCACTTTTCCATCGTATATGCGGCATAAAGCTTCTTCTTTCTTCAGGATTTCAGCCGTTTCCGCAGACGGTACGACCTTAAAGCCACAAGAACTCCCGTTGTAGTATTCGTGGCAAAGCGAGACATCTACAATTCTTGCGTATTCCATTAAAGCAACCCCAATTCTGAGTTTTCTGGAAGCCGTATAACATACGGCTGGTAATACGAGTAGTTTCCGCCAAGAGCAACCGTCTTTAGACGATAAACCACTGATGGGACATATTTTGCCCCTATCGTTCCCCACAAATTATTCAGTTCCTGCATATTCAAGTTTTCCATGTCGATGGCAATTTTTTCCAAACCATCAGGCATGTCAGGCGAAGTCGAACGGTCAAAGAACGAATGATCCATGAAAAAAGCGACAGCTTTGGACAAATAACGTAACGAATCTACGTAGTTTCCACCTTTAAAATTGGCCGCAATAACAAAGTACAAGTTCAAGAATACTTTTTTCTGCGGAACAACAGCTCTGTCACCTCTAAATTCTGGAACAGCATGTTTTTGCACCATACTATCGCGCTCCATATTCACTAGGAATATGTTCAGTTTGTTCGTAGCCCCTTCATATTCTTTCCCATCATTTTCAAGCATTCTAGACACGACAACAAGATCTTCACGTATCGACATTGTACGCCGCAAGTGAAGATTTAGTTGCATAGCCAAAAACTGCAACGAAGCCCCGATCATAACAAAAGATGCCCACCCTTTGTTTGCAATACATATATATGTTTATATGTATTATTTCGTTCGTATTATAACTTTCAACGCGGCAATATAATTATAAGTTCAGCATTTTGTAAATTGTAAAATTTATTTTTCACATTTTCAGTTGTTTTTAAAGATAAATGTTTGTAGAAAGACGAATAAATTACGCAAATTTTATTTATAAATACAAATTTTGCAAACATTGTACATAAAGTAGGAAGCAACTCGTCAACAAAAGTTTCCACACCAAAAAAGTCAAAAATGCTATTTTTCTTACAAAAAACTACCAATGCAGATAAAAACCATAGGTAAATACTATACGTATCATAACATGATACACCCCTATAATACAGCGTAAAAAAGCGCCATTTCAAGGGTTACACCAAATCACACCTCTTTTTTCCAACCCAAAAGGACATAAATCGGCCAAAAAGGCACAAAAACGCCATTTTTCTCACAAAAAACATAAAAAAAACAGAAATATTCTCCATATAAATGGAACATGCTTTATTAAATTTTCAGGTATGTTTGAGCATAAATGTCAGTCTGAATTAACATCTCGTCAAAAAGAGATATTAGCCCTTTTGCGCAAGGGGCTAACGAATAACGAGATTTGCAAGACTTTGAACATTTCGGCAAATACGGTCAAAGCGCACCTAGCCAACATCTACAAAATTCTTGAAGTCACCAACAGAACAGAGGCTGTATCCGCAAAAATCGACGGAAATAGCGAAGAAGCCCCCAACACAGGCGACGTCAAGAAAGACCTCAACATCATTTTTCTCAAACAGAAAGACCTTTCCGCATACCCGAAGGCTAATGGTCTCTACTATTCTCTGGTAGAAGCCATTCACCAATACCGCATCTTCCGCATTACAGATACAGAAGACAACTCTTTTGACCCCGCCTTTTCAATTGACGTTTCGGCGGCCAAAGACAAAGACGAAACTTTATTCTTATCGGTAAGGCTCGGTTCAACGCACGAGATGCTTTGGACAACCTCTGTCAAAATCAGCTCAGACAACATTCTAGAGATTGCCCAGAAAGCGGCAATGCTTTTGTTCCGACACATCGTGCTTGCAACGGCCAATATAAAGTATACTCCCCAAAGTCCCATTCCCTATTGGTGGTACGCGACCGCGCATTGCAACATCAAGTTCGAAAACCGCAGCAAGGAAACATTCAACTACTGCAAGGACATGCTCACGCCTCTTGCCACTGGCGATATCTACAGCGAACAAGCGCTTTATACACTTTCACTTGTCTACTACATCGCAATTCTAGACAACTGGGGCGACACAAAAGAATACACCATGCAGCTGGCCGAATTCGCCCGCAAGGCCATGTTCAATGCGCCATATTCCATTTACTCGCAAATGATTATGGCCTTTTACAACATCGTTATCGGCAACAAGAGCGAAGCAATTGCTTATTTCAAGCAGGTCATCGAGGCAAACCCGCAGACGATCATCGCACGTACCATCCTTATCCAGATTTACATGCTGATTGGCCAGAACGAAAACGCGTTGAACCTCATCAACGAATGCGAGCGCCTGATTCCAGCAACTGCGGCACAAGCCTCCATCAAGCAAGGCAAGGCTCTCATATTGCTCTTGCAAGGCAAGTACGAAGAATGCATCAAGCTTTCTAGACAGATCTTGCTTTACACGCCAAAGACAACAATTTTCTACCTGTTCATCATTTTCTGTTACAACAAGCTCGGCAAGTTCACCGAAAGCCAAGCCGAAATCAAGGAACTCTACAAAGAACACCCGGATTTTGGCAGGCCCTACGTCGAACACATCCTGAAGGGCGTCAACCCGCAAATGCAACAGATGTTCATGGACAACCTCCAGAATCTTTTTTCTGTCAGTAACCCATAAAACTACCCAAATGGGCTATTGATTCAAGCTCCATTCAAATATAATTTTGGGCTATCATTTCCTAGTGTGGTTGATCAATGATAGAACAGAGTGTTTTTTTTGACGAGAGCAACGAAAAGTCCATTAAAATAAGCGACTTGAAGCCAGGCGATATCCTGATTTTTGACGGTGAAGATCACGGCATATCTCTCCTCATCAAAAAATTCACGCACTCCAATGTCACCCACGGCGCTCTCTTCATGCAAGGGGGCGATATAGCTGCCATTGCTGACGCCGGCACAGGCGGCATCCACATGCACAAGGTCGAAGAGCATGATGGCTCTCGTTTTGTACATGTCCGTCGCATCACAAAAGAAGGCGGCTTTGGTGAAGACTTCGACAAGACCATATCACCGGTACTCGACACTGCCCGTGATTACGTCAGCCAAGACCTTCCCTACCCCTATTCCGATCTCGTCCTCCTTGCGATGATCCTCATTTACAAGGACGTCTCGGATGTAAGCCTCAAACAGGCGGCCATCATCAAGTTGCTGAAGGCCGTAACTGCCGAGCTGAAAAAAATCATCGACGAAAAGTTCCATGACGGCAAGCATACGATGGTCTGCTCGTCTTACGTGTACCAGTGCTACCTGGACGCCTCCAAAAACAATCCGGACTTGAAAATCAACATCAAGAACGGAGACGCCGATTTCGACCCGAACTACAAGGCAAAACGTTCAGCAACGCTACTCGACCTTTACGCAGAACACGCCGCAGAATACCTCTACAACACAGAAAGTTTCGCCTCCGAAAAAGACGAGCCCGTTACGGAAACGCTCGACGAAATTCTCGACAATCTCGTGAACAAAGAAGAAAAACACGTGAGCCTGGTTAAAGGGAACGCCTTGAGCCACGCCATTGAAGAATTTTTGAAAGCGCTCATGAATGCCTACGGCATCACCATCAAGAATGTCAAGGAATTAATCGAAAACGCCAAAAAGCAGCAAGCCATGTTCGTCACGCCGAACGACTTGTACTGCCACACGACAAACACGGAATCTATCGGGAAACTGATGCTGTACCGTTACGAGGACGTTTACACCCCGTAATACGGGAAAGATTTTACACCTCAAACATAGTGCTGCAAGGGACGAATTTGGCCACCTCCGGATTCTTAACCTTGCAGCATTTCTATTTTTAAGCGCTTACGCTGAGTTCGCTTACCGCGAGAGCAGGCACCTTATAGCTTGCAAACGGGTCACGGTATTCATTACCGACAGCAACAATGTTCTTGATGATGTCGAAGAAGTTTCCGCTGAGTGTCACGCCATCGACTGGATGCTTAATAGCCCCGTTCTCGCACCAGAAGCCGTGCGCCCCGATGCTGAGTTCACCGCTCACGGAATTGCAGCCAGAATTGCCTTCCAGGCGTACAACAAGCAAACACTTCGGGAAGAGCTTCAAAAGTTCCATGGTCGTCATGCTTCCAGGCGGCACGAGCATGTTGTAGAAGCTCGTGGACATCTTGCTACCGAAGCTGCGAGCGCCATTGCCTGTCGTTTCGCGGCCCGCCTTAGCAGCCGTTTCAAGGTTGTAAAGCGCCGAATTGAAGACACCGTTTTCGACGACCTTCACACGCTTCGTGAGGCAACCTTCGGAGTCGAAATAGAACTTGTGTTCAAACATTTCGCCTGTCGGATCGTTCCACAGCGAGAACATGTCACTGGCAATTTTTTCGCCTTCCTTGCCGTCGAGACGGGACTGGCCCTTCTGCATCGTTTCGGCGAAGAACGGCTGGCTGTACATACCGAGGAAACGTGCGGAAATGCGTTCCGAAAGAATCACCGGAATCTTGCCGCTCTCGATTTTCTGGGCGCCAAAAAGTTCCGTTGCATATTCGGCAGTCTTGCTTGCAATTTCATCAACAGAGAATTCGTTCCAGTCGCGGCCATTCTTGACAAAGTTGCCAAGCTTCTTGATGCCACCCCGGCTTGCGACTGCACCGGCACCCGCAGAAGCGCAATTTGAACGAGCCTCATAAAAAAGCCCCGTGTTGTTTGCGACGATGGAATAATCCTTTTCGATATCGCCACCGAGGTACGGGATGTTCTCGATTTCCTTGGACTTTGCAAAAGTCGCCTTTTCAAGTTCGATGCAGAAGTCCTTCATCGTCGCAAGGTCAAGCGATTCGAGCGCCGGGTTGTAGTTCGGTTCGCCCTTCGGGAGTTCAACGGCCTGCGGGAGCGTAATGTCGATTTTTTCGGTCCACTGCGTGTGGCAAAGAGCGTCCTTGAGCGTTTGGCGCAAGGCTTCGTCGGTGAGGCGTTCTGTATGCGCGTAACCCGGACGGCCATCCTTGATGACGCGGACCCCGAGACCTACGGAATCCGAGATTTCGGTATTCTGCACCTGGCCCTGAAAGACGGACAAGCCTTCGGAATGGGTGTTAGAAGCGATAACATCGAACTGTTCGGCTTCGCCCTTGGCGAGGTCACACATAAAAGAAACGGCATCTTTAATATTCATATCGCAAGTATAATAATTATATAGTCAGGCAAAACTACTCTAATTTGTCATGCCCGCCTCCGAGCGGGCATCTCCCATTTATCGAGAAGTGCGGCTTTTGCGTTCGAGCATTTTCCAGTAGGCGGCGGGGCTTCCTGTTACCGATTCAAGCGCATTCGCCATCTCGGTCGAGATGCTGATTTCACCCGCAATGAGCTGGTCGAGCATTTCTACAGAAACGCCCACCCTGCGTGCAAATTCCGGCTTATCGATCTTGAGCCATTCAATACCTTCGAGAATCGCCTGTCCCGGCGTCGGTGTTCCATGTCTTGGCATATCTTAGTCACTAGTTAAAGGTCAATAGTTAATAGTTAGAAATGAAGCAAACAATGTCATTCTGAGTCCGTCAGGACGAAGAATCTAGTTATTTCTAGCGAATAATTTTACTGGATCATTCGACTCCATTACATTCCGCTCAGGATGACACTATGCATCGATTCTAAGTACAGCAGCATCTTAATTCCTGCGTCCGATTTTTAAAATTCTACGTCTTTCCAGCCTTCGGCGCCGAAGCGGAGGTCACGTTCCACGAATTCCCAAATCAAGAGTTTCTTGCCTTTGAGCACGCTTGCTTTGCGGGCGAGCTTTTCACGGACGAGCGTCGAGGCGCCACCGTCACTCACGATGGATGCGACCGGGCGGTTCATGTTCTTCGCGAAGTGCGCAATCCATCCGGCGTTCACCGGCGAATCGGTCTGGTAAATGCGGCTGAAGCTGTCACCGAGAATCAAGATTTCGGACTTGCGGAAATCGTCTTTGAACGGAGTGATTGTGGTGTCGTACTTAATAGCTTTAAACGCACAAGCAGTTTGGCTCGTCAAAAGGCAAAAAACATCAGTCGTTTCAGCATCCTTTCTATCAGCCTTTTTCCGATTCATACATTCTTTATATGCAGAATCAATGCATACGGTATCTTCAGGAAGTTCCTCATCTCGTATCTTGATATTCTGTTGCATCACGACGTGCCCGGTCACCTTCTGCACCTTGAACACACCAAACTTATTGAGGCCGCTCATCTCGCCCACGTCGCCCATACGGTCTGCAACGGAATCCTTTGTTACAAAACTCAAAGGATAACTACCATCCTCATGCTTCTGGAGTTTTTTCAACTTAATTTTACCCTCGGATTCCAAACGATTTACGGCAGCCGCGATTTCAGCCGCCGCAAGTTCAGCACCGCGCGGTGTCCAGTGCGTATCATCGTTCAGGTAGAGCGAACCTTCAACGGAATCGCGGGACTTTGCAGCCAACAGCGGCGTGTACAAATCAACCGTGTTAAAGCCAGCACGCGTGAGCGAATCCAAAATATTCTTGCCGTGCGACTGGAGCCCGGCGGCATTTTCATCGAGCCCCGTCAAACGTTCGGTATAGATGCTCGGCTTGCCCGGAGTAATCACCACCAAGAGTTCCACGCCCTTCGCCTTGAGCTGATCACGGAACTTTTCAATCGCCTTCACCGGATTGTCGAGCTTTGCACTGCGCACATCAAGCGGAGACGGCTGCACCAGGAATTCCACATCCTGGCGGTAAAAAAGCCACTTATCTTCGGGCTTGGCATTTTCCCTGCCGCACGACTTGCCGATGCAATCGCCTGCAGCGCCGAGAACGACCTTCTCGCCTGGATCGCTAAAGAGGTTCCAAACCGCAAGCTGGTACTTCGGACGCAACGCCAACACAATAGCACTTTCGTCGTCAATCTTGTTTTCAAAAGCACGCAAATAGCGGCTCGTCCATACGCCGTAATGCTTCACATCCAAGAACGCGCGCCACAGCGACACATGACCAAGGTCAGCCACGAGAGCCTTGATGCAAGAATCCGCTTGCGGGAAAGATTCCGGTTCATCCTCCAACTTCGAGAGGAGCGTATCCGCCAACTTGAGGCTCTTGTAACGAGCTTCAGCCGTATCGAGTTCAGCATACGTATTCACCGAAAGCACCGCCGCTTCCAAGTCCGAAAGCGCAGAAACCACAGGTTCCAACGCATCAGCCGTCTCTGTTCCAGCCGCAATCGCCTCACGGGCCGCACGCCACTTCACATCGAGCGAGTCCGCAGCCGCTGCGACCTTTTTCTCGCGCACAATCGGAGTGTAAACCACGTCCTTGAAAATGTCAAACGGCTGGAAGCGCTTTTCTCCACGCAGGTCGGCAACCGCCTGCACGCCAAACGGGAGCAACAACAAAATCGAAAAAATAACGACAGGGATAATGTATTTCTTATTCACGGGAGATAAGATAGAATTTTGTGAAGTAGTTACTAGTTAATAGTTAGTAGTTTCTAGTGATATATCGTAGGAATATATGTCGTTATAGAAGTTGATGTAGTAAGGCATGTATTCTTTATAGAAATGCACCCTAAGTGTTTCAACACCAATAAGCGTCGGCGTTTGAAATGCAAGGCACGAATCGCTAGATATAATCGCCTTTAATGATATTTCCCATGCGACAACAGGCGCGTCAACACAAATTTTGACGATTTCGTTTTTCTCCACTTCGAGCCAAAGTTCCTTGCGCAACGAATCACGGTTCACTTCAAAAGTTCTTTGAATTTTACTTTCAGGAATCTTTTCCAAATTCTTTCTCGGCTTGACACCTTCAACCGGCTTTTTCACCAAAATCGGGCCATGGAATCTTTTTGCAAGCCCAACAAGCGTCGCGTAGTCCAAGCTGTCCTTATACGCACCGCGACATTCTCCATGCTTGTCGTAATAGAATTGTGCATTCGCAAGCGCAACGCATATCGTTAGGAACAACAAAATTTTTTTCATACAGTTGAATATACAAAAGTAACGTCATTTGCAATTGTCCACGCATGCCCCGCTCCTGCCTAAAAATATTTTACAAAGATTTCTTAGACCAAAAGGCTTGCTGAAGCGTGTTAATAGTATAGGGGGCAAATCATAACCAACCCTCTAAAGGAATAGTAAATGACCGAAAATAATACGACTTCAGAAAAGAAGGCCTACTACATCGTCACGAACGCGCAGGGAGAAGAATTCTTGCTTCCGTATTACAGCGAAACGTTCCGTGTGCTGATGGATGACAAGGACTCCATTCGTGATATTCTCAATTGTTTGCTTGGGCTAGACCGCGACCATGAAATCATTGATCTCGACTACGAGTTCGAAAAGCCCATTGACGTTTTCATGCCGGAAGATGATTCCGCGCGACTTGACGTGTGGGTAACTACAAAGGATCACCGTTATTTCAACATAGAGATGCAGAATAGGAGCCATCCATTCTTTCTTGACCGTCTCCAACTCTACAATTCTTACCAGACGTTACGTGGCAAGTACGAATATAACAGGTCAACGTATTTCAAATTGATGGAGGAAAAGGAGCGTAAGGTTCATTTTTATGAACTTCCCGAAACGGTTTCCATCTGGCTTTGTAATTTCCAAATTCTCAAGTCAAAGGATATTTTTAAGGATACTTGGGCCGTCTATAGCGAGGACGAGGTTCACCACAGCGACTCAACACATCGGGCTCTTCCCATTTTCAGTAAAAATAGATATATTGTAATTGATTTACCGAACTTTAAGAGGATTCGCAAGAGCATCAGTTCACGCGAGGACTACTGGCTGAAACTCTTGTCTCAAGGGCCACTTGAAGTTCCCGAATCGAAGGACCCGATCTTTAGGGATGCGCTCAACCGTTTGCGCGTAAGCCGCATAAGCCCTGAACTGCTTAAAGCCTTGGAGGAACATATGTTCGATAAACACGCTGATGAAGCTATCGAAGCCGAAATTTGGCTCAAAGCAGAAGCTAAAGGACGAGAACAAGAACGTGCTAAAAATGAAGTTGCAAAAGCCGCTCGCGACAAGAAAATTGCCGAGTATCTTCGTTCGTTAGGTGTTTCGGAAGACAGCGTTGCCAAGGCGCTTTCTATCAAATAACAGCTCAATCCACCCCTGAAGTGCATATAAAAAGAGGTCTGCAGGCCTCTTTTTGTTTTGCGCGGTCCCTTACAACAATCTGCACATGCGAGCAATTACCTAAAATTCGCCAAATTGCGCGTTTTATCGCCTTAAACGCCAAAAAACATTTTCAAATAATGAAAAAAAACTAAATTTGGCTTCACTATGAATACTTCTATGAACGATTTATGGGTGGGTGTCGACGTAGGCTCCACCACTGTGAAAATTGCTGTAGTCGATCCCGAGACATCTAAGCTTTTACACTATACATATCAGCGTCATAACGCCATGCAGGCGAAAAAGGTCTACGAGGTCCTGCGCGAAGCCCATGCCCTTTTCCCGGGCAAGAACTTCAGGGTCACGTTCTGCGGTAGCGGCGGTCAGCCGTTCGCCGAGGCCACTCACGCCTTCTTTGTGCAAGAAGTAGTCGCAAACGCACTTGCGGTGCGTGCCACCTACCCCGATTCCAGGGTCGCCATCGAACTCGGCGGTCAGGATGCCAAGGTCGTCTTCTTCGAAAAGGACAAGACCACCGGTAAACTAATCGCCTCCGACATGCGCATGAACGGTGTCTGCGCCGGCGGTACGGGTGCATTTATCGACCAGGTCGCGGAGCTCCTCCGCATCAAGACGGAAGTATTCGAAAGCTACGCCAAGCGTGGCCAAAAAGTCTATGAAATCTCGGGCCGTTGCGGCGTGTTCGCCAAGACGGACATCCAGCCGATGCTCAACAACGGCATCGCCAAGGAAGATATCGCCCTTTCAAGTTTCCACGCCATCGCGAAGCAGACCATCGGTGGCCTTGCCCAGGGCATGGAAATCAAGCCGCCTGTCATTTTTGAAGGTGGCCCGCTCACATTTAACCCGACTCTCGTGAAGGCTTTCAAGGAACGCTTGGGCATCTCCGACGAACAGGCGATCGTCCCGGAACATTCCGAAGTGCTCGTGGCCATGGGCGCCGCTCTCGCTAACGGCTCCATGTTCGCAAACCAAGAATGCATGTACCGCGAAGAGGGTTCTCTCGACGCTCTCGTGCACTTTAACGAAATCCGCCAGGCCGAGAACAAGGCTAAGGCAGCCTCCGACCTCTTCTTCCAGAGCGAAGCGGAATACAAGCTGTTCCTCGAAGAACACAAGATGGCGGACAACCATTACCCGCAGCCGCCTTCCGGCACGACCATCAACGCCTACTTGGGCATTGACGCCGGTTCTACCACCACGAAGTTCGTGCTCATCGACGAAAACGAAAAGGTCATCGACGGCTTCTACGCCAGTAACGACGGTGAACCGCTCGCCGTCTTGAAGCGTGCCATGGTGGACCTCGCCGACCGCTACGAAGAATACGGCGTGAAGCTCAACATCTTGGGCGTGGGTACAACCGGTTACGGCGAACAGCTCTTTGCAAAGGCCGTGCACGCCGACTACCACACTGTGGAAACCGTCGCCCACGCAAATGCCGCCCAGCGCCTCTGCCCCGACGTCTCGTTCATCTTGGACATCGGTGGTCAGGACATGAAGGCCATCTCCGTGCAAGACGGTGTCGTCACGGGCATCATCCTCAACGAAGCCTGCTCCTCGGGTTGCGGTTCATTTATCGAAACGTACGCTCGCAGCCTCGGTATCCCGATGGAAAAGATTGCGGAACTCGCATTCAACTCCAAGAGCCCGTCTCAGCTCGGCAGCCGCTGCACCGTGTTCATGAACAGTTCCATCATCACGGAACAGCGCGACGGCAAGCAGCCCGAAGACATCATCGCTGGCATCTGCCGTTCCATCATCAACAACGTCTTTACGAAGGTCATCCGCATCCGCAACCTCAACACGCTCGGCAAGAAGGTTGTGGTGCAGGGCGGTACGTTCAAGAACAACGCCGTTCTCCGCGCCTTCGAACAGTACACGGGTCTCAAGGCCATCCGTCCGGAACGACCGGGCGAAATGGGCGCTATCGGTATCGCACTCCTCACGAAGAAGTTCATGGAAGAAAAGCGTGCCGCCGACCCGAACGTGCAAAGTAAGTTTATCGGCCTCGAAGCCATGAAGACTTTCAGCTGGCACAACCAGCCGGGTCAGCTCTGCCAGTACTGCACCAACCATTGCTCCCGTACCATCGTCACCTTCAGTGACGGCCAGAGCTTTGTGACGGGCAACCGCTGCGAACGTGGCGAAGTTACCGCCGACCCGAACGATCCGGCAACGAAGAAGCTCATTGCCGAAATCAACAAGAAGATGCAGGCTGTGCCGGACATGATCAAGCGCACGAACCAACTCTTGGTCAAGGACTACGCTCCGCAGATTCTCTTGCCGCAAAACGGAAAGACCATCGGTATCCCGCGCGTGCTCGAATTCTGGAACAGCCTCCCCTACTGGAAAGCATTCTTCACGGCCCTCGGTTATACCGTTGTCGTGAGCCGCCAGAGCGACTACAAGATGTTCGAAGCAGGCCTCCACAGCGTGCCTTCGGATACGGTCTGCTTCCCGGCCAAACTCGTCCACGGCCACGTGCTCAGCCTCATCGAAAAGAAGGTCGATCGCATCTTCTTCCCGATGATGATTTCGCTCCCGAGCGACCACACCAAGTTTAACGCAACAACCGTTTGCCCGGTCGTGCAAGGTTACCCGAACATCTGCCAAAACACAGACGAACCCGAAAAGAATTACGGCATCCCGATGGACCAGCCGATTTTCCACTGGGCAAACACCAAGCTCCGCAGAAGCCAGACGATCGACTGGTTCCACGACAACTGGAACATCGACAAGAAGATTTTGGACAAGGCCGTCACGGAAGGCGAAAAGGCACTCAACAATTACCGCACCACACTCCTCGAAGAAGGCCAAAAGATTCTCGACGACGTGAAGGCGAACGACAGCTTTGCCGTTGTGATTGCAGGCCGCCCCTACCATGCCGACTTGCTCATCAACCACAACATCGCAAGCCACTTTACCGCGATGGGCATTCCGGTGCTTACTACCGAATCGCTCCCGGGCGTGTACGACCAAGATGTGCCGAGCCACACCCGCGTAGAAATCAAGAACACGTTCCACTTGCGTATGCTCGGCGCAACGATGATTGCTTCGAGAGACCCGCATGTTGAACTTGCCCAGATCGTGAGCTTCGGCTGCGGACATGACTCCGTTTTGACCGACGAAATGATGCGCATGATGCACCGCGATTCCAACAAGGAAATGCTCATGCTCAAGCTCGACGAAGGCGACGCAAGAGGCCCGGTGGGCATCCGCATCAAGAGCTTTATCGAAACCGTGAAGGCCCGCCGTGCGGCAAACCTCCCGGAAAAGCCGATTTCGAACGAACCGCAGTTCCACACGCCGTACGTGGCAAGCGACAAGAACAAGCGTATCATCTTGACGCCGAACCTCTCCCCCGCTTTCGCCATTCTCGCAAGTAGCTACATTCAGGGCAAGGGTTACCTCTCGGATTACCTCCCGGTTGCAGACAAACGCGCTATTGAACTTGGCAAGAAGTACGTGCACAACGACATCTGCTTCCCCTGCCAAATCAACATCGGCGAATGCCTCAAGTGGCTCGAAGAACACCCGAACGTTCCGCAGACAGAAGTTTCCATGTGCCTTGCCAAGAACTGCGAAAACTGCCGCGCTGTGCAGTACTCCGTGCTTGGCCGTAAAGCTCTTGACGAAGCGGGTTACAAGGACGTTTCCATCATCACGACCGGTGTCGACCTGAAGGGCATGCATCCGGGCTTCCAGCTGGGTCTCGATTTCCGCGTTCATACGCTTTGGGGTCTCGCCTTCATGGACGCTATCGAAACGGCTTACCGCGCCCTCCGCCCGTACGAAATCAACAAGGGTGAAACCAAGAAGATTTACAGCAAGTGGATGCCGGAACTCATGAAGACTGCAGCAACGCTCAAGAAGACGGAACTCGGCTCTGCCAAGCGCCTTGTCGAAATGCTGCACCAGTGCATCGAGGAATTCAACAAGGTCGAAATCACGGAAAGCCGCAAGAAGGGCATCCGCAAGCCGCGCGTCGCTGTGCTCGGCGAAATCCTCATGAACTTCCACCCGAGCGCCAACGGACATGTCGAAGACTACCTCATGGACAACGGCATGGAAGTTTACCTCCCGGGCATGATGGACTTCTTCCGCGTCGACGAAGTTGTGCGCGCCGAAAAGATCAAGCGCGGATTCTCGGCCAATCCGATTTCAGACCGCCTCGAAGGTGGCATTACCGCAAAGCTCTTTGAACACGCCGCAGCAACCGCCAATAAGGTCATGCAGTCGTTCAAGCTTTACGAACACCACGCAGACTGCTTCGAACTCGTGAACTACATCGACGGCATTATCGACCCGACGTACAACACGGGTGAAGGCTGGCTCATCCCGGCAGAAATCCTTTACAACTCGAAGCACGGCATCAATAGCTACATCATTGTGCAGCCATTCGCCTGCCTCGCAAACCACATCAGTGGCCGTGGCCTCACGAAGGCTGTAAAGGAACGTTGCCCGCACGTGCAAATCCTGAGCTTGGACTACGATCCGGATACCAGCTTCGCCAACATCGAGAACCGCTTGCAGATGCTCATCATCAACGCTCGCGAACTCGAACGTGCGAACAAGGTGAACGTTAGTCGCTAGGCAGTAGTTTGTCATGCCCGCCGCTGAGCGGGCATCACCCTTCATTACACAAAGGAACCCCCGACGGGGTTCCTTTTTTTTGCATCGTCATCCCACATTCTCGTCATCCTGACGCGAAGCGGAAGGATCCAGTTAAATCCAGCTTTCTCATTACAAGATTTAACTGGATGTTTACCCAAAGGGCATAACTCCACTAAGCTACTTAAGTAGCAAGTGTCGTATATCGGGACTTTGTCCCTCAACATGACGATAAAAAAAAGACTTCCTCTTTCGAGGAAGCCCTTTTTCACTTTGACATTAAATCGTTAGCGAATTAGCGGACTGCAATGCGCTTCGTGGCGAGGACCTTGCGGCCTTCGACGAGGCGAACAATCACAGCACCCTTGCCAGCAAACTGAGCCATGTCAACGGTCTTTGCAGCACCGGAGAATGTTTCAGAGAGGAGCATGTCGCCGCGAACGCTAAAGACCTTCACAGACTTCACGCCGTTGGAGGTCGTTGCAATGCTCAACATGTTGTTGGCAACAGCCATGCTAGCCTTGGAAGCAACAGCTTCGGCGATAGCCAAAGTACCGTTGTCGCGGCCAACAGAGAAAGACGGAGCCGGCTTCGGTTCCTTGAGAATCGGCTTGAGATCAGCGCAGTCATCACCCTTGCAGACGATTTCGATCGGTTCTTCGACAACCGGTTCTTCACCACAAGAGGTTTCGACCCACCACCAATCCTGAGTGGCATCGTCATTAATCCACTGCGGGACACCTTCAGCAACACGAGCCGGATTCATGGTGTAGCACTTGCCTTCAGCCATGTTTCTCAAGCCAGCGTTGTAGCAATGCTGATCGTAGTCGCCAGTGCCGTTCACATATTCAATGCAAGTAGACACGACGATTTCGCTGGAGCTAGAGGATTCTTCGCTAGAGCTGGATTCGACAGAGCTGGAGGATTCTTCGCTGGAGCTGGATTCAACAGAGCTAGAGGATTCTTCGCTAGAGCTAGATTCAACAGAGCTAGAGGATTCTTCGCTAGAGCTGGATTCAACAGAGCTGGAGCTTTCTTCGCTGGAGCTGGATTCAATCACATCACCGCAAGAAACTTCCTGCCACCACCAGACCTGAGAAGCAACGTTGTTGATCCAGAGCTGGTTCTTGACATCGTTATAGCGATCCGGGTTGAGAGCGTAGCACTTGCCTTCTTCCATTTCGAGGAGGCCTGCGTTGTAGCAGTTTTCAGTGAAGTTGCCAGAGCCGTTCACGAATTCGATGCACTTAGCGACAACGATTTCGCTAGAGCTAGATTCTTCAGAGCTAGAAGATTCTTCGCTGGAGCTAGATTCTTCAACAGAGCTGGAAGATTCTTCGCTGGAGCTGGATTCTTCAACAGAGCTGGAGGATTCTTCGACACTGGAGCTGGATTCTTCAACAGAGCTAGAAGATTCTTCGACGCTGGAGCTAGAGACGACGATTTCTTCGTAGCACGGAGTTTCGATCCACCAGTTGATGGACTTCTTATTTTTTCCATGTCCACTTGTTTTAGAAGCGGTAACATCGCGAGTGTATCCGGAATAAGAGCCAAATTGAGCCTTGATTTCCGGATTAATGGCGTAGCAAGTTTCCGCCTTCATGTTTCTTAAATCAGCGTTGTAGCAGTTATTAGCAACAACACTGGCAGACAACTTTGTCTTGCCATAAGCAACACAAAGTTCAACGAGTTCCACCTGAACGCTGGAGCTAGATTCTTCAACAGAGCTGGAGGATTCTTCGCTGGAGCTGGATTCTTCGATAGAGCTGGAAGATTCTTCAACGCTAGAGCTGGATTCTTCGACAGAGCTGGAAGATTCTTCAACGCTAGAGCTAGATTCTTCGACAGAGCTAGAAGATTCTTCAACGCTAGAGCTAGATTCTTCGACAGAGCTGGAAGATTCTTCAGCACTGGAGCTGGAGATTTCCGTACCGCACGGAACTTCCTGCCACCACCAGACCTGAGAAGCAACGTTGTTGATCCAGAGCTGGTTCTTAACATCGTTATAGCGATCCGGGTTGATAGCGTAGCACTTGCCTTCTTCCATTTCGAGGAGGCCTGCATTATAGCAGTTTTCAGTGTAGTTGCCAGAACCGTTCACGAACTCAATGCAGTTCGAAACAACGATCGGTTCAGCACTGGAGCTAGAAACCGGCGCTTCGTGGGAGCTGGAGGATTCCGGTTCAACAATTTCGCTAGAACTGGATTCCGGTTCGACGATTTCGCTGGAGCTAGATTCCGGCTCAACGATTTCACTAGAGCTAGATTCCGGTTCAACGATTTCGCTGGAGCTGGATTCCGGTTCTTCGCTAGAGCTAGAAACTTCTGCGATGCAAGGAGTTTCAACCCACCACCATTCCTGGGTAGCAACGTTGTTGATCCAAAGCTGGTTTTCAACATCGCGGTAACGGTCCGGGTTGAGAGCATAGCACTTGCCTTCAGTCATTTCAAGGAGGCCAGCATTATAACAATTCTTGGTATAATCGCCGGTTCCGTTGACGAACGGAATGCAAGCAGAACCTTCCTGAGCCAAAGCCATTGCAGAGGCAAAGCCCAAGAAGAGGGTTGTTATTTTGGTTGTTTTCATTTATTTGACCTTTTAGTTTGTTTTTAAGGTCGTACAAATTTAGTAAATGAATCATACAAAATAATTTCAAACATACAAAAATTATATATTATATGGACAAAACGCTTAAATTTTTAAAATTTGAGCAATATCACACAAAATGTAATTTTATTTTTACTATTTGACAACATAATTTTAGTTTACTTATGAGCACCTGTCCATAAAAAAGCAAACAAATCTTTACAAGCAAAGATTGTACAAAATAGTTCGTCAAGAATACTTTAGTTCATACAGAAGGAACAAAAAAGTCCGAGAACGCATGTTCCCGGACTTTTATGATTCAAAATCTAAATCAAGCCACTTAGTCGAGCTTAATCTTCTTGAGGCTCGTAACACCAGCGTTCTTGACACGCACAACGTAGAGGCCACTCGGAACGCCATTCAGCGAAACAGAGACAGAGCCCGTTGCATTCTTGTCAAACGACTTCAACACGCTACCCGTCATGGAGATCAAATCTACGCGGACATCGCCATTGACATCGAGCTGAAGCGTTCTGCCAGCAAGCGTCATCACCGGGGCCTTGGCAGCAAGAGTCGGCAAAACCGTCGTGCCTTCGCCAGAGCTAGAGCTTGCCGGAGTCGAAGAGCTAGAAGTCGGCTGCGAAGGCGTTGCAGCGGCGAGGTTCGGCATGTTACCCGAAACAAGCAAACCGTTCAAAAGCTTGAGAGACTGGTTGAAGTAGTTTTCGTCACCGAGAGCAACCGCTTCCTTCCAGTATTCATCGAGCTTAGCCTGATATTTGGCATCAGAAATCAAAGCCGTCATGAGGGATGTCACGAACGTGCTGTTGTGATCATTGCCAAGACTGCCAGACGATCTGAGGACCGGGCCCTTCATGTTGGCGGCACTGACAGTAGAAACAAATTCAGCCATCTTCTTGTCGAGAGCGAGAGCTCGCGTATCGCCATGCCAGCAAACAGCCTTGGCATTGCGCCACGGAGCGCGGGAAGCGTCGTAACTATAGTAGTCATCTTCGCTCTTGCCGTTTTTATCAGTCCAGTCATCAATGAGGCCCGTCGTAACTTCTGCAGAACTAGCTTCGTAAAGCTTCATGTTGGCATCGTAAGCGGTCTTGTTCCAGAATTCCGCATTGTCCGTATCGATCAAGGCAAAAATCGGCATGTAGGCCGGATCAAAATAGCCCGGGTTCTTGCGGTTCAAAGCGGCATCACCCCACTTGTCGCCTGGCAAATGCAAACCGTTCGATTCGAACTCAGACTTTTTCATGGCTTGGATAAGCTTCTTGGCATCTTCCTTGTACTTTTCGTCACCGAACTGGAAGTAAGCCATTGCAAGAGCAGCGGCGGCATCGATATCGCCATCGAGTGCTGCACCGTTACCGGCATCCCACGACTGAGAAAGATTACCAACCTTCCAAATCATGAGGCCGTTTTCGTTCATCATCTTCTTGTAGAAGTTCCAAATCTTGTCGAATTGCGGCTGATAGCTCGTCGTGTTATCGCTAAAGTAGACCATCAAAAGCATGCCGTAACCGACACCTTCCGAGAAATACGTATCAGAACCCGGATCAGAACGGACACCAGCAACATCGCCATTTTCATTGTACATGGTTTTGAGCCAGTAGGCAAACTGGGACTTCAATTCTTCGGAGGCCTTGGCCTTGTCGCTCAAAAGCGTTGCATTTCCACCGTAATCCGACATCTGCGGGAACGGGAAATTGACCTTAGCCTGGGCAAGCCCGAAAGCGAACAAACCGGCAAGTCCCATTTTTACCAAACGATTCATACACAACTCCAATGCCCACACAGGGCCGTTAAATCTATCTAAAAATAAATTATTAGCGACCAAATTTAAATTTTTTTAGTCTTACGTTTTAATGCTGTGTGCGGTCCATCACGACAAAAAGAGAGTCGCGGTACGCTACGTGCCATTTTTCGCTTGAATCAAGGGTTGCAATCAACTTATCCCATCTGGCATAATAGCGGAGCGGGAGCACCACGCGATCGATATCTTGCGAATCGGCATCCACCAAAAAGAGCCGCGGCATGGTCGCATAAGTCAGGTAACGTTCAAAGAAATCTGCCGTTTTCAAGATAAAACGCCCATCGATGTATATCGAATCGAGCGGGTTCATAAACGCCAAATAGCCGCCCGCACGGTCATCGTTAAACAACCTGCCCGGATGCGGATTTTCCATCATCCAATGCGCAGCCCCCACAGGCACACGCTGGTAGGCAATCATGGAATCGTAAGATGAGAGCGACTTGCTCCAATGCCCAAGCACAAAAGCCAAAACAACGGCAGCAAGCAAAAACTCCGATGTCAAAAGCGGGCTAAACGAATGACCCAAATTGCGAGTTTTTTGAGCCAGTTTTCCCTTAAGCCTTAACTTAGAGCCAATCTTTCGAGACTTTTCAGCAAGATGTTTTTTCAGTTTCAAGCCTGTATTTTTGATTTTCAGGCTAGTATTCCTGAGTTTCGAACTAGATGTCGACGGGCGCATCGAAAAATGCACAACAATAGCCACAAAAACCGGCAAAAAGAGCACAAAGTTGCGTTCGGCAACAAGAGCGAGAATCGCAGTGATGAAAAGCCAGGATGGAAGCAGCCTGCGGGTAAATATGGCCTCGACACGTTCATTCGTCTGCCAAGACAACTGCCACGAAGAATCCGGCGAGGGTTGCAAATACCACCGGACTATAGCAAGTACAATTCCGGCCACGCAAAATACAAGCATCAAAGCAGACTGCAACACATTTTCACCATTTAGCAAAAGCGTAATCGGCGAACGGTTTTCCGCAATTTCATTCGAAAAAATTATAGCAGAAGGAGAAAGGCCAAGCAACCGATCCAACAGCTCAAACGGATAGGGAATTAAATTCAGGCCGTCATGATGGAAAAACGGCATCGCAAACAGCAAAATGACAAAAAGCAACTGCCACGCAATCGTCTTGAGCGGAATTCGAGTCCCATTCCATAGCCTTACCTTTCCAAACCTCACCCAGCGCCTAAACCAGAGGCTATACGAGAAAAAGCCAAATGCCAAGACCAATCCCAAGACATACAGTCCCTGGCATTTGCACCAAATCCACTGGATAAAAAGGATCAAAAGCACGCCTAAAAACTTATACAAGCTCGTCACATCACGGAATGTCAGGTGAAACACATGATGAAATTTTTTGGACACCGAGCTGCGTTCCATCTTACGTTCGCGCCACCCGTAAAAGAGCCAAGGCAACACGTTCCAATAAATGCCAAGGAAGAGCATGCTCAAAAGCACCGGTCGCATTTCAAATTGATAGCGGAAAATAAAGAGAAGAACCGCAATCCCAGCAAACGTTACTGGAGAAATCTCTCCACTAGAATCAACTGAGTTTTCTTTATTCAAATTAAAACCGCGCATCGAGGGCAGCAAGAACAGTACAAAGACAAGGCCCCACAAAAAAGCCTTGAAAGCAACCAACAACGGAGCTTCACCAATGTCATAGACAAACGCTACCATCTGCTGGAAATACTCGTGCACATTCACAACGGGTTCGCGCACAGGTGTCCAAGTCGTCACCCAATCGCGCGCACAGGCCAGATGCCACCAAATATCGGTATCCGTCAACGGGAATACCGCAAAAAGCGCGACCGCAGCAGCAACCAATACTAAAGACAAATGCACAAGCAACCTACCCTACTATTTACTTTTTCGACTTGCCGTCTATTGATTTAATCAGAGAATCAATTTTTGCAGTGACACGCTTGGCGCCATCCTTGTTCAAATGGTCAAAATCACTTGCCATTGATGTCGGGTAATCATGGTCGCCAAAATTATTTTCATTCATGAGGTAAAAATTCGAATGGATATCAGCCAAATTTTCAATTTCTTCGATCAGCTTTTCGGCATGGCTGCGGCGTAAGCCATGGCGGCCATAAGCCCCCGTCTTCTTGTAATACGGACTGATCGGGAACAAGACTCCAACAACGGTAATATCCCTTTCTTTAGCCAGGCGAACAACATCCTTCAATTTTTCAAATTCACCAGAGAAAAGTGCAGAGCACTGGCTCAGTTCCGATTTTGCAAGGCACTTATCCAAGCTCGAATCCGCAACGCAAACATCCATATGGTAATTAGAAACACAAGTTTCCTGATCCATATTGACAAGGCACTGGGCAAGACTCTTGTTAAACAAGCAATCACTCCATGTAGAATCGCCGCTCATTCCAGCCACGCCATTTTCATCATACCATCCACTATTTTCCGTTGTGGGGTACCATCCGAGATTGGACTTGACATAATCAGCTTCTGGAGATGCATTTTCTGCAATAAGTTTCAAGAACTCATCGTCAACGCCATCCGGATAGAACTCGTGATTTCTATCGTATTCATAGCCAAGTGCACTATTCATACTCATATTGACATCGGTACGCTCATCACCATTCCACCACCAGTCAATTCCAAGGCCAAGAACAACATATTTAAGTTTAGAACAATGATTCAAAACATAATTTGAAAAAAGATAATGGGCACAATGCATATCACACGGGATAATCCCCATATTGATCGAAGGCTTGCTCATTTTAGGAGCCGCAAAGCCCACCCACAAGTGTGAATTTCCAAGCCCCACAACTTCTACAGAATCCTTCAACAGCCAGAACATCGGCATTTTATTGGCGAGCAAGTAATACGTCTGATTTTTAGGAGTTAAGTATTGACCAACACTATCGGCACTCCATTTCTGGTCACTTGATGCATTATTAACAGATTTCCAGAAACAAGGATGCCAAAGTTCTTCGCCTTCTGCAATTTCTGTAATCGTATTGTCGTCAACATTCACTAGCACTATTTTCTGGTGAGCGCCATCAACATTAGTCAACGTAGCAATAGCCTTGTTTTCATCATGCAGAACCCATTCGCTATGGTCAAACGCCCAGTTTTTAGGAGCCTTCACCGACTTGAGCAATTTGCCAGTACTATCAATAACAAACATACGTTCATGCACGTTATAATCTTCACCAACAAATTCAATTCCAGGTTCACCCATAAAATCAAGGAACAAGGTCTGCTTGGATGTTTTATTCAAAGAAGCATTGCAAGCCTGTTCTTTTGCATACCAAATCGTATCTTGAGCGTTTTCTTCAACAGTCGATTTTTTCGAAGCAACACGAGCACGGAGCAGACGGGCTCCACTCACCGTCAATTTCGAATCATCGCTGATACCGCCATGATAAGCGCCATCAAAAAGCTTTACAGGCGTTCCATCAAATTTTCCATTTGCAAATTTCACCTGCCACGTACTTTTTGCAAAGAACGAAGACTTATCTTCGTTGTTTCCCGCATCGGTGACATAAACGATAACCGTATCTCCATTGTCAAGCACACGCCAGCGAGGAATTGCTGCTGACTTCACATCAAGCTTTACAAGATTACTCCCCGATTCATTCAAGTCACGGACATAGACTTCCGACTTTCCGCCGACACCTTCTTCGCTTGTGCAGAACGCAACACGTTTTCCGTCTGGCGAAATGTCAGGATGATAGACATCTATCGAATCCTTGATTTCAACAACCGTCGGTGTGATTTTCGTAAAATCTATAAAGGACAACTTTTTGGTCACATCATTGCGGAAAGCAAGCTTTGCTCGCGACGTTCCCAAAATAGACGAAATCTTATTTTTTCCAACAACAACCGAGACGTTCGAAGAAACGACATCTCCCGACGTATTCAGCAAAACGGCATTTTCAATTTTACCATACGCCAAGCGGAATCCGAGATAATTAGAAGCCGTTTGTTCCGTGACCGTATAAACGTCACCACGTGCATAAAGATTGATTGTCTGAGGAATACTATTAAAGCTACCGCCCTTGATAACGCGTTCATCATGGCTCCCGCCATTGGTTGCGCCAATGAAGTTCGTAACCGTTTCTTCGCGGAACGATCCAAGCCAGTCATTCACCCACTCGGTCACATTTCCAAGCAAGTCACAAAAGCCATTATCATCCTTTTTCTTACAAACTTCATGAGATTCAAAATCAGAATTACTGGCATTCCAGCTATTATCGACATTAAACGCTAAACCCGCGGCATACACCCATTCTGCTTCGGTCGGCAAACGGAAAGCATCCACATCGGGATCAAATTTTAAGCCTTCCATCAAGACGCAATGGCCTTTTTTATCCAGTTCCAACGAAGAGTAAGTATAGGCAGTATCCATGCCGGCAGCTTTACTTTTGGCATTTGCATAAAGCACGGCATCCAAATACGTCACATTTACCGCCGGCAAGTTTCTCTTTTCGCAATCTAGAGAAACGCGACCTTTCTTGCCCCCCATCAAATCATTAAATTCACCACAAGTAACTTCATGTTGCCCCAGCTGGTAGTCATAAGTAAACTCGACTTTCATTTCGGGGCGTTCGCTCGCCTTGGCCGATTTCAAATTCGTTCCCAACGCCACGTTTTGTTTAGAAGAGCGAACCAAAATAAATTCATCTTGTAAATCGACTTCAGGGCAATTCTTCTTTGAGGAGCATGTCAAAAAAGACTCGACTTTACTTTCTACCGAAGAATCATAATGATTGCAAGAAGCCATCAAAGAGAGAGCAAAGACAGACATGCTCCAGACAAGGATGTTTCTTTTATAACAGAAGCCCATAGTTACTCTCCTAGTTTCAACAGCAGTGAATCAAGCCTATGCGTCAGCTTTTGTGCACCGGCAATGCTCAGATGATCTGTGTTTATGGCCATCTCATCAGAGTAGTCATGATCCCCATTTTTATTTTCATCCATCAAAACAAAGTTTGAATACCTATGCTCCATATTCATCAAAGTCTCCATAATTTCTTCCGCAAAAGAACGTTGCGGTCCATAGCGTCCCCAAGACCCCGTTTCACGATAGCGAGGATTCTGTGGAAAAACTACCCCTACAATCTTTAAATTCAGAGAATCCATCTTAATTATAAATTTTTCAAGACGGTTCAAGTTCCATTGCACATTTGCAATATTCGCTTTTGACCAATTTGAATCGAGTTCCACCAAGGGAGAGCCCCATTCAACGCCCTCATCGCTAAAGAACCCGCGGGATTCCACAAAATTCGTCCTTGCGGCTTCCGGATAATTGGCGGCATTTTCTACGACTTCCGTAAAATAATCCGGTAAATTGTCTTTCCAGAAATCATGGTTTGCATCATAAATGTAGCCTGGGGCTTTTGTAAATATCAAATCCGAAAACTCCATCCTGTTGAGCCAAAGGTCAATATCTACAGCCATCACGATGTACTTCAACTTTTTCAAATGATTCACGCCATAATTTTCAGCAACATACAGCGTCGCATTCAAGTCATTTCCCATATGCCCGACATTCGTCGCAAAGCCAGATTTCATCTCTGTCACGACAATGCCTTTTTCAGTCCTAGAACTCCCCACGCACAGGATCTCTATATCATCCTTATATTTCCACATCACCGTAAGCTTTATGCCAATCGCTTCAAGAGTTCCATCTTGGCCCTCAAGATAATAAACGCCAGCGCTGTCTAAATCAAGAACGCTATCACGGACAGAAATGTTGTTCCTAATCCACAAGCAAGGGTGCCAAAGTTCCTCCCCTTCGACAATTTCCACAACCGAGCTGTCCGTCAAGTCGACAAGTGCAATTTTCTGATGAGCGCCCTGGCCATTTACAAGAGTTACAACAGCTGTATTTTCCCCGCCTATGGTCCATTCACTATGGTCAAATGTGTACCCATTCGGCGCGGCAACAGACTGCACCAATTTACCAGAAGATTTTGCCACAAGCAAACGTTCGTGCGTCCCGTAATCTTTTCCAACAAATTTCACACCTGCTTTACCGCCAAAGTCAAGGAACAACGTCCGCTTGCTACTATCCTTGGCAAGAGACGCATTACAAGCCTGTTCAGCCTCATCTTTATATTTGTACCACACGGTATCTCGGGCGTTTTCGGCAACAGAAGAGCCTTTCTCGGCAATGCGGGCTCGCAAACGGCTTGAACCTGTAACAGCTAGCGTATTATCTTCGCTTATGCCGCCATGATAAGCACCATCAAAAAGTTTTACCGGTTTACCGAACTTGCCATTTGCAAACTTTACCTGCCATGTAGAGGCCGATTTGAAAGTCTTATCATTTTCATTGTTTTCAGCATTCGTCACATAGACAATGACCGTATCGCCATTTTCAAGCACTCGCCAGCGCGGAATAGCCGCACTCTCGACATTTAGGCGAACCAAATTCGTCCCAGATTCATTCAAGTCACGCACGTACAGTTCCGAAGTTCCCTGAACCCCTTCAAGCCCAGTACAGAAGGCCACTTTTTTTCCATCCGGAGATATATCAGGGTGATAGACTTCAAGCGAATCCGCAATTTCCCTAACCAAAGGGGACCCGCTCAAATAGTCAATATAAGTCAAGTTTCCCGTAATGTCGTTACGGAATGCAAGTTTTGCTTGATAAGACCCCACCAGGGATTTCATGGTTACAGACGAAGTCAACGGGACAATTCGCGATTCCACAATTCTACCATCCGAGCTCATCCAAGTTGCTTCCGAAATGGCACCAAACGCCAGGCGGAATCCTATATACTCCTTGTGAGTCGACGAAGTCACCATATACACGTCACCGCGATTATACAGTTCAATGGAGCTTGCGGAATTTCTATAGCTACCACCTTTAACAACGCGCATTCGCTGCGAGCCCGCATCAGGGGCGCCCACAAAATTGGTCACCACCGTATCACGGAAATTTCCGAGCCAGTCATTTGCCCATTCCATAGCGTTTCCGACAAGGTCGCAGAATTTAGAGACAGAATCCACAATGGTGCAAACGTCGTGCAATTCATACCCTGAATTTTCGGCAGTCCAGCCTGCAGACAAGTTCCAATTTTTTTGAGCGACCAGAATCCATTCCGCTTCGGTCGGCAGGCGATAAGCTTTCACTTCGGGATGGAACGCAAAGCCTTCTAGGTTTATACAATGTTTTTCGCCATCAAACTGCGCATTGACATATGTATAAGCCGTATCAAAGCCTTCGGCCTTGCTGCGTTCATTTGCAAAGAGAACAGCATCGTAATAGGTCAAATCTGTTGCAGGAATATTTTCACTTGAGCAGGCCAAATTCAGTTTAAAAGACGATTTCATGAGCGTATTAAATTCGCCACATGTCACCTCATGCTCACCCAAATAAAAAATATAATCTAAAAACGCTTTCATTTGCGGGCGTTCTGTAGCCTTAGCCAAAGGATAATCGGTTCCCAAAAAAACAGTATCCTTTTTCGCACTGAACCGCACCATTCCCGGCAAGAAGCGCGAATTACTAGACGAAGATACGCCCTCGGAATCCGAGCACGATGCCAAAAGAAGAACAAATGCGGCCAGTAAGAACTTCAGCATAGATCAATTTTCCAATGTAGCAAGCAACGAGTCGAGCCTATGCGTATACTGCTTTGCGCCAAGAGCACTCAGGTGATCTGTATTGTAAGCCATTTCGCTAGTATAGTCATGCTCACCAAACTTATTTTCATCAAACATGATCACATCAAGTTTCCCAATCTCATTGATAATTTCCATAGCATAACTGCGCCTTGGGCCATAAATCCCAAAAGTTCCCGTTTTTGCATATCCCGGATTCTGGGGCAAGACAGTAACAATAACAGTAATTCCTCTTGCACGAGCCTTTTGAACCATATCTTCAAAAGTCTTAAGGTTTCTTTTCAACAAAGGCGAATCTAAAGTAAGGACGTTCGAATCACGGACACAGACTGCCTCGCCCCAATTCCTTGAAGGCATCAAAAAGTCCTCTAGATCATAATCAAAAAGCATCGCCGTCTTAGGGCGTGGCGAAGCCTTTACAGCATCCAAGAAATGATCCGGCAAGCCATCGACCCAAAAGCCGTGACTTTCATCGTACTTGTATCCAGGAACTCTGTTGTAAATAACTTCACTCCAAGTGTCGTAACGATCCGTCCACAACATGGCCGGAGACATTTCAAGAACAACGACCTTCAGATTCTTTACATGGTTCAAGACGTAGTTTTCAAACAGGTATTCCATACCCGTCACCTGCCCCGAAGAAAACGCCATGTTCAAAATACGCTGCGACTTCACATCTTTATCATAGAGTGCAAACATCGTTCTTGAAGAACCCAAAGCAACAGCCGTGAGTTCATCGCGATATTCCCAGAAGCGCTCCATTTTCACACGGAGGTCAATTGCGCCATACGAAGCCGACGGATGATAATAAACGCCAGCGCTGTCCGTATCGAGATTCACACTGTCAAAGCGATTTCTGGAATGCCAGAGGCAAGGGTGCCAAAGTTCGTCGCCTTCCACAAGAGTCTTTACCGATCCATCCGAAAAGTCGACAAGAACGATTTTTTGATGGACGCCATTCACATTTGCAAGTGTCGCCACCGCAAGATTAGAGCCTCCAATAGCCCATTCTGTATGGTCAAATGTATAGCCAGCCGGAGCCGCAACACTTTGAACAAGTTCTCCGCGATTATTCATGACCAAAAGCCTTTCATGGGTGTTGTAAGATTGTCCCACAAACTGGGCACCCGTAGCGCCGCCAAAATCAAGGAACAAAGTCCTATTGCTACCGTCATTAGCTAGCGAAACATTGCAAGCCTGTTCTCCACCATACCAAATGGAATCAACGCCATTAAACACGACACTGCTTATTGTAGCCATTTTAGCACGCAAAAGCTTTGAGCCGGTTACCGCAAGTTGCTTATCCGCGCTCACGCCTCCATGAAACGCTCCGTCAAAAATTTTCTTGGGGATTCCAAATTGTCCGTTATTAAAAGGAACCTGCCAAGTGCTCATCGCCGCAAACGAAGCATCATCGCTATTGTCCGCGGCACTCGAGACATAGACAATCGCGGTATCGCCATTCTCAAGAATACGCCAACGAGGGATTACAGCATTTTCGACGTCCAATTTGACAAGTCCAGATCCTGTCGCATCCAGATTGCGGACATACACGCTTGAGGGACGGACACCACCTTCAATTCCCGTGCAAAAGGCAACCCGTTTTCCATCAGGAGAAACATCAGGATGATATACTTGCAAGCTGTCCTTGATTTCTGTCACCGAATTGAATCCTGTTCCATATTCGATAAACGCCAGATTGCCCGTCACATCATTGCGGAATACAAGTTTCGATTCATACGTTCCCGTCAGATGCTTAACATCATTCGTTTCAGCCAGCGAATTGACTACAGATTCTTTTACAGAACCACGTTCATCAAGCATCGTCGCATTAGGAATAGCTCCCAAAGCCAAGCGAAAACCGATATAATCTGCCTTAGCCGAAGAAACAACGGTATAAATATCTCCACGGCTATAAATGTTGATCAGTGAAGGGTCATTTCGGTAGCTTCCACCTTTGACCACACGTTCTCCAAGGCCACCGCCATCAGCTCCACCCACAAAATTAGTGACAGGCTCTTGACGAAAATATGTAAGCCAGTCGTTCACCCATTCCAGAACGTTGCCAGCCATATCGTAAATGCCCAAAGTGTTCGCCGGCGATGTCGCTACATCATGAGCCACAAAGCCCGAATTTTCGCTATGCCAACCCGCCTCGGGGTTCCAGCCATGACTTGCAGCATAGACCCATTCAGCTTCGGTCGGCAAGCGGAAACCATTTACATCTTCACGGAAAACAAGTCCATCAAGGTCATCGCAACCGCCCTTGGGATTAAAAGTCGCCTTTGTGTACGTATAAACGGTATCCAGGTTATAAGCTTTGCTCTTGGCATTTGCATAAAGCACGGCATCAAAATAGGACACGTTCGTCACCGGGCTTTGGTCATCGCAAGCTTCATGGCATTCAGCACCAGCACCATTTCGCAAGGCGTTGTATTCGCCACGAGTAACCTCGTTTTTGCTTATATAAAAATTATACGTAAAGTGAACTTTCATCCTAGGAGTTTCACTTGTACGAGCCCCATTTACATCCGTTCCCAGGAAAGTTGAATTTCCTCCAGCTTTAACAAAGACAAAACCATCTATCTCATTTACAACAGAGGGATTTGTCGGAACGGCAAAAACGGGATTTTCTTCATTACATGAAACTCCCAAAATAAGAGAAATAAAGCAAAGGACTCTATAGCAAAAAGGATGACGGATAAAGTTTTTCATTTTTTCTTTTCCCAGGATAACAAGAGCTCATTCAACCGATAGCTCAATAACCCAGCACCACCATTACATAAATGGTCTTCATCTACAGCCATATTATCTGTATAGTCGTGCTTTCCCATTTTATTTTCATCCATCACCAAAAAATTCGGATACTTCTTATTTAAAGAACTAAGTTCATCAATCAGTTTCTTTGCCCTGCTACGGCGGAGTCCATAACGTCCAAACGCGCCTGTTTCCTTATACGCCGGGCTCTGCGGGAAAATAACACCCACCACACGGATATTCCTCTTTGCCGCTTCCTCAATAATGGAAATGAGGGCTTTCTTACAGTCTTCAAGCAAGTATTCGCGGGAATCATAATAGGTGCTATCCATCTCAATTTCAGGATTTTCACGCCAAGAACTACAATTCGAATAAGAATACCGGCCACGGTCCTTCATGTACAAACTTTCATCCGAAGAACCAATCGCATTTTCTGTATATTCCAGCAATCCATCTGGAACTCCGTCTTTCCAATAATCATGATTCTTGTCGTACACATATCCCGGATAGTTATCAAAATGCGTATAGAACATGTTGTCGCCATTAGGGCCATCAATTTTGTACCAGAAATCAATATCAAGCGAAATAATCAAATATTTCAACTTTTTCAGATGATTGAATACATAATGGTCCAAATAATCCCTTGTCATATAGATGGAATTAGGCGTTTGTCCAAAATTCACCGCAAAGAAACTTTTATCGAAACGCGAAGGGCTTATGCCAAACAACGGGCGTGACGAGCCCAGAATGGCCACATTCGCAGAATCGCGATACTTCCAGAGAAGTTCCATGTTGAAGCGCATGATAACAGAAGCCCATTCATCCGCAGGGCGCAAATAAACGCCTGCGCTGTCAGGATCAAGTTCTGACGTTTTTGAAGTTTCGTACTTCTTACGCCAAATTGCGGGGTGCCAAAGTTCATCGCCTTCAACCAAATCCAAAATCGAGCCATCTTTCACATTTATAAGGACAATTTTCTTGTGCGTTCCATTGGCGTTTACAAGAGTAGCAACAATAAAACCGCCATCAGGGTCCGAACCCGTATAATTCTGAGCCCATTCCGTATGGTCAAAGCTATCGCCCACAGGTGCCGCAATGGACTTGATTAGTTTTCCTGTACTGTCCGCAATAAGCAACCGTTCATGCGTCCCATAGCTTTCACCCACAAAGTCAATCCCGGTATCCCCGCCAAAATCAAGGAACGCCACACGCTTCGTGCCATCGTTCGCAAGCGAAACGTTACAGGCCTGTTCCCCATTATACCATATGGTATCACGAGCATTTGCAAGGGTCATGCCGGGCTTGGCCACTTTCGCACGCAACAATCTGGCACCCGTTACGGCAAGCGTATTATCATCAGATATACCACCGTGATAAGCGCCGTCAAAAAGCTTTTGAGGAACGCCAAAGCGACCATTGGCATACTTCACCTGCCATGTACTTTTCGACTTAAACGCAGAATTTTCCTTGTTATTACCGGCATCCGAAACATACACAATGACGGTATCGCCATTTTCAAGCAAGCGCCATCGCGGGATGGCTGCATTTCCATTGGCCTTAACCTTTAACGGTTTCGTATAATTTTCCGAGAGCGGACGAATATAGACATCCGACTTGCCAGAAACGCCTTCCATTCCTGTACAAAAGGCAACAAGTCTCCCATCCGGAGAAATATCAGGATGATAGGAATCAAGGGTGTCCAAAAATTCGAAAACCGACAGAGAGCCATTGACATAATCCACAAAAGCCAAGTTTCCGCTCACGTCATTACGGAAAACAAGTTTTGTACGATACGTTTCCATGTTCTTCTTGACGACGCTAGCGCCTGCCATCGGGATAACCCTATTTTGTCGAACTTGACCATCTCGCCTCATCCAGACGGCATCTGGAATTTTACCAAAGGCAATACGGAAACCAAGATATTCCGACTTCGCCGCCGAAGTCACAATGTAGACATCGCCACGATTATAGAGTTTAATCGAAGACGGGTCGTTGCGATAGCTCCCGCCCTTGATAATGCGTTCACCTAGAGAACCGCCATCAGAAGCTCCGACAAAATTCGTAATCGTCGTGTCCCTGAAATAGCCAAGCCAATCCGAGACCCATTCCTTGACATTGCCGCCCATATCGCAAAAGTCGCCATGAATACGAGGATACGAGCAAACTTTTTTCGGCTCAAAATCGGAATTCAGCGCATTCCACTCTGCAGAAGGATTCCAATCGCGGTCTGCGGCCATAATCCATTCCGCTTCTGTCGGCAGACGATACGCCTCCACTTCGGGATGGAAGAGAATACTTTCCATCGATACGCAGTTTCCCGCGGCATCAAAAGCAGTTGAGAAATAAGTATAAGCAGTATCGTAGCCTTCACGCTTACTACGTTCGTTTGCATAAAGGACGGCATCAAAATAAGTAACCCTAGTCACGGGCAGCAAATCAGAATCCTTGCCTCGGCAACGATCATCAAAAGTTGTCCCCATGATCCGTTTAAATTCACCGCAAGTAATCTCGTGCGCACCAATGGAAAAATCATAATTCAAGGCCGCCTTCAATTGAGGCGTTTCACTAGGTTTTGCAGTTGGAGCATACGTACCTAGGTACGACATAGCACCACCATTCGAATTTTTAATTTTCGAAGCCTTGATCGTAATTAAGCCATCATGAGCCTTGTCTGTTTCTATCGGAGCATTTAGCCAAACATGTTCGCCAAAAAAAGTATCACACCCCGAAAAAACAAGAATACAAGATACCCAAAAAAGTATCTTTCCTAAGAAAAAAGCGTTATCGCAGCGTGTCGACATTTCCCCTAAAAAATAGAAATTCACGGGAAATTAAACCCAATAAATAACAGACCCCAAACGCCATAATACAGGCGAAAAAAGCACAATCACAAAAAATTTTACAGAATATCAGGCAATCGACTTTTTGCAATAGTCTGATTTACGCTAATTCCCGGATATTCCGGAAAAAATTCTTCGGCCATGCGGTACCACGTGAGCGCTCGGGGGACATCGTTTTCAAGGTACAGATTGCCGATATCAAATGCGGCAAGTCCTACGAACTGCCGCGTTTCTAGCGGTTTAAATTCAAGGCCGGTCCAAGGACCTTTTTGGTACTTTTCTCGGTATTCTTCATCGGTGTATGTAAAGCCGCGACGGTTCGATTCCAAGTTCACAAAACGGTCCGAGGAACCGTAACGCAAAAAGACGTGCCCCGGAAGGAGAATAGCATCGAGATGCAAACCGCGCGCTTCGGCCACCATGAGCGCAAGCCAAGAAAGCCCCATGCAGCCAGATTTTCTGTTTGCAAGAACGCGAAGCGGAAGCACAGCATCTTTAGCAACAGCGGCCTCGCCCGCCCCGGCAAAATCGATATTCCAAAATTGCCAAAGCAGGTTTTTCAGAGATTGCAAAGTATCGTGATTCACTGCGACACTGCTATCAAAATAAGCAAGTCCCGCATGCCAATCGCCAATAGAATCAAGGCAGCCCGGCGCACGTTCTTCAAATACGCACGCCATTTCGCGATAGCTCATGGAATCGTTCTCCCCGTTCCAAAGCAGAAACGGGAGTGCTATCAAAAGAGTCGCGAAGAATAGCCACCAAAAAAGTTTAGAGGAGAGACGAGAGACGAGAGACGAAAGACCCTTCTCTAGTCTTTCGTCTGTAGCGAGCTTTGCGAGCGTTCTTTCGTCTAAATTCCGTCCCATTCCATCGGGCTTTGCCAGTAGTCACGAGCAGTCATCATGTAAATCACGAGGCGCTTGCTCAGCATGTCCTTTTTCATCTTCTTGAGGCGAGCGCGAACGCCTGGGCCACCGCCCCAGCTTGTAAGCACCTGAACGTCGAGTCCCGTTGCATAAGCAAGCAAGGAACCCGGGCCACCGCTTTTCTGGTCCACGGATTCGAACACCCCCGTGAACGAGTCGCCCATCAAGAGGATCGGCGCATTTTTGCCGCCCTTGTACGGTTTGTCGCCCTTGTAGATTTTCATGCCTGCAAGAGTATCGGCAGCATACTTGGACTTTTCCTTATCCGGCAAGTGAGCGACCAAGTCCCCTTCGCGCAGCACTACCGTATCCTTCATCACGAGGCTACCCGGCTGCGGGTTTGCATCGGCATACCAACTATACTGCGTCACGCGAGAAGCGAGCTGTTCCATAGCGGCAAGCATGCCCGGCAATGCCCAGTGCGTATCGTAGCGCTGGTAGCTGTAATGCGGAGCGTCATCGCCACTGCGGGCCGCCATCAGAGACGGGTAAAGGTCGAGTACGTCTATCCCGGCGGCGAGCATTTCGCGGATAAATTCACGGCCGTTCACGTTCACGCACAAGTCCGCAGGTGTACCCTTTACAAGCTTATCCGCATAGATTTCTTCTTTTACAGGAACAGGAACCACAAGAAGCTGAACATTCATGGAATCCAAGTACTGCTTGAGTTCAATCATTCTCGGGAGCGGATTATGGAGGCTATCCTGACCACTAATTTTATCTGCAACGAGGTAGTTTGCATTGCGGCGGAACCAAAGCATTCCGTTATCCGCCCAGGCATTCTGTTCCTTCGGGAGCTTCGATAGCTTTTTCTTCAAAGCTTCGCGGAACTTCTTTGTCGCAGGCGTTGCAGGGCAGCTATTTTCCATAGCAGCAAGCGTTTCCAAGCGAGCATAAGAACTCGTATCGAGCGTGCGGTTCACCGGCACAACTTCACCTGCAGCCGCCAAAGAATCGGCAACAGCAGCAGCACGCAACTGTTCATCCGTCAAGCGGAACGCCGGAACTTCAAAAGCAACCCACATGGGGCTCCCCATCGGGTTTCCGCGCATCACTGCAAACGGGCGATTTGCACTCGAGTTTTCCCAAATAGCACCAGGCGTATGTTGTTCCAAGTCCGTATTCAATGTCGGGTACCAGTAAGACGAAAGCGTGCGAGCCCAGTTCATGGCCTCTTCACTGTTCATCTCGGCCGTCATGTAGTAATTCAAGACTTCCGCAGACTCACCACCCGAAACGAACTTGAGCTTACCATAGAACGGAGCACGGCCCGTCCAGACAGCAGGCATCACTTCGGCCCACCATTCAATCTTTCCCTGATTTTCACCCGTTCCAGGCACACCCCACAAACGGCTTACCGTCTGGAAAGCGCGGAATACATCGGGTTCATTCCACTTGACCGCTTCAATTTCATTCAAGGTCTTCGAAAGCGTTTCATCGCCAGTCTGCGCATAGAGAATCTTCGCAAACGGTTCCCACGCAATCGGAGCTACACCAGCAACAGCCTCCGGTTCGTATTCCGAAATCGAATCGAGCATCGGGAACGGGAATTCTGCAAGCTTGGCATTCGCCATTTTGCCCGTGTAATTTTCAGGTTTTTCATCCATACCCGCCATGCGAATCGGATTCGAGAAATATGCCGCAAAATCGAGAGCCGCAAGAGTAGGCTTATCAACGACACGAACCTGCTTATCCTTATCGAGCACGCGCATTTCAAACACAGCAACAGGAGCCGCATAAACAGGAACATGAATGACCGGAGCCACAGATTCATTGGCCTGCACGGAAGGATTGACAGACGGAGCTGCACAAGATGCAGCAAGGAACATACCCGCAGAAAGCCCTGCAAGGCACAAAAAAGAAGTCGATATTTTTTTCATTTTCACGAAAGGAATAATAATAAATGTTTAAGTAGGTAGATATGGTCATTAGTTATTAGTTGATGGTTATTGAATATTTCTAATGACTATGGACCATTGACTAGCGGCTATTCCGCACATTTTCTAAATTGTACTCGTAAAAAACAAGGAGTCTTTATGCCTTCTACTGGTGAACACAACAAATGGATTGCTCTTGCCCTCTGTATTCTGCTCGGATACTTGGGTCTGCACCGTTTTTACGAAGGAAAAATCTGGACAGGAATCTTGTGGCTTTGCACCGGCGGTCTCTGCGGAGTCGGCATTATCGTTGACGCCATCTTGATCGTCATGAAACCGGAACATTACTAACCTGTCATCCTGAGCGAAGCGTAGGATCCAGTCATTTTTTATTTATCAATCGTAACATGAAACGTTTATTTGTTATCGCGACCGGAAGTGCCGGAAAAATTAGAGACTTTGCCCACATCTTGGGCACAGACCATTACGAATTCAAGACTTTGAAAGACATCGGTTTTGACGAAGACATCATCGAAGATGGGAATTCCTTTGCCGAAAACGCCATCATCAAGTCGAATACAACGGCTCAATGGCTCGCTAAGCGCAACATCGAAGCGACCGTTCTCGCCGATGATTCTGGCCTTGAAGTTTTCGCCTTGAACGGCGAACCTGGCATTTACAGCGCCCGCTACTGCGGTAAGCACGGCGATGACGAAGCCAACAACGTCAAGTTGATGCAAAAGCTCGAAGGTATCGAAGACCGTAAAGCACGTTATTTCTGTGCACTCTCATACCAAACCGTCACCAAGAACGAAAAAGGTGAATTTGTCATCAGCAAGCCGATTATTTTCGAAGGCGAATGCCGCGGCGAAATCAACCACGCACCTGTCGGCGACATGGGCTTCGGTTATGATCCGCTCTTTGTTCCGGATGGTGAAACGAGAACGTTTGCGCAGATGGAACTTGAAGAGAAAAAGGTCATCAGCCATCGCGGAAACGCCATCAGAGCTTTGAAGAAAGCTCTCGGAAAATAAAAAGCATAATCCACATTTTTTCAATTGTCATGCCGGACTCTGTTCTCTTTGACCACTTAGAACTTTAGTTCTTACGTGGTCATGATCCGCGTATGGGGACGGCATCGCCATTCTTAGTTGAAAAAAGATTAATACATTTACTATTGCATTTGTAAAAAACAAGGTCCGCAAAAAAGCGCCATGCTAAAAAATCTATTTGCACCGCTACAAGGTTACACGACGGGCATTTATCGAAAAGCCCACGCTGAAATCTTTGGCGGTGTTGATGCATATTACACACCGTTCTTGCGGATTGAAAACGGGAAACCGCGCGAAAAAGATTTGCGAGATTTAGAAATCGCGAATGCTGAATGCGCAAATTCAAGATGCACGGACATTGCGGAGGAAAATGCACGCGAGATTCCGCAAATTATCGCGAACAGCGTCGATGAATTTAAAATCCTCGCAGACGCGCTAATCGCCAAAGGCTACATGGAAATTGACTTCAACATGGGATGCCCCTTCCCGATGCAAGTCAACCGCCATCGTGGAGCAGGAATCTTAAACGACAAGCAAACCGTCCAAGAAATAATGGACGAGATCAGGAAATTGTCTAGCGTTACGAACGGAACCGCGCCGGCAATGGCAAAAGTAACTGCGCCGATAAAGTTTTCCGTCAAGATGCGGCTTGGGCAAGACGCCCCTGACGAAGCCTTTGCTCTCCTCCCGATTCTAAACGAAGCGCCGCTCTCGCAAATTACGCTCCACCCCAGACTCGGCAAGCAACAGTACAAAGGCGCAATCGATTTCAAATCATTTGAAAAGTTTTATGAGGAATGCCGCCATCCGCTCGTTTATAACGGCGACATCACAACCGTCTCGCAAATCTGTGAAATGGAACGACGCTACCCGAAGCTCGCAGGCGTGATGATCGGCCGCGGACTTCTCGCGAAACCAAGTTTAGCAGCGGAATACAAAGGAATGCGCGATATAAACTGCGCCGCCCCCCTAAACAGCAACACTCATCAAAATTTGCTCGGCAAACTTTTCCAAATGCACCAGGTCATATTTGACCACGCCTGCAAAACGAACCAAGGCGACAGCCAAATTCTCTCGCACGTACAAAGTTTCTGGGAATACCTCGAACCAAGCATTCCAAAAAAAAATTTCAAGAAAATCAAAAAAGCAGGCAAACTCAGCGAATACCAAGAAGCAATTATGGAGATGAGGGGCCTCTCGTGAACAGCGTCTACATCGAAATCACGAACGTTTGCAATTTGCATTGTAGCTTTTGCCCCTGCGGAACTGCTGTAGGCAACGTGAATGAAGCCGACAACGGATTTGCAGCAGACAATTCGTCGACGTCCGCGAGCCGCACGTTCATGGATTCCAAGCTGTTCGAAACATGCATCACAGGCGCGCAAGAAATCGGCGCAACAAACGTCTACTTTCACGTTCTCGGCGAACCCACGCTCCACCCCGGCTTTGTGCATTACCTCAAAAAGCTCGAACAAACGCCATTAAAGCTCACGCTCACGACTAACGGCACAACGATTGAACGCACAGGCCGTCAAATTCTTGCCTCGCCCGCCGTCCGCCAAGTCAACTTTTCGACGCATGCCTACGCGGAACTCCCCCAAGAAACCGCGGAACGCTATTTGCAAAATGTCCTTGATTTTTGCAGTCTCTCAATTGTCGAGCGCCCCGATCTCTACATCAATTTACGATTGTGGAACGTCGGCGCCGAAGATGCCTCCTCGTGGAACAGCTACATGCTTAAACGCATCCACGAGACTTTTGGCGTTGATATCACGCCCGGGCATTTCTGCAGTCGCCACAAGAGTTTCAACATAACCGGTCGACTTTATCTGCACGAAGACACAAGATTTAAATGGCCTTCAGCGCAATCCGAAAACAGTAACAATTGTCATCCAGAGCAAAACATCGCAGGCACTTGCCGCGCGCTAGACACGCACGTAGCGATTCTCCATGACGGTCGCGTTGTCGCCTGTTGCCTCGACCATAGCGGACAAATTACACTCGGTAACATCGGCGAACAAAGCTTTGCTGAAATTTTAGAAAGCCCGCTCGCGCAAAATATAAAAGAAGGGTTCGCGCAGCACGAACTACGCCACCCTTTTTGTCAAACCTGCAGTTTTTGCAAACGGTTTAAATAAATTTTTAGTTATTAGTCATTAGTTATTAGAAATAACAGGAATCTAATAGCGCGTCTTGTCTGTCTTTGACGCCCACTTTTTGAAAGCAACAAGCGCATCGTTTCGCATAAAATGGTCGCACTTGATAGCACGTTTTTCGTACGGCAAATCGAGTTGATCATAGATAAAGGAATCGTCGAATTCGATGGCCGCGGCATCGGCTTTTGTATTGGCATAGCAGATGCGCTTGACACGAGCCCAGTACAAAGCGCTCAAGCACATCGGGCAGGGTTCGCAGCTCGTGTAAACGGTACAGCCGTCCAACATGAACGTTCCGAGTTTTGCACAAGCATTGCGAATTGCAGTCACCTCGGCATGAGCCGTCGGATCATTATTCGGCACAACGCGATTTGCGCCCGTCGCCACGACCTCGCCATCCTTGACAATAACAGCGCCAAACGGACCACCGCCATTATCAACATTTTCAACGGACAACTGAATAGCCATCTGCATAAAGCGCTTGTCTTCGTCCGTAATATTCTTCAATTCTTCTTGCATAAAAACTCCTTGACCTCACTAAAATAATCAAAAACTCGGAGAAAAACAACAACAGGAAAACTTCAAAACACGCTATTTTTCCCAAAGTCTGTCATGCCTGTCACTGAGCAGGCACCGCCTTTTTTGCCCAAAGCAGCAGATTTTTAACTATTTTTTGACAATGATGATTACAGTTCAAGATTTCACGGGCGTTTACGCCGAGCAAGCCTTTATGCAAGAACTGCGCGCCACCGCAGAAACAAGCAAGGACGTTCGCTGGCTCGACTGCACAAAAATCGTAGGAACTGACTGCTACTGTGACGACGACGCCATCAAGGAAATTAACGAATCGATTGACAACGCAGAAAGCGACAGCAAAAGTGAATGCAACCGCATTATCGAGAATCGCGACAATTCCACAAACGACATTGCGCCGCAACCAAGTATTCACTTCTTTGACAACGGCAATTACCATTACATGAGCAAGCTCTGGACCGATAGAGTCCAGGAACCATTCACGCTCATCGTATTCGACCATCATCCCGACATGCAACCGCCCCGTTTCGGCGGAATTTTAAGCTGTGGCGGTTGGGTCAAAGAAGTCCTCGACAACAATAAGTTTATTCAAAATGCAATTATCATCGGTGTCAAAGACGAACTCGTCGAAACCGTCCGCGAAGAGCTTTCGCAATCTAGGGAATCAAGCATTTTAGATAAAGTGACATTCATCCGCGAAAGCGAACTCAGCATTCTCTCGTCTCTAATCTGCAGCGATTTTGTGAACGTCCTCTCGCCTAATCTCTACATTTCCATCGACAAAGACGCACTCTCGCCATCCTATGCTGTAACCAATTGGGATCAAGGTTCACTTACGCTTGACGCCCTCAAAGATTGCATCACCGCACTTACCACAGGTCGCAGGATTCTCGGCGTGGACATTTGCGGTGAACGCGCCCACGATTTCGAAGGCGACGAGCACCACACCATCCAAGAAGCAGACACGCTCAATAGCGAGCTGAATCGCGAACTTGTCGAGTTTTTAAAGAAGATTAAGGAATACTAGCAACAGTTTCCAAGCCTATTTGCGTAGCAAAGGCTCCTCTACTACTGACGATTTAGCAACCAATGGTTGCTGAATTAAAAAAGGCAAGCATCGCCTGCCCTTTTTCAGCAGTCATTTTTTAAAGATATCGCTATGCGATCCAGTGTCAACCAAAGTCAGCACTAGCACGCCATTATCCTTCAAGTAAAGCAATAGCCAATCCGGCTGAATATGGCATTCCCAGACGCCTTTGAAATTCCCTGACAATTCATGATTACGATGCTTTGCATCAAGTGGTTGATCAAGTCGCAATTTTTCAATGACATTCTCTAGAAGAGAA
The DNA here is from genome assembly GCF_900215325.1 of Fibrobacter sp. UWB16. Classification (NCBI taxonomy): domain Bacteria; kingdom Pseudomonadati; phylum Fibrobacterota; class Fibrobacteria; order Fibrobacterales; family Fibrobacteraceae; genus Fibrobacter; species Fibrobacter sp. UWB16. The sequence goes on along the minus strand of NZ_OCMS01000002.1, from coordinate 507,326 downwards.
ATATCTAATCCCCGCTTTCGCGCAAGCTTTACACCAGCCTTAAAGCGAGATGTCTTAAGAAGCTCGTATACCATTACTTGCAATCCTCAAGGAGTTCCTTAGCAGAAGAATATCTTTTCGCTTTTGGATTTCTAGCAAGACTTTTAGCTTCTTCAATAGCGGCTAATGTCGAATCGGAAAACTCGCGTTGAGGAGGAACAATTTCAAAAGGGATGCAGCGTTGGTTAATAGCCTGTTTCAAGAACAGTCTAATTGCCGTAGTAATATCCAGACCGAGAGATTCAAATAACTGCTCAGCCTCATCCTTAGTGGCTTTGTCGATTCTTGTCTGTAAAACTGCATTTGCCATATGAATCACCTCTTCTTTATACAAATCTAATTCATTTTCAATGCAAATGCAATACATCTGATCGTGAATTTGCGGGATCGAGACAGATTTAAGCCTTTCTTTTTCACTCATCTTTCACTCCTTCCGCCTACATGCTTAAAAAGGCGAGGGTTTAATTGTTTGCCGCGGTGCAAAATGCTCATTTGTACACCAGTAATATAAATTACAAGCAGACCTCCGTCAAGAGGTCTGCAAAATATTTTCGATAAATTTTTGCGGACGAAAATTTCGACCGCAATTTTCTCTTGGCTTCAAATTATGCAAGCGGAACTTATAAAAATTCCTACTTCACTGCAATAAACTTGCGGCGTTCCGAGCCTGCGCTTTTCAGTTGCATCACGTAAAGCCCTGCAGGCAGGCCGCGGGTCATCCAAGCGACATCGCCAACTTTTGCGGATTCCACATTCATGCGGCGCACCAATGCGCCCTTTGTATCGAAAATGCTAACGCGATAGACGCTCGGCGCGACCACAGCAGCTGTTTTCGTGTGAATCGACGTCGGCTTTTCCGTCGTATCTTTTTCAGCAGCCTTCACAAGCGTTACATCGAACTGGTCGATGTTCGGGCCGTCATTGCCGCCAACGGTTGCAAACCTCACTGCATTTTCGCCAGCCGCCAGATTAATCAAAACTTCTGAAGTTTCCCAGACGGTCCAGCCACCAGTAGTCTTGAAAGATGTCGTTGCCGTATCTAAACCAGCAGAAATCGCAAGAGAGCGTGCTTCACTGGAGCCATTTGCAAAATCGATATCAAAGCGATATTGGCCAGCCGTATCGACTTTCACGTTCACGACGACATCGCCGCCCTTATCGAAATTCACATAGCCATCGCCGTGGTAACCGCCATTGCTGCTTTCAGAAACGCCACCTGTAATCGTACCCGTTTCGGCCTGGAACTGTTTATCAGGTGTCGGCGGTTCCGGTTCCACATAATTAGCATCACATTCCGTCGGACTCTTGAGCGTAGCGCCCGCATTCGCCTTCACGGCAGCTTCAACTTCGCTCGCCTTGAGCATAAAGCTCGTGTATTCATACGGCGGTGTAAAAGAAGTCCCTGTTCCCTTTGTATTGCCCGAGCAATTCGTGAAAATATTGTCGATGACTTCGTTCACGCCCGTGCCGTTCGCATTGCCCGTATAAATTGGGTTTGCTTCGTTGATAAATACATTACGTTCCGTGCGCACTTTGCACATGTGGCCAGCCGAAACGCCAAGCACATCGGTTCCGTTTGTGATGCTAGCATTGCCCGTAAGCAAGTTGTTCACCACATGAACGTTTCCGTAACGGCAGCGTGGTTTGCGCTGGTTGGCTGCCTGCCACCAGTTGAACATGTAGGTCACATTCAGCTTGCCTTCGCTTTCGGGTTCATTGTCAGAACTGCCGATGAGATTCGAAAGGTTGTGCGAACTCTTTTTCTTGTAGCCAAAAATGCACCACGTAAACGTTACGTTATCTGCACCTTTTACCACATCGGCATTGCCATCCTGACCATCCCAGAATTCACAGTGGTCAATCCATATATTTTTGGAACCGTTATTTTCAATGGTGAGGTTGTCCCAAGCCTGCTCAGCATTACTGCCCGGCCCTTGAATCACGATATTGCGGACGATAATGTTTGAAGCCTTGCTGATGTGAATTGGCGCTTTAAGCACAGTCCCCGGCTTAAGTCCGATGATGGTCTTGTTGGAACCCGTGATATTCAAGCGGTCCCCCGTTCGCCCGCTCCAGCCATCGCCAAGCGTACCGTCTATGTAAATCACACGCGGAGAAGAATCCTTCGCGTACTTTTGCAAATCAGCAAATGTTTTTACGGTAATGGGAGTTGCATTTCCGCCACCGGTTACATTAAATTCAGTCGAAGTACGGCCCAAACGAGTCGCCCAGCCAATCGGCTTGCACTGATCTACCGCCGCAGACGCACAAACAGCAAGTCCGCACAGCACCGCTAAAATTCGATTCGAAGCTTCAAACATCTCAAAAAATTCCTTATTTTTCCAACATATAATTTATATTCCCAAAGCCATTATAGAGCACAATTTCACATTTAATTTCTAGACATTTTGTCAAAGAAAGCTCAATTGCTCTATTTTTCAGCCATTAGCACGGGGCTATTCTTTCTCGCTCATTGATGGCCACTGAATGACCAACGGCGTTCCATGAATGAATCTATTTAGGACAACTTCAATTCAAGTGGCTATACCTATGCACGGGCAAAACAACAAAAAGGTAACATTATCCCAAACACCACCATCAGACTGAATCATCCGAGGAAGCACATCTAAAACCAACCATGCAATTGGAACAAATAGGGAAAATAAGAAATAAACATTTAAAGACGAATTAAACCGCATTATTCGAGAGAAAGCCCAAATTAAAAACGAGAATCCCAAAAGCGGGAAAAACAAGCCATCACATTTAAAACTCAAACCAATTACAATGGTAAGAGCTTCTAACGATGCGACAACGCTAAAAACGATAGATTTCGTCATAACCCTAATATAAAAAATTGCTATAATTCCTTACGGATTACAAATCTACAGGATCCTTCGACGAATTAATTCAGAACGAATCCTAACAACCAATCACTAACCACTTATTACTGTAAAAATGGATATCAATCAGCTCGCACAACAGCACATTTTGAAGCAGCCGCTCTACGTGACCGGCAAACCCATCGCCTACACCGCTCGTGAATTCGGCCTCGACCCGAAAGACATTGACAAGCTCGCCAGCAACGAAAACCCGTTTGGCCCGAGCCCGAAGGGCATGGCCGAAGCTCGCAAGGCTTTGGAAGAAGTGAACCTCTATCCGGATGGCGGTTCTTACGACCTCATCGGAAAGATTGCTGAATTCCGCGGCGTGAACCGCGACCAGATCGCTGTGGGTAACGGCAGTAACGAACTCTTGGACATGATTGCCCAGGTGTTCCTCGGCCCCGGCACGGAAGCCGTCATGGGCAACCACAGCTTCGCTGTTTACAAGCTCGCCACGATGGCCATGAACGCCAAGATTGTTGAAGTTGACATGCCAGCTCCGGGATACAACTACAACCTCAAGGCTATGCGCGACGCCGTGAACGAAAAGACCCGCATCGTGTTCCTCGCCAACCCGAACAACCCGACCGGTTCTGACCTCACCGCCAAGGAAATCCTCGACTTCGCCGACAGCCTCCCGGAAACTTGCGTTCTCGTGATGGACGAAGCCTACACTGAATTTATCGAAGACACGCCGGAACTCGTTCCGGATTTCAACAGCCGCATCGCCGCTGGCAAGAACATCATCTGCTGCCGTACGTTCAGCAAGATCTACGGTCTCGCTGGTCTCCGCGTGGGCTACTGCATCACCCGTCCGGAAATCGTCGCCCTCATCAACCGCGTGCGTGAACCGTTCAACGTGAACAGCATCGCTCAGGCAGCAGCCATCGGCGCTATCGACGACCAGGATTACGTGAACAAGGTTCGCGAACTCAACAAGAAGGGTCTCGAACAGCTCAAGGCTGGTTTCAAGGAACTCGGCCTCCCCTACGTCGACAGCCACGCAAACTTCATCGCCGTCAGTGGATTCAAGGATCCGATGGACGCCTTCAAGTTCTTGCAGGCCAAGGGTACCATCATCCGTCCGCAGCCGGCTATGGGTGACGTGCTCCGCATTACCGTCGGTACCGAAGCTCAGAACAAGAAATGCCTCGAAAACATCAAGGCATATCTCGGCAAGTAAACCGGGAAAGAGGCTGCACAAAGCCCGCGTCTGGCGCCACTAAAGCCAAAGCTCACGGCGTTGCCCGTGTGATTTCTAAGCGCGGTTTTTGCAGCAGAAGCCAAGCAGAAAACCTGGTCCGCGAGGGCCGGGTTTCTTTGCGTGGTAAAATCGTCCGCGATCCGGACACTCCCGCCCGCGAAAATGATGAAATATGCGTTGACGGAAAGCCCGTAAAAGCAAGCGAGTTCGTTTACTTTATGATGAACAAGCCGCGTGGCTACGTCACTACGGCAAGCGACGAAAAAGGGCGCGCAACCGTGATGGACCTTTTCCGCGAGCAATACGCCAAGATGTTCCCCGACAAACCCGTACCGCATATATCGCCCGTTGGCAGGCTCGATGCCGCTAGCGAAGGGTTGTTGCTATTTACAAATGACACGCAATGGGCGGATGCTTTGCTGAATCCTCAAGAGTCGCGCGGTTCAAAGGCAGAAATGACAAACGCAAGCGTCATCCTGAGTCCCGGAACGGAGTCCGGGATAAACTCCACGAAGGATCCAGTAACAGTTCCGCATACAAAAATCTACCGTGTTCAGGTTAACGGCCACCTCACTGCCGAAGAACTTTCGCAAATGGAAAAAGGCTTCAACGTCCCACCCCGCGTTTTTGGCGAACCCGAAGAGTTCATGCACGCCGTCAGCGCCAAACTTTACAGCGCAGGCGAAAAGAACTGTTGGTTAGAAATCACTTTGGACGAAGGCAAGAATCGTGAAATTCGCCGCATGCTCGCGAAGCTCGGCTACGAAGTTTTACGCCTTGTGCGCATCAAGTTCTGCAATTTTGAGTTGGGCGATTTAAAGCAGGGCGAGATCAAGCAGATCGCGGTTTACCCGTCCAGCCAAGTTTTTCGCGAAGAGCGCCCACAAAGCCCGTGTGGCGCATGCGAATAAACGTCGTCACAAGTTTACTTTCTGACAACATCACATATTCATCCGGTTTCATTTCTAGCGTGATGCGCCCGTCAAAAACGAGGTCCAGCGAGCAATTCACCGCAGACGCCATTCGCAACTTTTTATCCGTCAGCGAAAGCACAAGCGGACGCACCGAGAGACTACTCGGAGCCACAGGCGTGAGCACCACCGCAGGCGTCGAAGGATGGATAATCGGGCCACCAGCCGCCAAATTGTATGCCGTTGAACCCGTCGGAGTCGAAACGAGAATTGAATCCGCCCAGTATTCCGTCAAGCAAGTATCGTTATAAGCCACGTTCACGTTCACCATGCGTTCCGGAGCGTGCGCGCGCACGTGGACTTCATTCAGAACAGTCTGCTTTGCAATGCACTTTCTGCCGTGATAAACCGCAGCCTCGATCATCATGCGTTCGCGAGTTGAGAAGTCGCCAGCAAGCAAGCTATCGAGCGTCTTGGTCAAGCCTTCCACACGCGATTCCGCCAAGAATCCCACGCGCCCGGCATTCACTCCAAGAATCGGGATGTTGTGGCCAAGCGCCATGTGCGCGGCCGTCAGCACCGTGCCGTCACCGCCAATCGCAAGCAGCAAATCCGTCTTCTGCAACGCGGATTCTTTCACCACGCGAATCGGCTTTTTCACGAGTTCCTTGAGGGAATCGAGCGCATAAAATTTCACCTGCGGGTGTTCAAGCGCCCAAGAAGTAATCTGCTTCAAGGCACATGCCAAATCGGCACTCTTGTCCTTGAACCCGACAATTCCAATGCTGCTGAAAGACTTGTTCATTTTCATCCTCAAGTTTCGCGTTCGTTTACTGCGTCAGCCTAATTATTCCTTCTTCTCGGCGTTTTCCGCCACAAGCACATTCTTGAGCTTGTCGACAACACCCGGGAACATCGCTTCGACCTTGTCCATATTTTCGACCGGTTCATCGTTCTGGAGCGCAAGCGACAACACGCTCAAGGCAAGCCCCATCTGCGCCGAATCGCCACCGTCAAAATCGCTACCGTTCACAATCGTTTCAAGGCCGCGAATCACAAGGCCATCGTCGTACACGCCAACTTCGGCACCCGTCTTGCGCAAGTTCACCGCCAAAAATTCATTCTTGGGGCGCATTTCCTTGCGGACTTCCTTGGGCACGCGCAAAATCGTTTCGCCTTCGCCGTAGCAAGCCGCCACAGCCAACAGCGGGTATTCTTCGAGCGCCGTTGCAATCACGTCTTCGCTAAAGCGACGGCCCTGCAAGCGCTTGCCTGAAGCAAGCGGCTTGATTTCAACATCGCCAAAAACGTCGCCATACTTTTCACGACGGCTCACCGTTTCGACGTTTGCCCCCATACGCTTGAGGCATGTGAGCGCACCCGCACGGCTGCTGTTCAAGTCTACGTTCAAAAGCTTGATGACGTTGTCCTTCGGCATGTTACCGACAGTCGCAAGAACCGCAAACGCAGTCGCTTCCGTCGTATCACCCGGCACATAGTATTCACGCGCGGTAATCACCTTCGTCTCCGAAAGTTCCGTAAACTGCGTACGTTCAATCTTCTTGCCCTGCGCAATCATCAAGCGGCGTTCAAATTCGCTCAACTGTTCCATGCCACGGCCTTCATACTTCACAGCCGCACCAAAGTAAATGAGCATTTTCGTCCACTGGTCATGTACCGTAGACTTTTCTTCAAAATTCAAATAGTCATTGCGGATAAGCGCACGGAGCAAAAGCCTGTTGCGCATCACAGACGAAACGTTCCCCAGAGAATCCTTCTTGACGTTTAGTTCATCGCGCAAAAAGTTAAAGACAAACTTTGCCGGTTCATCCTTTTGCACCTTAATCTTGAAATACTTCTGGAGCGTTTCCTTTGCCGCATTCACACGGGCAATGCCCACATCATCAACTTCAGCAGCAAACGTGTAGAGCTGTTCTTCGTCCTTACTTGCGAGCGTCCAAAGCATCACGTTATCGGCTTCGCCAAACTTGAACGGAAGCATGGTCGGAATAGAGTACTGGAACCCCTTGCCATTCAAGACAAGCTGATGTCCTTGCAATTCGTAAGTGAGACCAAATTCTTTCAGCGCCTCGGCATACTTTTCACTACCACTTGCCCACGCAAAATTTTCCAACACGGTGCGGCCATTCACCAAAAGCGCCATCACCAACGTCAAATTCATCCGTTCACGGTCGGGATTCATCAAGAATTCCATCGTCTATTCCTTAAGCAAATTAACGTCTTTCTTTAACTTCGTATTCCAAATATTGCAGCGTCTTCACGGCACGGGCCGCTTCTTCTTGAGTCTTGAACGCAAGCAAAAGCGTACCCGCCACATTTTCGCGGACTTTCATGAGTTCTATGTCGCGAATGTTGATGCCTTCTTCGGCAAGTGGCTGCATCACGCTCAACAGAGCGCCCGGCTTATCCTTGAGCTGGACCGTAATTTCGTAGAACGAGTTGGTGTTATTGCGACCCGGAGCAAATAAGCTCGCACGTCCATCGTTACCCGCCTTGAAAATATCAGCAAGCGCCTGCGAATTATCGGCAACCACGCTATGCTCGTCATTTTCAAAATTACCCGAAGCAGGCTTACCGTCCTTCACGACGTTGAGTCCGTTCATCGCCGCAATCGTCTTGTCGAGACCATCACGGACTTCGCAAAGGGCGCGAGTCGTCTCGTCGCGATTCGTCACGGCGATATCATGCCACATTCCCCAGCCCGAGGCGGCAATACGCGTCATGTCGCGGAAAGCGCGGCCTGCAAAATGCTGGTAGTTGTGCTTGAGCAAGCGTTCCGGCAAGTTCCCGGCAAGCGTTGAGCTCAGCATCTGCGGCATGTGACTCACCCATGCCATCGTGCGGTCGTGATGTTCCGGCGGGAACACGACAGGATTTGCGCCCACAAAGCGGATAATTTCCAAAAGCGGGGCATAAACAGATTCAGGCGTTCCATCTGGCGGGCAGACAAACCAATATGCATTTTCAAAAATCGCAGGATCGTTGTATTCGCAAGTGCGTTTTTCAGAACCCGCCATCGGATGGCTACCGACAAAGCGGAACGGAGAGGGCAAGCGCACGCCCGCCTTGCAAATTTCAACCTTTGTCGAACCGATATCGCTCACCAAGATTTCTCGGCCAGCATTAGCACCTGCCCACGAAACTTTACCAAGCGCATCAATCATCTTCAAAATGTGGAGGATCGGCGCACAGAGCAAAATCAGGTCGCTATCCTTCGCCCATTTTTCAGTCTCGTCGTATTCAAAAAATTCATCGGCAAGTTCAAGTTCACGAGCACGCTTGAGCGTTGCAGGAGAACTCACGGCTCGAATCTTCGTCGGGAGCTCAGCCTGTTTGATAGCAGCAGCAATCGAGCTTGCCAAGAGACCAAACCCCACCATAGTAATGCGGGCAACCATTATTCTTCCACCTTGCGAGTTTCTTCCATGATGACACGGAAAATATTCTGGAACGATTCCGGAGAAAGCGGGCCACCGGCCTTTGCGGCCTTCTCGGCGACCAAATTCAAGACAGACTGTTCGCGACCTTCATCAAAAACGGGCAAACCTTTCTGTTTCTTGATTTTCCCAATTTCAGCAGCGTATGTAGCCCTCTTGTTGAGGAGCGACATCAGTTCATCATTAAGTTCGTCAATGCGAATGCGCCATTCATTAATATCCATATTAACGAATGTAGAAAAAAATTACGGCACACGGTTCGCGTACTGGTACAGCGAAAGCCCAAATTCCGGGAGCGATGCAATCAGAAAATCAAAAATATCGGACTGGATATTTTCGTATTCGATCCATTCCACCGTATTGGCAAATGCATAGATTTCAAGCGGGAGCCCGGTCGGCGTTGGCGCAAGCTGTCGCGTCATAAGCGTCATGTCTTGAGCAATCGTCTTACGGCTGCGGAGATACGCCGTGCAGTAAGCCCTGAACGTTCCGATGTTTGTCAAATGGCGGCCATTCAGCTTTGTCACAGTGACATTTTCCGACACACCCGAACCTTCACCGATTTCACTTAACTTTTGTTCCAAGTACGGGCGCAGCACATCAATCTTCATGAACTTTTCAATTTCTTCAGGCGTCAAAAAGCGGATGCTCTGCTGGTCAATGAAAAGCGAACGCTTGATGCGGCGACCGCCCGATTCCTGCATACCACGCCAGTTGCGGAACGAATTCGTAATCAAGTCGTACGCCGGAATCACCGAAACCGTATTGTCCCAGTTACGTACTTTCACAGATGTAAGCGTAATGTCAATGACCGAACCATCAGCATGGTGGCGTTCAATTTCAATCCAGTCGCCCTTGCGCAAGAGGTCCGACAAGTTTATTTGGATTCCAGAGACCAAGCCAAGAATCGAGTCCCTGAAAACCAACAACAAGACCGTTGCCATGGCGCCCAAAGTCGACAAAATAATCACCGGACTTTTATTCACAATCTGTGAAGCCACAAGGATGGTCGCCACACAGAACATCGCAAGTTTAATGGCCTGGAAAATGCCGCGCATCGGGCGCAACTTCATTTTCACATTGCGTTCATTCAGGCTTTCGATGACGTCAAGCACAGCACTCGCGAGCAAGAATGCTGCTACCGTGAACAAAATATTTCCGATATGTTCACAAAATTCATAAAGCCAATGGCCCTTCGCGAGCACATACGGGAACGACTGCACCAGAATAATCACCGGCACAAAAAAGAGCGCACGAGAAATCACTTTCTTTTTCACAAGCAAGTCATCAAACTTGTTCGGAGTCTTTATCGCAATCCATTTCGCAAGCGGATGCACTACGAAATACAAAAAAGCATAAACCGCCACAACGACAGCTGAAAGTATTGCAAATTGATAGTAATCGTTCATATCTACAATCTAAAAATTTCGTATATTATGCACCGAACTTTTATCATTGGAGCAATCATGAAAATAGCTGTTATGGGTGGCGCAGGCTATATCGGAAGCCACACCATCATCGAACTCTACAAAGCGGGTCATTCCGTAGTCGTTGTCGATAACCTTGTAAACTCAAGCGATGAATCGCTCCGCCGCGTAGCAGAGCTAGTTGGCTCCCCCATTCCGTTCGTCAAGGCAGACGTCCGTGACGCTGCCGCCATGGACAAGATTTTCAGCGAAAACAAGTTCGACGCCTGCATCCACTTTGCAGGGCTCAAGGCCGTCGGCGAATCCGTCGCAAAGCCGCTCGAATACTACGAAAACAACATGAACGCCACATTCGTGTTGCTCCATACCATGCGTAATCACGGCTGCAAGAACCTCATTTTCAGTTCTTCGGCAACCGTTTACGGCAACCCGGCACAAATTCCTATTACAGAAGCTTGCCCCAAGGGCCAATGCACCAACCCCTACGGACAGACAAAGTCCATGCTCGAAGAAGTCCTCCGCGACGTGCAAAAAGCAGACCCGGAATGGAACATCGTTTTGCTCCGTTACTTCAACCCAATTGGCGCACACCCGAGCGGACGTATCGGCGAAGACCCGAACGGAATTCCAAACAACTTAATGCCATACATCACACAGACCGCAGTCGGTCTCCGCAAGGAACTCGGCGTGTTTGGCAATGACTACGATACCCCGGATGGCACAGGTGTCCGCGACTACATCCACGTCTGCGACCTCGCCTCTGGCCACGTGAGCGCACTCAAGGCTATTGAACGCAAGTGCGGGCTCGCTATTTATAACTTGGGTACAGGTCATGGCTATTCCGTGCTCGACGTCGTAAAAGCTTTCGAAAAGGTCAACAACGTCAAGATTCCGTACAGCATCAAGCCGCGTCGCGCAGGCGATATCGCCACTTGCTACTGCAACCCGCAAAAGGCATTCGACGAACTCGGTTGGAAGGCACAATACGGCATCGAAGAAATGTGCCGTGACGCCTGGAACTGGCAAAAGAACAATCCCAAGGGTTACAAGGGCTAATCCCTCCTCCCTGCAAAAAATTTAGCCTCCCGCTTTAAGCGAGAGGCTTTTTAATTTCAGCAAGCGAGCCTACGCTCGCTAAAAATTTTACGCAAACTTAGTCGCGGTAGTCTCGACGGTCGTGATGGTGCTTACGAGGCGGTTCCGGACGATTGTAGTCACGATGAAGATCTTCGCATTCGCGAACGCTGCGAGCAGCAAAGAACTTGCCACGCTTCGGATCCTTGCATTCAATACGGTCAGCACGGTCGCGACGGTAATCAATCTGCATCCAGACATCACCGTTATCGCAGTAGAAGTCAAACTTACGTTCCTTTTCACCACGATAGCATTCGCCACGGCTATACATCTTCTGATCGTTGTTGTAACGTTCAGCATGAATTCTGTCATGACGGTCACACTTCGGTTCTGCAAACTTGCAGGTGACCACCCTAGCCGAAGGAGGAGGTGGCGGAGGAGGCGGTGCTACACGAGATTTTTCCTCCTTTTTCGGTTCAACGTTAATCGTCAATGCCATAGCAGACGTGCTAAGCAGCATGAGCGACATCGCGCAGGTAAGCATAAGCTTGTTCATAAAACCTCTATCTACTTTAATTGTTACAACAAAAATAATATATTAAATATTTTGTAACAAAACCAACAAATTCTTAAAAAAAATGGTCTTGCCATCAAAGACAAGACCATAGGCAAATTTTATAACGAGCAAATTCCAAGACTTTAGATAAATAAAAAACAACTTCGTTGTTTTTCTAGATATTGCGCCTCGGTCATGTGAGCCCGCAAGCGGTCTCCCGCGACGCTCGGCTTATATCAACTCCTCAGCAGTTATCTTTTCGTCATGTTCAGGTTCCTGGTAGCAGGATTCCGGCACCTGGACCTGGTTCTGAAAGTAAGCCTTGTGAGCCGCAATCACCTTTTCACGAGCAAAAGCAGCATTCATCCAATCCCCAATTTGCACGTCCTTGCCTTCCAGTTCCTTGTAGTTCTGGAAGAAGTTCTTTGTAATGCGGAGGAACATCTGGTCCACATCAGTAATGTCGCAGAACGGACGCGGGTTGAACACCGGCACGCCCAAAACCTTGTAGTCCTTCTTGCCACCATCGGTCATGTCAAGCGCTCCAATCACGCGACAAGTGCAAACCGTCCCCGTAATCATGGATGCCGGGCTGTAAATGAGCATATCCAAAGCATCACCATCGTCAGCCTTGGTGCTCGGAATAAAACCATACGTGCAAGGGTAGCTCATAGAGCTCAAGAGGCAACGGTCAAGACGGAACACATGCAGGCGTTCGTCGTATTCATACTTCAAGTTCGTGTCTTTACCGATTTCCACGACGCAATCCACTTCATAGGGATACTTGCGTCCAATTGGAAGATCCAAATAGTTAATAGCCATTTATTCTCCGTCGGCCCACGTTGAGCCTCATTATCTTTTTATTACAAATATAATCCCTAATTTAGTATTTATTCGGAATTTGTAAAGTCTTTTTTTACCAAAGAGCCTTCAAATCCAAACTCTGAATTACCTGCTCCGCCAGCGTGCCGAGGTCACCTTGTCAAAGAGGCCAAAATAGAACACCGGTTCACCATGATCCGGGCTGTACCCCACTTCAAAGCGGATTCGGTCCAGCGCCGGGATTACGACATGCAAGCCTCCATAGACAGCGCCTTCATATTTTTTCCAGCCAGGAGTACCTTTATCCCAAAGCACGCTTGCATCTAAGCCCGCCACCAGTTGAATACCATAGAAGAAGTTAACACCCCACAACGAAGCCGGACGGCGCTCGCGCAAAACAAAACGTTCTTCCAACGTCAAAAGCATCTCATGGACACCCAAATGCAACGAATCGGACTCGTGCCCACGGAACGTATTTGCTCCGCCGTGATAGTAATAATCATATTTTTTTACATCGCCCGGACGCAAGCGAACAAGTGCGGTCGCCCCCGTGACAAATCGACCAAACGTGTAATAGGCTCGAGCATCTTCCAGGAACTCAACAAAATTCTCGCCACGCTTGCCGCCAACGCCAACATGCGTCACGTCACTTTCAAAATAAATTCCCTTACGCGTATCAAGTTCGCTATCGCGGTAGTCCACAGCAAAGCCAAGCCCAAATTCAGGCAACACGCCAGGTCCCTTTTCTAAATAGCGGTACACGGTTTTGCCGAGAATTGAAAAATGCGAAAGCAGTTTCCAGTTCACATCTAAACTAAGCAACCATGTCGCATCCTGAAAACCACGAAGGTCATCCCAGCTATCCGTCCGCAAAAATTCAAAATTCCAACCCAACGGGAGCCCGAACAAATACGGGGAACTTGCGTAAAAGGCGTACTCGTTATTTTCGAAGAACGGGTCAATGGCGGTACGGAACTGCACCTCGGCACGGATGTCTTCGCCCAGCACATTCAGGTTCGCAAGGGCAAGCCCCAGCATGAGACCATCGCGGTCCGTCTTTTTGCCAGCCGGCGACGGGATCCAGCGAAAGATTTCCTTGAAATTATAAACTACGTTCCCATTTTTACAAGAAACGTAAATATCCGTAAAGAGGTCTAGGTCTTGCAGGCGAAGCTTCTCTGACTCAAAAGTCTTCTGCGAAAATTCGCCCCCAACCTTGTGCGTGAGTTCGCGCCACACCACACGCGGCTTCGTATGTTCCAAGCCTTCAAACTCAATCGATTCGATTTTTGCTCCATCAACACATTGGTCAGAATCCACACGCAGCGAATCTGTTTCGGCGGCGTTTGCAGATACAAAAGCGGAAACTATCCCCGCTAACAAAAAAGTCTTCACAAAAAATTTCACGAATCAAAGATACAAAAGGCATTCGCTAGCGTTTTTTGCGAAGCTCACAAAAATTGCTATATTTGAGGCACCAAATTGAGGTGATTATGTTAGACTTTTTAGCAAACAACTGGCCCTACCTGATTATTCTGGTCGTGGTCGTCGCTTTATTTTTTGTTATCCGTGGTGCGCTCAAGGGCCTGAAAGCCAGAAGCCCGTTCAACATGGAAAACATCCGCAAGAGCACCGAACCGAACTTCCTCGCTCTCCAGCAGAAGTCCAAGGCTTTGCTCGCCGATGCCGACATGATTTGCGAAATCAAGCCGGGCAGCGATCAGGTCATCCCGAAGAAAGAAGATGTGAAGTTTTTCCGTCGCGCCGTTTCTCAGAAGTTCAAGCTTGCTGTGTTCCAGGTTCCGGGTACAAACAAGGTCGTGTTCTTCTTCTGCAAGACCGAAGCTGGCATCCGTAGGAGACTCCAGAACTTGGTCATCAACCAGAAGTTCCGCGAAGGCAAGCCGCCTTACATTGACGCCGCTACTGGTGAAAAGCTGAGATACCCGAAGGCTTAGTCAGTAGGAAATCATCCTGAGTGGCGAAGCCATTACGTCATCCTGAGTGGCGAAGCAGCGAAGGATCCAGTTAAATCTTCTTTTATATACCCCGGTCAATGCGCCGGGGTCTGTTGTTTAAAGAAACCTAAAGAGAACATCTACAATGCGCACGTACAAAGATTTAGCCATTGCCGAAGAAGAACAAAAGCTCGTAGACGCCGTCAACAAGACGAACAACTTGCTCGTCGAAGCGCCCACCGGTAGCGGTAAGTCTTTGTACATCCCGTGGTTCTTGAGCAATCACTTTAGCGGTCGCATTGTCGTATTGCAACCGAGACGCATCGCAGCCCTCGCCCTCGCGCAGTACTCAGCAAAGCTCCACAACGAGCCCTGCGGCAAGACCGTCGGTTACCAGTTCCGCCAAGACAGTTGCAAATCCAGCGCTACGAGAATCTTGTTCCAAACGTACGGTAACTTTTTGCAGGAGCTTCTGCACGGCAAGATGAATGCGGAATGGGTCATCTTCGATGAATACCACGAACGCAAAGCCGACATGGACCTGCTCTTTGCGTACTTGCTCAAATTGCAAGCAGCAAGCCAAACTTCAGGTAGTGAAAGTATCAAAGCGCCAAGAATCGCCGTCATGAGTGCAAAGCTCAACCGCGAAGAAATGGAACAAGCGCTCGGCGTCAAATGTCTGGAACTCGGGCATCCGCTTTATCCCGTACAAATTCTTCACCAGAAACCCGCCGCAGGCGTAAACATCAGCGCAGGTCAGGGAATCGAAAGCGAAGTTGTCCGCGCATTGCGCACTTTGTACCGCAATAACGTTTGGCAGACAACGCTCGTATTCTTGCCGGGTAAAGCAGAAATTGCCAAATGCCACACCGCCGCGAGCGAAGCTCTGGGCGACAATGTCGCCGAATTCCTTGAACTCTACGGCGGCCAAGACCGAGAAACGCAAGACCGCATTTTCGAAGAAACGGAACGTCCGCGCGTCATCTTTACGACCAACATTGCAGAAACGTCTATCACTGTTCCAAATGTGACAGGTGTTGTCGATAGCGGTATCGAACGCGTCAGTGAATATGACGATAGCGAAAAAGTAAACGTACTCCGCACGCTCCCAATTTCGTTGCAGAACGCCATCCAGCGCAGTGGCCGTAGTGGCCGTACACAGAACGGTTGCGCCATCCGCCTCTGGACCGAAGAT
Source organism: Fibrobacter sp. UWB16 (assembly GCF_900215325.1). Classification (NCBI taxonomy): domain Bacteria; kingdom Pseudomonadati; phylum Fibrobacterota; class Fibrobacteria; order Fibrobacterales; family Fibrobacteraceae; genus Fibrobacter; species Fibrobacter sp. UWB16. Next base: position 491,800 of record NZ_OCMS01000002.1, on the reverse strand, counting down.
GCCGAGAAGCACATGCCACAAGGCATCGTGCCCGAAGTCTTGCAAATCGAGCCCTCGGAATTTCTATTGCAAAAAGCAGCGCTTGAGTCAGATGAGAGAGCGGGAATAAAACTGCCCACGGCGATTCCAGAAGCGCGCGAAAGAGTCGCCACATCGATGCTCAATAACTTCGGCATGTTGCAAGACGGTCACATCACGGAACTCGGCAAGCGAGCCATTCAAACACCGATTTCAAGCATTCCGCTCGCATTGATTTTAGCAAAAGCAACAAGCGCCGCAGACCTCCCCGACTTGCTCCTAGCCGCCATGGCCTGGATCCATTCCGGCACAGAATTTGTACAGAAATCTAAAGACACGCTCAACTTGTTCACGCTCGCAAGCGATACTCTTTCTAAAGCCATCAACATTCCGCGAGAAGTTTCGTTCACGCTAAAGCAGCTCCGCGACTTCCGCGACTCATTAAAGGAGATGCCCGTTTACTCTCCGTCCTCACATTTCATGGCGCAACAGCTTCTCGCCGCATTCCCGGATGCTCTCGCCACTCCAAGCGGTAACGTTTACAAGTTAAGCAACGGCAACACCATCCGTTTGCAAGTATCAGAGCCGCCATACGCATTGCTCGCGCTCTCTATGCTCCGCACAGGTGGCGGCAGCAAATCCGAACTGCGCGTGAGCCTTTACGCTCCTGTGCCCAAAGAATTGCTCGGCGGCGAAAGCGAAAACATTCGCTATGAACTGTTATGGCGTAGCGGTCAAGAACGCTTTATCGGCATCGAGATTCACGAAAGCGAAAGTCCCAATGGCGACGTCCGCGAAACAAGCCGCAAAGAAATCCTCCCGCAAGAAGCATCGCCCAAAGTCCTCGAAAAGCTCAAAGAGCTCACAGCCGATGCTTGGCGCGACAAGCTCGAAAAAGAAAACTGGACCGGCCGTTATCTCACCGAAAACATCCAGACGCTCCTTATCAAGATGCGCCTTGCGGCAAAGCTTTACCCGGAATACGGCCTCCCCGAATTCAATGACGAGGATATGGAGCTTATTCTAAACGAGCTTACGGACGGCATATTCCTTTTGCGCGACATCAACGAAGACCGTTACCGCAACATTGTCGAAGATTACTTCGGCAAGTCCATGCTCGCATGGTTGCAAAAAACGTTCCCCGATCATTACGTATTGCCCAATGGCAAGCGAGCCCGTTACAGCTATCAAGAAGTCGCCACCGCTGATGAACAGAGCAGCGGCAAGATTGTACAAAGCGCAGACGGCGTTCTCGTTGAGATATCTGCACGCATCGAAGACTTTATGCAGCTCCGCGGCGAGCACAAAATCGCAGACAACAAGCTCAAAGTGCGTTACGACATTCTCGCACCGAACTTCCGCACGATTCAAAAAACATGGGATCTCACAAGCTTCTGGCAGAACACCTACGCCGAAGTCCGTAAAGAACTCCGCGGGCGCTATCCAAAGCACCCGTGGCCGGAAACGGTCATGTAATGTGCGGAGCGCTACTTCACGCTATACACAGCAAGAGTTTTGCTGTACTCGTAGCCTACAACTAAAAGCGGTTCACCGTTCGGGCTCTTTTCTGCAGGGATAAACAAGATGCCTTCAGGACCGCGATCTTTCGGGTCTAAATAGAAATCTTCCAGTTTCGGAGCATTCCCGCTCTCGATTCCCGTAATGTCAAACACGGCAACACCACTCGTGCGTTCTAGACCAACAAAAGCATAGCGCTTATCGCCCACAATACCCGTCGTCACGTTTTCCGGTTCGCAGCCCTTGTCTTCACTGCGAGCATCCATCTTGACTTTACCCTTCTTGGAATTCCAGTTAAAGTAATCAGGCGCCATCTGAGCCATTGTCTGTTCAAAAGCGTCGCCAGAATCCCACATCAGGTGCCCCGTTTCGCCATCGAAAATGCTTATCGAGCGCGTTCCAAAGCTATACATGTAAGGGCATCTGCCATTCTCCGTCTTATCCGGAGCTACATTGCAGCGTTCCAAATTGCTCACAGAAATGTTCTTCACATCTTCGAGCACTTCAGCCGTAAACACACTCGGATCCAGCAAGCCATTCTGGGCAAGCATCATCGGAGTCGTCACATCCGTCCAAGCCTTGTAATCATTGACCGGAGCGCCTTCATTGGCCGTAAGCACAAACGTCTTGCCATTCACAGTGAACGCAGAAATTCCATCAGGCTGGCGCAAGCCGCGCAACGGATAGTTTTTAATCTCAATTTGCTTGTTCTTCTTGATGTCCAGACCAAATCCCGGCTTTGAATGGTCCACATATCCAAGCGGGAATACATCCAAAATTTTCTTGGCGGCCACATCAAACTTCACAAGAGCATTGTTCTCTTGCAAGCTCACCCACGCCGTTTTAGAATCTTCGGAAACCGTAATATATTCCGGTTCAAGCGACTGCACAAAGCTCTTCACACCCGTCTTACGAACGCCCTTTGCCATCAGAGCAAGCGAATCGAGTTCGCCAAATCCGACAACCGTCTTCTGCGGCTTTTTCCAAGCTCTAGCCAATTCAGCAGCACTCGACACATTCACGCCTGCAATCGACAAAACGCCAATGCCGCCTTCCGGGTCTTCCGCGAAAGTTTCATCCGGAGAACCTTCGCATGCCACGAGCAAATTCGCACCATCCGGTGTAAACGTAATCATGTCAGGCATGTAGCACAGTTCATGCTTTCCAAGAACTTCAAGTTTCTTGTTATAGCGCATCACCTGCACATGTCCCATTTTCCATTCAGGATTGTTCAAGAGGCTAACGGCCACGAGGTCACCATAAACAGTCACGCTAGAGGCGCCACCCGGCAACTTCATTTCGCTTATCTTTTTCGGCGATGCAGGACTAGCCATGTCAACGACTTCGAGGACATTCTCGCCGCCAACAACGAACAGCACCTTCTTTTCGGGCATGTATGCCGAAATTTCAGCAGTCGTCATGGGAACAGAAGCAATCTGCTTCAGCGTCGAACGCAAATGGAACGGCCCTGCCGGGACATCCGACTTTTTTGCAAATGAGAAACCCGCACACAGAAGCAGGCTCATGACCAAAGCGGTTCTTTTCATTTCAACTCCTGCGTAATCCAGCCTAGATTATCACTTAATAAATTTAATCAAGAATAAGCCACATGATTAACATGCCAAGTCCAAAGCTAGCCGCCATAGATGCACCAGTCATCATGCGGTCCGTATTTTCTTTTTCCTTGTCGACCTTTTCCTTAGCTTTCTGCTGTTCCATTTGCTCTTGAGTAGCCTGGACAGCAACACTCAAAGCCTTGGCACAGGTTTCGTTGTTCTTCTTAAGCGTGTTGTAGCTCTGTTCCCAGTTTTCGCACTTGGCCTTTTCCACTTCGAGATCCGAACGCAAAGACTGCTTTTCTACAGTACAGGCACTGTCGTGAACCGCCATCACGCTATCGCGCACAGCAATTTCTGCAACAAGCTCTGCCTTTTCCGCCGCATTTTCTGCAGCACTACCTGCAGTTTTCGAATCAGCTGCATTTACAACTCCGGCAAAAGCAAGCACGAGCAAAGAGCACAAAGCCCACGACTTCACAAAAGAACGAACAACAGAAACCATATACCCTCAATTACATCTGGGCGTAAATGCGCTGCCAGCCTTCTTCCGGAATCTGGGCGCCCATCACCTGAACAACTTCGTTCGAGACAATGCTACCGAGCTTGCCCGAGCGTTCCATATCCCAGCCGTTCATGTAACCGTAGAGGAAACCCGATGCCCAGAGGTCACCAGCACCCGTCGTATCGATAGCCTTTGCAGCACCCGCAGACACGCGAGTTACCACGCCATCCTTAGCGATCAAGGCACCGCGCTTGCCAATCTTCACGACCGCGACCTTAGCCTTCTTCGCCAAGACTTCGAGAGCAGCTTCTTCCTTGACACCTGCATAAGCAAAAGCTTCATCTTCGTTAGCGATGATAATATCAATCATCTTTTCTTCGAAGAGTTCATCGAACAGCTTGCGGCAAGCTTCGACCACACCGAACGAGCTAAAGTCGAGAGCGGTTTCGACACCGAGGCTACGAGCGAGCGTAAACGACTTCTTGAAGCATTCGCCATTAAAAGCACGGTAGCCTTCAGCGTAAAGGAGTCCCACATCGTCATAGAGAGCCGGAGTAAAGTCATCCGAACCGAGGAAGTCCGAAGCGCCAAGATAAGTCCACATGGAGCGCTGGGCATCCGGAGTCACGGCAGAGAACACGCAGCCCGTAGCGACATCGCTCATCCCGAGCTTCGATTCCACACCGTTATTCTTCAAGTGTTCCTGGAAAAGCTTGCCAAGTTCGTCATCGCCAATCTTCGAAATAAAGGCAGCCTTGCCGTGCAAGCGAGAAAGACCCACCATGGTATTGCAAGTCGAGCCACCCGGCACGCGAATCGGATTGTCGAGAGCGCCAAGGAACTTTTCCATCTGCGGCCAGTCGACCATGTTCATGCCACCCTTCTGTACACCCTGAGCTTGAATCCATTCATCACTCACGTTAGCCAAAATATCGACAAGGGCAGCGCCCATACCAAGAACTTTCTTCATTAGAATCCTCCGCGACGGCGACGCAAACGGTCACCCGCTTTTAATAAAAATTCACGTTCCGATTCGCTCAAGGACTGGATACCACTGCGTTCCACCTTCTTGAGGATTTCGTCCATGCGTTTCTGTTCATCTACGTAGAACACTTCACCTTCGAGAACTTCCGGTTCTTCTACACGGTCACTCCGATAAGAGCGCGTTCCCGAATTTCCTTGATCATACTTTTCTGGATTCCGGGAGAACAAACGGAAAATAGCCGAAAGCGGAGAATGATAAAGCACCTTCGGACCGTTCTGGAAAACCGCCATGTAAAGGAACCCGGCCACGACACCGCCCAAGTGGGCAAAGTGTGCAATCATGTCCCCCGAATTTGCAAAGAGAATATCAAGCGCAATCATCACCCACATGGCGTTCTTGATTCGCATCGGGATGACAAAGAACATGAGGATGACACGATCCGGGAAGAACTTGTAGTAAGCGACAAAGACACCCATCAAGGCGCCAGACGCACCGATAATCGGATTGTTCGTAAGCCCGAGCAAGCACATGAAGAAGCTGAACAGCGCCGCAAAGATTCCGCAGAAAAAGTACATCGAGATAAAATGACGCGACCCCATCCATTCTGCCACTTCGGAACCGAACATCCAGAGCATCAGCATATTGAAGAAGAAATGCATAAAGTCAAAGTGGATGAACATGTACGTCACGTAGCGCCACAGTTCAAGCGGGACTCTCGGCATAAATGCGCCATAATAGCTGATGTAATCCGTAAGGCTTCCGTAACCGGCGCCCAGGTTGATTTCAAGTCCGCGTCCCAGGAATGCGATAATAAATACAGCCGCATTCGCAATTAAAAGCGTCTGCAAGGCCTTGGGTAAATATTTAAATGGCTTCATATTTTTTCCTAAACTCTTTTAAAAGCATGGATACCATGTTCTTCGGCACATAATTAGAGATAAGGCGTTTCTGCTCGGCTGGGCTCTTTCCGGCACCGCACTCGAGGAGTTCTCGCACAAGGGAGCTACTCACCACAAGATGTTCCTGCGCACTGAGCAAAAGCACCGTCTCGACATCGCCATCACCGTAGATGACCTTGTTGTTCCAGGCGACCGCCTGTTCTGCATCCAAGTCAGCCGAATTGCGGATCCCGCGCAACAGATAATGCGCCCCGACAGACTTCATAAAATCGACCGTCAATCCGCCATAAACATCGACAGAAACATTCGGGAATTCAGAAACAGCAACCTCAATCATCGCCTTGCGCGTTTCGGCGTCAAACAAGTTTTTCTTGTTTGCGTTCTGGGCGACAAGCACAATCAAGGAATCAAAAATGCCTGCGGCACGTTTTACAAGGTCAAAGTGTCCAACAGTAAACGGGTCAAAGGAGCCTGCAAACACCGCAACACGGCGTCCACAACCATCCTCCATAGCCATTTTTTTCTTTGCTTTAGAATTCCACACCATGTGGTATAATTTACAAAAATCACGCCCTGAAAATAATCAGCGATGACTCGCCATAGCGGCGAACTTGCCCCTGAAAATCGTCACCTTCAGCCCATTCGGGCAACTTGCGGCTCGGAGCTTCAAAAACAGCCACGCCGCCCGGGTTCAACCACTCGATAAACGGGCGCAAGTCCGGGTATTCCATGTCCTTGAACGGCGGATCTGCATAAATCAAGTCAAAACCGCCTTCGGCACAGACAATTTCCTTTTTCAGCGTGAGTACGCTCGTTTCCAAAAGCTTAAGCCTGGAATCCATGCCAACCGACTTGTACGAGCGTTCAATCATCTTCGCCTGCGGGCGTGCAAGTTCCACAGCAGTAACGCTTGCAGCCCCACGGCTCAGCGCCTCAAGGCCCATAATGCCACTGCCGGCAAAAAGGTCCAACATGCGGAATCCGTCGACGCCCTGCAAAATGTTAAAGAGAGCTTCCCTCGTGCGGGAAGCTGTCGGACGTGTTTTCATGGTATCCGGGGACTCGATATTGCGCCCCCGCAAAGAACCGCCAGTAATACGAATCGGCATATTAGCGGACAAGCATTTCGACACGCAGAGACGTGACGAGGAACTTCTTTGCAAATCTAAGATCGGTCTTCGGCACACCCATGCGGATTGGTGAATTTGCAAAGGCGTTCAAGAAGTTCAGCAATTCAGCAAAGTCCGACGTTGTCGTAACGTTGTACGTATAGCGCTTGTACACGCCAAAATCTTCGACGACAGGCTTTTCAGTACCCTTCAGCTGCACCTTGTTCGAAGCCGCAAGCGATTTAAGAGCCTTGACTTCTGCTGCAACTTCCGCAGCCGGAACAAAACCGCGCACGGCATCAAGGCGCACCTGCGGCACAGAGAACTGGCCAAATGCAGCCACTTCGGTCGCCGCTTCAGAGGCAATCGGCGTCTGGAGCTGTTTACTTACAGCCTTGAGCCTATCCATAAGCGTATGCTGCGAAGAAGCCTTCATCGCAATACCACGGAGATAATAGTAGTTCGGGGCCTGGAACACGCATTCCGAAAAACCGATATCATCCGGTACAGCTGTATTGAGGAACGACAGGAACTGAGCCAAGGAAGTCTTCTGGTACGAAAGCTTTTCGAGCGGCAAGTAACTATTGTAGCTCGTTCGTTTGTTATTAAACAAGACCTCGGGCTTAATCTCGCCAACAATATCCCTGACAGACATTGCCGCACGAGCCTTCGCCACGGCTTCCTGCTGTTTTGCAATCTCTTCGGCGGTCGGACCGGCAGCGGCCGTCTTGGCCACAGAACCGCCCTTCGCCCCGATCAAGTTGAGGTAGGAATCCGGGAAAACGCCATCCAACGCAGAGGGAACACCCCAGACGCTCAAGTAGCAACTAAAAGCGACAACAGCAAACAACGCAGCAACAGCAACCGTCAAATACTTTCTCTTATAACGGCGTTCCACGTCCGCAACGTTCGTCACATGCACATGCTGCGAGACACTACCGATGGAGGAATTTCTTTCCGCCACCGCAATAAGGTTCATGTGAATCATACACCCTCCATCTGATTGAGAGCAGCGCCAACAGCACCAATACAGCAAATCATGTCGACGGGGTTCACGCTTTCGTCACACGGGAGCTGAGACAAGCCAGACATAAGCGACACCTGGTAATCACCCAGTTTGCTCGTGAGAGTATTCACGAACTGTTCGTTCGAAGCCATCTCACCACACAGACGCACGTCAGTTACACCACTAATGGCATTTTCCGTCTGGACCAGTTTCATCTGTTCTACAATCTCGTTTGCAAGAATCGGATAAGCCGTATCTTCGGTCTTGCCGACCATCGAAAGAGTCGAAACGCAACGCAATGCAAGGAGCTCGTCACGACGCATCCAGGCAAGTGTCACACCGGCAAAGTCAGCCTTCACCACGCAAACGGCATCCTTGATCTTTTCGCCAACATCCATCACGTTCATGAGCGAAAGCACATCGACTTCCAAAGACTTTGGAGCAAGCATTCGGGAACGGAAACCCTTGCGCAGAGCTTCGACCCATTCCTTGCGGACAGCCATGATCAATTCGTTATAACCCAGGGAATCGTCACCACTTAGCGTCTTGGAGTCCACGATATAGGCGCTCACATCGGCATTAGTAAACAGTTCCATGTACCACTTCAAATACTGCGCCTTGTTAGCGACAGCTTCTTGTGGCACATAGACCTTGCGGATAATCGACATCGTCGCAGGCATCGTGACCGAAGTCGCCACAACATCCTTGATCTCGTTTTCATCCACCCACTGCTGGAGCATGCTTTCAAAAAGGAAAATATCGTAAATAGGGTTGCTCTCCGACGGGAGGACAGCAGCCTTGACAACCTTCTTTGCTGAAGCGTCTACAAGGGCAACCTTCATAGAAGTGTCGCCAACTTCAATACCTAGGTATAACTTCGTTTCGCTCATAAATATGCTTATGTAAAGTTTTATATCCTAAAACTAATCAAAAATTATCGATTGTAACATGTTTTCAAGCTTTTTCTTTCCAATTCCATGCACTTTTTTGAGGTCCGCAGGCCCTTTGAACGGCCCAGACGCGGTTCTTTGCTCAATAATTTTTTCGGCAAGCTTGGGCCCCACCCCTTTTAGCGCGCACAAGTCGTCTGCACTCGCAGTATTAATATGGAGCGGGAGCGTGACTTTTTTCTTCGCCTTACGGTGATGCTCGGTCGATTTCGGGCCGGGATCAGCAATTGGTATTACTTTGTCGGTATCGTAAGTCTGGACTGTACTAGCATCTGCAACCGGGACTGCATCAGAAAACGCACCCGGAGGCGCATTGGCGACAATAATAGCGTCACCGACTTCGAATGTCTCAATAGACGGGAGTCCCCACGGGAGGTAGCGGACGGTTAAGCCAATAGTAAAGAGGATTATTGCGAGTTTGAGAATTCTTTTTTCAGAAGCGTTCATTGCCTTTTCTGAAAGGTTCATCTAGAGAAGGATATAGCAAACGATCTAATAAAATATTCTCGACGTGGGTCGCGTCCGACGGGACATCCACAGAGATGCTCGGGTACACGCTCTGGACAATGCGGATCGGGCGGCGCCCTAAGATTCGCATTTGCTCCAGCGAGCGTTCCTGCTCAATTTTGTTCTGCGGAAGCGATGCAAACTCGTCGCGGGCTTCGCGGGAGTATGCGTAAATGCCCTGGTGCTGGAACCAGCGGTTCGCTTCTGCAGGCGGCACGGACCTTGTAAAGTCAACAGCCACACCGTCGCGCACGAGCACTTTCACGACGGTCTTGAGTTCAGCTTCTGCGGGGTTCAACGGGCATGCGACCGTCACCCAGCAGTCGGAGTGTTCCGAGAGGTCTTTCGCGACATCGCGGAGCACGGAAGGTTCAACGAGAGGCTCGTCGCCCTGAAGATTCACGACCAGGTCGAGGCCAAGCTTTTTGGCGGCCTCCGCCACGCGGTCAGAACCAGTTGCACATTCGCCAGTCATCACGCAGTCAAAGCCTGCCGCCTTGACCACCGTTTCGATTTCAGCGCTATCCGTCGCACAGACAATGCGGTCAAAGCAATCCGCAAGGAGCGCTCGTTCCATGGTACGGACAATCATCTCCTTGCCGTTGAGCTTCAGGAGAGGTTTCCCCGGGAATCTGGAAGAGCCCATGCGGGCCGGAACGATGCAACTGACCTTGTTCAAGGCGAACTACATCACCTTCGGGATGGCGAAGTGGTCGTTTTCGACGGCCGGAGCGTTTGCAAAAGCCTGTTCGAGCGTAAAGCCCTGGACCGGCACGTCTTCGCGGAGGATGGTAGCGCCGTTTTCGACAGCGGTCATCGGTTCCACGTTAGAAAGGTCCAAAGCCTTCAATGCTTCGAGATGGTCGAGCATCTTGTCCAAGTGACCCTTGATTGCCGGAATATCTTCTTCTGCAATGCTCAAGCGAGACAACTTCGCGAGCTTCAAAACTTCTTCACGTTCAAGCATAAAAAACCTCTTTTTTTACAGGATGCAAGATAGAAAATTTTTTCTACTCCGCTAAGATTTGTTCCTCGGTATACCCAAAGTAAGTTATCCATGAGATTGTCGACTTTGACGAAGAACATCTAATTTGGCTTGCATTTCAGCAATTTGTTCATCGGATATTCCCATTTCACGCAAAACAGTTTCAGTGTCGTCACGATTCTGCACCAATTCTGCTTTAGCGTTCTCGGCTTTTTGACGTTCTTCATCTATCAGCTTTTGCGCTTTGGCTTGTTCTTCAGTGCGCGCATCAGCAATCTCCTGACGGAATGAATCGCCGGCACTGACGAATCCGTACTTTTGTCCAATGCTCTTGAAAGCCATGTTCAACTCCTTCATAACTTCTTTACCGAGATACTCTGCTAAATATAGACTTATTTTTTCGAGCAAACAAGAGCACTCCTTGTCTGGCATTTTTCGCAATCTCGGCTTGAATTGACGGAACACTTCAAGGAAGGCATCCTTGTCGTAAGCATGCGCCATCGCCGCGATTCCGAGGCCTGTTGCGACATTTTCGCAAGCTAGGCAGTCGCTATCCGGAATGTCCGACATGTTCACGAACGCACAGCGGAACGGCAACACCATGCCATGAAAATACTTGGGATAGTCCTTTTCGAGCAGTTCCAGCGGGTTCCAATTTTCGCGCCCGTTATAGAATATGATAGCCATCGTCGGGAGTCCATCAAACAGGCGACCTTCATCGAAGCGTTTCATCACGGAGCGCACGTAGCGAGCAAGCTGATTGAACGTGTCGGCATCACGGCCGGACTTGTGTTCCACGAGAATTCCCACAAATACGGGCGCTCCCGTAGCGACGTTCACGCGGAAAGCCAAATCCGCATCGCCTGTTTCGTACACTTCGGAATACGAGTCCGGAATGCGAACTAAAGTGTCCAATTTTACCGCAGCAAGAAAATCCGCCACGTCAACATTTACTTTTCCCGCAAGTTCAAGCAACAACCTGAGGTGATTTGAATCTGCAAACAGCCAACGGAAAAAAGCATCGTGAGGCTTTTTTGCCGTCTGTTTTTCTTCCATAAAAATCCTTTCTCTTTTTTAGAGACAAGTTCATAAAAGCAATGATATAAGAAAGGATATAGATAACGATAAATAAATTCAGTTCATCAGAACCGTCGACCATAATCTAACAAACACGTTCAAGAAAAACAAGGGGGAGGGCTGGTTGACATTCATTTTGCAAACAAACGTTTGCACGAGTGCCGCGGCAACCAAGCTTGCTTGAGTTGACATGACCGAGTAGCAGGTTGTTCTACAAACAACCGTTTGCAAGCAATATTCATTCAGTAAAGGTCAACGGGATTGTGACAGTTGTTTTGCCGTATTTTGTTGAGTTAAACCTCCAATGGCTTACTTTTTCTAGTATTTCCGCATCAAAATTGCGATTTTGAGTTGTAGAGGAAACGATGGAAATATCAGAAATTTCACCTTTTGGAGCAATTGTGAATTTTAAGGTAATTTTACCTTTAATTCCAGGATTTTTTCTCAGATGTTTGTAATAAGTAAAGTGAAGTCCCGATTTCCGTTGACGAATAATTTTCACAATATCCGAAGCAGAACGAGAAGCCTTCTTTTCATACTTGAAATCAATATCACTTATAAAAGGTAACTTAATGGTTCCCTTATATTTAATTCTTGTATGAGGATCATCTGGAGATTGGAAACAAGTCTCCCCAACAGAAATACATAAGCCAGGTATCGGCTTACCACGACGATACCAACTACTATCTAGACCTGCAGAGGAACTATCATTTTTTAAGTTCCTTTGATGTGCAACATTATCATTAGATTCTACAACATTATAATCTTCCTTGAAACAACAAATAGGTTTTTCATTTTTTTGAGATGTAGCCAATTCCTTCGTTGCAGTCAAATGGCTAGACTCAGTCACTCTTTTTTCTTCTTTGCAACCAGAAAGTATAAAAGCAACACATGCGATGACAATCGCAATGATAAACTTGTCCATTTTACAAATTTTCATACTCACCATACATTCTGTATTACAAGCTTTATGACCACTGAATATCATTTACAAAATCGCAAAAACAACGTCAAGCGTTTTTATGAAAATTTACATGTAAGACTGTAGAAAGGAGATGCCCCGTCGGAGCGGGGCATGACATGCAAGGTTAGACAGCACACATGTTTAAATGATCCTCAAGCCTCATAGCAAAGCGACCTCACACATCAATCACCCAATCACTTCCAATGTGGCGTATTTGAGGATGATGGTGCGGTTCATGTTCTCGCGGTCGAAGCGCACATCGACGCGAGCATTGTCGCCACTGCCGTAAGCCTTCATAATCACGCCCGTTCCATACCTAGAATGGCGAACGCGTGCGCCCTCGTGGTACGGATTATCGTACTCGATTGTCGGACCAGACGGAGCAGGCGCCTTCACAACCTTCACCGGATTGCGGTAGACAATATGCTTATCGTTCTTCTTGATGGATTGTGGCACAGGCGCCGGACGAGAGCCATACGAGCCGTAAGAACCGCCACCGTACGAGTTGCCGGAACCGTTCCCATAACCGCCACGAGAACCTCCGCCATACGAATTTCCGCCAAACGAGCGATTGCCATAAGAATTTCCATAGGAATTGCCCGAGCCCGAATTGCCATAAGACGGACGAGAGCCATAGTTCGACGAGCCGTACGAACCGTATGACGGCTTGGAGCGCGTATTGCCGACAAAATCAGGAACAGACGGACGCGTATTCAAGCACGGCGTAAAGTCGACAACGGACGGATCCAATTCCTTAAGAAAGCGCGACGGCGCAAACGGACGGATGTTCCCCTGGAAGAACCTGCGTTCCGCATGGTACAGATAAAGTTTCTTTTCAGCACGGGTGCAGCCCACATAGAACAGGCGGCGTTCTTCTTCCATCTGCTCGTTGATTTCTGCCATCGAGAGCATAGAAGTTCCACGCACGAGCGGGAAGATTTCATCATCGCAACCCGCCAGATGAACCGTATTGAATTCCAAGCCCTTCGCCATGTGAATCGTCATGAGCGTCACGAGGCCCTTCGATGTATCGACTTTCTTGTCGCCATCCGTCAAAAGCGAAATATCCTGCAAGAAAGCATCGAGAGTTGCGCCCGGATGTTCTTCGTCAAATTCACGGATAGCGTTAATCATTTCGTCCAAGTTCGCAATGCGTTCATCAGCCGTGACTTCGTCTTCCTTGCGCAAGAAGTCCTTATAGCCCGTATCGTTGATGATATGTTCAGCAAGAATCGGAAGCGGATACTCACCAGAAGCCATCATGTTCTTCCAGTTCGTCACAAGGTCCGTAAACACCTTGAGCTTCGGAGCGCCGCGCCCCGTGCCGTTCGCCTCGGCCAATAAATTGTCCCAGAACGACCCCTCGCCCGCTTTCACCTTGGCGAGTACGCCTTCGACTGTCGTCTTGCCGATGGCACGCGGCGGAGTGTTAATCACGCGCAAGTAGGCTGCATCGTCTTTTTCGTTGGCGAGCACGCGCAAGTAAGCAAGCACATCCTTGATTTCCTTGCGGTCCCAGAATCTTGTACCGCCAAAAATCACCGACGGAATGCGCAAATCGTTGAGCGCCTTTTCAAGTACGCGGGACTGCGCGTTCGTGCGGTAGAAAATTGCAGTCTTGGCATAAAAATCAGGGCCCGCCTGCGCCACAGTCTTTGCAATGTTCGAAGCTTCGGCACGGTCATCTTCAAAATAGCGCACGTGAATAAGCTCGCCCGCTTCCTCCTTGGAGAACACGTTTTTCTGCATTTCGGCAGGGCGGACGTTATGCGCAATCACGGAACCAGCGCCTTTCACAATGTTTGCTGTTGAGCGGTAATTGCGTTCGAGCTTTACAATCGTCACCGGAGCAAAATCGCGGTGAAAGTTACGGATAATCTTGATGTTTGCGCCACGCCAGCCGTAAATACTCTGGTCGTCATCGCCCACCACCGTTACGTTTTTCGTATCCTTGTTGATGAGCAACTTCAAAAGTTCATACTGAACGTCGTTCGTATCCTGGTATTCGTCCACGACAACGTACTGGAAACGCTGTCTCAGCTGTTCCGCCAAATTCGGCACCATCTGCAACATGCGAACCGTATTGAACAGCAAGTCGTCGAAGTCCATCGCGTTCGATTCCGCAAGCTTTTTCTGGTAAGCGGCGTAATAACGAGCCTTGCGTTCTTCATCAGCAAATTCAGCGTTCAAAGCAGCCACATCCGGCGTCTGCAAAACCGCCTTGTCGTTCTTGTACAAGACCGTATTCTTGAAACGAGAAATAGCGCTATGAACCTTCTTCAATTCATTCACGTCATAATCGTCGCCAAGATCGTCCTTCAAGATTTCCTTGAGGATGCGCTTCTGGTCATCATCATCGTAAATGGAGAAGTTTGCATCAAACCACTTGCCGCCAAGCGCCTTGATCACGGACTCCTTGGCCAAGCAGAGTTTCAAAAGCTTAAGACAAACAGAGTGGAACGTTCCCATCCACGTGAACGGCTTACGGCAATTCAAAAGCTTCTGGATACGGTCCTTCATTTCGCGGGCGGCCTTGTTCGTAAAAGTCACTGCCAGCACGCGATTGGAATCAATCTTGTGGTACGAAACCAAGTGAGCAATCTTGTAAGTAATGCAACGCGTCTTTCCAGAACCTGCACCGGCCAAAATCAACATCGGACCGTTGATTTTCTTCGCGGCAGCGGCCTGTTCCGGGTTCAACTCTTTATCTAAAACACTATCATCAACAACATTGCATTCTACAAAATCGTCCATCTAGCACTCCTAGTCGATATACAGATGTGCAATATAGTAATTTGGCCATTGGTCAATGGTCATTGGTTATTAGTTTAGACTCTTACAAAAATAGGAGATCCCCGCTCGGAGGCGGGGATGACAAGATAAAAAGGCGGGGATGACACGATAAAGGCGATCCCGGAACGGAGTCCGGGATGACTGTTCGGGGCGACAAGCGTCTATTATTCGTCGGCGGTGGAAGCGCCAATGGCCTGTTCCAAAGTCGTCAGACCCTGGAGAGCCTTGTTGATGCCATCCATACGGAGCGTAATCATTTCGCAAGACTTGATGGCCTCGCGCTTGATTTCGTCACCGGAAGCGCGCTTGATCACGAGATTACGCACAGCTTCGTTCGGCACGAGGAACTCGTAAATACCGCAACGGCCCTTGAAGCCCGAACCATCGCACTTTTCACAACCGCGGCCATGATAGAACTGCATGTCCGGCGAGAGGTGGAGTTCATCGCGAAGTTCCTGCGAGATTTCGACCGGTTCCTTGCAGTTCTTGCAAATGCGGCGCACAAGTCGCTGGGCCAAGACTCCCTTAATTGCAGTAGACACAAGGAACGGTTCCAGTCCCATTTCGAGCAAACGAGGGAATGCACCGGCAGCGTCGTTCGTATGGAGCGTACTGAAGACCAAGTGACCCGTCAAAGCAGCTTCGATAGCCATTGTCGAGGTTTCTTGGTCACGCATTTCACCGATCATGATCACGTCCGGGTCCTGACGGAGCAAGGCACGAATGCCCGCCGCAAAGGTAAAGCCTGCGGCATTGTTAATCTGGCCCTGGTTCACGCCGTCAATATTCAATTCCACCGGGTCTTCCATCGTCGAGATGTTGATCGTGGAATCCAAAATTTCTCGAATAGAAGCGTAAAGCGTGGTAGACTTACCGGAACCCGTCGGACCAGTAACGAGCACAATGCCGTTCGGGGCATTAATCGCATCGATAAACTGCTTGAGCACGCGGGCGTCAAAGCCCATTTCCTTAAGCGGGAACTGACCCGAATTCGGGTCCAAAATACGCATAACGATCTTTTCGCAGACGCCGCGCTTACGCAAAGAAATCGGGAACGAGCTCACACGAAGGTCAACTTCGGATCCCTTGTAACGCACCGTGAAACGGCCGTCCAACGGCTTACGCTTTTCTGCGATGTCCATCTTGGACAAGAGCTTGATACGCGAAAGGATCTGCGGCATGAGTCGTGCCGGAATCGGAGACATCACCTGCAAGTCACCGTCAATACGGTAGCGCAACTTGAGGAAGGTCTCTTGCGGTTCAAGGTGAATATCGGATGCATGACGGGCAATAGCTTCATGGATCAAGGTCGTCACAATCTTCACGACCTGGCGGCCTTCTTCGTCGGTCAATTCCGGTTCATCGCTATTGCCACTTCCGCGTTCGACAGTTTCAAGTTCATCGTCGTTAGAAGAACCGATAAGTTCTGCAAGGGATTCTTCGGCGGGACCATGGCCTGCAAAGAGGATGTCGATAGTCTTCTTGATGTCCTGTTCAGACGCCATGACCACATCGACGTTTTTCTTGACCTTAAACTTGATAGAGTCCCTGAGGCGCACATTTGTCGGGTCCGCCATGGCAACCACAAGGGCCTGGCGAGAATCCTTCGTCACATACAGCGGAACAATCTTGTGCGCTTTGCACTGTTCTTCAGTAATGTACTCGTAAACTTTTTCATCAAGCTTGATGGCATCAAGCTTTACAAAAGGCACTTCGAACTGGCAGCAGAGAATATCCGTAAGTTTCTTTTCGTCAATAAACTTAAGATCGACGAGCACGCGCCCTAAGCGCTTACCGCCCGACGTTTTCTGCTTTTCAAGAGCTTCGTTCAACTGGTCCTGGGTAATGAAGCCCTGGTCCAAAAGCATTTCACCAATACGTTTCTTGGTGACACTCTGCATCTGGACACCAAGAATATCCGTCAGCTGTTCTTGCTTGACCATACCGGCCTTTACAAGAATCTGGACAAGAGTCACCTTCTTGCCCAACTGAGCCTGATACTTAACTTCATCTTCGGCGTACTTCAACTGGTCTTCGTTAATCAGGTTAACACGAACCAGCAACTGCCCTAAACTATTTGAATCTTTCATAGATGCGACCACGCCTGGGCATTCAGGAGCGCCTTAACTCCATCTTGCCTTTTCAAACAAACACCACTACCACAAGATACCAATCCGATATCGTGGACAGTCCCATTTGGGGACACTCCTTCTAAATATATACTTTTTGTAAGATTAGAAGTGAACAGAAGTTCGTATTCTTCGCCACCATTTAGTGCAAAATGGAGGGGGGAAAGCCCAAAATACTCGCACATTTCCAAAACATCGGGGTCAATAGGCAGTTTTTGCTCGTCAATTTCGATAGAAACGCCAGACGAGAGCGCAAGGTGGTTTACTTCGGAACTAAGGCCATCGCTAATGTCCATGCAGGCGCCACGCACCCCCTGTTTCACCAGTTGAGCCCCCGCATCCTCGCAAATTTTGGGTGCAAGGTGGTATTCCACCAGCCGCGGGAAGCGTTTAGCCTCTTCGGGGTGGTTCATCAAAATCCAAAGTCCGGCATCAGATTTGCCGAGCGTGCCCGCCACAAAAACATGGTCCCCCGGTTTTGCCGCACTGCGGAGGAGTGAAATTTTACCATCGGTCGTGCCGAGGAGAGTTGTCGAAAACATCCCGACATCGCCTACAACCGTATCTCCACCAATCAGCGTAATTCCTCTTCTCTCAAAGCCTTGCGCAACCGCTTTTGCAATTCTGTTTCGAGTTTCTTCGCTCCAGTTTTTGTTCACGCAAAGTCCGAACAACGCAATCTTGGGCAGACCGCCCATGGAAGACACATCCGAGACGTTGGACACAATGTGCTTCTCGACCGCCTGTTCAGGACTCGACCAATCCAAGCGAAAGTGCGTGTTCTCGACCGAGAGGTCCTTGGTCGCAAGCCAGCCATCAAAGATGGCGCAGTCATCCCCTGCATTGAGCCAGCTGCGGTGTACCGGCGACTCGTTCTTCAAGGGATAAGCCCCTTCCAAAATTTTGCTGACGAATCTAAACTCGCCTAGGTCTGGGAATTTCATAATTTTCAAGGACAATTCAATTTTTCTGCCAATAATTTAACAATAAACTTTCTATACTTTAGGCGTGGGACACATATTTTTTATAACGCCATCATCGCCAGGCAGCCTCGACAAGCTGAACCAGTGGACATTCCGCTGGCTTTTAGAACATGGTAACATGGCGGAAGATTCCACCCTCTATACTTGCAATTCCATCGAAAGCGCCCAGAGCCTTTTGGAATCGGCACTCATCATCGGTCAGTCGCCATCGCTCATCATCTTTGACCATGCCGACCATGCAACCGAGAAGAACCTGGCCTTCAGCAAGGAACTCCACAACGGCATTCCCGAATCGTGGATTATCGAAATCATTCCAGACGACATGCCTCTCCCCGAAGATTCAAGCGACAACGGAACATTCTGGATCAGGCGCCCCATAAACGAAGACGAATGGTGCGCAACGCTCGAAAACGTGCTGCACAAGAACGGCTGCCCGCAATGGGCCAAGTGGACTCAGCACAAGAGCTACAGAGGATTTTAAACAGAGGTTTTTTACCGTGATTAAAGGCGTCAGCTACTTTGGTGTGCGCTCTCCGAAGCTCGCACACATGGACCTTGTACACATAAAGGAAGCAGGATACAACGCAATCCTCCATACTTGGAGCGAAGAAGACCTGCAATACTATTATGACACCATGAAGCAGATCGTGAACGATTCTGCCGCGATGGGACTTTCCGTTTACGTGAATCCATGGGGCGTCGGCCGCGTGTTTGGCGGTGAAGCTTATTCGGAACTCACAGCAAGGAATCACGACATGTGCCAAGTCGCCATAGACGGAAAGCCAAAGGTTGCCGCCTGCCCAAATCATCCAGAGTTCCGCGCGTACATGCACAAGTGGATTGCAACGGTCTGCGATACAAACGTCTCTACGATTTTCTGGGACGAACCGCACTTTTACTTCGAGAAGGGCGGGCTTAGCAACTGGAGCTGCCGCTGCGAAAAATGCCGCGCAAAGTTCCGTACAAAGTTCGGCTACGAGATGCCCGCCGAGTTTACAGATGACGTAAAGCATTTCCGCGAAGAAAGCCTCATTGATTTCTTAGACGAGATGACTCAAGATGTTAAAGCGCGCGGCAAACGCAACTGCGTTTGCATGCTCCCGCCGTGGTTCCCGGCGGGGCTCGACGACTGGGGTCGTGTCGCGCGCCTTGAGGCCGTCGATGAAATCGCAAGCGATCCGTACTGGGAGCGCGGAGCAAGTGAAGAATGGGTCCGCGAAAAATACCGCGAGACAGCAAACAAGCTCGTAGAAGTTGCGGCCCACTACGGGAAGTCCGTACAGATGTGGGTCAAGGCCTACCAGATTGAAGCGGGCCGAGAAAACGACCTCGCTATCGCCGTCGCTGAAAGCCGTGCTGCAGGCATCAAGAACATTTTTGCCTGGAGCTACCGTGGCACGGAAACATTAAGTTGGCTGAAAAGCGATAACCCGGACGAGGTCGCCCGGGTCTTTAGAAAAGCAGTTCTTTAGAATCGCAAAAATTACTTCATCACACGTATTGTCGCAGAGCTGTTACGGGACTTCACGAGATACGAGCCTTTTTGTTTTACGAGAGCGCGGACTTTCTGCGAAACATCTTGAGAGGTTGTAGCCTCGATACGGCCAACATGCGCTCCGAGCATATCGAATACATCGTAGGTTTGCGCGCCCGATGAAGCCTCGAATTTCGGACGAATGGCAAGCGAGCGATCCTCAACTTCAATCCAGTCGATGTTCACGTAATTGCCTGTAATCAAAAGCTTCAGCACATGCTCGCCCTTAGTGAATTCCACCTGACCTAATTCCAGTCTTTCATAGACGTCCCACTCATCGCCCGTTTTTGGAACCTTCGTGGAGGGTACAATTTCCTTATCATCCAAAAGCAAGCTAAAGCTAGACGATTCTGTTCCAGAAGCCACATTCGCAGAGACGTAGAACTTTCCATCACGCTCCACATTCACGGTGTATTCTAGCCATTCGCCTTCTTGCGTGTAACCAATGGCGTAATTGTCACCGCCCTTATAAATATCCACGCCATCCTTGCGATACTCGCCACCCCTGTTTTCGGAATCTTTATCCGAGTACGAGAAATTGCCCGTACCGACGCCATTGATGTCGTAGTTTTCAGCTTCGATCTTGCCTGGAATCTTGGCGGCTTCGCCAGCGACAACGCTATCGCCTTCTACCTTGCCAAACGGCTTCTGCGGAACTGGTTCTACAGGCTTGCGGTTCACTGCCTTGAGCATCTGCGCCGCATAGCGCTTGCCGAATTCCACGTAGGCATCGTGATTGAAGTGGTAGCGGTCCACGCCATTGCCCTTCAAATTTTCGGAAGAGGCATAATAAGTATTGTCCATGGAATTCGGAAGTTTCGACACGCGGTCAGAATAGCAGCAGCCTTCGCGGAGGAGTTCGCCCGCCACAAACGGCACCGTATCGGAACTCATGTCGAGCGCCTTGAGAATATCATCGCGGGTCTTTTTCACAATTTTCGGCCAGTCGGAATAGCCACCGTCAGTTTCGCCCTGATGAAAAATGAAGCCTTTGATAACGCCCTTTTCTTGCGCCTTTTTCGCGATGTCGATAATCGTCTTCGTCACATTGCCATCGCTTGCGTATTCCTTGGCGTAGTTCTGGAGCCAGGTTTCTGCCGTCGAGAGATAAGTTTTGTACTGGTCCTGGTCAAAGAGCTTGATGCTCGCGCCACCCACCGCGACCGGGATAATCCCAATCGTCACGTCGGGCATGCTGTCAGCCATTGTGCGACCAAACCAGTCCGCCACAGAAATCGTGTTGCCGCAGTTAAAGAGCGAAGGCACTGCCGGGTAAACATCGCCGAGCGTGTTGCGCCCCTTGCCCGAGCATTTTTGCGTTGCGAAAATTTTGAAGCGTGAATTTTCGACCTTATCTGCGCTCTGAGCATCAGCCGTGCCGCCCATATTGGACTGCCCGTACGCAATGTAAATGTGGAAATTCGGGTCCGGAGCAGCCTCGGAAGGAACCGCACCAAACAGCACAAAGCCCGCAGCAACACACGCCGCGGACGCAAAACCAGAAAGCTTATTAAACATTCCCATATATCCCTTTGGGTTAAACAACAATTATAAATTATACAGAAAAGTGGCTAAGCGCGCGCCCTCCCCTAAAAATTTTATAGACACTTTGTCTATGCACTCGGAACTAGCTACAAGAACCTGTTCTAGTAGCCAATTTTCCGCAAAAAAAAGCCATTACTTCGCAAATCCGGGAGGTGGCAAGTGCATTCCGGCCATCAGGAGTTTATGTTCGCGTGCGTACTGCATAATGCGTTTGCGGCTTGCGGCAGATTTTTCCTTGTCCATGTCGTAATTGGAATTGATTTCGGGATGGATCTTTTGCAATGCATAGCCATGCATCAAGTCGCCAATCACGAGCAAGTTTGAAATTTGGAAAGCGGTATGGCCTGGCGTATGCCCCACGGCATCCAATGCAAGAACACCATGCGGAAGGCTATCACCGAAAGCAAACAAGTGGAGACTATCTTTATAAAGAGCCATGATATCCTTTTGCAAATCATTTTTCGGGATATCGTTCATCCAAGCGTCATATTCCACCTTGCCTGCATACACTGCGGCATTTTTGAAGGCTTTCTCCATTTTCCCGGCGGTGCCGTTTTTCACAAGGCCCGCAATGTGGTCCGCATGAAAATGAGTCAAATAGACGAGTCCTATAGAATCCGGATCCACGTTTAACGCAGAAAGCCGCTTCATCAGTTGTCCGCCCCACGCTCCAAGACCAGCATCAAACAAGATGTACTTACCATCCGTTTTTACCAAGAACGTGCTGACAGAAGCTGGGAGGCCCGCAGGCATATTCAAACTTTCGTAAAGAGAGTCGCTCGCATCGCTGAAAAGTTCACGAGGCATCAGCTTTTTGCCCTCGTTGTCCTGAATCCAAGTGACCGAAGCTCCGTTCGCAAGCGTAACAGTTTTCGTTCCTTCGACTTCAGGCGTGTTCACCGCAGCAGAAGGCATCGTCACTTTCGCAGGAGTTTCAAGATTTACCGCAGACTTACGTTCCGCAGATTCTTTCGTGGAATTTTTCGAGTCGCTGCAGCCTGCAATCGCAAAAGCAATCGCCGCGACAAATGGAATAAATTTATTTTCAAGCAATTTCATAAGGATAAATATACATTCCTATTCTTTTCAAGTGAACAACAGACAACCATAGATGACAAAATCAAGCGATTTGCAAACGGCTGATTGCAAAATTTAGGGATTTCACTTTTTTCATATTTTTCGATTGTAGATTAAAACTCCAAGTTTTTACTTGGAGTCTTTTTCATTATCAATGTAAAGAAAAATTCTTGACACAAGGAAAGATTTTTCATACATTATGAATGTAATAACAAAACCAAAAATTCTAAAAGCAGTAAGGCTTAAGCCCCAAAAAGAGCAAGTTCTCTTCGCCAAATTGGTAAGAGACTTACACGACTGGGCGGCATGCTGGATTGAAACGATTAAAGGAATTGAACTGGAGGTCACCTATGTTGGAAGCCGTGAAAATGCGCCTTACTAGCAAGGCTAAGAATGGGACCGTTTTTACTTTTGAAGGGAAAAACATTCCTGATTATCTCGTCATATTTTTAAAGTCCGCTTTTCCAAATGTAGAGGAAATCAAGTGCGATGATAACGAAGAATCCATAAATATTATGGATACCGACTGGTTCAAGGAAACGGAAGCCAAGTCCACTCCTGCAGAAAGCTTAAAACTTTTGCGAACGACCTTCGGCTACACCCAGCAACAGTTGGCAGACAAGGCTGGAATCACCAAACAACAAGTATCCGCAATGGAACGAGGAAAGGAGCCCATCGGTCGCAAGATGGCTCACCGCCTCGCCGATGCACTCGGAACTAGCTACAAAAACCTGTTCTGGTAAACGACAATGCTCCAGTATTTTGAAGTCACAAAGAAATCTCCGTGGTTGCCGCAGGTCAAGGCGCTGTACGAATCGGCGTTCCCGGCGAACGAGCGCATCCCGATCAAGCATTTGCTTGACGATAAAATCAAGCGTGAATTCTGGGCGTTTTTCGGCAAGGAAGATGGCGAAAGTGGCGCGGCTCCCAAGTTCTGCGGATTCTCGAACTCCATCACGCACGGGAGCATTACGAACATCGTCTATTTCGCAGTCGTTCCAGAACTGCGCAGCCGCGGGTACGGCTCACAAATTCTGCAAGTCATTCGCGAACAACACCCCGACACACGCATCGTTGTCGATATCGAAGTCGAAGAAGATTCCAAGGACGCCGAAGAACTTGAACGCAGGAATCGTCGTCGCGACTTTTACCAGCGCAATGGCTTTGAAGCCTCCCCCGTCGATTACGTTTGGCAAGGCGAGCACTACCGGCTACTTTCCGCTGGAGGCTCCGTCACCGAAAAGGAATTCCGCGACTTCTGGAAAGAAATTCTGAAGAACGTCCCCGGAGCAAAGTACCCGTAAAAACTTATAAGGGCTCTTTATGAGCAGGGGTAAAACTATCCCTTTGAAAAAGTGGTATATTGTCCTAAAATAGGTTTATCTTGTTTAGTTAAGTCCTATAGGGATTCTTTAAAAGCTGAGGCAAGCAATGATAATCGCGATTAACAAAGATGATCCGTGGTGGGAAAAGACCCGCGCTTTCGCGAATGATTGCCCATGGCTGCCGGGGCGTCGTTTAGCCGAGCGAATGTCAAAGAACGATTTCCTAGACTGGGAAAAAGTTTTCGTTGCTGTACACGGTGAAGATGTTGTCGGCTTTTGCGTTCTCGAGGAGAACGGGAACATTCCTCCGAAATTCAATTGCAGCCCCTTTATTAACCTCGTTTACGTTAGCGAAAAATTCCGGGGAGAGCGGCTATCCAAAAGCTTAATTGACGCAGCGCTTGATTACGCCCAAAGGCTCGGCTACAAAAAAGTTTATCTCAAAAGCGAGCACCACGGCCTATACGAAAAATACGGGTTCAAGAAGATTGCTGATTTCGAACCAACGGTCGGGCTTGCGAACCAACTGTTTGAAATAGAAATTTCAGTTTAACGTTAGCCTTTTAGCACTCATTCGTGGCAAAAAAATTTTTTGACTTTTCCGCCCCTTTTATCCTATATTAAAAATATGAAATACTTAAAAATGTTTTGTAGGGGTCTGCTAGGGTTATTTATGACCTATGCAGGTATCAGTCACTTGACCATCGCTAGGCAGGAATTCCTGGCGCAGGTCCCATCGTGGTTTCCGCAGAATCCGGGATTCCTGGATTTCGTGGTATTGGCCTCGGGGGTTGTCGAGATCGCTCTCGGCCTCAGCATGATATTCTTGTACAAGCACAAGGGTACGGTTGGCGTACTGCTTGCGCTGTTCTACGTTGCTATTTTCCCGGGCAACATCAGCCAGTACGTGAACGGCATCAACGCATTCGGACTTGACACTGACCAGGCTCGTTTTATCCGCCTGTTCTTCCAGCCTGTGCTGATTGCCTGGGCACTCTGGTCCACTGACGGCGTGCAGAAGCTCAAGGAATGGCGCAAAAGTCCTAAAAAGGCGGAATCTCCGTAAAAAAAACGCCCATCCCTAAAAATGCGCCTGTAGTCACAAATGTCCACAGGCGTTTATTTAATTTTTGCCAAACTATATTTGAGTATATATTTACAGGAAAACCGTTCCGCAGTGACCATTTAAAAGGCGTTGTTTATGGGATATTCAAATTTTTTCACAGTGGCTGCTTTCGGCACGCTATTTGCGGTCTCCCCCACATTGGCCATCGACATTACCGTTGATGCAAATGCGGGCATCAAGAAAATTTCGCCGTACCTTTACGGGCGAAACATCGACAAAATCAGCGATGGCGACGCTGAGGTGACCGAAGAAGAGTCTGCCTTCATCAACCAGATGCTCGAAGCAGGCATCCACATGTTGCGAGCGAACAACGGCAACAACGCCACGCGCTACAATTGGCGTCACAAAATGACAGTTCACCCCGACTGGTATAACAACGTGTACTCGCACGATTGGGCGATTACCGCACAAAAGGTGCTCGACAACATGCCGGGGATCGACGCGATGTACGCCTTCCAGCTCACAGGCTATGCAGCTAGTAGCACTGACTACAACTTTCCCGACTGGAACTGGAAACAAGAACACGGCACGTACGCAACGCAAACGTTCGACCTTGCGGGCGGCGGCGAAGTCTCAGAAGACGGAAAGACGCTCATCAAAGCGGGCGACCCATCGCTTTACAACATAGAATGGCCGGCCGATTCTACGGTAGCGATTATCCCGCATTGGAAAGACGAACTCAAGTTTGATATGAGCCGTTTCAAGTATTGGAGCATGGACAACGAGATGGAAATTTGGCGCGGTACACATTCCGACCTGGATTTGCCCGTCACGGGAGACTTTCTCGTTGAGCGTTACATTGACGTTGCCAAGAAGGCGCGCGCCCAGTGGAAAGACATCAAGCTCACCGGCCCTGTTGCCGCAAACGAATGGCAATGGTGTTCCGTATCTTCGTACAACAAGGAAGACCGCCCTAAAGGCGAAGACCGCAACTACTGTTGGCTAGAATACTTTATCATGAAAGTTGCCGAAGAACAGAAAAAATCTGGTGTTCGCCTACTCGATGTTTTCGACATTCACTGGTACCCGACAGAAAAGGATTACGAATCACGCGTGAACTGGCATCGAGTCTTGTTTGACACGACCTATAACTATCCAGGCGCAAACGGCATAAAGATGGTCGGTGGCAACTGGGACAATAAAATCACCAAGGAGTACATCTTCAAGCGTATCAACGACTGGCTCGAAAAATATTTCGGCAAGGATCACGGCATTACGCTCGGCATTACCGAAACCGACCTGAACGATTCTGATCCTATGGTGACAGCACTCATTTACGCGTCATTCCTTGGCACCATGCAGGACAACGGTGTCGAAATTTTCACCCCGTGGACCTGGGGCGACGGTATGTACGAAACAGTGCACCTTTTCAGCCGCTACGGTCATCCAAACCGAGTGCAGTCGACTTCAAGTAATGATTCGCTGGTATCCGCCTACAGTTCAATCAGTAACAAGGGCGATTCGCTCACAGTCATCTTCGTGAACCGCGCTGAAAAGGACGCACAAGAAATCAACCTC
Organism: Fibrobacter sp. UWB16; assembly: GCF_900215325.1. Classification (NCBI taxonomy): domain Bacteria; kingdom Pseudomonadati; phylum Fibrobacterota; class Fibrobacteria; order Fibrobacterales; family Fibrobacteraceae; genus Fibrobacter; species Fibrobacter sp. UWB16. Next base: position 465,691 of record NZ_OCMS01000002.1, on the reverse strand, counting down.
GATCTTGCGAACTTCGCCTCCGACGGAACAGTCAAAACACTCACCTTGCAAAATCTCCAAGGCGAAACGTTCGTTTCGCACACAAGCAACGCCTTGAAAGAGAACGCAGTTGAAGCAAATGCGCAGGGCGGAACGACCACTGCGACGGGCTACAGCATAAACAGATTCAAGATGACGCTCCCTGCAAAATCCATCACCGCGGTGCTACTCACTACAACTACGCCAAAACAAATCGACGCCATAGCCCCCACGAGAAGCGCTCTCACAGGGAACCTGCTGCACCATGAAAACGGCAACTGGTTTATCGACAACGGTTCAGGGAAAGTGCGCCGTATAAACGTGTTCAACAGTCTCGGGCAAAGCGTACTGCGAATGCACGCCATCGCCCGCGGAAACATCCGCATTGCAAGCGAAGTACTCGGCAGAGGCAATTTCATTGTGCGCATAGAAACTGCAAGCGGAACGCAAATGCAAAAAATAACAGTGAAGTAGAATTTATCTATAGCAATAACTAATGAAAGCCTATCATACCAGAACGCTAATCTATCAAGTCGTTCTGGAATCTTGATAGGTGTTCGAACGGCAAAATTTGGCGTCCTCTGAAAAGTCCGCAACCATCGTTAATCAATTGATTGTTGATGGCCTTAAACATATTCACGTCCAGCTTTGAAAGCTCAAGTTCCTGCAATTTCGTCAGGCGCTCATAAGCATCATCAAAGTAAACGCACTCGCCGCTTGGAATTTGGTCATGCTTGGAGCGTCGCGTTTCTTGCGTCTTTTCATAACCGAAGTGGTTTGCATCACCGATTTCAGCAAAGTCATCCATATCTTTTGTTCTAAGTTGCACTTCGGTATAGCAACGTGCAAGATTATCATACATCGTTATATGCAACGATTGGTAACCGGAGCTTCGCGGAGTCGCCACCGAGTCATGGTAATAAGGCTGAACAGCATCTTTTAGCAAGTCGCAATGACCGCCATCCTTATGTCTTGAAATTTCTGGAGTAAACCCACGTTCTTCCAAAAATTCGGGCATGACGTTCGCAATTTCGTAAAGATACTTCCGTTCAACTTCGCTCCGTTCTTCACCTTTTTTGATATGGCAAGATGGCATCGAAATAACGATACGGTAAGCAATCAAGTCGCGGAAATTCAGCGTGCTTTTTATTTCGGCTTCAGATGGGAACACCCCATTTTTCTTGTAATAGTTATAAACAAATTCAAGGATATACCCATTAAATTTTTCTTCGGCGCGAATCAGAGATTTGATACGCCCTTTGAACGTAAACGCCAAGAAGGGATATTCCCTCGTCATGTACTTGTAGAATTCTTTTATTCGTTGAGATTGCGAAGTCAAGAAGTCATTGTGTTCCAGCAATTCAATAATCTGAATCAGAAAATTTGAATGCGCAAGATCGATGCCATTATGTGTTTCCTTAGCGCTGTTTCTGAGATCATTTGAATATTGGTGCAAAATTTTCAACACAGTGTTTCCAGAAAACAGATAGTCATTCAAAGAAATCATCTTACGCCTCCTGATGCAAGATTTCTTGCGCTTTACATGTCATAATATAACAAAAGCTCTTGCGAATTCGCACGAAATAAGGTAAATTGCAAAACAAATATTTTTTTGCAATTCAAAAATATTACGTAAGATGTAAAAGAGGTTTCACAAATTGTAATAAGTTACAAAAAATTGAAAAAAATCATTCTTTAATATTCAGGAAAAAATTTATGGAAAAAAGAGAACTTAAAATTCACGGCATTTACAAGCACTTCAAAAATCGCTACTACATTGTTGAAGGAGTAGCGAAACATTCCGAAACCGAAGATGAATACGTCATCTACCGCGCACTTTACGGCGATAATACAGTTTGGCTTCGCGAGAAATCCATGTTCTTAAGCGAAGTCGATCACGAAAAATATCCAGACGTCAAACAAAAATACCGTTTTGAAGAAGTTGAATTAGGAGAATAATTCATGAAAAATACAATCTTATTATTCACTTTATTTGCATCCATTATTTTTCCCCTCACCAGTTGTGGAGATAACGGAACATCAGCGAGTTCAAAGCCCAAATACATACTTGATGAAACAAATCAGCTATTTTCAATCATTTATGATTTTTGCTATGTAACTTCAAACAGCACACGTTGGGATGAATACGTATACAAAAAGAATTATGGTTACGAATTCACCCATGACACATTACTCATCTTCACAGGAAATAGTTCTACAGACATCAACTCCATCGCAAAAGTTCGACACGAAGGAGATCCTTTAGTTTTAACAAGCAATAACGCAGAAGGCATCTATGGCACTTGGAAAGAAGTACCAAACGATGACGATTGTCACTACGAAAACGGAACCCTAGAATGCGAACCAGGAAAAGGTGAAAAATCAAAAGCTTTTCGCGTTCTAACAATCACACATAACAGTCTTGCTTTTTCTTGGGAAAAGAACAAGAAATATTGCATCGGAGATGATTTTGACGATTATTGGATTGAAGAATTTTTGCAATACGATTTAGATATGGATGTCGACGACGTTTCAATTCTAAAATCAGGATGCAATACAGCCAAATTTAAAGCCAACGGGATTTCTGTAAAAGTAACAGGATCATATGAAATCAATTCTGACAACGTCGCTACAGAAACCGTAACATTTGAATCTAAAGACAAGACCTGTTCCTACACAAGTAAACATGTTCGAGAAGACATACAATACCCCAAATCACTTTGCAACACAAAGGACATGAGCAAATACATAAGGGAAAAGCCCAACCACCATGTTTATGAATACAGCAACAATGAACAATATAAAAACGAATTCATTCCATGCGTTGCAGACATGCTCGACATTGATATAAATTCAGACAAATAATATTCATTATCTTTGAATTTACTTATATTGTACGTTATGAACAAGAAAACACTTATAACTTCGCTTATTATTATCGTCGGAATTCTCATGATTACATTCTTCGTGAGAGACTGGCTTGTATTTTACAACTGTGGTGCTGTCGAGCAGTGCCTCGTCGAAAGCAGCAACTACCAGAACATCGCTAAGTTCGCTGTTACCGCCATCATGACGATTGTCGTATTTTTCATTGGCGGGAATTGCCTGTGCAAGCGCGACCGCAACTTTTTGCAGGCGGGTTTCGCTATGGCTTTGTGCGCGGATTTCTGTTTGAAAATCATGCACAATTATGCACACGTTCTGGAGCACCGCAGCGATTACACGTTGCTTGGCATTTGCTTCTTTATGGTCGTGCAGGCGCTTTTTATCTACCGTCACACACGCACAAGCGATACAGACAAAAGCTCTCCGTGGATTTTGATCATTCCATTTACGGTCATGTTCATCACGAATGCGCTTCATCTGTTCCGCATTTTCGAAGGACCGACAGTCCCGATTATCGCAACTTATGCAGCATTCCTCATTTGCTCACTCGTTGTCGCCTGCAAGGTTCCTAGCAAAGGATATTTCCCCGCTAAAAACGCACGCAACATCAAACGCGGCATGATTCTATTCTTCTGCTGCGATGCATGCGTAGGCATTTCGCTTGCAACCGGCGATGACCACAGCGTTCAAGAAATTGTAGCGACTGTCGCCAACAACTTTGTATGGTACTTCTATACGCCGGCCCTGATTTTACTCGGGCTCAGCGGATACAAAAGAAAAGAGTAATTTATTTAATTGTCCGGCCCTTGAAATCGTAGGTGCGGGATTCGCGGGAATTATCGCCCCGAAGCCCGTCGCCGAACTGTACGTAAAGCATCCCATTCTTACGGAAAACTTTGGCGCCATAAGCAGGGGCTTGTGTTCGCGAGACATCGCGCAAACCAATCGTAGGATCCTTCGTCGGAATTTCATCACCTGACTTGAGTAAACGCCACATCTGGTTCCATTCCCAGTCATCAGCCCAGCTTTGCACCACGCGTTCGCCATCCGTCGTTGCTCGCAGATACATATTGCTGTGTTGCATTTTCATGCGCACCACGGAGCCCTCATAGCCGGATTGCTTTTCCATGACTACTTTTTGATGACCGCCGCCATTCCACTTGTAAAGGCCCATCGTCACACCCGCATCAGTTGACTCATTCGGCGTATCTAGCGAGATATCGCCAAAATTGATGCGGTAAGTTGTCGAAGAAAGCGGAGTTATCGTTGCAATCGCATTATCGCCGCTGCAATCGCCAAGCGCAAGCTTGTCCTCGGCAGTTCGCGTCATGCATGTACCAAAATTCATCGACATAATGCGCACGGTATCGGGCTTTGCAGGTTTCGCCTGCCATACACGCACCCAGTCCGCTTCGAAATATGCAGGTTTGTCCGAAGTGATTTCAATATCATCGCCAGCCCAGCCACCAATCGCCAAATTCACGATAATGTACTGCGCCGAAAGCTGCTTGATTTCAGTCGGGCGGTTGTAACTTGCAAACTTTTTGTCGTCAAAATAAAAGCTAAGCGTCGATTCATCCCATTCCACCGCATACGTGTGGAAATCCGCCGAGCGGTCCACATTGTCGTCCTTATGGCCGCCAAAAGAGGCTTCATGATCCCACGCCGAGCCATGACTGTTGTACCAGCTCGGGTCTGTGTAATGTAAATAATAATGGTGCTGCTTACGCGACGCAGGAATTTCCAAAATGTCGATTTCAGGAGGCCAGCCGTCTTGCAACGTCCAGAACGCAGGCCAAGTTCCCTTTTGTGAGGGTGCCTTGAAACGGCCTTCAATATATCCGTACTTGACTTCGAAATGGCCTTTGGTGTCAATTGCGCCCGAAGTGTAATCGACAGGGATTTCCTTGTTGTTGAATTTGGCCTTTCGTCCTTTGGCATCAGGATGCGTTTTCTTTTCTCCCTTGAGCTTGAGTGTACCATCGGAGACAATCACGTTTTCTTTGGCGCAGTAGGCGCGATGGTTATGCGTCGGGCCCCAGTTGTACGTCGAGTTCCACTTTTTCGTGTCAAGCGAAGTGCCGTCAAAGTTATCTTCAAAAACGAGATTCCAGCCGCTAAAGTTAGACGGCGGGGCAGCAAAAGCGATAGATGCGAGCGCAACGAAGCCCGCAATGACGTGATTTTTTTTCATATCCAATTCCAATCCTCACCCACGACCTCTGCAAAAATAGCCCACACCAAAAACAAAAATGCCGCAGGTCTTATAAATATACCTACAGCACTTCGATAAGCCTAGTTAAAAGTTGTAAAAAAGCCCCGAATCTACGATTTTTGAGCTTTACTTAGCGTTCATCACGTGTCTGCGCCATTTTCCGCTCTTCCAGCGACGCCAGAAAATCAGCGGAGCCGTGCTATAAACGGCAACCACGACAATCCAAGCGTAATGGGCCGGCAGATGGAAGACGTAAGCCACGATGTACAAGGCAATCGCCACGAACCAGTTCATGATACCGCAAGCGAACATCACCCAGACCGTATCGCCCGCACCGCGAAGCGCACCCGCATAAATCACGAGCAAGACTTCAACAAAAATGTAGAACGTCGCAATCCGAAGCATGAACATGCTCATCGGGCGAGCCGCATTAAAAATCGCAAGCGCGCTTTCCGTCGCCTCGGCAACATCCGGCTTGAAAATGTCCGTCAACACGCCCGGCAAGAAGATGAAAAAAACGCCCATCACCAGAGAATAGCCCCAGCCAAGCTTAAGTCCAGAATAAGTCGAACGCGTTGCCGCAGCGGCATTCTTGGCGCCCACATAGCGCCCCACCAGGCTCGTCGACGCGACCTCCAGCCCCATCAGCGGCACATACGCCACCAAGTCCCAGTTGAACATGATCGAAGAAGCTGTCGCCGCCTCAGGCCCAAGCGCATGGAACATCAAAATCAACGACTGAAACGCCGCCATGTTCAAGAACATCTCGACGCCAGACGGAATGCCCTTTTTCAAAAGTTCGCGAGTCAACGGCCAGCTAAACGCGAAAGCAAAACGCGTGCGGAAACGACGATGGCAACTATTGCTAAAGAACTTCGCAAACAGAATCACCGTAGAAACCACATTGCCAATAAGCGTGCCATAAGCAGCGCCCGCAACGCCCATCGCAGGAATCGGACCGTAGCCGTAAATCAACACAAAGTTGCAAGCAACGTTCACAATCATGCCAACGAAAGCAGCCTTCATCACGACCTTGGTTTCGCCAATACCGCTAAAGAAACACGGAGCGGCATTACGCAACAAATTGATTACGCCGCCAAACATCAAAATATTGAAATACGTCTTCTGGTATTCGAGCTGATCCGCCGGCAAATGCTCCAGTCCAAACGCAAAATGCCCCAGCGGAATCGTGAGGTACAAAAGCGGCACTGAAATCAGCGACAAGTACACCGATTGCATGAACACGCGGGCGCAATCCCAGCGTTTTTTACCACCCAAGCGCTGAGCCACCATTGCCGTCGTATAGCTAATCGCGCCCGTAAAAAACATCGTGAGTGCAAGCTGCACCGCCCCCGCCCCAAGCGCCGCATTCATTTCGGCAGGGCCAAGCTTCGAGAGGAACAATCGGTCAATGAACGTCATGAACGTGTCAAACGACATCGACAGAAGCATCGGGAGTGCCACCACGAGCACATCCTTCACGTCCCCGTTCTTCTTGAATTTCGAAGGTTTATAGAACCTATTTAAAATAGCATCAACCATAGCTTGGCAAAGATAGAAAAAATCAAAGACCGCGCGACAGCCGATTTTACTTTCCTATTTCTTTTTTCAGCCTCAAGAGAACTTCTTTCTTATCTGAATCCGAGTTAAACCAAAGACTATCAATATACAAGCCATCGACAAAGCCCTTGGCAAGTGCCTCGTTGGCATGCTCCTGAGTATCCCACTTTTTTATCTGTAACGTGATAGATTCCTTGGCAAGCGAAGATGAAGCCTTCTTCAGCAGGGACTCATCTTCATCACGGACCACTCCCACCGAAAAAGTCAATGAAGTTTCTTGTTTTTTAATAGTTGCGCGTTTGCGGGCACAGCAATCAAAACGAGCCATCGCAAGGGAACTCAGCAAAATACAAAGTAATACAATCTTTTTCATATGAGCTCCTAGAAGTCAAACATCGCTTCTACACCAAAAATAAAGGAAGGATCATTCTTATTCCCTTCGGACGGCCAATCATCGCCATACGGGATATCGACAAGCACCATCGAAATAATATCTATTTTAAAGTCAGGAACATTAAAGTAGAATCTTCCGCCGATGCGCACAGAGCCCAAGTCATCCTTTTTATCCAAGCTGTTCGTATGCAATTCCAAAGGAACGCCGATACTCAGATATTCATTCACGGCAACACTCGGTTCAATGAAAGCAAAAAAGTATTCCGGACGCGAGGTAATTTCTAGACTTGTACGAACAGGGTCATCGATGAACGCATAGAACAAAGAGCCCACTATGCAAAATCTCGAAATATCAAATGACGGTTCTACAAGCAAGACGTGGTTCGAGACAGCATCGTCACTTGCGAGGAATACCGAATGAAATCCGTACAACCCGTGGAAAGCAAAGTTTCCCAAAGATAGCGATACATCCAAGCCTGCATAAAGTTCATTGTAGTCTTTACGCTGATAGCTTTTGTAATCAAAATAAGGACGGAAAACTTGATTTGCAATTTCTAAGTCGTACGCCGCATGAACTTCATACGTATAACCTTCCAGACAATCCATTCCCATGTACTCGCCAAACATGAAATGGTAATGGCAACTTTGGTCATTGCCCGCAGTGCCAAAACCTATATCAAATTGCAATCCGTTCCACTGGAATTCTAAACCGCGAATCGTCTTTTGCGAAATGCCTGCAGCGTCATCGCGCGGATCCCCGAAATCATAATAATTCTTGAAAATACCTTCAAAAAATTTCAAGTCACCAACGCGAAAGAAAGTGCGTTCCGAACGAGTGTATTGAATATACGCGCCATTAAAGACAACAGCAGGATTTACGGGATCCATAGACGATTCATCGCCCATGTCCATTCCTTCCATATCCTCCATTCCGTTCATCGCCATCCCCATCGCTTCGAGTTCAAGCCATGCAGACCAGCGATCGTTAAAACGAAGGTCAAAGTCCAAATCTAGCATAGATTCAAAACGGTGCGTAACCTTAGGCTCATCCGTATTCCAATCGGAATAAGCGTGGACCATCACCATCCCAGAAAGGTCCAACTTCGGGCGAATTTCAGAAAAAGCGACACCCGCAAACAATAAAACGCATGATAAAATTATTTTATTCATAACACAAAGGAGTATCTTTTTACAGATACTCCTCCCCATAATTAATAATTACTTGTCGCCCTTGATAAAGTTGTCGATATAGTCCGTTACCGTTTCTACAGCGGCTTTGGAGCCCCAATGTGTATTATGATCGGCGTCCTTGATTTCATGGAATTCGATGCTCTTTGCCTTATCGAGACCCTTTTGCAAAGTTTCCTGCGACTTTTTATCGAATATAGCGTCCTTTGTACCCCAAATAATTTGGACATCCGATTTAATCGAAGAAAGACGATTCGAATTATCAATCTTCAACAAATTCCTGACGAGGAATTTCCATGCATAGTAAGGAACTTGTTTTAAATGTTCCAAGTTCGCCGCCTGGAATTCTTCATCGGGATTCGTATTTTCGCCCCACTTTTCAATGAAGGATTCAGGAAGTTTCTGCGTAGAATCGTAAGCAAAAATTCCATCAAAATTTTTATCACCTGTGCCATTCACAAGCCAATCTATCGTGGCATTCGTTTCATCGACCGCAGCGCCCGAGCCAATCAATGTAATGGATGCAATTTTATCGGCATGCAAAATAGAGAGTTCCTGCGCCACAAACGCGCCTAGAGAATGGCCAACAATATGCGGCTTCTTCAGTTCAAGTTTATCAATAAAGGCTGCGATATCATTCGTCAATTCCTTGAGCGCATAAGCCGATTCTTCAATAGGTTTATCCGTCTTTCCGTTACCGCGGAGTTCCGGAACATAAACGCGATAGCCCTTCTTGGCAAGCTGTGGAGCCACCTGCGACCAAGAAACGCGACCATCCGTAAGGCCGTGGATCAAAATGACAGGAGTGCCCTTTTCGTCACCCGTGACCGTATAAGCCAAGTGGATTCCTGTAGACAAATGCACAGCCTTTTCGGTCCAATCTACTTCCTGATAATCCGAAAATCTCTTGGTCGTAAAGGTATTGTTCTTGCCCATAAAATGATGGCCATTCACTTTTGCGTTGTCTTCAAAAGCGTAGACATCCGTATTGCTGCTACCCACGTGAACCACATCGGCACTACCCGAGAAATCGACGCGGCCAGAGCGCTTAATCAACAAATTGCCTGTGACCTTGACGTTTTTAAGCACCGTTGCGCCCGGCGTTGAAGTATTCACCGTCAACACGCCATTAATTGTCGTATCCTGCAAGAAAATGATGCCATCTTTAATATTTTCATCGCCAAGCGTCAAGCCGCTTGATGCAGATTTGTGGTCACCAGATTCCGTAGCATGACCAGAATGTTCATCGGCAGCACCGGAATGCGTTTCGCCAGAACCGGAATGTTCTTCCGTAGCATGATGTTCATGTTCTTCAGAGGTTGAAGGAGCGACAGAATTTGAATCGTCATCAGAACATGCAGAAAGTGAAAGGAGTGATGCTAAAATAATAGTCGAAAGTTTCGTATTTTTTTTAAAGATATTCATTGATTCCTCCGTTGTTAAGTTGTTTTTTTGTTGGCACAATATTAGATTCTGCGGAGGCTTTTGTCCAATACTATTATTTCATTACTGATGATACAATTTTTTTATAACTAAAAAAGGAGCAGCATTCCGCCACACCTTTTAATTACAAATTAATTCACACAAGCTATCGTTTCAACTTTTTCAAATTTTCCAAGCGATTGAGTGCTTCGTAAAGCGTTTCATCTTTCTTCGCGAAATGCAAACGAACAAGATGGTCCACCGGCTCGCGGAAGAAGCTCGACCCCGGAACAGCCGCGACACCCACCTTCTGCGCCATATCAATACAGAATTGTTCATCTCCTTCATACCCGAACTCGCTAATATCAATCAGTACAAAGTAAGCCCCTTGCGGTTCGGTAAAACGCAACCCGAGATTGCGGAGTCCGTTTGTAAATACATCCTTCATGTGCGTGTAATGCGCCTGCAACCCCGTATAGTACGAGTCGTCAAAACGGAGCGCCGTCACAGCAGCCTCCATCAACGGAGCCGCAGCACCCACCGTCAAAAAGTCATGAACCTTCTTGATGCGTTCCATAACCGGTTCCGCTGCAAGCACATAGCCCAAACGCCAACCCGTAATCGAGTAAGTCTTGCTCAAGCTGCTACATTCAATCGTGCGTTCGAGCATTCCTGGGAGCGTCGCAATGTACGTGTGGCGATGCGGAGCAAAAACGATATGCTCGTAAACCTCGTCTGTAATCACATACAAGTCGTACTTGACAGCAAGCGATGCAATAATCGAAAGTTCTTCGTGCGTAAAGACTTTACCACTCGGATTTGCCGGATTGCAAAGCACCAGCGCCTTCACGCCAGGTTGCGCCATCGCACTTTCCAAGACGTTCGCATCAAAGCTCAAGTCAACAGGCGAAAGCGGCACATAAACCGGAGTCGCCCCGCACAAAATCGTATCGGCGGAATAGTTCTCGTAAAACGGCGAGAACAGTACCACCTTATCGCCCGGATTGCAGACCGACATCATCGAAGCCATCATCGCTTCGGTACTGCCGCAAGTAATCACTATCTCTTTTTGCGGATCGTAACGCAGCCCGCTAAAATGGAACTGCTTATCGCTCAGCGCCTCGCGGAAATTCTGCGCGCCAAAAGTAATCGCATACTGGTGCGGCCCCGTCAAAGCCACTTCCGAAAGACGCTTCGTGAGCGCCTCAGGCGGGTCAAAATCAGGAAATCCCTGCGACAGGTTAATAGCCCCGCAAGCATTGGCAATACGGGTCATTCGGCGGATAACGGAATCGGTAAAAGTTTCAGTGCGTTTACTTAACGGTTGCATGGCGGGAAAATTTAAAAATTTTTCTACTATTTATCCAATAGGAGATTTCTATGTCAAACCCCTTACATCCCGTTGTTTCGGTGCTTAACACCGCCCTTTACGATTTCTACATAGTCCCGCTGTTTTTGATTGTTGCTGGGGTATTCCTTTCAGTCCGTTTGGGATTTCCACAAGTCCGCTATCTGATCGAAACATTCCGTGTCACCCGCGAAAAGCCATTGCACAAGCACGGGATTTCGTCATTTGCGGCATTGATGGTCTCGACAGCCTCCCGCGTCGGCACCGGAAACATCGTCGGCGTATCTTCGGCCATTTGCCTCGGCGGCCCGGGCGCCATTTTCTGGATGTGGGTAATCGCCATCCTCGGCGCCGCCTCCGCATTCGTAGAATCCACCCTCGCCCAGATTTACAAGCGCCATGACGATGTCACAGGACACTCTTACGGCGGACCGTCCTATTACATCCAGACAGCTCTCGGCAAACGTTGGCTAGGCGTTCTCTTCTCGGGCTTTGTGCTCCTCACCTACATCGTGGGCTACAACCTGCTCGCCTCGTACAACATTCAGGACTCCCTCACCGGATACAAATTCTACGATCAGGCATCCACACCGTTCATCGTCGGATTCATTTTAGCCGCACTCTTCGCTCTTTGCATCTGGGAAGGCGCGAAGAAAATTTCCACCATCACAAGTTACCTAGTCCCCTTCATGGGAACCATCTACGTCATCGTCGCCTTCGGCATCATCATATACAACATATCGAACGTTCCCGCCATGTTCGGCACGATTTTCAAGAATGCATTTTCGTTTGACGCTGGATTTGGCGGCTTCGCCGGAAGCTGCATCATGTACGGCATCAAGCGCGGCCTCTACTCCAACGAAGCAGGTATGGGTTCTGCCCCGAACGCAAGTGCAAGTGCAAGCGTTTCGCACCCCGTCAAGCAAGGCCTCGTGCAATCGCTTTCCGTATTCATCGACACGCTCCTCATCTGCTCCGCCACAGCCCTCATGTGCCTCTCGACCAACATCGAACCCAGCAAGGACATTTCGGGAATCATTTACGTACAAAAGTCTCTCGCCTCCGTTCTCGGCAGCAACGGCGCCATCTTCATCACATTCTCCATGTGCCTCTTTGGCTACACCACGCTCATCGGAAACTACTACTACACCGAAGGCTGCCTCCGCTTCATCTTGAACAGGCGCCCCACCAAGAAAATCCGCAATGTATTCAAGACCATCGCAACCGCCATCGTCTTCTTAGGCGCCACATCCAGCGCATCGTTCGCCTGGGACAGCGCAGACCTTTGCCAAGGCCTCATGGTCCTCGTGAACATCCCCGTCATCTTGATTCTCTCGCCAATTGCGATTAAAGCTCTCAAGAACTACATCGACCAGCGAAAGAAAGGACTTGAACCCGTCTACATCGCAAAAGAATGCGGCGTCGAGCAACCCACCGATTACTGGAACGAAGGACAAAGGCTGTAAAAACGGAACAAGAAAAGCAGGTCGTTCATGCGGCCTGCTTTTTTGCATTCTTAAAGACTGAATTTCAGCTATAAACTGCGAATTTCTTCTTCAGAAAAACCAGTCGTTTTAGCGATTATAGAAACATCTACATTCTGTTCCTTGAGACTTTTCGCCATTTGACGTTTTTCCTTATCCGCTTTTGTACGCTCGGTAAAAGCCCCTTCAGCAAAGCCTTCCGCCCTGCCTTCGGCAAAACCTTCTTCTTTGCCTTCGGCAAAAGCGTTTTCGCGTTCAGCCATCACATCCGTCATTTTCTTTACCTCGCTGTTGAAATTTGAACTAAATAAGAATTTACTATTTCGAGATTGAGCGCGCAAGGGGCCGCGCATTCCATAAAAGCAGCAGGTCGTTCACGGCCTGCTATACTTATATGCACACACTTTTAATTAGAGACTAAAATATGATCTCATTTTTAGTTTTTTCACGACCCATATGCGTTCGTCTATACCGAATTTGAGATTGTACCTTGGGAAAATTATCCAAATCTCCCTGAAAAACCTGTTTCGGGACATCCATATCAAAGAAATACAATCGATAATCATCAATCTCATCAAAATAAACAGCTGCTAAAAATTTGTATCCTGCATAGCTAACAAGAATATCTGGGCATTCCTTCTGTTGCAGAACGGAAAGCGTATGATCACCACTAAGCAGATTGTAATCATAATAACAATCTAAGGATTTTTTTGTATTTGCAGCAACCCGTACCAAATGATAAACATACGCATCAGCACAGACAAAATCCTTTTCCATGGGACCATATACGGAACCAATATATGGGCACATATATCGTCCATCAATAACAATCGGCATAGTACTTAACACCTTTGAAGTACTTGTATTCGAAGGAGATAGAATATTTACGAGAATATCTTTCTTCGAAAAGGGAGGCTTAACAACAACAGCCCAAGACATGGCCTCCATAAATAAAACTAAAGCAAAAAACTTCACCATATCATTACTCCTTAGACTATTTTTCTTTCTTGTATTTTTACCCATCGGGGAAAAATAAACTTCCTCCATAACTTTATTAACTGTTCAAAATTTTTATAGTTTTCTACTTCAAGCAATAAAGATAAGGAGGATGTTTTACTTGTTAACCCATTGGGGATACATTACGCTTTTCCGTTATTAAAGCTGCAACATAATTCGAAGAATCTGATTATTTGCCAGCATCAATAGAGCCTATTAATAAAGCAAAAGAAAGGAATACTTCAATTATTAAAAGTAGAACAGAAATAACATATCCACTTTTTTTAGTTCCTAGTGCTTTAAAAATAAAGATATTACCTATCACTATGGCCGAACAAAATATAATCCCAATGTAGTCTTTACTTGCCAAAAAAGAAAATCCAGGAATCAATATTGAAAATGAAGCAAGAGCAAGAAAGCAACCTGTGCGGGAAGAATCTTTTGACTTTATTTTATTTCGAATAGCCGCTCTTACTTTGGGATTATCATCACATTGAGGACAAACAAGCATTTTATAGCGATATCTACTCCATCCATTGGGAATTGTCTCACTGACAACTTGCCATTGATTATTTCTATATTCTTCTTCTACATATCCTATTCCGCTCTTACCGCAATAGTTACATTGATAGTTAACTCTTCTTTCTCTTGACATAATAGTTTCCTTGTTTAAGTGATACGACTTGGGTCAATTTTGAACATTTATAAAATCAGGTCCAAATAAAAGGATCTTCAGCATCAACATTAGCACCACAATGAGGACATTTAGGCATAAATTTCTCCTTAATTAAAATTACAGGAGTTTCTCCCCTTCTTGGCAATAATCCGCATTTTTAGAGAATACAAAAAAGGCGCAGATCGTTGCATTTATCCAAACGAGGCTCTGCAAAGCCTATAACCGATAAACGCAAACGACCCACGCCCCGAAAGGGCTGTTGCCCTTGACCATACGGCCAAAGACCGACTCAATAGTCGGCATAGCAAACTGAAACACACCGCAAAAACGGCGTGCCTGCGTGAGCGTTCACCTTGTTCTCGGTTATTTGAAATTTGCAGATTTCGTTTGGAGAACAAGAGTAAAAACTCTATTTCGTTAAAAAGATAACATAAAAAAGAGCGAAACGCACAAAAAGTTTACAAAAGAGTGATTTTTTCTAAAAAATGGGAATTTTTCAAAGGATTTTGATGGCGTGCGGGCAGGACAAGCCAGGCGTTGCGGGCTGGCGTCTGAAGCCCGCTCCCCTTCGACAAGCTCAGGGCGGCGGAAAAGGTAGCGGAAGCCGAAGGCTGAAGCGAGGGAGAGACTTCTCCCTCCCCATATAAAATTTACTGGATCCTTCACGCTTCGCGTTCAGGATGACGTCATTACAAGCATTTTCACCAACATTCCTAAATTTTATAGATTCTTCGACTTCGCCTTACTGGCTCCGCTCAGAATGACACCATTACAAGCTTTTTCACACACTTTTCTAAGTTCTAAGCTCTAAGTTCTAAGTTCTAATTACTATCTTTGACCCACTATGTTTTCACAGCTGACTGATTCTCTAGAAAATACCCTCAAGAACCTGCGTGGGCAGGGCAAACTTACCGAAGAAAATGTGGCGGAATCGCTGCGTGAGGTGCGTCGCGCGTTCCTCGCTGCCGACGTGAACTTCAACGTGACCCGCGACTTTGTGAAGTCTGTCAAGGAAAAGTCCATGGGCGCCGAAGTGCTCAATTCCGTGACCCCGGGTCAGCAGATTGTGAAGATTATCCACGACGAGCTTGTAGCCGTCATGGGTGGAGAAACTAAGGAAATCAACCTTTCCGCCCCCTCCCCGGTGGGCATCATGATGGTCGGTCTGCAGGGTTCGGGCAAGACGACGTTTGCAGGCAAGATTGCCCTCTGGATGCGCAGCAAGAAGAAGAGGAAACCGCTCCTCGTCGCCGCTGACGTTTACCGTCCGGCCGCTATCAAGCAGTTGCAGGTGCTCGGCAAGTCCATCGGCGTCCCGGTTTATGACGAAGGCCAGGGCAATCCGGTCGAAATCATCAAGCACGGCTACCAGTACGCAAAGGACAACGGTTTTGACCTCGTGATTTACGATACCGCAGGCCGTTTGCAGATTGACGAAGAGTTGATGCAGGAACTCGAAAAGGCACGCGACGCAGTTCATCCGGACGAAATTTTGTTCGTCGCTGACGCCATGATCGGTCAGGAAGCAGTGAATGTCGCCGAGACTTTCTGGAACCGTCTGAACTTCACGGGCGTCTGCCTCTCGAAGATGGATGGCGACACCCGCGGCGGTGCAGCGCTCAGCATCAAGAAGATGACGGGCGTGCCTATATGCTTTATCGGTGTTGGCGAAAAGCTGAACGAAATCGACCTTTTCCACCCGGACCGCATGGCTAGCCGAATCCTCGGCATGGGCGACGTGGTCTCCCTCGTTGAAAAGGCTCAGCAGGTCATCGACGAAAAGGACGCGAAGGACCTCAAGAAAAAGATTCTCAACAACACGTTCGACTTGAACGACTTCTTGAAGCAGCTCCGCACGATCAAGAAGCTCGGCCGCATCAAGGATATTTTGAGCCTCATCCCGGGACTCAACAAGCTCCCGCTCGACCAGATCGACGAAAAGCAGTTGGTCTATGTGGAAGCTGTCCTCAGCTCCATGACGCCGAAGGAACGCAAGAAGCCGCAGATTATTGACGGTAGCCGCAAGGCCCGTATCGCAAAGGGTTCCGGCACGGATGCCGCCCGCGTGAACGCAGTCCTCAAGCAGTACGAAAGCATGAAGGAAATGTTCAAGAAGGTCGGCGATTTCGCCAAGCGCCAGAACAACGGCGGAACCATCGGTTCGAACTACACCCCGCCCAAGGACAAAAACAAGAAGAAAAAGAGATAATCAAGGGCCCGCGACAAAGCGGGTCTTTTTCGTTTAAAATTGGCATTTTTGAGCAAATTTCGGCATTTTTATAGATTTTCGCGCCGCTCAACAAATTAATTTATAAGTAAATGACGGATTTTTTTTCATTGCCGTCCTTTACACACAAAAGCAAGTTTGCTATATTTGGCATCAAAAGAACTAAAACCCCGAAATTTCGGGAAAAACCCCATAAAGAGGTATAAAATGGCAACTGTTATCCGTCTCGCCCGCTTCGGCAAGCGTCACAACCCGATCTACCGCATCGTCGTCATCGACAACCGCAAGGCTCGCGACGATAGCTTTATCGAACAGGTCGGTTTCTTCAACCCGAACCTCAAGCAGCCGGAAATCCGCTTCGAACAGGAAAAGGTCCTCAAGTGGCTCTCCGTCGGTGCACAGCCGTCTGACACTGTCAAGTCTCTCCTCAAGAAGACTGGCATTTCTGACTTGTTCCACGACCTCAAGGCCAACCGCTCCATCGAAGGCAAGGCTCCGGTCGCTCGCGAAATCAAGTCCAAGCAGCGCAAGTTGAGCCCGAAGGCTCAGGCTCGCCTCGAAGCCGAAAAGGCTGCCAAGGAAGCTGCTGAAGCTCCGGCCGCTGAAGAAGCACAGGCTTAATTACGCCTTTAATAAAGAGTCTCGTGCCGCATGCACGGGACTTTTTTCTTTAGCAAACCACAAACAACCATCTCTCGTCTCTAGTCTCTCGTCTTTCTTCTAAAATGGATTCTCAAGAATACATCACCGTCTGCCAGCTCATGCGTGCGCATGGCGTCAAAGGCTACATCAAAGCGATGCCCCTGACCCACGACCTGACTCGCTGCAAGAGCCTTAAAGACGTGCGCGTTCAAAAGAGGAATGGCGAAGTTTTGGAACTCACCCTCGAAGATGCCAAGCAGGCAAACAACCTCTGGCTCTTGAAATTCAAGGGTTTCGACACTCCAGAAGCACTCTCTCCGCTCGTCAATGGCGACGTCATGATTCCCGAATCCGAACGTCTCCCGCTCCCCGAAGGCGAATACTATCTTGACGACCTGGAAGGTTTCCGCGTCCACACCGAAGACGGTCGCGACGTCGGTGAAGTCATCGAAGTGCAAGAACTGATGACGGTCGATGCGTTCCTCATCAAGTTCGACCTTGCCGTGCAATCTGAATTCAGCAGCAAGTCCATCCTCGCCCCTTGGATTGACGATTGCGTCAAGGAAATCAACGACGAAGAAAAGTTCATTGTTTGTGATAGCGACTATTTAAAATCCGTTTGCCCGGAGGAACGATGAAGATCGACTGCATCACCATCTTCCCCGAAATGTTCGCGCCGATGAAAAATTCAATCATGGGCCGCGCACAGGCAAAAGGCTTGTTTGAGTTCAATACAGTCTATCTGCGAGACTTCGCCATCAACGCCTACGGGCAGGTGGACGATGTTCCGTACGGTGGCGAACCGGGCATGGTACTCCGTCCCGAACCGCTTGCGAAGGCCATTCGCAGCACGGGAGTCAAGGAAGATGGCGGAAAAGTCATCTACCTCACGGCAGATGGCGTCCCCTTCACACACAAGATTGCTAAAGAACTCTCTCAAGAAAACCACCTTGTTCTTGTCTGCGGACACTACAAGGGAATCGATGACCGCATCCGCCAGACCGAGGTCGACATGGAAATTTCCATCGGCGATTTTGTCGTGAGCGGAGGCGAACTTCCGGCGATGCTCGTCACGGACGCCGTAGTGCGACTGCTGGACGGGGCTCTGGGCCACAAGGAATCCGGTGAAACGGACTCTTTTGCGCAAGGCGTTTTGGGTTGGCCCGTCTACACCCGCCCCGAAGAATTCGAAGGAAAAAAGGTGCCTGAGGTGCTACTTTCCGGTCATCACAAGAACATTTCAGAGTGGAGACGTCAAGAATCGTTAAAAAGAACGCAAGAAAGACGCCCCGACATCTTTAAAAATCTTGAAATAAATACTACATTTGGCGACAAATAATAACGAGGTACACATTATGTCCCTGAACATTGAAGCAATCCAAAACGAAAATTTGAAGACCGACCTTCCGGAATTCCGTGCTGGCGATACCGTTACCGTTAACGTCAAGGTTATCGAAGGTACCAAGGAACGTATCCAGCCGTTCAAGGGCGTCGTTATTCAGCAGAAGAACTCTGGCATCGGCAAGTCCATCACGGTCCGCAAGATGTCCGGTGCAGTCGCTGTCGAACGTATCTTCCCGGTCAACTCCCCGCGCATCGACTCCATCGTTGTCGAACGCTCCGGTAAGGTTCACCAGGCTCGCATTTACTACATGCGCGACCTCCGCGGTAAGGCTGCACGTATCGAAGAACGCCAGGCTTAATTAGCCGGACTTCGAAGGCGGTTATTTCCCGATGATTACGGGGAATTCGCAACCAAGACTTATCCCGCCCACGCGACTCCGCGTGAAGGCGGGTTTTGTTGTATCCTCACCAGAGGACGAAGACAAGAAAATCATCCTTTTGAACGAAGGTGAGCTTGTCGCACTCGACCCCAAAGCGAACAACAAGGTCGTTTTCAAGATCCATCCCGGAAATCTCGTGGGCGTAGGCGCCCTGCTTGAACGCGAACCCGTACGCTATATTTTCCAGGCGACAACCGATTCCACCATCACCATCATCAATGACGAGTGCATGGAATCCGAGCTAAAGGCGCTCCCCGTCTGGCTTTTGGCAGCTATCAAGGCGATTTCGGCCAAAACGCGCCGCATCAACGAGTCCATCCGCGCAGCAAAGACGGAAAATCCGCTCGAAAGCCTCGCCTCTTTCTGCAAATTCTACAGCAAAGACGAAATTTTGCAAAAGCAGTTGCTGTTGCAAGAATTCTCGTGGCTCACCAAGACGCCGTTCCCCGCTGCAAACGAAGCTCTAAAGACGCTTATCCGCCGCAAGATGCTCATCCCGCAAGCCAACGGCTCGACGCTAACCGTCCCGGACCCGCTCCTTCTCAAAATTTTCGCGGACTACCTCAAGACGCAAGAACTTGAACTTCCGTGGCTTCCGTTCAAGCTCACGCTCCAGCAAAAGAGATGTCTCGTTTGGCTATCGACTCTCGAACCAAGTACAACCATAGACGGCTCCGCATGGATGAATTTATTCAAGGAACATAACCTTGAAGTTGGCGTTACAGACTGGCTCCAAATGCAGCAATTTGAATGGTTCAACGAAAAAGAGAACCATCTTTTCGCCCTTAATTTTGACAAAGTAAATTACTATTTATTGGCTTTGCAGTACGAGCCAAATCTCAAGGGGACGGTCAAATGATTTTGAGAGAAGGCGAAAATCTCTGCCTGCAAGGCGACCTCACCCATTCGTTTTACATCGTCAAAAGCGGTGCACTTACCGCAACTTCTAAGGACGAGCAAAACGGTACGCAAATTCTGAATTTCGGCCCAGGTTCCACATTTGGCGAACTCAGCCTTATCGCAGGCGAACCCATGGAATACACGGTCTGCGCCGAAGAAGACTGCGAAATCGAAGTCGTTCCGCAAAGCGCCTTGCACGACACGATGAAAGAACAACCCATCTGGCTCAAGTCCATTCTCGCGTTCCTCACACAGCGCAATCACATCGCGCAAGAGAACAAGCGCAAAAGCGACTTGATCACAACTTTCCCGTCGCTGTTGTTCGTGCTTTCGAGAATGCCCGCGAAAGATATTAGTTTAGTCGCACTACAAGACGAAATCGCTCAATTTTCAAAGCTCTCCGCACTTGGAACATACAAACTATTAATTATTTTACAGGACTTCAAGCTCGTCCGTTTGCAATCGGAATCCGTATCTGTAGAGAACAAGCCGCTGATCAAGATTCTCTACGAGACGCTCCGCCATCGCGCCATTTACAAGAGCACATCGCCGAACATCCTTTCGCTTACCGACCAGGCTATCCTCACCGCATTTGTGAAAGCCGCCTGCGACAAAGGCGAACTCCAGTCCGACGGTCTCGTTGCCGTTAACACCAGCGATTTGATTGAGCAAACCAAGCGCACCATGCACGGGATGAGCCTCACCCCGCGCAACCTCGAAACGCTTTTGCAAAAGCAGCTCCTCAAAGAGCTCCCCAAAGAAAAATATTGCGCCAACTTCGACAAGCTCCTAAACCTGCTCGAACTCAACCGCATTTATCCATTGCTCGATAAGAAATTAATTACTGGCCAGTAGTCATCGGTCATTAGTCAATAGACTGAATGTCATTCCCGTCCCGGAACAAGTCCGGGATGACAGTCGGGAATCGCCTTCTTGTAAAACGAAAAAAAATTCAAGTATCGATTATTGCCAGCAATTCTAAGCTCTAAGTTCTAAGTTCTAAAATCCAAATTACTATCTTTGTTACGTAACACATTCACCCTTTTACAAGGTTCAATATGAAACTCTCTGCACTTCTCGTGACTCTTTCCTCCATCGCCGCTTTCGCACAGGACGCAGCCGCTCAGCCGGAACAGCCGGGCGCTCTCGCTAGCTTCCTCCCGCTCATCCTCCTCTTTGTGGTGATGTGGCTCTTCTTCATCCGCCCGAAGCAGAAGGAAATGAAGCAGATGGACGAAATGCGCAAGCAGCTCAAGAAGGGCGACAAGGTCATGACCGCCGCAGGCATCATCGGCACCATCGCTAGCATGGAAGAAAACATCATCACGCTCCGCACTGGCACCTCCACCATCGAATTCGAAAAGGCAGCCATTCTCCGCGTCATCAACAACGACACTTCCGCTAAGGTCGAAGAAAAGAAGTAATCATGGCCATTCTCCCCATCAGAATTTACGGTGACCCGGTGCTTCGCAAAAAGTGCGAACCCATCACCGAAATCACGCCGGAACTCCGCCAGCTCGCAAAAGACATGCTCGAAACCATGTACGATGCTCCGGGCTGCGGCCTTGCCGCTCCGCAGATTGGCAAGAACATCCGTCTCGTGGTCATCGACACCGCCATTCCAGACGAAGAGGAACCGCGTCCGTACATCATGTTCAACCCCGAATGGGAAGCTGAACCGGATGCCAAAAACGTCGATTACGATGAAGGTTGCCTCTCCCTCCCGGAAATTTTCTGCAACGTTGTCCGTCCGGACCGCGTGACAGTTCGTTTCTTTGACATCAATGGCGAAGCCCAGGAAATTCATAACTGCGAAGGTCTGTTCGCCCGCTGCATCCAGCACGAATGCGACCACCTCAACGGCGACCTCTTTGTCGATAAGATCTCGACGTCGGACCGCACGATGAATCAGTCCAAGCTCCGCAAGATGGCAAAAGAAACCCAGGCGAAGCTCAAAAAGAAATAAGGTCCATGGGCCTGCTCCGGATATTTTCAGCAGTTGCTTTGACGACACTCTCCTTGGCGACCTCATCTCTTGCGGCCGGCAATTCTGAGTATAGCCCGATCGAAGCAAACAGCGTATCTGAGCAGACCATCGTTCCTCAAAAAATCGCCAAAGAACTCAACCGCCCTATCCAGGTGGGCGTCTTTGTCGGTGTGCCAAACATTTTCGTCCGTCAAAAGAACGAAGAACTGCACATCACCGCCTCTAAAGGCAAACTCAAAATCAAGACAAAATCAAAGCGCCAGCAAACCGCAGACCGACGCGTTTTCAAGGCCACAGGATCTTCCGCAAGCGATTGCATCGCCATTGCAACAGACAAGGCAGGCCTCAATAAAGCCTGCTACAACGGTGAATTTATCGTCACCGCCAATGGCAACAAGCTAAACGCCATCAACGTCATCGACATTGAAGATTACTTGCGAGGCGTTGTTCCTTACGAAATCGGCAAACTCGACGAATCCAAGTTTGAAGCGCTCAAGGCCCAAGCCGTTGCCGCACGTACCTATGCCTACAAGCACTTCGGCAGCCGAGTCGCACAAGGCTTTGACGTTTACGCCGACACACGCGACCAAGTCTACAAAGGTCTCCACAGCGCCACGGCACTTACAGACAAAGCCATCCGTGAAACCGAAGGCGTCGTGATGACGTACAACGGAGAATTCATCACTGCCTATTACCATTCCACTTGCGGAGGCGAAACCGAAGGCGTTGTCACCTGGGGTCGCCCAGACCACCCCTATCTCAAAAACAAGCCCGACCTCCGCCCCGACGGAACACCGTGGTGCCGCGAATCAAGCTACTCGGAATGGACTCGTGAATTCACCGAAGATGAACTTCGCGATTTATTCCAGATAAACGCAAAAGAAGCGAAAGCAAACGTCCCGAGTTTTTCGAGCATCAAGTCGATGCACATTCAAGACACGCTCAAAAGCGGTCGCATCCACACGCTCGTCATCGAAACGAACAACGGTTCTTTCACTGCCAAAGCAGACAAAATCCGCTGGCTATTCAAGCGCGGTGGCACCATCCTCCCCTCCAGCTTTTTCCGCATCCACAAGAACGGGAATGAATGGATTCTCAAAGGCAAGGGATTCGGGCATGGCGTTGGGCTTTGCCAAATGGGCGCTCGCGCTCGCGCACAGGCCGGTCAAAGCTACATCCAGATTTTAACGCACTATTACCCCGGCATCACGCTGGAAAAATTCAAGAGATGATAGTCGTTTTAAGCCAGGGCTGTGCCGCAAATTTCGGTGACGGTGAAAAGATTGCGCGCATCCTCTCGCAAAAATCCGAAGTCACGTTCGAGTTTCCGGAAGCGAAGCCGGCGCATTCCACAAGAGCAACGAGTTTTTCTTCCAAGACGCCCGCGAATCTTGAAAATGCCGCGAATTCCACAAGCGCCGCAAATCCCGTGGACTTCCGCACTGAAAAGCCCGAAGCGTTCTACCTGAACGTTTGCACGGTCAAGGGCAATGCGGGCGCCATGAAACTTCTGCGCAAAGCAGCGAGCACATTTCCGGGCGTTCCCATATACATCACGGGTTGCGCCCCTAAGGACTTCCGCGAAGAAGCTCTCCGCGCCGTTCCGCACGTTCAATTCACAAGCCTAAAAGAACTTGAAGATTCGGCAATATTACCAACCCAGTCCGCGCAATCCCCCTCAAGTCAGACATCCGCGCGCACTCCCGGCAGCAACAAAATCTATCGCAATGTCCTTCGCGAATCCCCGTTCGTCGGCATCGTGAACATCGAAGAAGGCTGTCTCGACGCGTGCGCCTTTTGCAGCACGCACCTCGTCAAAGGACGACTCCACAGCTTTGCGCCCCAAACTATCGTAGATCAAGTCCAAGCGCTCGTCGATGACGGTTGCCTCGAAATCCAGCTCACCGGCCAAGACTGCGCCTGCTACGGTTTTGACATCGGCACGAATCTCGCTGAACTCACACAAAGAATCCTCACACACGTGAACGGCAATTACCACATCCGCCTCGGCATGGGCAATCCGCGCCATGTCCTCGGCTATCAAGAAGCACTTTTGGATTGCTTCACGGATAATCGCATTTACAAGTTCATCCACATTCCCGTCCAGAGTGGCAGCGAAAACGTTCTCAAGGCGATGAACCGCCGTCACACCGCACGCGACTACGCAACCCTCGCCCACGCCTTTACCGAGCGATTCCGCAAGTTCACGCTCAGCACCGACCTTATTGTCGGCTATCCCGGCGAAACCGACGCTGATTTCAACGATACGTTAAAGCTTTTAAAAGAAACTCGCCCGACCGTCTGCAACAACACGCGTTTTGTCGCACGCCCAGGCACTGTCGCCGCGCGTCTCGAAACAAGCAAACCAACGCATCTCGAATCAGCATCCAGCCTGGCAGTCCCCGACGATATCAAGCACGAACGTTCCGCGATTCTCGCCGAAGCGTTCCAGAAAATCGCCCTCGAGAACAACCGCGAATGGATCGGCGACGAATGCACCGTCGTCACAGAAAAGCCCGGCTACCGCGCAGGCACAACCATCGCCCGCAACGAAGCCTACCGCCCCGTCGCCTTACAAGGCACATTCCCTGCCGGGCAAACGCTCCGCGTCCGCATCACCGATGCCGAACCCTTCGCACTGATAGCAAAGCCTCTCTAACCGCACCGGCGCCACACGCCGCGAGCCCCTGCGCGCTTTCCTCCCACAGACTATAAAAAACTCCCCGTGGAATCACCACAGGGAGTATCTTCAATATTCTCTAAGAATTACTTTCTTACAGTTCTACGATAACCGCGTCTGATCGTTTCCGTAGTACGCTGGAACGGCATCGTTGCAGGCGTTGTAGAACTACCATTCGAATAGCAATAATCGAACTGTTCCAACACAACCGTCATCTGGTATACATACGGACCCGTAGCGAGCAAACGACCCTTATCCGTTACAGGATACATCTTGATCGTAGCAAGCAAGGCACCAGTTTCACCATACAACGGCAAATCATTACATTTAGGTTCAGTCTTGCCAGCAACAACACTACCGGCGCGCTGACCCATCAATGCATTCTTGAAATCATCACCCGTAACACGCTTGGTATACTGGTTCACAAAGTGTCCAAGATGGTCAAACACACGAATGTTCACGTGGAACGGCTGAGTTGTCGGGAAAGACCACTGTGTGCAAGATTCATTACTCTTCTTGCCAGGAACTTTCTTAGAGCCATTGCTATAGCAAAGCGTCGAATTCGTCCCCTGACTTGCACCATAAACGACAGAACCAGCAGCAACTTCACCCTGAGGGCCAGAAACCGTAATGGTTTCGGCATTATCCTTAGCCCACTTCATCGGGTCAATGCCCGTTGCAGGAATCGGAGTCAACACAAGGTCAGCCGTCATATCCGTCGGGAGAGTTCCATCATCGCTAGCTTCAGCCAAATTCGAAAGTTTCTGAGCTTCGTTAGTAAAGTCCGGACGGTCATAAGCCGGATCATCAGGAATAACCGTCACAACAGCGACTGCCGTATAAGAAATCTTGGCCCACTTATCCTTTTCGTCGAAGCCTTCCACATTCTTACCCGAAGATGCAGCGACGTTAAACGGCATCAACTTAGACCAGAACATGATCTGCTTCCATTCATCAGCAGTGTAGTTTCCGCCATTGCCATCATCTTCAAGTCCCTGAGACCATTTCACGTTAAAGGCAATGCGGTCATTACCCAAAAGTCCACCTTCAAGAACTCTACCAGTCGCATCCGTCAAAGTACCGCTGAACTGGTACAATTGACCATCAGCACCTTTATCAACAGGACCTTCCATCTTTGACACATAATAACCATAAACATTAGTGACCATGGAATCCGTACCCTGGGAATTCTTTAACGGCTTGCCATCTAAACCAAGCACAACTTCATCACGCATCACAAGCATAGACGGAGCGTTATTAATCGGATTGACCATATTGGCAACGGTGGAATCAGCAAGCGGAACGTTCATAAACATACTGTTCTTAGGAACGCCATCTTCGCCCACCTTCACAATAACGTTACCTACAGACGGCTGACCATAGCGAGACGGAGCAAGTTCAGCAAGAGAAGTACGAATATAAATGTTAGAACCATCAGACTGGCGGTCTGCATAGAAGAAGTGCAAATGGTGCCAGGTATCATCAGCCCAACCCTTTGCATCAGAAGCGCCAGCGCAGTTGGAATAATTAGCAAGAGGTTCCGGAGTTCCGTCAGCAAGGATATGGCAACCATGGTTGTTCTTGGCAAGGACTTCAATATCCACCTTACCCGGAGCTGACAAGTGAGTACCGCCCAAGTCCACGACAAGAACGCCATCCACGAAAATCCACATATCATCGTCACCGGCGAATTCGAAGACTTCGTGCATAGGACTCTGGTTGCTCTGCTTGTACTTGAAGCTAGCATAGCCCATCATCGTAAAGGCGTAATTGCGGAGGTGTTGCTTACCCAAAGAACCATTATACACAGCAGCCTGCCATGCAGCACTATAACCACTACCGTCAATTGCACTTACATTGCGCGGGCCACCATAGTTCAGCCAGTCCGTACAAAGCTTATACGTGTTATTTCCACGATAGTCCGCCTGCTTATCGCGCCATTCATAATCATACGGCGGGCAGAAAATAGAAAGCGTCTGCGGATCAAACTGATCACAAACCTGGTTTGGCTGGATTTTGGGGTTGCAGGGCTTATTCATCACCCATTCTCTAGTATCCGGATTGATACTATCCAACGGAGAATAACCGCCATTGTTGTAGTTGTAGTCGTAAATAAAGTAGTTCGAATTATCGTCCTTCGGAATGTCCATCGTCGTATTAACACGCTTATTGACATAAAGGCCATTTACCGGCGGGACATCTGCAAACCACTGTTCAAAGTACTGGTTATCACAAAGGTCGTTTGCCTTAACAATAACCACATCATTAAGCATGTCATATTTGCCTTCGCCGCCCGTCATTTTCGGGAACTGCAAATACGGAGCCACCATGCCCGGAGTATAAATAACCGGGTTTGCCCACATGGTATTTCCATTCGGGCACTTGTAGCCACTAACATCATTTTGTGCGTTCTTATAACCACGTTGAGTCAGTTCGACCTGCGTCTTCGGGTCTTTATACTTATCACCGCATTCACCATATCGCAAAGTATCTTTAGTAGAAACTTGCTGCAAATACAAAGGCAGAGCATAGTTAGGCTTCATCGGAAGACCATCTGCACCAATCGCAGCACCGGCACCCAAAGCAATAGTATTCATATTACCACAGGAATAATGATACTTGGCCGCATTATTATACCAGGAAAGATCATAGCCATTCAACTGCATGAGCGTTCCAGTACCAGTCCTGTAATTATAAATATTGTCCAGATGCTTAACAGCTTCTTCCGAGAAATTTTCGAAGTCTGGGTGATTCGGCTGGAAATCGCGAATAACAATATCCAGGATACGGACATCCTTAGCGCCTTGTGCAAAGGACACGGAAAAACCAAATAAAGCGCTTAGGGTAATCCATTTAGTCAATTTCATAATATTCCAATCTCCACCTAATAATAGGTACAACAATTCCACCTAAATATAAACCAAATAAAAAGAAATGAGGTCTTGTAATATTGCAAAATATATGTAAAAACAGTTTTTTTTGAGATTTTTTAAATGATACCCGTATAATACAGGCAATTTATTCTTTTATCTATCATTTTTTGACGCAGATTATCTATTTTTTCCGCCCATGAATTGGTCTATTGTATTTTTCATTGTTATGATGCTTCTGCTGTTGCGCATTTTACGCCTCAGAATCCGCGCCAACAGCACCCGTTCCGAATCTTTCAAGCGACTCCCGCCAAAAGATCAGCTTGCAGTCCTCAAAGAATGCCTTCTGAACAATCCATCCGAAACAAATCTCAAGAATCTTGGCAATTTTTTCGAGCAAACATCGCAAAAAATCGACATCGAGAGCTACCGTCCGTTCCTCAAATCTCAGTTGGCCATTTTCGGTCGTAAAGACGCCATCGCCGAAGATAACGAACTCTACGCTCAAGAGTGCGAGTGGATGGACAAAATAAAGCCTCTTGAATTTGAAGAGGCTGAATCATTTAAGCAAAGCAACGAAACTCAAAAGTATATCGAGCGCACCCTCGAAGGGATTGCCCGCCTGTATTCGGACAACGCCATTTTAGAGGCCCTTGCAAAACTCGCACCGGACTACCCGCACGCAAGCGAACTCGCCGAAGGCTACAAGCAGCTCATGCAGGCACGCGACGAAAGCACCGCCGACGACAAGTCTCTCGAAGCTCTCCGCAAGCAAAAAGACGCCTGGGAAGAAGACCTCTTGAACGTGAGGGTATAGACCATCATGCTGAGGGCAAAAAGCCCGAAGCACCTAATCACGTCATGCTGAGGGCGAAAGCCCACAATGTACAACTCGTCATGCTGAGGGCAAACGCCCGAAGCATCCAGTTATTTCTCCAAAAAATCCAGCGCCTCGCCCGCCAGTTCCACACAGCGGTTGCACGGGATAATCTTATTCGGGCGAATTTCCTTACACTTGGTACAGCCCTGAGCACCGCGCTTAAAGACATCTTCAATCGATTCAGCGTGGTCGGGCTGCATCATCTTCGCGGCATAGAGCGCCCCGCACAAACCGTCCGGAGCCTTGCCACCGCCAAAAGTACGGAACATTTCAGCGGCCTTTACCGCTTCATCTTCGGACTTGCCCGTAGCACGCGCATAGCCATAAGCTACAGCCATAGCGCAATTACCGCGCTTATCTGCATGAAATTTCTTCGAAAATTCGGCAATCGACATAAAAGCTCCTTTTACATTGTCATGCCGGCCTCCGTGCCGGCATCACCTTTTCTTATAAATATATATATTCTAGCTATGCCTAACGAAAACAACGACATTCAAAATCTCGACCTCGACCAGCTCATCGGCAACATGAGTTCCATCAACAGCGAAGACTACTGGTTCACCAAAGTCAGTAAAATCGAGGAACACGACGAAACCGCACCGCAAAAGCAAGGCGAACAAGACTAAAACGAGAACCATTTATTTTTCAAGATCCATTTCAACAAGAGTATCCATAAAATATTGCAGTGAAGAATACTTGATTTCAGGGGCATCCAAATTCGTCTGTGTCTTAATTGAATTCACATAATATCTTAGATAATTCAGAAACTTCGTCTCGATTTCGCGGAAATGATCTTGCAATTCCTTAAATTCATTTGCATCAA
This sequence comes from Fibrobacter sp. UWB16, assembly GCF_900215325.1. Taxonomy (NCBI): domain Bacteria; kingdom Pseudomonadati; phylum Fibrobacterota; class Fibrobacteria; order Fibrobacterales; family Fibrobacteraceae; genus Fibrobacter; species Fibrobacter sp. UWB16. The sequence continues at coordinate 436,712 of NZ_OCMS01000002.1, read as the reverse complement.
TCCTTGTTACATCTCCAATATCATCTTCTGTAACAATAACAGCCTTCGCAAAATCAAGAGCCGGGATACGCCCTGTCGTGCTTAACGATTTTCGACCAGATTTTGCAAAGAAAAAGCAATGCGAAATACGACCTGTCTTAGGACGGTGAGCACTTGTTCTAAAAGGAATAGCAAACGTACCCTGAGCTATTTTCAAAATCAAAACCAAATGCGGTCTTTTTGGTTTCTTTAATATTTCAACATGCTGAGCATGCTCTTCAAAAAATTTTTCGTTCAAATGAACGATTGTAATTCGGCTCATTTTCTCCTCAACAAAAAAGCCGCTCCTTATATTTTCATATAAGAAGCGGCAAATTTTGGTTTTTCTTTTTTTCTCAGGTGGCAACCTACCACCCTGTTTCATCAATTTGGCCTTTCTTTTTTTCTCAGGTGGCGACCTACCACCCTGTTTCTATTGTTAATATACAAAAAAGCAGACCGCAAGTCAAGCATATCCGAAAAAAGCCCCGAAGACCATTCCACTGACAGGAATAAGTCCTGCAGTTCTAGAAATTCAACGACAATAATCCGCCCACACCCCCATTAACGGGATTCACAAAAGGCACGATTTGATAATCATTCCACTTTTGATAGTATTTTTCATATTTACTGCGGCGAACTAATGTCGCAATTTCAAAGGTAATATACCCAAGACCAGCAGTTCCCATAATAGCTAAAGGAGCAATAATCCCAACCTTCTCCATAGTAGATATTTTTCCACCGCGAACTCCCGCCCCCAAAGCCACAGGCAAAGAGATACAACCAGAAGCAATCATGCCTCCGATATAAGTCCAGAACATCACGTCTTTCACAAAAACATCGGTGTGATATTTTTCCAAATTGTACTCATACATTTTCTGATAATACGCAGCAGAATCCACAGGAGTCTTCGCAACAGGAATCGAGCCGTTCAAAGACTTTTCCTGCGCAAAACTGAACGAACAAAGCAAAATCAAAGCTACAATCAAATGTTTGTAAAAATGCATGCAAATAAAATAGAATAATGATTCCAGATTCTCTGAAAAAAAAGCGAATAACTGACAAAGCAATAAAAAAGATATATAGAACGAAAAAAATCTCGCGAGAACGCGAGAGTCTCTAAAAAGGCGATGCCGCCTTCCCCGTTTCGAGGACTATATCCACTAAGCAGCAAAGCTGCAAGTGGCTATTAGCAAGTGCGGCATGACAACACAAAAAAGACCCTGCAAAAACTTGCAGAGTCTTTCAAAGGTGATGGATCCTATCGCCCTTTTTAGGGCTCCAGGATGACTTTCCTGTGGATTACTTATCAGTAAGCACAGCGACGCCCGGGAGCACCTTTCCTTCGAGGAGTTCGAGGGATGCGCCACCACCCGTAGAGGTGTGGGTCACCTTCTTGTCAGCGCCGTACTTCTTGGCAGCCGTAGCGGTATCGCCACCACCGATCACGGTGATTGCGCCAGCAGCGGTAGCTTCGACGATAGCGTCGGCCATAGCCTTGGTAGCCTTTTCAAAGGCTTCGAATTCAAACACGCCTGCAGGACCGTTCCAGACGATGGTCTTTGCGGACTTGATAGCATTCACGAAGAGCTTGGTGGATTCAGCGCCCACATCGAGGCCCATCCAGCCAGCCGGAATGCCTTCGGCATCCGTGACAGCCTTAGTAGCAGCATCGGCAGCGAACTTGTCGGCAGCGATGTAGTCAACCGGGAGGATGATTTCCTTGCCAGCAGCCTTAGCCTTAGCCATGAGATCCGGAACGAGCTTGGCACCTTCTTCGTCAAACAAAGAAGAACCGATTTCGATGTTGTTGAGAACCTTCTTGAAGGTGAAAGCCATGCCGCCGCCGATGATGATCTTGTCGGCCTTGTCGAGGAGGTTGTTGATGAGCTGGATCTTGTCAGCGACCTTTGCACCGCCGAGGATGGCGAGGAACGGACGCGGAGGATTGTTGAGCACCTGGTCGAAAGCCTTGAGTTCCTTGTTCATGAGGAAACCAGCGGCACGCTGCGGGAGTGCGACACCAGTCATGGAAGAGTGATCGCGGTGAGCGGTACCGAAAGCGTCGTTCACATAAACGTCAGCGAGCTTGGTGAGGCTTGCGCGGAATGCCTTGACGGCTTCCTTGTCGGCCTTTTCCTTGGTTTCGGTGCCATCAGCGTTCTTGATCTTGCGCTTGCCTTCTTCTTCGATGTGGAAGCGGAGGTTTTCGAGGAGGATGATTTCACCCGGCTTGATAGCGGCGCAGGCGGCTTCGACTTCCGGACCAACGCAGTCGGAGAGGAACTTCACCGGCTTCTTGATGAGTTCTTCGAGCTTCTTTGCAACCGGAGCGAGCGTGTACTTCATGTTCTTTTCGCCATTCGGACGGCCGAGGTGGGAAGCGAGCACGACGGCTGCACCCTTGTCGAGAGCGTACTGGATGGTCGGGAGAGCGGCTTCGATACGCTTGGTGTTGGTGATTTCACCAGTCACCTTGTCCTGCGGAACGTTGAAGTCGACACGGATGAACACGCGCTTGCCGGCGAGTTCGAGATCTTCGATAGAAAGCTTTGCCATTATAGCACCTTCTTTTTTAGGGTTAAAATTTCACGCGGGAAAATATAGTAACTTTTGCGTAGGGCGAACAAAGCGAAGCTGCTTGCAGATTCATTTTTGAGCCCAGCAAAAGACGCTCAAAGAGCGTCAAAGGCGAGAGCTGCGACAATTTCCTAATTCCGATTTCACAAGAAGGCGCCAACCCCATCCCCCCCCATTTAGCCCAGCCTTGCATTTTGTAAATAGACGTTTACAAACGAAGCCAATTAAACCCTATAATTACATGATATTTTCATCACACTAATAATTTATTCGCCCAAATCGTGATTCCTTTCGTGAAAAAAAATTATATAATTCATTACTGGTGTTTTTTTTATATATTTTCCAAAAAAATTGGATTATTCGGAGTAGATACGATGAAGCGTTCTTTCTTATTGGCCCTCTGCCTTTCCGCTGCAGCAGCATTCGCTGGAGTTTATGATATTGCTGATTTCACGGCAAAAGATGCCGTCTCGTCTGACAATCAGATTTTTGCCTCTTACGGCGAACTGAACACAGTTTCTGTTGATGAAGCAGCATCTGTTCCTTCTGGAAAAATCGTTCTCCGTCAGAAGTTTGCTCAGGAATCCGGCATTAACGCCTATCAGCTTTACATCGGTGATGTCGGTGATATTTCTTCCATGACAGCGTTGAGCGTTCCTTCTACCGCCTCTTACAAAAACGTTGTGAAGTCCAAGCTTTACGTTCGCCGCGGCATGAAGCCGGGTGATGACGCAGAAAAGGTTTACTTTGACGGCAAGTTCGTTTACATCCCGGGTGCAACGTCCGCAATCGCATTTGTCAACGGCGTACAGGTTGACCTCAAGGGCGAAGCTCCGGCTGAAAGCGCCTCTGCTCCGAAGCAGGAATGCGACGAATTTGACGTTTCTTGCGACGAAGACATCATTGCAGCAAAAAGCGGCAAGAACTACGATGTTTCCGGTGACTTGAATAGCACTAACGCTCGTGCCGATGCTCGCGATTACTCCGCTTCTGCAGCAGCACAAGATGTTACCGACCGTTTCGGTATTGCTGACGAAGTCCGCTTCTGGAGCGCAGTCGCCCTCTCCGCAGTTGCAGCAGGCAGCGCCGTCATGGGCATCTACCAGCAGATGAAGTCTAGCGAAGCAAACGACGCCTACAAGAAGCTTAAGAAAGTTTCTGACATCGTCGAAGACAAGATCAAGACCGCTTGCAGCAAGATTAACGGTGTCACGGACCAGAAAGCTTGCATTGACCACTACAAGACAACAAGAAACGCTACGACTGAAACTAATAGAGGCGCATTCATGGCTAGTGGCTGGACTTATGCAGACCTCCAAGACAGAATGAAGGTTAACACGGACACCAAGGATTCTTACGCTATGGGCCGCAACATCTGGTTCGGCGTCACAGCAATCTCCTTGACAACAGCTATCGTGTTGTTCGCATGGTAATGGAACAAGGGCGAATCCGACTCAAAGACGTTCAATTTGATTGCATTGTAGGCATACTCCCCTACGAACGCGAAAACGAACAGCCAATCATCTTGAACCTGACCCTTTGGTTGGACTTTGCCAAAGCTGCAGAAACTGAAGATTTAAACGAATCTATCGATTATGCAAAGCTGGCGGAAGAACTCAAAGGGTTCATCCGCCTTTCTTGTTTTAAGCTAGTCGAGACTCTGGTCGTTAAGACCGCGGAATACGTTCTGGAGCATTACCCCAAAGCAACCGCCGTCGAAGTATCCGTCGCAAAGCCCAAAGCCGTTCCCGGTTGCCTTGGCGCCGAAGCAAGCATTAAGATTAGTAGAGATTAGCCTCTAAAGGCGCGGTAGCGCAAAGCTTCTGAAAGATCCATAATATCAACGGCGGAGGCGCCGCGCAAGTCAGCGATCGTGCGCGCGACTTTTAACAACCTAAAGTATCCGCGCGCACTCAATTCCATTTTAGCAGCGGCATTTACCGCAAAGCTTTCTACAGCAGGAGTCATCTCCGCAAATTTCCGTGCGTATTCCGACGACATTTCGGCATTGGATTTAAAAGTCAAATTGCGAAAGCGCTCCCGCTGAACAGATCGTGCAGTACACACGCGCCTGCGAATATCCGCAGACGACTCCCCTCGCCCTTTTATCGCAAACATGGCAGCATCTACAGGTGGCACGCTCACCTGGATATCGATACGGTCCAATAGCGGTCCCGAGATTTTTTCACGATAACGTTTGCGAGCCTCGGGCAAGCAAGTACACTCGCGTTTCGGGTCCATTGAATAGCCGCATGGGCACGGGTTCATAGCAGCCCCCATCATAAATCGAGCAGGCCACACCACAGTACCGCTAGCTCGGCTAACCGAGATTTCACCTTCTTCCATCGGCTCGCGTAAAGCTTCCAAGACGCTCCGGTTGAACTCAGGCAACTCATCCAAGAACAATACGCCATTATGTGCCAAGCTCGCCTCGCCCGGCAAGAGCCGTGTGCCACCGCCTACAAGCGAAGCCATAGACGCCGAATGATGCGGTGAACGGAATGGCCGCGTAAGTACAGGTTTAAACTCATCAGAATCACCAGCACGACGCGCACAGGAATGGATTCGCGTTGTTTCCAAGATTTCCTGTTCCGTCATCTCAGGGAGGATTCCCGGCAAGCATTTCGCACAAAGCGTCTTGCCCGCACCAGGAGAGCCCACAAGCAAAAAATTATGCGCTCCCGCAGCAGCAATTTCAAGCGCTCGCTTTACACCTTCCATCCCCACCACATTCTTAAAATCAGGAACGCCATTACCAATATCCGCCCGACACGACGCAATCCCTTTTGAGATTTTCACATCTTGGCTTGAATTGCGCTCTAGAATTTCAACACATTCCCCAAGTGTATCCGCACAAATAAAACGAAGACCTTCCACTAGCGAGGCTTCCTGCACATTCCCGCGCGGAATAACGAGAATGCGCTCACGTTCTGTAGACAAATTCATTGCGATAGATAACACTCCACGGACAGGCTTCAACAAACCATCCAATGAAAGTTCGCCCACAAAGACATAGCGATCCAGCTGTGGAATTTCAATTTCCCCAGTCGAAACAAGCAAGCCAATCGCTAGCGGAAGGTCTAATGCACTCCCCTCCTTTCGTAAATCCGCAGGCGACAAGTTCACCGTTGTACGGAAACCAGTCACCACTTTCCCGATGGAACGTATTGCCGAAACGACTCGCTCTCGAGATTCCCTTACCGCATTGTCCGGAAGCCCAACAAGAGTAAAACCTGGCAGTCCTTGAGAGGCATCGACTTCTACACTCACGGGAACAGCCTTTATTCCAAACAAGCAATAAGAACGGATTCTACGAAACAATTTGCACCTACCTTACGCTACTGCAGCCTGATACTTTTCAAGCACGCAATTTTCGATATGTTCACGCAGCTGTCGCGTAATCGGCAAACATACAGTGCGGTAATCTTCGCCCTTGTAGAATGTATCAAGCGGATACCCCACAAACATGCCATTTTCGCCATCCATCACGCGGAGCCCACGAATCTGAATTTGGTCATTCAGTACAATTGTCGCAATCCCCTTCATGTGGCCAAGATTAGCCCCTTCCTTGAACGGATAAACTTGAACATTCGTCACGGCAAGACAGTCAAACGCCGGGGACATTGCAGGGATACACGATGTTTTCTTTTCTGTTTTTTCAGCCATATCGGCCTCCTATTTTTGAAGATTAACCGCAGGCAAATGCACTCGCATTCTAGCGGAACACAACACAGTATGCAAAAGGCGTGCCAAAGCAAAAATTGGCGTTTTTAAGCAAATTTCAGCACTTTCATTCAAATAAAAAAGTGATTAATCGATTTAACCACTGATTAATCAGTCTTTTTAATTCATATAAGTTAATCAAATTCAATACTTTATCCACATTAAATTAAAGCTATAAAATAAGGTCAATAGTCATTAGTCAATGGTCATTAGAAAATCTTTAGTTTCAACAATCAACCAAAGACCAATAACCAATGACCAACTACCAATAACTTTTTCTAACTTCTACCCATGCTTTTAAAACCGAATATGCAATGGACGGCCAACCAGGGAATCATTCACCCAATGGTCACAGCCGAGTTTTCGCAAACGACAAACAGCGTCGTCGTTAAGTTTACCGTAGAAGAACCTTTGGACTGCTACCGCGCCGCCGTTCAAGAAGACAACGGACGCAGCTGGGAAGATTCCTGCGTGGAAATTTTTTTGCAGAACCCAACGAACCCAGCCGAATATTTCAACTTCGAAACGACAAGCCGAGGCTTTGTGCTCGCCGCCCGAGGAAACGATCGCAACAACAGACAAACGCTTCCGCTCGACACTATCGCGAAAATCAAGCGTTCAGGAACAGCGCCGAGCATTCAGGACGATTCTGTCTATTGGACAATGACGGTCGAAATTCCTGCCGAGATTTTTGGAATAAAAGCATTCGAGGCGCCACTCCGCGGAAACCTCTACAAATGCGCCGATAAAGCAAACACGCCCCATTACCTGAGCGCATTCCGCATAGAAACAGAAAAACCGGACTTTCACCGCCCGGAATTCTTTCAGATATTGCAGCAATAAAGATGCATCTCGTCATCTTGACGCCAACGGCGGAAAGATCCAGTCAAGTCTAGCGAAGAACTCAAGAAATTACTGGATTGACGGCTACGCCGTCCGAGGCTTCGGCTCAAAAATAGGTCTGCAAGCAGCCCTGCTTTGCTCACCTCGCACTCGATTCTTCCGCCCTACGGTCGTCAGAATGACGACGAGCGTAATAGTTTACATCATTCTAAGTTTCATCTCGAAGACGGGGCGATCATTTTCGTCGAGAATTCGCATGTACGTAGCACCGTTGTGATCGGCACGGAAGACTCTCATCGTCTGCCCTTCTTCGGATTCGCCCAAGTAATGAACTTCGAGTTCAGACGGAATGCAGAGTTCCAAATCCGAAGCGCTAAACACATTGAGCGCAAGCTTCACATATTCAATGTTGTTCATGTGGTGCGACATGTCGATATGCTGCGGCAGCACCTTTTGCTGATAAACTTCTTCGTACTCTTCGGGCTTCACGTTAAAGCGGTCGAATTCATCCGTCATAAACGCTTCCGGGAAACCTTCCGTCGGGAAGTCCACCGAAGAAAGTCGCATCGGGCGATGGCGATCGAGACTGAGGCAGCACATTTCCTGTTTTGCAAAAATAATCGGTTCGCCTTCCACCGTGGTGATTGCCGTATTTTCGTTCAAACGAATCAGCTGATTATCCGCCGGAAAAGACGTCGTCACAACCTTGTCACGCCAATACGGGCGCTTGAGGAACTTGAACTTAGCCTTGTAAACGACCCAGAAGCCGCCCTTTTCTTTCACCACGAAATTATCCATTTTCATGGCGCCAAAATTTTCAGTAATATTGTCCTGGACCATGAGCACAGTCTGTGCAAGACCCATCTTTCCAGACACATCAATATAAGCCGAAGTAATTGTTCTCGGCTTTTGGAACACGAGCGGATTTTTCGCCAAAGTATAAATATCAATCATGGTTTTTAATATAATTTTTTTTATCATTTGGGCGCATGTCTACCGTTATTATTTTCAATAAGCCTTTTGGTGTTTTGAGCCAGTTCACCCCCGAAGCGGGCCACCCCGCCCTCGATAGCTTCGGATTTCCGCCAGGAGTGTACGCCGCAGGCCGACTCGACCACGATAGCGAGGGCGCTTTGCTCCTGACCGATAACGGCAAGCTCATCAAAAAGCTTCTAGACCCAAAATACGAGCACCCACGCACATACCTCGCGCAAGTAGACGGCCAAATCACCGAAGAAGCCGTTCGCAAGCTCGCAAAAGGAGTAGACATCAAGGGCTACCACACGAAGCCCTGCAAAGCTGAAATTGTCGAAGCCCCGGACTGGATTTGGGAACGCAATCCGCCAGTACGTTTCCGCGCAAACATTCCCACCAGCTGGGTCCGTTTAACGCTCATCGAAGGCAAGAACCGCCAAGTCCGTCACATGACTGCAGCCGTAGGCTTCCCCACGCTCCGCCTTGTCCGCGTGCAAATCGGAAACATCCCGCTTGGCAAATTAAAGCCCGGCGAATGGCGCATCGTCACAGACAAAGTTATTTAAACATCCGATTATTCGCCTTTGATAAATTGACAATGGAAGATTTCTAAAAGCCAATATTTATCCCCCTTCAAAGAGATATTTTCTTAATAGTAATCACCAAAGGGGGATATTTGGATGAAATACACAACAATCAAGGTTGTAGCCTTGTTAGCGGCTACAGCCATAACAGTCTATGCTAACGAAGGTCCGTGCGACATTTACGCAAGAGCCAATACGCCATGCGTAGCCGCACACAGTTTAACCCGAGCCTTGTACGGCAATTACAACGGGAATCTTTACCAGGTCCGCCGTGCCGACGGCGAAACCAAGGACATTCCGGTTGAGACCATGGGAGGTTATGTCAAATCTTCCGTGCAAGACGACTTTTGTGCAGGCTCCAAATGCACAATTTCAATCATTTATGACCAGAGTAGTTACAAAAACGATTTGAAAAAATCGCCTCCCGTCTTTTGGCTTAAAGAAGGCGGCAGAGAAGCCATCGCCGACAGGGCGCCCATCTACATCAACGGTCGAAAAGCGTACGGCTTTTATCGCGACGCGTGGTCTTCTACAGGTTACCGCAACAACGAAACCAAAGGTGTCGCTACCGGAGACGAAGAAGAATCCATGTACATGGTGGTCGATGGCAGGCACTACAATGACATGTGCTGTTTCAACTACGGCAACGCTGAAACAACCGGCAATGACGACGGCCCGGGAACCATGGAATGTATTTATTTCGGTGACGACAAGGATTGGGGCGGTCCTGGACAAGGCACAGGCCCATGGGTCGCCGCCGACTTGGAAGACGGCGTGTTCAAAGGCAACGATGCCGGATACATGTGGGGCAGAACACATACTACCCCATGGCCAGATGCACAAACAATTGATGCCGACTACGCTACAGCCATGCTCAAAGGACCGAACGACGGCACATTCAAACTGAAAGGCGGCAGTGCGCAAGAAGGAAAGCTCACCACTATGTGGGATGGTCCCCGCAAAAGAGGCTATAGTCCGCGCAAGCTCCAAGGCGCCATTGTCCTCGGCAACGGCGGTGACGGCAGCGATGGCGGCGCAGGAACATTCTTCGAAGGCTGCATGACAATCGGCAACCCGCCAGATTCTATTGACGATAAAGTTCAAGCAAACATTGTCGCTGCCGGTTATGGAAGTAAAATTGAACTCAAGAAGCCTGATCCGATTGAACCGTTTAAGGATACGCTTACCATCCCGGGAAAAATCGAAGCAGAAAACTACGACAAGGGCGGCAACGGTCAGGGATTCTTGGACACCGACATTGAAAACGAGAACTCGCTCTACCGCGAAGACAATGCAGGCCTCGACAGCGCAGGCGACGCCATTATTTACGGCTGGGGTTATGCCAACGATTGGCTGCGTTATACGATAAAAGTCTCCAAAAACGATTCGCTCGACATTACCGCACGCGTATCGTCGCCAAGCGATAGCACATTCTTCTCCATTCTCGTTGATGATAAAGATATCGCTAAAATCACTGTTCCCAACACCGGTGACTGGAAAAACTTCGAAACCGTCACAACGACCGTACCTGCAATTACCGCGGGCGACCATGTACTCAAAATTCGAATAGACAAGCCATACTTTAATCTCGATTGGATTGAAATTGCTGCGGCCAAAGAAAAAACGGCATTGCCTAAATTCAGCATTCGGACAAATTCATCGCAAGCTTACTCCGTCTATGATGTCCTTGGGAACCGCGTGACCTCATTCCAAGCAAGCGAAAGCTCTATGCAAAACATTTGGGATAAAGCTCGTGTAAATCTACCAGGTGGCATTTACGTCATCAAGACCAATAGCAAAACAATTCGAATTTCAAATACGAAATAACACACTCCTCACAACCAAACTCATTCAAGCAGGCTTCGAAAGAAGTCTGCTTTTTTCAATAGCAATTACATTACGATTATTTTGACGATTCGCCGGACTGGCGTTCACGCTTTTCGTGATTATAGATAAACGGCTGTACTAGAGCTTTAACAAAGGGTTCCGCATTCTTCACATTTTTTGTCAAATAGCAATCCTTATCTCCATTACGGCACTTGTCCCACTCTATTCCATCTTTTACTTTATCATAATTAAGGTTTTCCCCTAGACATCCGTTCCCTAAGTCCATGCATTTGGGTAAATTTGGAGACATGTATAATACAGATTCAGGGACCCAAACATTCTCTTCGTTTTGAGATTTCTGAACATCAGATAAAAGCTGGGCCATCGCTACAGAACTGCAGCACATCAAAAGAAATACAGCGATACGCAAAGCCTTAAACATCGCTTTAAATATATACAAATTCCTATATACAAGAACGCCCCGCAAGCACAAACTTGCGGGACGTTCTTAATGAAAGGGAGATTCCCGCTCAAGGCGGGAATGACAATTCATCCGATTAGATAAGTCCTTCAAAGAAGTTGTTGCCCTTGTCATCGACCAAGATGAATGCCGGGAAGTCCTTGATGGTGATCTTGCGGATGGCTTCCATGCCGAGTTCCGGGAAGGCCACGATGTCGTTGCTGAGAATGTTCTGTTCAGCGAGGATGGCTGCCGGACCGCCGATAGAGCCGAGGAAGAATCCACCGTACTTCTTGCAGGCGTCGGTCACGTCCTGAGAGCGGTTGCCCTTAGCGACCATGATCATCGAAGCACCCTTGCTCTGGAAGCGCATCACGTACGGGTCCATGCGGTTAGCCGTCGTCGGGCCAAAGCTACCCGTCGGCATGCCTGCCGGAGTCTTGGCCGGGCCAGCGTAGTAAATCGGGTGGTCAGAAACAACCTTGAGCACGGTCTTTTCTTCGTCCGTGAGTTCTTCGCCGCGTTCCTGCTTGTCGAAGATTTCAGCAATCTTCGCGTGGGCCATGTCGCGAGCCACGATCATCGTACCCTTGAGGGAAAGACGCGTCTTCACCGGATACTTGGTGAGGTCGGCGAGCACTTCCTTCATCGGACGGTCAAGGTCAATTTCGATAGCCGGAGCAAGGTTCACGGCGTTGCCAGCCGGGATATAATTTTCCGGATGGTGTTCCATCTTTTCGAGCCAGAGGCCGTTTTCGTCAATCTTGGCCTTGATGTTACGGTCAGCAGAGCAAGAAACGCCGATGGAAACCGGGCAGCTTGCAGCATGACGCGGAGCGCGGATCACGCGAACATCGTGTACGAGGTACTTGCCACCGAACTGGGCGCCAATGCCTGTCTTCTGGCAAATGTGGAGAACCTTTTCTTCCATTTCGAGGTCGCGGAAAATACGACCGCCTTCAGAACCGCTCGTCGGAATATCGTCGAGGTAGCCGCAGCTAGCGAGCTTCACCATGTGCGTGTTCATTTCGGCAGAGGTACCGCCAATCACGATAGCAAGGTGGTACGGAGGGCAAGCGGCTGTACCGAGCGTCTTCACCTTTTCGGCGAGGAACTTTTCCAAGGACTTCGGGTTGAGGAGCGCCTTGGTCATCGGCCAGTAGTAAGTCTTGTTAGCAGAACCACCGCCCTTGGCGACGAACAAGAACTTCATTTCGGCACCTTCTTCGGCATGGATATCAATCTGAGCCGGGAGGTTGCAGCCCGTGTTCTTTTCTTCGTACATGGTCAAGGGAGCAATTTGGCTGTAGCGAAGGTTCTTGGTGGTGTAAGCGTTGTAGACACCTTCAGAAATAGCTTCGGCGTCATCAAAGCCCGTCCAGACCTGCTGGCCCTTGTGGGCAACGCAAATAGCCGTACCGGTATCCTGGCAGAACGGGAGAATGCCCTTAGCGGCAACGCATGCGTTCTTGAGCATGGTGAGGGCGACAAACTTGTCGTTATCCGAAGCTTCCGGATCCTGGAGAATCTTGGCGACCTTGGCCGTATGGGCCGGACGGAGGCAGAATTCAACTTCTTCGAATGCAGCCTGAGCGATCTTCGTCAAAGCTTCCTTGGAAACCTTGAGGATCTTCTTGCCTTCGAATTCGGCGACAGAAACGCCATCTTTACCGAGATTTACGTATTCGGTAGTATCTTCACCGTGCTGGACGGTAGCTTCGTATTTGAATGCCATAGTAGATAATAGGGGTTAAGGGTTATTTCGTTACTTTCGGCTGTAAAAATAATTCTTTCCATCGAAAAAGCTACCCAACTTTGTTCCACTTATCCCCTAGAACCGACCGTTCATCACCCTTTTTCACAATTTTTTTGAACTTTTTTACTTTTTTCATGACCAAAATCACAGAAGATGTATTATTTTTGATAACGAAACAAAAAACTTTCTTTTCTAAGAGGATTGAATAATGAAAAAGATTCTGCTCGCCACGATGATTTCGGCAGCTATGGTTTTTGCAGCTCCGGCCGCAAAAAAGGTTAGCAAGGCAGCTCCGGCCAAGAAGGCCGTCGCCGCCAAGGTAGAAAAAGCAGCCGAAGCTCCGGCCGCAGTAGAGGCAAAGGCTGCTGAAGCCACAGCCGCTACCCAGACTCAGGCAGCAGAAGCAACCGCTGCAGCAGCTAAAACAGCTGACAACACCGCAGCTGCAGCTCAGGCTCAAGCCGCAGCAACGACTGATGCAGCACAGGCTCAGGCAACCGCCACCGCCGAAGCAGCACAGACCCAGGCAACAGATGCAGCAGCTGCAACGCAGGCCCAAGCCGCTGACGCAGCACAGGCAGTAACTGCAACAGCAGATTCCGCACAGGCTCAGGCACAAGCCGTCGCTGACACAGCAAAGGCTCAGGCCGCTGAAGCCACTGAAGTTCTCGAAGCCAAGACCGAAGCTCCGGTAGACTCCGCAGCTCTCGCCAAGGCCGAAGAAGAAAAGAAGGCCGCTGAAGCCGAAGCTAAGGCAAAGGCTGAAGAAGAACAGAAGAACGTCGAAAATGAAACAAGCGGCACGGCAAAATCCGCAGTCATGGACAATCCGTGGGAATTCATCGCCGTTTCTGCAGCATTCATCGCCTCTGTTCTCGTGATCATCTTCACTGGGGACTAATAAGCGATTTTAAGAACGCTTTTCTAAAAATTTGGAGACCGCCCGCAAGGACGGTCTTTTTTTTTTGTGCGTCCAAAAATTTTGCAAAAATGAGGAACAGCTAGAGAACAGAAATAAATTTATTTTAAGTCATCCCCATGTAAATAAATTATTTTACTTCTAGATAAGATAAAGTAATTAAGCAAAATATTTTTTTTTGCATTTTCCATGTTTGGGAGGAAAAATGTCTATTATAAAGTATCTTTTGATACTGTTTTTTGTTGTACCCTTAGCAATCGCACAACAAGAACAACCCACTCCATATGACCTAATCAGGCCAACATTTCCGCTAACATGGGACACGACCGTTTTTGATCATTACGATGCATCGGTCACCAAGAAAAAGAATACCGTTCCCAAAATCAGGACAACTCCATTTTACGCGCCGAACGCCTATATTGTCGACACCCTAGACCAGGCTTATCTTGACGCCATCAATTACCACATGTCGCCCATCCGCGTAAACCAGGCGGGCTATCTCGAAAGCGACAAGGAACGTCAATTCTACTACATCGGAACAGCCTCCACCTTTGAAATTGTCGATGTCAACGGCAAGCCTTTTAGCCCTGCCATTACCGGCTCGCTAAAGTCTTCTGGCCACACGACATCCTCTGACTGGACCATTGTCGCAGGCACAAACGCCGCCACAAATGACCAGATGCGCTATAAAGTGGATATTACCGGTCAATCCGGCACCATCATGATTGGGAACATTCCGCAGGGAGTCCCCACAGACACCCGCCTCCGCATTAAAGTCGGCAATGAAATTTCTAGCACGTTCATCATTTCCGACCAGGTGTACACTATGGTCAAGGATGCCGCCATCAAATTTTACGGCATCAACCGCAGCGGTTACGGAGATTCTTGGTTCCACCCATCAAGCCACACGAAAGATGGCGCCGGCGCAGTAACCGTCGGCGACAAAGCAGAAGTTCGAAACTATTACGACGCATCAATGGCAGGGACTCTCGAAGGCGGTTACTACGACTGCGGTGACCACCTGAAAGAATCCCAAACCCAGATGTATGCCTTCATGGTCGCTGCGGTCATGGCGGCAACAAACCCGGATGTAGACGTAGACCATTACAAATTCAACCATGGAGCAGGCGGACGCGACGGTGTCCCGGACATGCTCCGCGAAGCGAAGCACGGCGCTGATTTTGTACTCCGTTCCTTTGTAAGGGCAAAAGGCGTCATCGACGACATGGCCCTTTCCATTGGAGCCAAAGGTTCTGACCACGGTTGGTGGGGACGCCCGGAAAATCAGGATGGCATTCCGGTAGACGGCTCGCCATCAGCAACAGACCGAGGCGGCCCAAGTTCAAGAATGGTCCGTTTAGGTGAAATAGGCTCGAATATCGGCGGTGAAACAGCCGCAGGCCTTGCCATTCTTGGCAAGATGTTCAAAGATTATTCCGAATACGAAGATTTTGCGGACAGCTGCTTGATGGTTGCAGAAAAAATGTACAGCCTGGCCAAAGCCATCGCTCAAGGTAAAAGCACCTATGACGGCGACAAGCCGATTAAGAACAACACATCTGCAGCAAGCTGGTCCAGTCAAGCCTATAACGGCAACAATGAATTCTACGACGACTTGGCACTCGCTTCTGTAGCCCTTCTCTACGCCACCGGAAACAAGCAATACGCCGATGATATGATCCGTACCAGGAAATTAGTGCCAGCAGGAGTAAAAATTGGCGATAAAGGGCAAACGGCTCCAACTCAGGAATATATGGAAAACTGTGCCGGTTGCTTTGAAGGCGGCTGGTTCGTCACAAACGACAAGGGGTTCTTGAAAAACGTAAAGTCTACAAGTTGGGCCAACAGCTACACATTCGCCCTTTACGCTTTGTACAAGCTCATCCTCGCCGACAAGAACAAGGCAATCACGCAATACGGCCTGACCGAAGATGAATGGCTGAACGCCGTTGAAGACTGCGTTGCCAACTTGATTTATAACGTTTCCGACATGTCCGAAGGTGCCGGAGCCTCCATCGAACTACCCATGGGCAGCATCATCTGGAAACAGAATAAAGTGACATACGACGACGATTGGTACAACATGGCCTCGCCATCTGGGGATTGGATTTACAACCGCTACCAAGCAGGCAACATCTTTGATGTCATGGCATACGTCGATGTCGCCAAAAGCATAGAAGCTCAAGGCATTACGCTCCCGCACATGGGCACCCCCAACTGGAAAACCGACGAAATGCAACAGCTCGCCATCAACCAGATGAACTACATGCTTGGCGTGAATCCGTGGGACATTTCGTTTATCTACGGCGTCGGAGACAAGAATGATGCCCACCCGCACCACCGTGCTTCAAACCCAGAAGGAACAAATGTTCCAGGCGGTCATTACCCGTATAAAATCCCCACAGGCGCCTTCCTTGGAGGCATCAAGCCCGGTGGAGCCAATTCATTTGTTCCAAAGACAATGAGCTGGGAAGATTATGAAAAATCCGAAGTCTGCATCGACGCCTCTGCTACGTTCTTAGGCGCGGTTAGCCTTGTCGCCCACAAATTCGATATGACCCAGGCGCCAGACATAAGCGTAGAAATTCGCCACAAAAGCGCAGACTCCGCCATTGTGACTGTAAATCTGACCATACGAGGAACAGCCGTCATTCATTACGGCACCACAGAAGGTGAATACTCGCTTACCGCAACAGACAACCTTAAAGGCGTCCAGCACGATATCGTCCTCCGCAACTTAACGCCCGGCACCACCTATTACTTCTACGTTACGGGAGCAAACGCCTACAAGCCTGAAAACGAAAAGCCCAAATATCTCGTCGACAGCACACAAACGCCGTATTCATTCACGACCCTAAGTTCCGTTGAAAGCGCAGAAATCACCAACGTCACCGTCTGTAACGTATCTGCAGACAGCGCCGAAATCATGTGGTACACCCCGAACGGCGAATACGAATCCAGAATTTACTGGGACGTCCAGCCGCACTCTACAGCAACCGAATACGCCTACAATACCGGTGCAGGAAACGCCGATGTATCTGGCATTCCGACCCAATTCCATTACGTAAAGATTGGTGAGCTCAAGGAAAAGACGACTTATTACTTCATGGTCGAAAGCAATGGCACATTTGCCAATGTCGACGATGACGGCAAGCCGTTAAAATTCACGACACCCGTCACGTGGTACGACTTTAGCGTAAAGACTTACCAGTACCCTTGGCAGGTCGATATGGCCATGGTCAACATCAACATTTTCAATAACGAATCTAGAGCATTCGACAGTTTGACCATCCGCCTTTACATGCGCGGTACCGACGAAATCGAAAACGATATCGGCATGGGTACAGACATTTGTAACGACTATGACGAAGCGGGTTTCAGCGGCTCATGCCCTGAAGAAACCATCGAGGAACTTGCAAGACTCCTGCGCGACGCCCATCCTGTCAAAATTGAAGACACCTACGACGATGCTACTGGAACATGGCAATGGTACTTCCCGCTAAACCTCGGCTCCACAGTCATCAAAAGTTCAAGCCGCCTGCGCTTTGACGTGAGATTTGATCACCGCAGTCCGTACCCACCTTACAAGGACTTGATGAACGAAGCGCCAAACAAAAAGCTTTATTGCTATTCTGGCAACAAATGGTACGCCCCGTCCAACGAAACTCCGGGCGCCCCAACCTTGGATGAAAATCCGGGTGACTGGAGCTGGATGCCGCACTCTCGCGCAAACGGCGAAGAACTGGATTACCCAGGCATGCCGTGTATCGAAAAAGACGAAGGAGACAAAGACTTTGACGCGGCTCCGGTGAATCCTTATGTATCCGTGTACCGCAAGGATGAATTTATCTGGGGTTACAGTCCTTCCAAGAAGGAAATGCAGACTAAGAGAGCGAACTACAAAATCAACATGGTACTTGATCCACCGTTCAATGTATCCAACGGTTCCCATATCGATATCGACCAAACCAGCAGCACCGTCCACGTCACCGGCAAGGCTCACATTTCTGAAGGAGGATACATTACAAAGATTTGGGCCAACGGCGTCAAAGTGAGTGGCGTTCCATATGTTGACGGTTTGAATAAATGGATTCTTGACGAATCAGGAACAAAAATCATCGCCAAGTACGATATTCCGACCGACATGTGGAATCTCGACATTCCGGTCAAAATGAGCATCGGAAGCAAGAAGGTCGATATAACCCTGTTCGCAGGGCCTGACCCCACATGCGATGCATGCCTAGAAAACGGCGGATGCGCCTTCGAGAACAGATCCTACTACGTGAACTTCTCCAAAGGCGATGCCACGGAATCGCAGCTTGTCATCAAGGACGCCTTGGTCAACGGCAACCCAATTATCAGCCCCGCCAATCCGGAAGGCACGACATTCTACATTGACGTGATGGACAAAGATAAAGTCAAGAGCAACACAAAGACAATCGATGTCCAAATCATCAACAGCAAGAGGAATGACGAACTCACCGTCACCTTGAAAGCAGATGCAGCAAATCCAGGCCACTTTACCTGCGGGCCGATTACCGCAGTCAACCATTCCAAGGAAACGAGAAACCAGACTTCCGAGATTTCATTCTTCGCAGGCGACACCATCCAGGTTGTCTATACCGACCCGAATGACGAAGACGATATTTCGAAGCAATCGTTCTACGCCATATCCAAGGTTCCGTCGCCACAGAAGGTTCTCGCCGAAGATACCGACTGCGATAACAAAGCAGACCAGCTGAGAATCATTTTTTCGAACAAGATTACTGAGGGATACACGCTTGACAGCATCAAGTACTTTATCGAAGGCATGACAGACTCCATAAAGGTTCCGCTTACAGCCTCGAAATATGCGGACTTGAATGAAGTCACCATCCCTATTGACACAAGCCTTATCCCGACCGATGCAACCCCGTCCGGAAAAATCACGACTTACATTGCAGACAAGGGCACGCCTAATGCAGAAACGACAAAAATAACGGACGGCATCCTCCCCACACTCGTGAGTGTCTCGATTCTCGAAAAATCGGACAATGACAACAACGACCTTGATACCGTCTTGATAACATTCTCAGAACCGGTAATCCTTTCATCCCAAAGCGAATGGCCGCTTTCCATTTCGGGAGCAGCAGGAGTACCAACCGTCACCGGAAAAGGTACAACAACAAACAACGGAATGAGCTGGCAATTTATCATCAGCGGAAACAAGGACAATACACTAGTACCCATTGGCGCCCAAGCTGCCGCAAGAACGACCGGCGGATATTCCATTACCGACCAAAATTTCAATCCGATTGATCCAACTGGTTGCAAGCCTACGGTACCAGTAACGCTCATCAGCCGCCCAGTTCCGGTCTATCACGCAGAAATGATAGACATCCAAGGCGACGGCATTCCGGACAAGATCTACATCATGTTCGAAAGCAAGCTGAAAACAAAGGACATGTTCGATAGCATCGTGACGAGCTGGGGAAATCCGGGCATTACACGCAGCTTTATCACAACGGCGGACACCACAGGCGGCGTCATCAAGCCAAATGAATCCTACTGGACAATCCGTGACTCCGTATCGGCACCGTTCTCCGTGCAAATAGACTCCGTTACGAAAAAGGATTCCGTCAACACGTATAGCATTATCGAAATCAACATTCCAGAAAACAAAGCCTATCCAATAGGTTCTACAAGCGGCGAAAATGACGGAAACGGTACGATTTCCCCGCACAAAGGCATTACTAATGGATTTTTCGAAACCATCTACACACTTTACGACAAATGCCCCCCAATCATCACCTCGGCACGTCTAGTCAGTGGTTTACTCACGGTCAACATATCTGAATCGGTAAATATACTCGAAACAGGCAAGTACATACAGCGGGAACACGACGAATACATTCCATCCGAAAAGCCACAAGGCTACGGCAAGAGCTACCTATTCACCTACAACGAAAAGGATAACGTCTTCCATGCCGGCGACCGCGTCCGTCTCGTCCCAGACATACTCGGTTCAGCATTCATCGACAAGAACGGAATTGCACCGACAATTTCTAATCCCTACGTACGCATCACAGGCAATGACAAGATCCGCTTCAACGTGACGCTGACCAAGCCTGTTTCTAAGCCAAAGGCAGAAGCCTACATCGGGCGCCCAGAAACAATCGCCAACGAATCCTTCGTCACAAGCGCAGTCATCAACGGCAAGCACAACTTTATCAACGGAGACGGTTCCGTTCTCGGTCAAGTGGATACGGCTGCTTATTTCAGTTCGGGCCCGAACTTCGAAATCGAAGTCATGATGCCGTCCGCAAGCTTTACGACTCACGAAGGATTGCCAATGTACGATTTCCGCCTGAAAGTCGTCATGGACCTCTATGACAACCTCGGACAGTACATCAACACCTATAAGCTTGATATTCCAAAAGAAAAATTTGCAGAGATGCGAAACCTGATCAATAACGGTCTTTTTAAGTTGAACCTGGAATGGGCCGCCAAAGACAACGAAGCTCCTGTAGCCAAGAAGGGCAACAAGATTGGAACTGGAGCCTATATTGCAAAATTCGACCTCACGGCAGAATCCTTCTGCGCCACGAATTTTGACAAGTCCAGCAACGATTACAAGCTATCATGCGAAAAAGCCGGAATCAAGGCAGAGAAAGCTTCCGATAGCAAAACCAAGACATTCGGCTTCAAGAGGAAAATGTAAAAATCAGAAAAAAGTCTCCTGGATTTAACGGTCTAGGAGACTTTTTTCTCAAAATGGTAAACTTTTATATACATTACATAAAGAATAAGTGGAAGCTCAATGAAACCTTTGGGCCCATTTTTTTATTTCCTTATTCATATGATACACTTAACAAATCAGAAAAGCAAAATAGAGAATATTCTGAGAACAAAAAAGGAATATATCACAAAACATTTTTACATAAATAATCTATTTTATCTTTTGAGAGAATATAATTAGAGGGCAAGACTAGTTTTGCCCGCTTTTTACATATGTAAAGGAGACAACGTGAGTATTAAGAAGTATCTGTTTGCATTGTGCGCTGCAACATCCGTAATGGCAGCACAACAGGAACAACCGACTCCTTATGACTTGATTCGCCCCACCTATCCGTTAACGTGGGACAGCACCGTATTCAACCGGTTCGATACAACGGTCACGAACAAGCACAACATGGTGCCGAAGAACAGAACTCCGGCCTCCTATGCACCCAATGCTTTAATTCCCGATACACTGAACCAGGCATATCTGGACGCCATTAACGTCCGCATGTCGCCTATCCGCGTCAACCAGGCGGGTTATCTTGAATCCGACTTGGAACGCCAATTCTATGTCATCGGCAACGAAAGTTCCTTTGAAGTCGTTGACGTCAACGGCCAATCCCTTAGCCCTGCTGTAACTGGCACCCTTAAGCCCGCTCCCAATGGCCAAAGCATAACCTCGGACTGGACGATTATCGCAGGCACAAACGCTGCTACAAACGACCAGAAGCGTTACCAGGTCGATATCACAGGCCAAGCCGGCAAGATCATGATCGGTAACATTCCGCAGGGTGTTCCGACCGAAACCCGTCTCCGTATCAAAGTCGGCAAAGAAATTTCGAGTACATTCATCATCAGTAACCAGGTTTACTCCATGGTGAAGAATGCCGCCCTCAAGTTCTACGGCATCAACCGCAGTGGTAATGGCGAGTCCTGGTTCCACCCGGCTAGCCACACTCTTGATGGTGGTGGTCCGGTCGTCACCGGAGCAGACGATGTTCGCGGTCCGTTCAACGCCTCCCTCGCCGGGACGCTTGAAGGCGGTTACTATGACTGCGGTGACCATCTGAAGGAATCTCAGACCCAAATGTATGCATTCATGGTCGCAGCTGTGATGGCAGCGACAAACCCGGATGCAGACCAGGACGTCTACGCCTTTAACCAGGGCGAAACGGTCAATACCGACGGTATACCGGACATGCTCCGTGAAGCAAAGCACGGCGCAGACTTCGTTCTCCGTGCTTACGTTCGCGCAAAAGGCGTCATCGACGACATGGCCCTCTCTGTCGGTAACTTCGGCTCTGACCACGGCTGGTGGGGACGCCCCGAAAACCAGGACAAGCTCCCGGTCGACAACTCCGCCTCGGCAACAGACCGTGGTGGTCCGGCATCCCGTACGGTGCGTCTCGGTGAAATCGGTGCAAACATCGGTGGTGAAACGGCAGCAGGCCTTGCCATTGTCGGTAAGATGTACCAGGATTACCCCGAATACAAAGCTTTCGCTGACAGCTGCTTGAAAGTCGCAATAGAAATGTACGACTTTGCAAAGTCGATGGCACAAGGCAAGACCTACAAGAACAACACCGAAGCAGCCGGTTGGTCTAGCCCGGCCTACAACGGCAACAACGAATACTTTGATGATCTTGCACTTGCATCGGTCGCCCTGTGGTATGCAACCGAAGATTCTAAGTATGGCGATGACGCAATCCGTTCCAGAACACTCAAAACAACTGTTCCCCAAGATTTTATGGACTGCTCCGGCTGCTTTGAAGGTGGCTGGTTCGTTACAGACAACAAGGGCTTCTTGAAGAACGTCAAGAACACGAGCTGGGCAAACGCCTACAGCTACGCCCTCTACGCCCTTTACAAGCTCATTCTTGCTGACAAGACTAAAGCAACAACAGTTTACGGCCTTACCGAAACCGAATGGGCTCACGCCGTTGAAGACTGTATCATGGACATGATTTACAACCTCGGCGACATGAGCTTGGGCTCTGGAACCGCAGAAATCGTGCTCCCCACAAGCCCGAACTGGAAAGGTATCGGCTGGAAGCCGAACTCAGTCAAGTACGACCCGATCTGGTACACCATGCAGACGGACCAGGACTGGATCTATAACCGTTACCAGGCCGGCAACATCTTTGAAGTTCTTGCCTATTCCGATGTCGCCAAAGACATTACCGAAAAGGGTATTAGCCTCCCCGACCTCGGCACTCCGGACTGGAAGGCCGACGAAATGCGCCAGTTGGGCATCAACCAGTTGAACTATCTCCTTGGTGTGAACCCGTGGGATGTTTCTTACATCTTGGGTGTTGGCGACAAGAACGACGCTCACCCGCACCACCGTGCAGCAAACCCCGAAGGCAAGAACCAGCCGGGTGCAGCCTATAAGTACAATCCGCCGACAGGCGCCCTTTATGGTGGTGTCAAGCCGGGTACAGAAAACTCCATGGTCCCCGACAACAAGAGCTGGGAAGACTACCACAAGTCCGAAACCTGTATCGACGCTGCAGCAACGCTGGTTAGCTCGAACATGATCGCCTCCCAGAAATTTGACAAGACCGCAGCACCGGACATCAACGTGGAAATCCGCCACGTGAGCATGGACTCCGCTATCGTAATGGTGAAGCTCACCCAGCGCGGTACAACCGTCATATCTTACGGTACCGCCGAAGGCCAGTACACACTGACGGCAGCTGATACCGTAGCCGGCGTCCAGCACGAAATGGTGCTCCGCAACCTCACTCCGGGCACAACCTACTACTTCTACGTTACCGGTCTTAACGCTTATAAGCCCGAGAATTCCAAGACCAAGTTCCTTGTCGACAGCACTCAGACTCCGTTCACATTTACGACGCTCAACACTATTGAAAACGCAAACATCGTGAACGTGACCGTCTGTAACGTCACGGCAGATACCGCAGAAATCATGTGGTACACCCCGAACGGCGAATACGAATCCAAGGTTTACTGGGATACAAAGCCGCACTCCACGGCAGCTGAATTCGCATACAATTCTGGTAGCGGAAACGCCGACGTTTCCGGCATTCCAACCAAGTTCCATTACGTAAAGATTGGCGGACTTCAGGAAAAGACGACATACTACTTCATGGTCGAAAGCAACGGCGTGTTCACCAATGTCAACGACAATGGCGAACTCCTCAAGTTCACGACTCCTGTGACGCAGTATGACTTTAGCGTCCGCGGCTACCAGTACATCTTCGGTGGCATGGACTTCTTGAACTTGAACGTTTACAACAACGAAGCAAGACCGTTCGACAGCTTGACACTTCGCCTCTACTTCACCGCATTGCCTGAAGAAGTCGAAAAGTGCGCTACTTTGATCGACTCCGATATTTGCCAGGCATACGACGAAGCAGGCTTCAACAAGCCTTGCGAAAACGACCGCGAACTTCGCGACTTGCTGCGTGCCGCACTTCCGGTTCGCCTGGACGACACCTATGATCCGGCAACAGGAAAATACTCCTACTACTTCCCGGCTCCGTTGGGCTCCTCCGTCATCAAGTCCCAGTCTCGTCTCCGCGTAGACTTCGGCTTCTCTTCCGGTATCTCAAACGACGGTTACAAGACCTGCGAAACCATACGCGCCCCGGGCAAAAAGCGCTTCAGCAAGGAATCTGGCGACTGGTCCTGGCGTCCGCACACCTACATGGAAGATGGCGCCGATTATGACGGTATGCCAGTCGAAGACAAGGACTACGGCGATATCGACGGCGACATTCCTGTAGACCCGTATATCACTGTTTATCGTAAAGACCAGTTTGTCTGGGGTTACAGCCCATCCAGAAAGGAAATGGAAACCAAGAGGGCTAATTACAAGATTTCTCTGACTCTCGATAAACCGTTCAACGTCTCTAACGGCTCCTTCATCGAAATCGACCAGACCAGCAGCATCGTGCATGTCACCGGTAAGGCTCACGTCACAGAAAATGGCCACATCACAAAGATTTGGGCAAACGGCGTGAAGGTTAGCGGTCAGGGATATGTCGACGGCATGAACAAGTGGCTCCTCGATGAATCCGGAACCCAGATTATCGCCAAGTACGACATTCCAAGCGACATGTGGGATCTCGATATTCCGGTCAAGATGGGTATCGGCAGTAACAAGGTTGACGTGACCATATTTGTTGGCCCGGATCCGACCTGCGACGCCTGCACCGA
Source organism: Fibrobacter sp. UWB16 (assembly GCF_900215325.1). Taxonomy (NCBI): domain Bacteria; kingdom Pseudomonadati; phylum Fibrobacterota; class Fibrobacteria; order Fibrobacterales; family Fibrobacteraceae; genus Fibrobacter; species Fibrobacter sp. UWB16. The sequence goes on along the minus strand of NZ_OCMS01000002.1, from coordinate 412,086 downwards.
AAATGGCGGTTGCGCATTTGAAAACAGAAGCTACTACGTGAACTTCTCCAAGGGCGATGCTACCGCTTCGACGCTCGTGATCAAGGATGCCGCAGGCAACCCGATTGCAAGCCCTGCAAAGCCGGAAGGAACGACGTTCTACATCGACGTGATGGACAAGGATAAGATTAAGGGCAATGTCAAGACTGTTGAAGTCCAGATCATCAATAACAAGAAGGACGATGTCCTCAAGGTGACTTTGACGGCAGATGCTAATAATCCTGGCCACTTCGTCGGAGGACCGATTACAGCAGTCAACCATTCCAAGGAAACGAGGAACCAGACTTCTGAAATTTCGTTCTACGCTGGCGACACGATCCAGGTTATCTACATCGACCCAGACGATGAAGAAGATATCTCTAAGCAGACATTCTACGCCGAATCCAAGATTCCGTCTCCGCAAAAGGTTCTTGCAGAAGATACCGACTGCGACAACAAGGCGGACCAGCTGAGAATTACTTTCACGAACAAGCTTACCGACAACTACACGCTCGACAGCATCAAGTACTTCATCGAAGGTATGGCAGACACCATCAAGGTTCCGCTTGTCGCAAAGAACTATCTTGACCAAAACGAAGTCGTTGTCGCAATCGACACGAGCCTCCACCCTGTAAACGCAAGTCCTTCTGGAAAGATCACGACCTACGTTGCAGAAAATGGCATTGCAAACGCAGAAACGGCCAAGATTACCGATGGTATTCTCCCCACGCTCGTGAGCGTATCGATTCTCGAAAAGGCTGACGACGACAACAGTGGTTTCGATACCGTCATGGTCGCCTTCTCTGAACCTGTTGTGTTCTCTTCCATGAACGAATGGCCGCTCGTTATCTCGAATACCGCGGGCATGCCTACAGTAGTTGGATCTGCAACGACGACCAACAACGGCAAGAGCTGGCAGATTATCATCACCGGTAACGAAAACAATTCGCTTGTCCCTGTCGGCGCACTCGCATCGGCAAGAACTACTGGCAACTTCACCATTACCGACGAAAGCTTCAACGCTATTGATCCGGTAGGCTGCAAGCCGACCGTTCCGGTAACGCTGATTTCTCGCCCGGTACCTATTTACCATGCTGAAATGATTGACCTTGAAGGCGATGGCGTCCCCGATGTTATCTACATGATGTTCGAAAAGAAGCTCAAGACGAAGGACGTGTTCGACAGCATCGTCACGGTCTGGGGCACCCCGGGCATCACTCGTAGCTTCATCACGACTGCAGACACCACTGGAGGTGTAATCAAGCCTAAAGAAAGCTACTGGACCATCCGTGATACACTTTCGGCTCCGTACACTGTAGCGGTTGATTCAGTCAACACCAAGCTCGTGCAAGATACCAACAGCATTATCGAAATCACCATTCCTGCCTCCAAGGCCTATCCTTACGGATCTACAAGCGGCGACAAGGACGGCAACGGAACGGTCTCCCCGCTCAAGGGTACCGCAAACGGCTTCTTCGAAACGAACTACACATTGTACGACAAGTGCCCGCCGGTTATCTCTTCGGCCCGCATGATCAAGGGAATGCTTACGGTCAATATGTCTGAACCGCTCACCATTCTCGAAACGGGCAAGTACATCCAGCGTGAACGTGACAGCTACATTCCGTCCGAAAAGCCGCAAGGCTCCAGCAAGGCCCAGGTCTTCATGTACAACGAAAAGGATAACGTTGTCCATGCCGGTGACCGTATCCGCCTCGTTCCGGACGCAATCGGTTCTGCCTACCTTGACAAGAACAACAACGCTCCGACAAGCGCGAACCCCTACGTCCGTATCACTGGTGACGACAACATCCGCTTCAACGTGACACTCACAAAGCCGGTCTCGACCCCGAAGGCCAACGCTTATGCAGGTCGTCCGATTGCAGCCAAGGATAACGCCTTCGTTACGACAGCGACGATCGGTGGCAAGAACAGCTTCATCAGCGATAACGGAAATATTCTCGGTCAAGCCGATACTGCCATGTACTACAGATCGGGTCCGAACTTCGATATCCAGATTACAATGCCTTCGGCAGCCTTCACGACTCACGAAGGAATCCCCATGTTTGATTACCGCCTGAAGATCGTCATGGACCTCTACGACAATCTTGGACAGTACATCAACACGTACAATCTCGACATTCCGAAGGAAAAATTCTCGGCAATACGCGAACTTGTAGACAACGGTATTCTTAAGCTCAACGTGGAATGGGCAGCCAAGGACAACGAGGCACCTGTAGCAAAGAAGGGCAATAAGATTGGAACCGGCGCCTACATCGCGAAGTTCGACCTTACCGCCGAAACCTACTGCGCAACGACCTTCGAAGCTTCTAGCAACGACTACAAGCTTGCTTGCAAGACCGTTGGCGAAAGAAAGGAAAAGGCAACCGACAGCAAGACAAAGACTCTCGGCTTTAAGAGAAAGAAATAATTAATAAACATGGAGCCACCTGGATCTAGCTATTCAGGCGGCTTCTTTATTTTTTTGAACAAGATAAATTAGAAGTATGAAAAAACTACTTAGCGCAATTTCTTTACTGGCCTTACTCTGCATGGACTATTCTATTGCAGGGGAACTCCCTAATATCGACAGGACGTGTACAAACTGTAACCGTCGTTACCTGGACTCATTGAACGTCTATAACAGACGCCCAATCCGCCTGAACCAAAGCGGGTTCAGGCCACAGGACTACAAGTACGCCTACGTTGCCAATCCGAAGGAAATGACGTTCAAGGTCATTGACGCCAATAGCGGTAAAGAAGTTCCTGGTGGCGGAAACCTCTCGCTCATCAAGAAAGGCGCTACAAAGCCTAACATCTGGATTAACGGAGCGTTCAACTCAATGGAAAGCGTCTATGAGTTCGGCAAGCAGGATTCTATCAGCACAGAAAAAGAAGACCTGTATCGCGCAGACTTTACAACACTTTCGACTACAGGTGAATACTTCCTTGTTGTCGGAAACGATACTTCGGCCACATTCCATGTGCACCCTTCTATTTTCAACGCCATCCTTGAGAACTCCTTGCAGTTCTTCGGGATTCAACGCTGCGGTAACACAGATTCGCACTTCCACAAGCCCTGCCACTTGAAAGACGGCTCCAAAGTCGGACATGACTTGACGGGCGGATGGCATGACTGCGGTGACCATTTCAAAGTTTCCGAAACGCTCGGCTACACGGCCTACGTGCTTTCGATGGTCTACCTCACCTACCCCAACAAGGCCGAAGACCGCTATGGTCATTCCTATGCGGACACGGTCTTTACAGACGGTATCCCGGATATTCTCTATGAAGCAAAAATCGGTGCCGATTACATACTCAAGCTTTACAAGGCCTCCAAAGAAGATGGATTGATTGCCAAAAATGACATGTACCATTCCGTAGGCGTTGACGAAAAGGACCACTCGTTCTGGGACTTGCCGGAACGCCAAGATTCACAGACCGAAGCAAAGGGTGGTCCGGACCGCGTTGTGCTCACAGGCATTGGAGCCAATACTTCGGGCATGTTCGTTGCAGCCCTTGCAAACGTCGCAGCCGGCTATCGCGTTTATGACCCGGCCTATTCAGATACGCTCATCGAAGCCGCAAAGGACATCTACAAAAACGTGATGATGCCGCTCTTTGACTACGGCAACGGAAACGAAATGGGAAAGACAACGGACTTCCCGGGATTCTACACTGGTGGCGGTCCGCGTTATGACGACGGTGCGGCAGCTGCACTCGCCTTGTGGTACGCCACAAAGGACACGACCTACCGTTACGACCTTTACAAGAATACCAACATTTTCAACAACCCCACCAACTCTAGATTCAACCTGGACTACTTCAAAGCAGGATTCCTCGGCAACGAAAGCGGCTTTTCTCCTGGCGGCTGGGCAACAGACTACCAGAACATTCACACCTATGTGCTGTTCGCTTTCCAGAACTTGATTTTGAAGAGCACAGAAACAGCAGCAGAATTCGGCCTTACTGAAATCGAACGAGACTCGCTCTCTATGCGTACGATGGCCACATTCCGCAAAATTCTGAATGACGCCACAAATCAGGGTGACTCTACTGTTCTCGTCAACCCGGGTGTAGAATCCAACGAAAAAAGCGAAGCTCATGAAGGGCCAACAGACCTCAAGGTCATCACACCCTACAACCTTGTATGGACGAGCTTTGACTGGGGTGTCATCCGTTACAACCTGGGTACGGCCGTTTCCATCTTCTTGATGTATGAACTCACGAAGGACGAACGCTACCTGAGGGTCGCTTTGGACAACATGTATTACGCCCTTGGCGCAAACCCGTGGGATATTTCACTTTTGATGGGCGCAGGCGACAAGAACCCGCAACACCCGCACAACCGTTCTGCAAACCCCGATGGCCTCAATACCGGTGGTATGCCTTACCAGTATCGCTGCCCGAAGGGCGCCCTCATGGGTGGTCGCGATCCGGAAAAAACTCTTATTGAAGACTGGAGCAAGTACACCTCGACAGAAACATGCATCGACTTCTCGGCACAGTTCCTCTTCCCGGCACAGAGCCTTGCAGAAACACTCCCGCCCGATAACGAAGGTCCGATTTTCAGCAACATCGTAGGAACCCCGATTTCGGATACCGAAGCGATTATAAGCTGGGATGCAAATGAAGTTGCACTTGTAACCGTATTCTACGATGTGACCACAAACCCCAATACGGCAAAATCCGTGCAACAGGAAAAGGCATCCAAGGGCGGTGCTATAACACTTACAAATCTCGTTCCTGGCCAGACATACTACTTCTTCCTCGAAGGTGTGGATACCAAGAGAAATCTAACCACGGATGACAACCATGGTTATTGGTACTCCTTTACCATGACTCCCAAACTGACTGAAATCAAGGGAGTTACGATTTGCCAGGTAGACCACCGCAGTGCAAAGATTTACTGGTGGAGCACCGACCGTCTGAATGGAGTCGTCAACTACGGAAAGGCCAAGGGAGCCTACACTGAAACCCAAAATGCAAGTGGCAGCGCAGTCCTTTTCCACGAAGCCGAGCTCACAGGACTAGAAGCCGGTACGACCTATTACTTTACCGTTTCCTCGGGCGCAAAGACTTCTGAAGAATACTCATTTACCACAGAAACCCACGCCACCTACGCTGATCTCGATATTTCTTTGAAACCGAGTTCTTACGGTGGAGAAGCAGCCTGTAGCCAATGGCAAGATTGCCACGCCTTTATCTTGTCGCTTGCAAACAACGACACCGTACCATTCGAAGACTTCGAAATCCGCATGTATCTCAAGGATCAAAACCTTTCTGCCCTCGGAAACGCCCATCAGAACTTCGGTGGCGACGGTCAAATGGGCAAACCGATCAGTGTAATGTTTGGCACAGCACAGGATGACGGTTTTGGAGGCTACTATTTACCCATTAACGTCAAGGGCACTGTAGAAGTTTCTGGACAGTTGATTATCCAAATTATTTTCCACAACTACGATCCTAATGTAAAGACAGTGACATTCAAGGACATCGATAATTCCTGGTCTCTTCGCGCACACACCGAAAATACTGATCCTGAATATTTCGAAGGAATCGACTTGACCCAAGCTCCTTACTTCAAGGGTTCTGAAACAACGTTCCTTGAACACAACTCTAAAGGCGAAAAAGTGGTTGCCTTTACCCGAGACCCCTATATTACCGTCCATTACCACGGCAAGCACATCTACGGCTATGGCCCGGACTACACGCCAGAAAAGGGACCTCAGGTCAAACGCAATGTTGAAATATCCTTCACGGAACCGTTCGTAAGCCCGAGATACTCCACCGAAAGAGTTGACCCTAAAACCGTCTATGCCGCAACAAGTAAGGTCACTCCCACAGGTTTTCTCGATGCCGTTGAAATGAATAGCGATCCTTACAAGTTCGACTATATCAGCCCGACCAGCAAAACAGAAATCTATTTCGGTACAACCCCAGACACAACGCTTGCCTACGGCAACAACTACATGGAATGGGTCAGCTGGCACAACAGAAACGCCAACCAGAAGGAAGAAAACAAGTACGACTGCGCCTGCGCTGTTGTCCGTAGCAATGTTGAAATCGACAGTATCACGAAGCCGCTCGAAAAACGCTATCTCGTCTTTAACAGCGGTAATATCGTCGGCTACAAGGACAAGTTTGTCGAAGTGCACGTATCGCTCCTCGACAGCGCCCTCGAACTTCTCAAGAGCGAAAAGAACCTGAACGTAGAACTCGTCAGCGAAGATCCGAACGTTCTCTTCTACACGGATCCTACGGCAACGATTCCGGTCACAACCATAACGCTTTACGATGGCGAGGCCACATTCTATGTGAGCTCCAAGGTCGCCGTAACGACAACCATATCGGCAACGCATTCCAACACCAAGGACTATTCTTACACGCCGGCAACAGCAACGCTTACCATTGAAGAGCTTCCGCCATGGCCGATTATCGACTTCGCAAAGATTGTAGACTTGAACTGCGACCACATTCCTGACGCCATGGACATTACGCTTTCCTCTGAATATGCGGAAAACCAGCACTTCACCTCGATTACGTTCACATACGGAAGCGAGACCATCACCGCCAACAAGGTTAAATCGCTGAACGGCAAGTCGCTTATTGTTGAAATCAACGTTCCACAGGAAATCGTGACGAACGCTACCGGAAAAATCACTCTCACAAGCGACATTCAGGGTAACGTCAAAACGGTCGACGACTCGTATGCAGACGGAATCGCTCCGGCACTTCTCTCGGCAACGGTTCTTGAACGCCTTGAATCTGAACCGACCGCACCGGACCACCTCTATCTGCAATTCAGCGAACCGATTTCTGCACCAGGTACAAACTTCCCGCTCGTTCTCTATGCGGCCGACCAGGTGACCAAGGCAGCAACGCCGACAGTCCTTTCTGCCAAGCTCTATAATGACGCAAAGAACATCTGGGACTTCGAAATCGATGCAAGTGCAGGATCCCTAGTAACTGCAGGCATGTGGGGTCAGCTCGACCCGGCAGGCACCATCACCGACTTGAACGGCAATGGCGTCGCAGGCCTCTGTACACCGGAAAAGGTTGAAATTCTCCTGAAGATCTTGCCGATTCCGATGACATACGCCGTCATCACAGACAAGCTCCAAAACGGTTATGCAAGCCATGTCAACGTCTCTTTCCAGAAACCTCTTGATGCAAAGCATACACCGGAATACCTGGAAATCATCTTCGGTACGGCAAAGCCCGAAACGCTCACCGTCGATAAGAGCCTGTTCGTGTTTAACGGCGAAAACCTCTCTATCGACCTTGAAAAGCCGTTCCAGTTCGGCAATACGGCCGGTAACTTTGAAGGCGCCCTCCCAGGCGGCAAGCAGCTTGTCCACGCAGGTCAGGTCACGCAATATCTCGGAACAGGTGCTGCCACCGAAACGAACTCCGTTCTCGCCGAAGATAAGGTTGGACCGGTCTTTGTTTCTGCGGTCATTAGCCAAACCGCTACGGCAGACATTCTCTCCATTACAGCAAGTGAACCTCTCGTCTTAGCAGATTCGACGCAGCAGTTCTACAGACACAAGCGCGCCGAAAAACAGTCCAACGTATTCAGCAGCGCATTCTCGCTCTGGAACTTTGCCCAAAACAATACGGGCTTGTCCATCCTCTTCATGAACGATCTTTCGGGAACTGTCATGGAAGGCGATTTTGTGAGAATGGGCTCCATGATGACAAGCGCCTTCAAGGATGCTAATGGCAACTATCCGGAATTTGATGTTCCTTGGGTTTTGGTCAACGGCAATGGCGCACCGAAGATCAAGTTCGACGTGAAATTGCGCGACATCGTCTCCGACTTGAACTCGAACAACCGCACCAAGGTTGATGTCAAGGAAACCATGCGACTCTACGTCAAGAATCCGTCTAGCAACAAGTATGACTTGATTCAGGACGGCAAGGTGACCTTGACAGGTATCGATTCTACCGATATCGGTGGTGCCATCTTTGACGTGAAGCTCACCGTACCTCGCGGCGCCTCCTTAAGCACCGAATGCGCATGGAGCAACCTGAACGTCAAGTTCCGCATTCCGATCTATTCTAACCTCGGAAGCTTTGTCAACCGCTTCAACAAGTCCTTCAACGTAGACCCGAAGCTTTATCTCACGCCCAACAACCAGGTGGAATTCGTCATTGAATGGGCAAATAAGGCTCCATCGGGCATCAGAAGCAAGGATGATAGAGCAGTTGGCACAGGTGCATATATTTACAAGGCCGAAATCGAAACTAAATTTACACCTAACATGAACAACTCCGAAGTCAAGGGCAACCCGAAGGTTATCAAGAACTTCTCTACAAAGAACTCCTTCGAGCAGAAAAAGACTTTCGGTATCAAGAGAACCAAGTAAAAAAGGTCAAGAAGCTGGGAAAATATGCACGAGAGTCTATTTACAAACTCGCCCTACGTTATAACGCTTACTGTAGTAGCGTTGATCATCGTATGCTATTTTCCCATCATGCTTGGTCAAAAGACGTCCGTCAAGCAGCTCCCTCGCCCCATACACCAGCTGGTCATCATCAGCATATTCTGGCAAGCGAGCAACTTGATTGGCGACATTTTCTTTAGTGGCGATAACTTTATTGCAGGGACCAAAGCCTATACGGCAAGGCAACTCATATTCTGCGCGGCAGCCCTTGGCTGGATCCAGCTCGGGAACGCCATACACCATACCGCAGAAATCAGTCTCAAGATGAAGCGCAAGAACGGCTGGAAGCTCATGAACATTTTCGGAGCTTTAGCGGTTCTTATTTCGACCTACTTCTTTATCAATGATCCAAGCTATATCCCAAGCCTAGATTTCTTTGGCTACAGACCTTTTGCAGAAAGGCCCATATTTAATTTTTACAGCCTTCTTTTGGCCTTATTTGTACTGCCAAACATCATTGTCACTTCATATGACATAATTCGCAACATAGTGCAGGCAAGCGATACAACACTCCCCCACCAGGTTAGCATATACATGTTGGCCTCGTTCACGTTCTTTGTCGCGTTAGCCGTCCTTTTTGATTTTATCATTCCCATATCCACGAAATTTAACGGTTATGACCAGTTCTTAAAATGGTCTCAGTTCATCTCGGTCTTTTTGGCCATCCTTTCCGGGCAATATTTCACTTCGGTCTCATTCAAGAACAAAAGTGCATCCTGGTTTTTGGACAAGCTAAAAGACAAAATGGTGGATGGTCTTTTATACTACAATTATAAAGGCGAAATCCAGCTTGCCAACCCGGCAGCTCTTGGAATTTTGCACACCACACAAGAAGCACTCCACGACAAGAAAATCACGTCAGTATTTCCGCAGATTCAAGACCCTACACGTGAAGCGACTTACAACAAAATAAGAATCAAGATTGACAACGAAGACCATATTTTCAACGTTTCCATTTTCCAGATTCGTCAATCATTGACAACAAACTACAACGTAGCTTTCTTTAGCGATGTTTCGAACACGCTGCATTACCAGCAGATTATCAAGACCCGCGACGAGCAGTTCAAGGAATACCAGCTTGACCAGATCCGCTACCAGGAACGATTGAACATCTGGAAAAAGAAGGTCGATGAAAGTAAATACTTCCTGGATACGCTTATCAGTACACTCCCATTCCGCTTTTGGTCCAAGAACGAACAGGGCGTGTTCATGACGCAGAACCAGACCGATATCAAGAGTCGCGGAAACCTGTTGCAGACCTCTGAACCGGACAGCAAGATTTTGCCTCAAGAACTTTTAGCTCGTAACGAAGGCGAACCGCAAAGTTTCATTTCTTACGAACGAATTAAGAAGACTTTCAACGAGAATAACGAAGAAGAAGACGATATCGAGATTTTGAAGCAGGACGACTACAACATGGCCGTCCGTAAAGGGATCGCCAAGGATATCATGATTTTCAACAACATGTTCATCCCCATTATGGCCCCGCGCAAGCCGTACAAGATTATCGGCATCAAGATCGATATTACCAAGGAAATGCGTCTCGAAAAAGAACGCGACATGTTGCAAGAACAAAAGCACATCCACTCGAGGCTCGAAGAACTGGGCACCATCTGCGGTGGCTTTGCACACGACTACAACAACATCCTTGGCTCTCAGATTGGGTTCTGCGATCTGGCGCTTGAAGTGCTCGACAAAGATAACCAGGCCTACATGTTCATCCAGGAAGCACGCAAGGCAGCCACACGCGGCAAGGAATCCCTCGAAGAGCTTTTGAACACCATCCGCGGCAAGACCTCCGAAAAGGACAAGCTCACGGAATTTGCGCCGTACATGATTATCGACGACGTGGTAAAGAAGCTCTGGATTACGCTCCCGCCGAACGTAAAGGTCAAGGCAGACAACCTCGACAAGAACATCCGCATTGTCGGAAACGTCTCGGCACTCGACCGCATTATCAGTAACCTTGCGAACAACGCCATCTTTGCCATGAAAGAAAACGGCGGAACCCTCACCATCGCCCTCAAGCGCGAAGTGCTCCCGGAACCGCTCATTACGCCGTACGCCCCGCAGATCGATGCGGGCACCTATGCCAAGATTACCGTCGAAGATACAGGCACCGGCATGGACACGGCGACCCTCGAACGCATCTTTTCACCGTTCTTTACGACCAAGGCACCGGGTGAAGGCCTCGGATTGGGCCTTTCTTCGGCACTTAGACTGCTAAAAGAAGGCAATGCGGGCTACACAGTACAAACAACCTTGGGCGAAGGAACTATTTTTAATCTATATTGGTCTATAAGAAACGAGAAAATGGAGGCTTAATGTCTACAATACTCATCATTGACGATGACGCTCAGCTCAACCTCATGTTGAAGTCTGCTCTGGAATTGAAAGGTTATACTGTCGATACTGCTAGCAACGGTAAGAAAGCAAAGACTCTTTATCAGAAGAACACGTACGATGTAATCATCACCGACATCATCATGCCGGAAGGTGACGGATTTGAAGTTGTCCTTGACCTTCGCCGTATGGGCATGAGCGACCGCACGATCGCGATTAGCGGTGGTGGACGTACGTCTGCTGAAGACTATCTTGCAACGGCTCAGCACTTCGATGTAGCCGCAATTTTCAGCAAGCCGCTGGATCTCCAGCAGCTCCGCAACAAAGTTGACGAGATTATCAAGGCACATTCGTAATAGCATAAATGATGAATATCCTGATCGCTGATTTTGATCGGAAATTTGTCGAGGAGCTACAGCGGAACTGGTCTGTAGCCGGAACGAACCTACTGGTCTGCTCCGACGATAAGACTCTGATGCCGCTAATTAAGAAGACGTCGATAGACCTTGCGTTTATCGAGGTTCCTTTTTTGATGCTCGACAATATGGATTTGATCAGCTATTTGAAGGAACGCCAGCCTGGTATTGAAATCTTCGTGCTGTGCGATGACCGCAACTGGCAGGGGGCCGCTAGCGCCATTACTCGTGGAGCAAGCAGCTTCTTGAAGAAGCCGGTCACGCTATCGCTCCTTGAGAGCACGACAAGCAAGATCCAGGCTCAGCAACAAAACAAGTCCAACACGCAGCTCATGGAATCCCAGGTGTTGGACAGCCTTCTCGGCGACACGCCCGAGATGCGCAAAATTCTAAAAACAGTTTATAAGGTCGCACCGACCAACAGTACCTTGCTTATAACCGGCGAGTCCGGTTCGGGCAAGGAATTTTTGGCAAACGTCGTCCACCGCTACAGCAAACGCGCGAACGAACCGTTTGTGCCAGTCAACTGCGGAGCCATTCCCGAGAACCTCGTGGAAAGTGAACTCTTCGGAAGCAAGAAGGGATCGTATACAGGTTCTACCGCCGACAAGAAGGGCTTGTTCGAATCCGCCAATGGCGGTACGCTGTTCCTCGATGAAGTCGGTGAGCTTTCTCTGGCAACACAAGTCAAGCTTTTACGTTTTCTGCAAAGCCACGAGATTCGTCGCGTGGGCGAAACTGAAGCCCGTTACTTGGACATTCGCATTATTGCAGCTACCAACCGCAATTTGCAACAAGCGATGCACGAAGGTCGTTTCCGCGAAGACCTTTATTACCGTTTAAACACGTTCCACTTGCAGCTCCCGCCGCTCCGCGACAGGAAGCCCGTCATTCCGAACTTAATCCGTTACTTTATCTTAAAGAACAAGGAAGCGCAAGGCAAGGAAATCCATGACATTGAACCCGCGGCTCTTTACGCTTTGACAAAGTACCCCTACCCCGGCAACATCCGCGAGCTCGAAAACATCATGGAGCATGCGATTGTGCTTTCGGAAGGTGGAATCATCAAGCTCGAAGACTTGCCCGAATACGTGCAAGTGGAAGCCCGCGAAAAGACTGTTGCGATTCCGCATATCAAGGATGCTGCTAGTCTTAAAGAAAGCGCTAGCGAGCCTGTTTTCGACAACGCCGAAGATGCGGAAGAGAATGAAAAGTCTGTCGAGAATCCTCTCGGAAAGCCGATTCATTTTGAACCGATCTCGGGCAAGACGGATAGAGCAGGACTTTTGACGCACAACCCGACGAAGTTCATCACACATAATCCTGCGCCCGAAGAAGAAGAAATTCTTTCGCTCGACGAGATGGAACGCAGACACATCTTGCATGCGCTCAGCATTTGCAAAGGCAACAAGACTGAAGTCTGCAAGAAGCTCGGCATCAGCCGTGCCACACTTTGGCGCAAGCTCAAAGAGCTCAAAATCGAAATGGACGGCGGCGAAGACTAGCGCTGTCAAGAATCGCGCAGGCTCCTACACCTCTACAAGAGTCGCGACTAAGCAAGAATCTTTCGTAGAACCGCTACCGACAAAGTCTACGTCTTGGGATTTTTTCCAAGACGTTTTTGCATTCGGGTGCACGGAAGAAACGGCGGCAAGCACATCGCGGGCAAATGCGGACAGGTTGAATTCGCTGTAGTTGGAACTCACCATGAAAAATCCGCCGGGATTTAAAAGCGTCGCGCAGTCGGCAACGAGCGGCATCAAGTGTTCGCGCACGTTAAAGTTAAAGCCCTTGAAACGAGCAAAGCTCGGCGGATCAAGTACAATACCATCAAAACGTAAGCCCTTCTTTTGGGCCCAATGCACGTATTCGATAGCGTTACCGCGGAAGAACTCTCCTGGGCGCAAATCAAGGCCGTTTAAGGCGTAATTTTCACGGCCTTTGTCGAGAATCTTGCCGCTGATATCGGCATTTGTAGCGACCGCAGCACCGCCTAGACGGGCGTGTACGGAGAAACTGCACGTATAGCTGAATAGGTTCAAAAAACGGAGGCCGGTTTGCGCGGAATTTTCGAGATTCGCCAAGTCAGCGAGATGCGCCGAGGCTTCGAAATTCGCCGGAGATGCGCCGGACATAGCGCGGAAACGTTCTTCGACTTCGAGGCGCACGTGACGCATGTCGAGGAAAAGTCCCGGATTGATTGTATCGAGCAAGTCCACATGAAAATTGGCATTGCCCTCGCGAACTGTTCCCACAGCATCTTCACGCGTGCCAATCACGACATCCATCGGAGCGTTCTCAAGCGATTTTCCAGAGCTCGAAAGGCGTTCCTTAGAGACTACGCAAACGGGATTGAAAAGGGAGGCCAAAGCCTCGACAATTTCAGTTTTGCTCGTCAAAAGCTCCGGTCCAAAAAACTGCATCTGGTAACGGTCGCCGAACTTGTCTATCGTAAGTCCCGGGAAACCGTCGGCAGCGCCATTCACAATGCGCAAAGCATCCGTTACATCAAATAACGGAGCGCGCTTGGATAATGCAGACTTTAAAAGATCGGAGTATTTATAATTCATAAGAAACTGCAGCTATGAGGTATGAGCACGGTCGCCTCCGGCTCCCTCTGAGGTATAAGATTTAATTCAAAGATAGCTTTTTATTGCAGAAATAATATCGCTCATACCCCAAAGCGTAGCGAGCCCAAACCTCAAAGGCGCTCTGCGCCGCTCTACTTATCAAGAGTCTTGATCTGGTCGACGAACTCGCCCACTTCCTTGAATTCGCGGTAGATGGAGGCGAAACGCACATACGCCACAGCGTCAAGCTTTTTTAATTCCTGCATCACAAGGTTGCCAATCTGGTCGTAGCTCACTTCAAAGCCTTCCGACATCTGCAACGAATTTTCCACGCGCGTCACAAGCTGTTCGATATCGTCCATGGACACCGGGCGTTTTTTGCAGGAGTTCATAATGCCACGTTGCAATTTTTCACGCTGGAAAGGTTCGCGTTCGCCACTGCGCTTGATAACGGTCAACGGCTGGACTTCGATATATTCACGGGTCGTAAAGCGACGGCCACAAGCACAACATTCACGACGACGACGAATCGAAGAGCCACTCACGCGACTATCGACAACCTTGTCGTTATCATTCTTGCAAAACGGGCAAATCATGCTTTGAATATAGCACTTTTTAAGGGGAAAGTGCGCAAAATCACAATAAAATTACAAAAGAAAAAGGGGCCTTGCGGCCCCGATTTTTTAAGCGTTAGCTTTCTTGAAGTCTTCGACGTTCTTGGCGTATTCAGCGAGGTATTCCTTAGCGGCTGCAGCAACAGCTTCCGGAACATAACCGAATTCCTTTTCGAGGACGCCTGCCGGAGCAGAAGCACCGAAGCGTTCGAGACCGGAGACCTTACCGAAGCCACCCACGACCTGGGCGAACAAGAGCGGAAGACCACTGGACTTTGCAAACACCGGAGTCCACGGAGCGATGATGCTATCGCGGTAGGATTTCGGCTGCTTGAGGAAGAGAGCCGGGCTGATCATGGAAACTACGCGCACAGACTTGCCTTCGTCGCGGAGGAGTTCAGCAGCCTGGTGTTCGAGGAGAACGTCACTGCCGTTTGCAACCAAAGTAAGATCCGGCTTCTTGCCTGCGGCAGTGTTGTCGCTGACAATGTAAGCGCCCTTACGGCAAGCCTTGGCAGCTTCGTAGCGGTTTTCACCCGGAAGCGTGTTCACGACCTGACGAGTGAGGATGAGAGCCGTCGGGCTGTCGTTGTTTTCGAAAGCCATTTCCCATGCGGCGAGAGTTTCGTAAGCGTCTGCCGGGCGGAGCACGAGCATTTCGGCCTTGCCGCTAGCCTTCGTGAGGCTTTCGAGCAAACGAATCTGCGTTTCGTGTTCAATCGGCTGGTGCGTCGGGCCGTCTTCGCCCACGCGGAAGCTGTCGTGCGTGAACACGTACTTGACCGGGAGGCCCATGAGAGCAGCCATACGGATTGCCGGCTTCATGAAGTCACTGAAGACAAAGAACGTTGCGCAAATCGGATAGAGACCGCCGTGGAGAGCGATACCATTTGCAATAGCACCCATCGTGAGTTCTGCAACGCCAACCTGGACAAATGCACCCTTGAAGTCGTTAGCACGGAAGATGCCCGTCTTGTCGAGGAATGCCTGCGTGTTGTCGGAGTTCGAAAGGTCTGCAGAGCTGCAGATGATGTTGTGATAATTTTCGGCGAGGTAGCCAAGAACCGTACCGCTAGTGACGCGAGTTGCAACACCTTCCTTGATGTTGAGCTTGGAGAGGTCGATCTTGAGACCCTTGCCCGAGAGCCATTCATTGAGGGTTGCGGACTTTTCGGCGTTAGCCTTGTCCCAAGCAGCCTTAGCCTTCTTCCATTCGGCGACCTGCTTGCGGAGTTCGTTAGCGCGGGCTTCAAAGCCAGCCTTCACATCGTCAAAGACCTGGAACGGATCGTCCGGATTGCCACCGAGATTCTTGACCGTAGCAGAGGTAGAAGCACCTGCAGCATTAAGCGGCTGACCGTGCGTAGAGACAGCGCCTTCGTAGCTCTTGCCGTCTTCGGCGATAGCGCCCTTAGCCATCGTAGTGTGACCGTAGACGAGAACCGGCTTTTCGGTTTCTGCCCAAGCGGCCTTGAAAGCCTTGCGGAGTTCTGCAATGTTGGAACCGTCGCATTCAATCACGCGAAAGCCCCAGGATTCGTACTGACCAACGAAGTCGTGGTCCATCACGTCTTCAGTCTTGCAGCTGAGCTGGACCTGGTTTGCATCGTAGAAGAAAATGAGGTTCGAAAGCTTGAGGTGACCAGCAATGCGGCCCACGCCGTATGCGATTTCTTCTTCGAGACCGCCGTCAGAAACGAGGCAGACGGTCTTGTGTTCGAGGATGGAGCCAAAGCGTTCGACCATGAAGCGTTCGGCGATAGCACCACCGAGAGCAATGCCGTGACCGATACCGAGCGGGCCCGAGGAGTTTTCAATACCGAGGGCAACGTCGACTTCCGGATGGCCCGGAGTGCGGCTGCCAAGCTGGCGGAAGTTCTTCACGTCTTCGAGCGTGAGGCGGTTCGTGAGGACGAGTTCGGAGTAGAGGAGCGGGCTCATGTGGCCCGGGTCCATGAAGAAGCGGTCGCGAGCCATCCAGTTGGCATCGTCCGGATCGTAACGCAAGAATTCAGCAAACAAAAGCGTGATGGCGTCTGCGGCGCCCATGGCTCCACCCGGATGTCCGGACTTGGCCTTCTGCACCATCGCGGCAGAAAGGATACGGACGTTGTCAGCTGCTTTTGTAACTAATGAATCTTGCACGGTCTAACCCCTTTAGAGTTTTGTTTTTACGCGGCAAATTTAGTTTTTTCTTGCGAAACTCTCAAGGTATATTGTCAAATGAAAAGCCCAAAGCAATAAAAAGTTATATTTTCGCAATAACCTAAAATAATCCACAAACGCCCCAAAAGAAGCAATTCCTGGAGCGCTTTTACGTGTTATCGAGAAGGAACCCAATGAATATCAAAGACGCTATCTTGAGACTATTCAAGAACTTAGCTCACCCCGCAGGCATTTTCGGCACACTCGTTGCTATAGCCATACCCTTCCTTATTTACCTCGCCCCGAACATCAAGCACAGGGAAACCATCCGACAGATGGATTTGAACTGGCCGCTCCCGCTTTTTGGGGTACAGTTCATTCTTGGAATCGTTATTTTCTGTTTTTTGAATAAGGATTTTAGAGAATGGCTCAAGGGAATCCTCCCCGCAAAGTCCGTGAGCATCATGACTCTCGTATTTGCTGTCGCCATTTCCATTTTCGCAGGCACGCAAATAGAAGCCCGCCACCGCGTCCAAAGTGACGAAAGCGTCTTCATGGCTGTTGCCCAGAACATGTACTACAACCACGAATCTGGCACCTGCAACCAGGGCGAATTCGACAACGGCTCACTGAGCTGCAAATCCACATCCAACAGCTTTAAAACTAAAGGGCTCTCTTTCCTTTACTACCTCGGCATGCCGCTATTTGGTAGCGACCTCCACTGGATTTTCACCGCAGAACTCCTGATGCTGCCGCTTGCGTTCCTCCTCATGTTCCTTGCGATTGTCGCCTGGACCAAACAACCCCTCCTTGCCTTCCTCGCCTCGCTACTCATGGCACTCCAACCGACGGTACTTTTCCAGTTCCGCGCCATGTCCGTTGAACCGCTCTATATATTCCTCTCGGCTCTTGCACTGTTCGTATTCAAGTGGGCTTATGACAGAAACACCGTTTGGCACTGGACTCTCCTCGCCCTCATTCTGGCCTTCTTCGCCCAGACCCGCCAAGAAACAATCTTCTGCATCTTCGCATTCGTCCTTTTTGCGCTCCCGAAACTTCTCAACAAGAAAGATTATAAAGCACCTGTCTTCTTTGTGACGCTTTCGCTTTTCTCCATACCGGCACTCCTTACAATTAGCTACTTCCAAGGATTCGGCTTCCAGGGAGGCGAATTTGAAGCCCACGGACACTTCTTCGAAGATCTCGCCAAGAACTGGGAAGTGATGACCACAAAGCTCGATAAGAATGGCAATCTCACGAATCCGTTCCTGAGTTACTTCAACTATCTCTTTGCCATTGGCGGCATCTATCTTACCTTCCGCGCGATTAACGGCGCAAGAAAGAGGAACTTTACTTACCTCAAGATTCTCGCTTTTTTGCTTCTCTACCACCTGCAAACGTATGTGATTCTCGAAAACGTCTCTGGCGACTTCAGCATCGAAATCAACCAGCGCTATAGCCTTGTGATGTTGCCGACCATGGCTTTTGTGGCGGCCCTCCCGGTCACCCACATGATCCAGTACTTCGCAACGCCTACCGGCGGCAAGCTGAACAGCAAGACAGCCTTTGTCGGCATGCTCATTGCCGCCTTGCTTTTCACCGGCTGGACAATCCATTACAAGAAGAACTTCAACGATAATATCATGTACAACCGCAACCACTTGACCATCGAAGAGCACGAAATTCTCGGTTGGCTCAAGGAACAGCCGCAAGCGGACCGATTCTTTATTTACGGTCGTCCCTGGCACTTCGTGGGTTACGGCATGTCGTCCATTCATTACGACAACGCTCGCAGAATGACGAACAGCGAGATGAAGGAATTAATCGAGAAGTACAAAGGCGAAGTCTATTACATTCGCGGCTTGGACTGCTGGGACAGCCACACTTACCACAGAAAAGCTGTGGAACACCGCATCGCCACGACCTGCGACGTATTCGAACGTGAGATGGACTTAACAGGCGTCAAGAACATCTTGATTACGAACAACTACTGGGTCCAGATTGCAAAATTCAACGGACGTAAGAACTACAACCCCGAAAAAATTATCTCCATAAACGAATTGGAAGTCGCTCCCGCCGATTCTATCGCCACAAAGCCCGCCATGCTCAAAGTTCATTACGAGCTCAAGGAACAGGGACAGGCCGCTGCCAAATGGAAGTTCGCACTCCTAATCAACGACAAAATAATCGAACAAGGCGATTACAAGTTCGGCTCTTATGACAAAGAAGTGAACCTTGCACTTTTGCAGCCTGGCTTCAACCAGGTACGTTTTGTCATACAGGACCTCTCAACAAAGAGCAAACTTGCCGATGTCTCAAAATTCTATTTCGAAGCTGCAAATGGAGCGATTGCTCTCACGGACTACCCCATCGAAAACCACAAGCAGGAATGGGGTAATCTGCACAGGAACGAAAGCATTGAAGGAAACAAGCTCAGTGTGAACGGTCAAAGCTTTATAAACGGTATTGGTACGCACGCCTCTTCCACAACGATTTTTGACGTCGCCAAGAAATTTGCAACGGTCAAATTCTCGGTCGGCCTCGATGACGAATCGCTCTGCAGCGAAGGCGTTGGTGTTGAAGTTCTCGGTGATGGCAAGTCACTTGCAAAGACACCATTCTTTAGGAATGGCGAATTGCACAAAGTCGAGGCAAATATTGCAGGAGTCCAAAAGCTCACGATTAGATCCTTCCCCAAAGAGGGCATCAATTGCAGCCACGTAGACATCATTAACCCGGTATTTATACCTTAGTCAATAGTCACAAGTCATTAGTTTTACGTATGGCGGCAAAGCCGCGATTATTTAGCTAATGACTAATGACCAACTTCTAAAAACTTTATCATAAAATTGCTATAATTGCACTATGCTTTTATCCGTAATTATACCTGTTTTTAATGAAGAAGAGATCGTTGCCGAAACCTACCGCGTCTTGGAGGAAGAGCTCAAGGATATCGAACACGAACTCATTTTCGTAAACGACGGTTCCAAGGACCGCACCCGAGAAATCGTGGAAGGTCTCCTCCCTGGGAACCCGAACAACAAGATTATCAACTTCAGCCGCAACTTCGGCCACCAGGCTGCATTTAGCGCAGGCCTCGACCATTGCATTGGCGATGCCGTGGTAATCATTGACGGTGACTTGCAAGACCCGCCAAGCCTGATTCACGAAATGCTTGAAAAATGGCGCGAAGGCTATCAAGTCGTTTACGCCCAGCGCAACAAGCGCAAAGGCGAGACACTCTTCAAGCGCTTTACGGCATTTTGCTTCTACCGCTTGATTGGCAAGCTCACGAGTATCGACATTCCGCCTGACACGGGCGACTTCAGACTCATGGACCGCTGCGTGGTGGACCAGCTCAAGAACCTCCCGGAACGCAGCCGCTTCTTGCGCGGGCTCGTATGCTGGGTCGGCTTCAAGAAGATTGGCGTCAAGTACGACCGCGCCGAACGCACCGCAGGCACTTCGAAGTATCCGCTCAAGAAGATGCTTCGCCTCGCGTTCGACGGCATCACGGGTTTCAGCTCGGCTCCGCTCAAGCTCAGCTTCTACATGGGCTTCATTGCAACCATCGTTGGCTTTGTGCTTCTCGTCTGGTCGATTCTCGAAAAGTTCCTCTCCCCTGCAACAACGGTTCCGGGCTGGGCATCGCTCATGACCGCCATCGTGTTCTTCGCAGGCGTGCAGCTTTTGACCATCGGCATTCTCGGCGAATACATCGGCCGAATCTACGACGAAGTCAAGCAGCGTCCGCTGTACATCGAAGACAAGAAATAGACGAGCGAGTTGTTAGTCATTGGTTATTAGTTATATTTGGCGCATATAGAGCCTAGTTAAAGCTAATGGCTATTGACTAACAACTATTGACCATTGACTAAAAAATGAAAAACAAGCTTTTCGTTATGAGTGCCGCCAGTGGCGCAGGCAAGACCACCCTCAAGGATCTTGTCATCAAGGATTTCCCGGACATCAAGTATTCCATTTCGGCTACAACGCGCAAACCGCGCGAAGGCGAAATCGACGGAGTCCACTACTTCTTCAAGACCAAGGAAGAATTCGAGCAGATGATCAAGGACGACGCCCTAGTCGAATACAACCTGGTTCACGGGAACTACTACGGAACGCCCAAGAGCTTTGTCGAGAAGACTCTCGCCGAAGGAAACCGCGTGCTGTTTGACCTTGACGTTTTCGGCAAGGTGAACTTCGACAAGGTCTACCCTGACGCAACAGGCATTTTCATTTTGCCGCCAAGCGACGAAGAACTCGAACGCCGCCTCCGTGGCCGTGGCACCGATAGCGAAGAAGTCATCCAACTCCGCCTTGCAAACGCGAAGAAAGAAATCGAATTTGCAAAGACGAAGGGCAAGTACGAATACACCATCGTGAACGATGATCTTCAGAAAGCCGCTGACGAACTCCGCGCAATCCTGAGTCAGAAGTAACTTTTAAAGAATACATTATACAAAAACGGCACCGCGCAGGTGCCGTTTTTTCATCTATACAAATTCTTAACCAAACTACACGACAGTCAGAATGTCCGAGAATCCCGTCACCTCAAAAATTTCCTTGATTTCATCGCAGACATTCTTGATGGTCATCTTGCCCTGCTTATTCATAATCTTCTGGGCGGAAAGCAACACGCGCAAACCTGCCGAAGAAATATACGTCAGCTTGGCAAAGTCAAATTCCAGGTCCGAGACACCATCCAATTTGCCCTGAATTTCAGCTTCGAGCAAAGGAGCCGTCATCGTATCCAAGCGCCCTTCCAAAGCGAAAGAGGTATTGGAACCATCCACATTTTTTTCGATTTTCATTATCAGCCTCTCTTTGTATTTATAAAATCTGTAATAAATTAACCCAGTTTTTTAACAACAGTTAAAACATTCTTCTGACCATCACGTTTGTACTCAACGCCATCCATGATTTTCTTCACGAGGAATATTCCGAGCCCGCCAATTTCACGGTCTTCCGCCGAGAGCGAAACGTCCGGATCCGTTTTCTTCAGCGGATCGTATTCCACCCCCTCGTCAATAAAGGTCAGCTTTGCAGTCAGCACATCTTCATTGACATTCAGGATAAGTTTCATATTCGACGAACCAGAATAGCGAACAACGTTACTGAACAGTTCATCAATGGCTACGCCAATTTGCATGATAGCCTTAGGCGACGGATTCAGCGGCTCCAAGGAGCTTTCAACAAAATCAGTCAAAGTTCTAACATTTTCAAATTTTGAATCTACGACGATTTCTTTAACCCAATTCTGCATAGTACCAGCCAAAAGTTTCGTAAATCATACGATAATTATACATTTATATTGCGGAATTTGCCAACATTTCTGCAAAAAGCCTCAAAAAATGTGCTTAAATGCAAACAATTCTATATTTCTGTACATGATCAATACAACCCTATGCTATATCGAACAAGACGGCAAGTATCTGCTGCTCCACCGCATCAAAAAGAAAAACGACATCAACAAGGACAAGTGGATCGGCATTGGCGGAAAGTTCGAAGAATGGGAATCGCCCGAAGATTGCATCCACCGCGAAGCACTCGAAGAAACAGGGCTCACACTCATCCGCCCCAAGTACCGCGGCATAGTCACGTTCATCAGCGACGGCATGGACCAGACCGAATTCATGCACCTCTTTACCGCAACCGAATTTACAGGCTCCATCAAGGAGTGCGACGAAGGCGTACTGGAATGGGTGGACAAGCAAAAAGTGAAGGAACTCCCCCATTGGGACGGCGACCTGATATTCCTAGCCCTCCTGGAACGCGGCGAACCGTTCTTTTCGCTAAAGCTCACCTACAAGGGCAGCACACTCACCGAAGCTCTGCTCAACGAAAAGCCCGTTACGCTACAAGATTTTCTATAGCAAATGTGATTATTCGCAACTTTTTGGGGGTATTATTCAAAGCAGGGCTTAACAAAAGCGACAAAATTAAGCATATTTGTAATACTCCAAACCAACCCCAGACTCGGCAAGATGCGTATTCCTACGATATTGCCGAGTCGCTTTTTTTATTACCACTTGGCAAGGGCGTTCGAGACAATCAAGTCCTGGAGCTTTTCAACGGCACGCGTCTGACCATGGCGGTCTTCGGTCTCGTTCGCTTGGACGTCATAAACACCATCTGCCGAAAGGGACTTGCTCTCGTAGATGATTCTTTCTTTTACGTTATCGTAAAACTTAACTTCAACACGAATCGTGACGCGGTACGTTTCGACATCACTATTGCTGTTGTAGTTTTCGGGCTTGTTCGAATAGCTTAACAGAGTTATTTCAAAATCGGCATTGGCATTATCATTGACGAGGCGCACACCGCCAGCATTACGCTTGAACATATCAACAACTGCGGTATGAATGTTATTGGCAAGCACCGGATCTAGAGTTTTATCATCAACCTCATGGATGTTAACCGTCTTGATATGGCTTGGGAGCGTACTCGCAGTAAAGCTATAGCAACCAGAAAGCATGCACGCAGCCATCGCCACGATCAAAGCACAAAACAGGCGAGAAATATTCTTGCAAAAATTCATGTTACAAAATGTAATAAATGGGACAAAAAAAATCCATGACAACAAAATTGCCATGGACTTCACATAATACGTTTTAACCGGTTTCTGCTATTTCACAGAGAAAATCTTGTTGAAAGAGCCTTTCTTTACAACATACAAGCCCTTTTCAAGCTTCATCGAATTCAATTTCGACTGGACATCGCCCAAACGGGTTCCCTTCAGCCGACATACAAAGCCACCCTTCATATTGTAGACATCAAGCGTTCTTTCGCCAGAGAGCACGCGGACATCGTTTGCAATACCAATCGTGCCATCAACTTTGCTAAGCACAACGTTGTCAATGAACACGCTGCCCGTAGCAAGCCCTGCATTAAAGGAAACACGACCATTTTCATCCGTAGCCTCATTCATCGTGAACACAATTTCAAAGTTCTTTTTCTCGGTACCGAGATCAAATGTTTTGGCATCGCCCAAATAACTCGTCCACGGATTGGTATCCTTTTCGATATTCACTTCAAGCGTTCTCACCGCAGATGCATAGGCATCAAAAGTCACCTTGTAACTTTTACCTTTTTCGTAATGCACGCCATTCTGAATCATTTGTACATCATAAGCATTCGTACCCGTCTTGGTCACGTTGATTTCGGCCTTGCCTTCAGTCAACTTCAAGGATCCTTCGCCGCTATGTTGCTGCAAAATCCAGCCAGCAAGCTTAAGCGAATCCGAGAAAGAGCCGTTAAACACGGAATCCCTGTTTGTAGGAACTTCAATCGACGGCGTAATCGAGGCACCATCCAAAGAATACTGTTTCACGAAATTCCAGATGTCAGAAACATCGGCCTTGGAAGGGCTATGGCCACGGCCTTCAAGCTTAAGGTGTTTAATATAAACGCCTTCATCGCAAGGGCCCCAAGTATACATCGTCGCCCTGTTTTCACTATTGGGGTAATTATTTTGAACTTCGGCCTGAGACGGGCAATGGAACTGATCACGGTAATTCTTGATAAAGCCTTCAACCTGGCTGTAATTCAAGACATCGTCACTTGTTCCATGCGGGTGAATGATAGGCACAGGACGCATCGCCTTTGACGCACCCATCACATTTGTACCAGATGTTGGCGCAAACGCCGCTATTTTATCTGCAATCTTGCTCATTGCATGGTAAGTGAACATGCCCCCCATTGAGAATCCCGAAAGGTAAACACGCTTTTGGTCAATGTCATATTCCTTGACCATCTGTTCGATAATTTGCACCACCCATTTTGTATCCTTGTCACCGCTAATATCCCAGGTACTCATCCCTGTCCCACCTCTAGGATACACGACGACAAATCCCGCCGTATCGGCAACCGCTTCCCAATGCGTATTGGACTGCTGGTAATTGGGGTCTTGGTCCATGCCATGGCACGAAATGAGCAATGGGCTCTTGGGTGCAAGATTGCTCGGCGCATACACGTGGATATCTCTCCCCGACACCGATTCTTTTTTATAGTCGTTTAGCGATTTTCCGCCACCGCCGCCCCACTGGGCAAAAGAGAACGATGCGGCTACTAAAAGCAGTAAAGGAAATTTCATGTTTGTACTCCTCTAGATTCCTTCCTTGTTTACCCATTGTTCTCTTCCTTTCCCAAGTTATAATGTATATTCAAAAAATTTCGGGACAACACGTCCCGCTTAATTACCGATGTAAACACAAACAACAGAAGAACTAAATAAAAAGTCATTGGTCATTAGTCTATAGTCGTTAGTTATTGAAAACGCAAAAACAAGTTTTTTACGCTTTCTCGCCTTGCTCACTTTTGCCGCGGCACTCGCCTTACGCAAAAGTTGCTAAATTGGCGCTCATTCTGAGCGCGTTTAGCTCGGCTCAGCCATGTCAAAACAAAAAATTGTTTTGCCGCGGCACTCGCCTTTTGCTAAATTTCCCCTCGTAAAATTTTCAACAGAGGCATAAAATGCTTGATATTAAAAAGATCCGTGAAAATCCGGAATATTATATTGCTGAAACCGAAAAGAAATATACGACAGTAAGCCTTCGTGACGTGCTCGCTGTCGATAACGAACGCCGCCCGCTCCTCACCGAAGTCGAACGCCTCAAGAGCGAACGCAACGCCCAGTCCAAGCGCATTGGCGAACTCAAGAAGAAGGGCGAAAACGCAGACGAAGCCCAGGCCGCAACACGCGAACTCGGCAACAAGATTGACGAACTCGACAAGAAGCTCAAGGAACTTGACTACAAGCAGACCGAAATGCTCATGCACGTTCCGAACATCGCTCCGCGTTCTCCGGAAGGCAAGGACTCCAGCGATAACGTTGTCGAAAAAGACGGCCCGATCCCGTTTGACTACTACACCAAGAACGATGACTTCGCCCGCGTCGACCACAAGACTCTCGGCGAACGCCTTGGCATTTTTGACTTTGAACGTGGCGCCAAGATATCCGGTTCCGGTTTCCCGGTCTACCGCGGTCTCGGCTCTCGTCTCGAACGCGCCCTCATCCAGTTCTTCCTCGACGAACACCAGAAGGCAGGCTTCGAAGAATTCACTCCGCCGTACCTCGTTACCCGCAACACCATGCGCGGCACGGGTCAGCTTCCGAAGTTCGAAGAAGACATGTACCGCTGCGACAAGGACGACGACCTGTTCCTCATCCCGACTGCAGAAGTTCCGCTCACGAACCTCTACTCTGGCGAAGTGATTCCGGAATCTGAACTTCCGAAGCGCATCTGCGCCTACTCTGCTTGCTTCCGCCGTGAAGCTGGTAGCTACGGCAAGGACACCCGCGGTCTCCTCCGCTTGCACCAGTTCAACAAGGTTGAAATGGTCTACTTCGCTCATCCGGAACACAGCTACGAAGACCACGAAGAACTCACCCGCTTCGGCGAAAAGCTCCTCGAAAAGCTCGGCCTCCCGTACCACCGCCTTGCACTCTGCAAGGGCGACCTCGGTTTCGGTGCAGCCAAGTGCTACGACCTCGAAGTTTACGCTCCGGTCGAAAAGAAGTGGCTCGAAGTCAGCTCCTGCTCGAACTTCGAAGACTACCAGGCACGCCGCGCCAACATCAAGACGAAGGTCAACGGCAAGAACGTCTACCTCCACACACTTAACGGCTCTGGCCTCGCCACTCCGCGCGTGATGGTCGGCATCTGCGACAACTACCAGCAGAAAGACGGCTCGCTCAAGATTCCTGAAGTGCTGCGTCCGTACATGGGTGGGCTTGAGTTCATCACCCCGAAGAAGTAAGGAACCCCTTTAAATTTCAAAAAGCAAGTCCCCACGGACTTGCTTTTTTCATCTATAACTTTTCCAGTTTTTCATAAGCGTCATACAGCCTTTGCACCCCATTCTCAAGCCCGTAGTAATGCTTCACGTACGGCACCAAGAGCGCAAAGAAAAGCACGTCAAGCGCAAGCACCGGTATTTCCGGCACAACCACCAAGAAAAGAATCCCGCCAACGGTCAAAAGCGCAAACAAAATCATCACGAGCTCATGCACCAAACGCTCATGCTGAAAAAAGCCGATGTGCGTCCGCACCGACAAGAGCTGTTCCGCCGTCAAAGGCGCCCCTGCCGCAACCATTTTCAAAAGTTCATTTTCGTAATCGCTCAACTTTTTCAGCATATACTTAATATACTGAAATTTTTCAAAAAAAATGAGCTATTGCAAAATAGAATGTTATTTTAAAAGTATGGAGTCGTTGGAATTTACATCTCTGCCGTCCATGTTCTTTGCGAACTGCGACAGAGCCGATTTTAAAGGATGGCATCACCGTAAGAACGGCGAGTGGATTCACTATTCCAAAGAAACACTCAAACGCAACACCAAGGCACTTGCACTCGCCTTAAATTCGCTCGGGCTAAAAGAAAAAGAAAGCGTCGGCATTATCGCGCCAAGTTCTCCAAACTGGATTATCGCAGACATCGCCGTTCAACTGAACCACGCACGCGTTGTACCGCTTTTTCCAAACATTTCATCGGAAAACTTTGCGTACCAGAGCATCGATAGCAATATCAAGATACTCATCATCAATTCTTTCGAAGAACTTGATGAACCTCTTTACGATTTAATACCCCTTTTTTCAAAAATCATTTGCATCGACAGTGAATCATTCCTCCCTGACAACGGAATTTACTGGGATGAACTCCTTAGACGAGGGCTTGATGCACTCGCTGATCCATTTCGTGCCAAATGGATAGACAACCAGCTTGCAACCACAAATCCTGATGACATTTTCAGCATCATTTATACAAGCGGTTCTACAGGACGCCCCAAAGGCGTTGAGCTAACGCACCGGAACATGTTGGTACAAATTCAGAACATCAAGCCGATGTTCCGATTCGACATCAAAAAAGACACATGTCTCACAATCCTACCGGTAGCACATGTTCTCGAACGCATGGCGGTCTATTTTTACACACTAAGCGGAGTTGCCATTTACTTTGGTGACAATCCCAAAAATCTTTCGCACATTCTGCGCGAAGTCCGCCCCTCCATCATGATTGTCGTCCCGCGCATTCTCGAGCGTCTTTACGAAAGCATGACGACATCCTCAGACCGCGCCAAAGGCATCAAGCGTTTCCTGATCAAGCAAGCCATTAAAATTGCAAAGATCAAAGACCCAAATAGGCGATTCGAACCACTCCATTGGGTATTCAATCGACTTGTCTACAAAAAAATGAGGAATGCTGTCGGTGGCAATTTCCGAATGATCATCTCGGGCAGCAGCGCCTTGAACAAGTCTATTTTGCGATTCCTTTTGAACATCGGCCTGCCCGTTTTCGAAGGCTACGGCATGACGGAATGTTCCCCCGTTGTTTCTGCAAATTGCAAACAAGCCATAAAGCCAGGATCCATCGGCAAGCCGCTAGCCCATCTCGATGTAAAAATCGGTAATTGCAGCGAAATCCTAGTTCGTGGAGAAAGCGTTTTTAAGGGCTACCACAATCGCCCCGACTTGAATAGCAACATTTTCACGCCCGATGGATTTTACCACACAGGGGATCAAGGCTACTTTGACAAAGATGGATTCCTTTATTTTACTGGACGCATCAAGGAACTGCTAAAAACAAGCACTGGTAAATACGTAAGCCCAAACCCCATCGAGCTTGAAATCACACGTCATCCGCTCGTAGAACAGGCGCTCGTCATTGCCAATGACCGCAAGTTTGCATCGGCCATAATCTGGCTAAACCCTGTAGGCGCCCGCCGTATGCTCAAACCGCAAAACGAAGATTACGATGTCGAAAACGCGCTAAAGTCGCCGCTAATTTTAAATTCCATCAATCGCCATATCGAGCACATCAACAAAAAGCTGAACCATTGGGAACAAATTCGCAAATGGACTCTGGTTGGCGATGAGCTCACAATTGAATCCGGGCTTTTGACGCCCACATTAAAAATTCGGCGCACCGTTGCTGAAAAACGGTACGCCGAACAAATCGAGAAAATGTACGAGTAATCCTATTAGAAGTGGATCACGCGGACCTTGATGACCTTGTCGAGCTTGGAGAGCTTTTCGACGATGGAATCATCGACCTTGCTTTCAACGTCAACGAGGTTGTAACCGATCTTGCCATTGCTCTTGTTGCTGAAAGAAGCAATGTTGATACCTTCAGCACCGAACACCTTCGTGATTTCAGAAATCATGTTCGGAACGTCCTGGTTGATCACGACCACGCGGCTCTTGATGCCTGCATGCGGATGATCGACAAGTGCCGGGAAGTTCACGGAATTGCGGACGCAACCGTATTCGATGTAGTCCTTCAATTCTTCAACAGCCATGACTGCGCAGTTTTCTTCAGCTTCTTCAGTAGAAGCGCCGAGGTGCGGGAAGCAAGTGACCTTGTCGTTCTTGATGAGTTCTGCAGTCGGGAAGTCGCAGAGGTAGCCCTGGAGGGAACCAGAAGCGAGCATTTCGTTCACCGGATCCATTTCAACAATGCCGCCACGAGCAAAGTTCATGATGTAAGAACCCTTGAACTGAGCGAGGTTCTTCTTGTTGAGGAGATTTTCGGTAACGCCCTTGATGAACGGGACGTGAACCGTGAGGAAGTCAGAATTTGCAATCACGGTGTCGAGGTCAGCAATTTCGACCTTGTTAGAAAGTTCATGCATGTTGTTTGCGTTCGGATACGGTTCGTAAGCGATCACGCGCATGTTCTTCCAACGGGCATAGTTAGCAACGAGCACACCGATCTTGCCGAGGCCAACAACACCGAGAGTCTTGCCGGCAAGTTCCATACCAGCAAACTTCT
The DNA here is from genome assembly GCF_900215325.1 of Fibrobacter sp. UWB16. Taxonomy (NCBI): domain Bacteria; kingdom Pseudomonadati; phylum Fibrobacterota; class Fibrobacteria; order Fibrobacterales; family Fibrobacteraceae; genus Fibrobacter; species Fibrobacter sp. UWB16. The sequence goes on along the minus strand of NZ_OCMS01000002.1, from coordinate 382,756 downwards.
TCTTGCCGCTTTCAACAGTCTTGGCGAGATCCGGATCGTTCACATCGAGATTCTTGACCCAAGCAGCAGCCTTGTCAGCGTTACGGACAGCCATGCCGAGCACGGTCATCACGAGTTCAGCAACAGCGTTTGCGTTTGCACCCGGAGTGTTGAACACGCAAATGCCCTTTGCAGAAGCTTTGTCAATCGTGATGTTGTTCACGCCAGCACCGGCGCGAGCGACTGCCAAAAGGCCATCGTAATTATCCGTATCGACCTGAGCAGAACGCACCAAGATAGCATCCGGATTTTCGATAGAATCGGAAATCTGGTAGAACGGGCCAAACAAGCCCAAGCCTTTCTTGGAAATGTTGTTCATTGTCTTAATAGTTGCCATTTTTCATTCCTTTGTTTTAAGTTAAAACTTTTACGGTTCCACCCAGCGACCTTTTTCCTTGAGAAGATTCACGAGTTCTTCAATCGCGTTCTCTTCAGGGATGTTCTTCTTCACTGCGGTCTTGCCTTCAAAAAGCGTAATGCGGCCGGGGCCACCTCCGACGTAGCCGAAGTCGGCGTCCGCCATTTCGCCCGGGCCGTTCACAATGCAGCCCATCACGGCGATGGAAATATCCTGCAAGTGACCAAAGCGTTCCTTAATCTTGCCAAGCACCGTGCGAATGTCGTACAGCGTGCGGCCGCAGCCCGGGCAGCTGATAAAGTTCGTCTTGCTGCGGCGGCACGCGGCCGCCTGCAAAATATCAAATGCGAGTGCAACAGATTCCTTAGCGCCCTTGTAGCCGTCAATCACGACTGCATCGCCAAGGCCATCCGTCAAGAGGCTTCCAAAGTCAGCGGAAACGCGGAGCATATCCTTGTCCGAGCTACCAATCTTTGCATAAAGCAGAATCGGGTCCTTGCGGTCAGCGGCTGCCAAAGCAGAAGCAAGCGCACGCACGCCATAGACCATGTCGCTACCCGTGTAGCAGAAAATCGAGCCTGCCGGAACGCTTGCCGAATTTGCAGCAAAGCCAGCCACATCCATAGCGTCCTTGAACGTCACGATGTTAGCACCTGCAGAAGCATCGAAGCCAGCCAAAGCAAATTCAGGACCACGGCGTTCACCCGTAAGGCTTGCAGCATCAGACTTCACGCCCACCTTCACCGGAAGGCTACCGCCAATTTCCACGCCAGCAATCTTCACCACAGAAGATTCGCGACGTTCATAATGATACGGGTCCTTCTTGAACACCGGCACTTCAAACTTCGGAGCATCAGCCTTGAGTTCGCAAGCTTCAATCAAGTCCTGGGCAACAGGAACTTCGGCCACCGGATCTTCGGTAAGCGAAACGCGAATCGTATCGGCAAGGCCGTCGAGCAACAAAGCGCCAATGCCAGCAGCAGACTTCAAACGACCATCTGCACCGGCACCCGCTTCCGTCACACCCACGTGGAACGGATACGGCTTGAAGTTTTCCTGCTTCAAGCGTGCAGCGAGCAAACGATAAGCGGCAATAGCCACACGCGGATTGCTCGACTTGAGGCTCAAGACCACCTGGTCAAAATGTTCAGCTTCGCAAACTGCCAAATATTCCAAGGCGCTTTCCACCATGCCTTCCACGGTGTCGCCATAGCGGTAAATCATACGTGCCGAAAGCGAGCCGTGATTCACGCCAATGCGAATCGCACGGCCGAGGCGCTTAGCCTCCTGCACAAACGGCGTAAATGCTTCGGCAACCTTTTCCTTGCCTTCGTCAAACAACTTGTCCGTCTGCTGGTCGAGCGTCAAAATACCGGTATCCACAAAGTTACCCGGATTGATGCGGACCTTTTCAACCCACTTGAGCGCTTCAAATGCAGCTTTCGGCTGGAAGTGGATGTCTGCAGAAACAGGCACCGTGCAACCAGCTGCGCGCACGCGCTTCATGACATCTTCAAGCCCTGCAGCATCGGCAAAAGTCGGAGTCGTGATGCGAACCAAGCCACATCCTGCCTTAGCAAGAGCAAGCGTCTGGCGAACGGTTTCGTCCACGTCCTTCGGCTTGGTCGTCGTCATGGATTGAACTAAAATGGGGGCGTTGCCCCCTATCAAGGCCTCGCCTACGCGGACCTGAACAGTTTCCCTGCGAACCGCCTTAAAACGGTCATCAACATACGGAAGTGTAGTAAAATCTAGCATGCCGAAAATCTAGAAATTTTACATAACGTGAGCAAAGCGCGAAAAAAATATTTTCGCATTTTCAAGCCTTAGTCACAAGCGCAAAAGCATCAATTTTTCTCAATCTCGGCAGCAGCATTGTCCGGAGCAGTGTTTTTCTCTTCAACCCTTTCTTCTGCACATTCCTTTCGGTAATATTCTTCAAGCTCTTCACGGCTCTGATCAAAATACTTCTTGAGACTCGGATCAAAATGCTTACCCATCGACTGATCGATGATATTATAGGCATCTTCAAAAGAGAACGCTTCCTTGTAGCACCGCTTACTCACGAGAGCATCATACACGTCCGCAACAGCCATCACACGTGCTTCCAGCGGAATATTTTCGCCCTTCAAGCCATCCGGATAACCACTGCCATCCCAACGTTCATGATGATAGCCGGCCATGTTTTTAGCGATATCCACAAACAGTTTGCTCTGGAAATTGTAATTCGAGAGAAGGTTATTAATAATGTTAGCGCCCTGCTGGGCATGCTTCTTCATTTCTTCAAATTCTTCAGGCGTAAATTTGCCCGGCTTGCAAAGCACCTTATCCTTAATGGCAATTTTACCAATATCATGCATCGGAGCCGCGGCAATCATATCATCATAAAATTCTTTCGAGTAACTCAAGTTCGGGTCTTTCTGCATTTTCGAGACAAGGATACGGACGACTTCCTTAGTCCGCTTCAAATGCGCGCCGGTAAAGCCATCCCTGTTATTGACGACTTCGGCCATGCCCACAAGCATCTGATTGTGGAACAAGCGAATCTGATCCTTGTTATTCTTGATAAGGGCAGCAAGCTCCGTATTATTCGCATCCAAACGCTCGATGTAACGTCGGATCGTGGTTTCGTCTTCTATGCGGAACAGCAAAATCTGCAATTTCTTGTTCTGGAGAACATTCCTCATCACCGCCTTATAATAGCTTTCCCTATACATAAAACGGTAAATCTTATCGCCACTTGCGCCTTTCAGCTGCGTCATGCCTTCCTTAAAAATCTTAGCGATCTCAGTATCCGGCGGCAAGCAATGATCCACACGGCATTCCAAAAGTTCCGGGAAATAGCGCGTTGCAATATCGTTACAGCCAAAATAAAGTCCCTTCGGAGAGAATGCCAAGTAAGCCGCCTTATTTTCGGCTTCAAGCGATTCAAGCACGCTATTCATGACATCATGCATCTTTACCAAGGCGCAGACATAGAGCAATACAAACTCATCAATCAAGTAGACAAGCGGCATCAGCAACGTGTCGTTTTCCATGTTGCGAGCAAGGATAAAAGCACCGATCGAAACAAAAGCCAAGGCGGCAATAGCAATCAACGTCTTATAGCTGACATTGCGTTTTTTCTTTGCGGCAATAACAATGACAACGACATTGGCCACCATATAAAAGTACAGCAGGATATTCCACAAGACATGTCCAGGGCCATATGTCGGCATGTAGCTGCCAAAGCCATTCAAGACAACATAGCGTACAGATTCATAGAATACATCGCTAAAGCCTACAGTACAAGACAACGCAAAGACAAGAGCACTGTACAGGAACAAAGCAAGCTTAATCCATCTAGATAAATTGAACGAGCAAAGACGGCAAATCAGCAAGAACAAGAAGAGCGGCAAGAAACATGCGCCCAGATAGCACACTTTGTTCGCGACAATAGCGCCTTCAATCGTTGTCGAGAGAGCCAAGAAGAGGTACCCAAAATCGGCAAGGACAATAGAGAAGAAAAACGCCGTAAAATACGTATTTAACGGCCTGCGATAGAAATACGAAAGCAGGCAGGCGTTTATCCCTGAAAAGACGCACATGGCGATCAAGTAATAGATAACAAACATACCACTCTCTCAAACAAGTTCAATCAATGATCTACGGAACAATAGTAATCCATCAGCTGATCTTGGCATTCCAAGAAACTATCCTTCAGTTGCGGATCAAACTGCTTCCCCATCGACGCGAGAATCACATCGCGAGCTTCCCTAAACGACATTCTTTCCTTATAGCAGCGCTTGCTCACCAAGGCATCGTACACATCTGCCAAAGCCATGATTCTAGCTTCCATCGGGATGCTTTCCCCAGAACGCTGTTCCGGATAACCAGTGCCATCCCAACGTTCATGATGGTATAACGCCATATTCTTGGCGACACGCACAAAATAATTGTCCTTCACATCGGAAAGGAGTTTTTCAATGATGTTAGCCCCCTTCTCCGCATGAGTTTTCATAATCTCATAATCGTCTATATTATAGCGCCCCTCATTACGGAGAACGGCTTCGTCAATCGCCATCTTGCCAAGGTCATACATCGGCGCAGCTGCGATAAGCACATCAAGAAACTTATCGGACAGGTCTTCAAAGCCCTTCTTGCGCATCATCGATACAAGTATCTTTACGACTTCACTTGTACGCTTGATATGACCAGCCATGTCCTTTTCGGCACGACTTTCGGCCATCTGCACCATACCGACAATCAGCTTTTCCTGTTCCGAGAGTTTTTCATTTTCCGTTTTCACCATGTTCTTCTGCAACATGGAATTGCTACGGCCAAGGGCATCAATGTACTGCTGTTCCTGCGTATCGTCTTCAATTCTGAACAAGAAAACATTGCGGCCATGCACCTGCCTCAAGACCTTGACCTCGCACTTGTAATGGCGGCCCGAATGATTGAATTCAGTCATTTGGCAGTAATCCGTCAGTATCTTGGACTTTCTGTACTTTTCAATCCAGGACATGATGAGTTGCTGCAACTCGGTTTCGCCCTTCAGATGAGCGTCCACTCTCATCTTGGCAAGTTCCGGGAAAAAGTCCATTGCGATACGGTTGGCACCAAGATACGCGCCATCAATCGAGAATGACATATACGCACAGGAACTTTCCGTTTCAATGGATTCAATCACACATTCCGTAATATCGTACCATTTGACGTTACTGCAAATGTAGAGCAAAAGAATTTGGTCAAACACATACAGTAGTGGCATAATGAGCATGTCACTCCCCAAATAGCGCGCCAGGAAGAACGAGAGGATGGTTGCAATTTCGCCGACAATCATCGCAATGATATTCTTCAGCGACACCATTTTCTGACTGAGGAGAGCCTTTACAATAATCCAGATGTCCAGGATAACAAATCCAATCAAGAAGGCATTGAACAAGCCATGAGCCCATCCATAAGTCGCCACATAGTTACCGACACCAGCCTGGACCACATATTCCACAGTCTTGTAATACGCCGGGAAATATCCGACCGTCATAGCCAGTGCGCAAATTGTAAAACTCATGACAATCAAAGACAAGTGCAACCATTTAGGAATACTCATCTTGCAGATCTGCAAAAGCGCAAAGAACATGAACATCGGGAGGAAGGACCCGCCAAGGTAGTTCACCTTGTTAGCGATAATGGCTCCTTCAACAGATTCCGAAAAGCCCAACAGCCAATGGCCAAAATTAGCTACAAGTATTGCGTAGAAGACGTAATAAACGTAATTGTTCCGCTGATTTTGAAAACGGAGGGACAGCACTGCCAAATTGACAGCGGACAAAACAAACATCAATGTTAAATAGATGTAACCCATATCCACATCCGGTATTCTACCGTTTATAAAGCTAATCTATTTTTGCAAAAAATGAACAAGCCACCTCCTAAAATGTTCATTTTGCAAAAGGACAATTTTAAATATAAAAAAGGAAACGCACGGCCAAAACCATGCGCTTCCTTAATAGAGTCTATTTGGACTAATCCAAGACTATGCTTCAGTCGGAGCTTCGGCAGCAGGTGCTTCCGGAGCAGCTTCAGCAGCCGGGGCAGCCTTCGGAGGGAGCAAAGCCTTCATAGAGAGCTTCACCTTGCCCTTCGGGTCAACACCGAGGCAGAGCACTTCGACTTCGTCACCAACGTGAACAACGTCTTCGACCTTTTCGACACGGTGGTCGGCAAGTTCGGAGATGTGAACGAGACCATCGCGACCCGGGAGAATTTCGACGAATGCGCCAAACGGCTGGATCGTCTTGACCTTGCCCTTGTACTTGCGGCCCGGTTCCGGTTCTGCAGTGAGTTCTTCGATCATGCGGCGGCAAACTTCACCAGCCTTACCCGTCGGGGCGGCGATGTCGATATTGCCGTTGTCGTCAATGTTGATGGTGCAGCCCGTCTGAGCCTGCATACCCTTGATGACAGAGCCACCAGAACCGATAACGTCACGAATCTTCGTGGTCGGGATGCGCATCTTGAGCATCGTCGGAGCCTTTTCAGAAACGTGCGGACGCGGTGCCGGAAGGCCAAGTTCAGCCATCTTGCCGAGAATATGGATACGGCCCTGACGAGCCTGTTCCAAAGCTTCACGCATAAGTTCCGGGGTGATACCGCGGATCTTGATGTCCATCTGGAATGCAGTGATACCTTCAGCAGTACCCGTTACCTTGAAGTCCATATCGCCGAGGTGGTCTTCCGTACCAGTAATGTCGGACAAGATCTTGATCTTGCCGCCTTCCTTGACGGAGCCCTTTTCGGAGATGAGGCCCATGGCGATACCTGCAACCGGAGCCTTGATAGGAACACCAGCGTCCATCAAGCTGAGGCAGCCACCGCAAACAGAGGCCATGGAAGAAGAACCGTTGGATTCCATGATTTCGGAAACCACGCGGATCGTGTACGGGAAGTCTTCCGGGAGCGGAAGAACTGCTGCGAGGGAGCGTTCGGCCAAGTGACCGTGACCAATTTCACGGCGAGAGAGACCGAGCTTCTTGCATTCACCGACGGAGAACGGCGGGAAGTTGTAATGGAGCATGTAGCTCTTTGCGCCTTCGCCCTGCAAGCTTTCGAAACGTTGTTCGTCAGCCTTTGTTCCAAGCGTACAAATGACGAGACCCTGGGTTTCGCCACGCTGGAAGATTGCAGAACCGTGAGCACGCGGGAGCACGCCCATTTCGATTTCGATCGGGCGGACTTCGGTCGTGGTACGGCCGTCAAGACGAACGCCTTCGTTCAAAATCATTTCGCGCATAGCCGTGCGTTCGAGGTCACTGAAGATGCCCTTTGCATCAGCAGCGAGCTGAGCATTCTGTGCTTCGCCTTCACCGATGATAGCGAGGATACGCGGATCTTCGAGCATACGAGCGCAGAGGTCTGCCATAGCCGGATAGAAGTCCGTCTTCACCATGTTGGAGTGGACGTCCTTGTTCAGTTCGTCCCAGACAACTTCCTTGACCGTAGCAACGAGCTTGTCGTGTTCTTCACCAACAAACTTCGGCTTGAGTTCCATCTTCGGCTTAGCACAGCGGTCCACCAGTTCCTGTTGGGCCTTGCACATCTGCTTGATGACTTCGTGACCAGCGAGGATAGCGCCAATCATCGTGTCTTCGGACACTTCGTAAGCACCACCTTCGACCATGCACACAGAGTCTTCCGTACCGGCGACCACGAGGTCTAGATCGGCCACGGCAACCTGGTCATAAGTCGGCATCACAATGTTCTGGCCATCGACGACAGCCACGCGAACGGCAGCGACCTGCTGTTCGAACGGGAGTTCTGAAAGACCGATAGAGAGAGATGCAGCACTTACACCAAGAACGTCCGGAGCGAACTTCTTGTCGGAAGAAAGAACCTGAACGATGACCTGGACTTCACGAGTGAAGTTTTCCGGGAACATCGGACGAATCGGACGGTCGATGATACGAGCAGAAAGAATTTCTTCATCGCTCGGACGACCCGGTTCGCGCTTGCTATAGCCACCAGGCAGGCGTCCGGCAGCGTAAGACTTTTCGCGGTATTCAACTGTCAGAGGGAAGAAGTCACCATCCTTTTCTTCACCGTAGCAAACGGTAGAAAGGACAAACGCGTCCCCCATCTTGGCGACAGCAGAACCACGTGCCTGCTTTGCGATACGGCCAGTTTCAAACGTAATGACACGGCCATCCGGAAGGTTTACAGACACTTCCTTCGGGTCGAGCATCTTGCCGTATTTAGCTTGATAAGCTTCTGTTGACATAAAAATCTCCAGTCAGAGAATTAGCCGCGGAGACCGAGATCCTTGATCAATGCACGCTGAGCGATAATGTCCTTTTCGCCGTAGTACTTGAGAAGGTTCTTGCGCTTTGCAACCATCATGGACAGACCGCGGAGAGAGTGGAAGTCCTTCTTGTTGGTCTTGATGTGTTCGGTGAGGTTCTTGATCTTTTCCGTGAGGATAGCGATCTGAACGCGGACGTTACCGGTGTCCTTTTCGTTAGCACCAAACTTAGCGGTGAGTTCTGCAGCCTTTTCTTTAGTGATAGTAGCCATTGTAGCCATTCCTTTTTTTTGATTGTTTGTTTCATTACATGTTTTTGTCCGAGTTTACTGCTCTAGCACCAGTGGAATTGGCGAATCTGGTCACAGGACCCAGGCAAAAATGCAATTTGAGCTCATATATAGAAAATTAGTTATTAGTTAATAGTTATTAGTTATTAGAAAATGCAGGAAAAAGGGTCTTTTTAACTGGATTCTTCCCCTTTCAGGGTCAGAATGACGTCAACACAATCGTCATCCTGAACGATAGTGAAGGATCCAGTCAATTTTCCAAGCCCTTGTCTTACAGCTCTACAAGAATCTTGACAGAACTTCCTTCAGTTTGTTGACGTTCACGGGTTTTGCCACATGCTCGTTCATGCCGGCATCCAAAGCCGCCTGCTGGTCATCAGCAAAGGCATTTGCCGTCATGGCGATAATCGGAATCTCCGCCGCAATCTTGTTATCGAGCTTGCGGATAAGCTTTGTCGCCTCGTAACCATCCATAATCGGCATCTGGACATCCATCAAGATCAAGTCGCAGGCGCCCGGCTGCACATTCTTCATGTACTCCACAGCCTTTTCGCCATCGCAAGCCGTAGCCACCTGAATGCCACAGTCTTCCAAGATTTCCTGAGCAATTTCACGGTTCAGTTCGTTATCATCGACAAGCAGCACTTTTTTGCCGTTGAAAGAGAACTTCTTATCCGAAACTGGAGTTTCCGCCTGCAGAAGCCCAAAGCAACGCATCAACGAATCTCGGGCATCCGACGGGAACACCGGTTTACTTACAAAGTTGTGGATTCCGACTTCCGTTGCCTTGTCCTCTATATCCGACCATTCATAAGCCGACATCACAATCACGAGGATATCATTCCCCAACAATTCGCGAAGCATCTGTGTCGTCTTCATGCCATCCATGTTCGGCATGCGCCAGTCCACGAGGAACGCATCATACAAACGACCATTAGCTTTTTCAGCTTTTACATGTTCCAAAGCGTCAGCGCCAGAATAGCAACAATCCGCTTCGATACCAAGCTCCTTAAAGATCTGCGGAATGCTCTTAGCGCAGTCCACATCATCATCAATGACAAGAACTCTCTTGCCTTCCAGTTCCTTGATGCGAGACGATTCCTGCTTAGTCCCAGCAAGCTTGAACTTAAAGTCGATAACAACATCAGTCCCTTCATCCACCTTGCTCTTGATATCAATGGAACCCTTCATCATATCGACGATGTTCTTTGTAATCGCCATGCCAAGACCCGTTCCCTGAATACCAGAAACCGTCGAGGAGTTCACACGCGTAAAGGCATCATAAATCTTCGGCAAGAAATCTTCACTCATGCCAATGCCCGAGTCTTTGATCCTAAATTCATAAGCCCCAAAGCCCGGTTCCGGAGATTCCTTCTGCTCCACGGAGAACCAGATAGAGCCACCTGCAGGTGTGTACTTGATAGCATTCGAAATCACGTTCAGAAGAACCTGGTTCAAACGGAGCCTATCACAGACAACGTCTTCATTGTGAATGCCTATGCTATTGGCAAAGAACTGCAACTTCTTGGCATTGATATCCGCCTGTACAATATCCTTGAGCGTATGAACAATATCGGGCAGGCGTTCAGGCTTTGCGTTCAAGTTAAGCTTGCCCGATTCAATACGACTCATGTCAAGCACATCGTTAATAAGCGACAGCAAGTGATTCGACGAAAGTTCAATCTTTCCAAGGAATCCCTTGACCTGTTCCTTGTTGCCAATGTGCATGGTCGCAAGTTCCGTATAGCCGATAATAGCATTCATCGGAGTGCGGATATCATGGCTCATGTTGTTGAGGAACATCGTCTTTGCACGCGATGCAGACTTAGCCATTTCAAGCGCCTGTTCAAGAGCTGCCTGCTGCGCCATTTCCTTGCGGTAAACGACATCGTTATTGAAAAGTCCCACAAGCACTCGACGAGACTTAGACCAGTCGCCCATCTTGGTCACCTTCATACGGTACCACTTGAGCCCTTCATTAGTCACTCGACGATAATCCAGGAAGAAGGAGTTATCGTGTTGCAAGCGAGCAATTACGGTATCGCGATTAAGCGAAGAGAGCACGGAATCAACATCGTCCTTATAGACAATCTTGCGGACATCCTTCACCCTGTCCTTAAAGAAGTCAACGCCTTCTCCAGTCTCTTCATTTATGACATCTTTGAACTTTCCGCCCGTCAACGAAACGCTAAACAAGCCCGTATCGATATTGACATCGAACACGACTTCGTACTGATCCGAAAGGCTCATAATGCGTTCAATATTTTCCTGGTGTTCCGTTTCTGCACGGTACTGGGCATCCACTTCGACAAAGCCAACAGCGATAAGCTTCGGCGGGACATCAATCGGTTCAGCCTTGGCAAACACGAGACGCGTGTACTTGTATTCAGTACCGTAGAGGTGTCTAAATACAATGGTCAAGCGCTTCTGGTGCATAAGCTGTCCTGCCACATACTCTCTAGAAGCAAGCCCGATAAGCTTTTCACGGTCATCCGGGTGCGCCATATCCAGGACAAACGCCTTAAAGACATCTTCCAGCCTTTCGCAGTTGGCAAAAGGATCCTTTAAAGCAGCCCTAATATCTTCACGAACAGCAAGGACACCGCTTGTGTTATCGACAAGATTGAAGTAGAAGAGTGATGAATAATCTTCCGAAAGAATGTCGATAATTTCAAGGTTCTGCTTCAGGTTCGACTGGATTTCCATCTGCTTCTTGATTTCTTCATCGACACTGTGCAGACCAAAAACGATACCCTTGAGATTGCCGATTTCATCCTTGTCGGCAATAATCTTCATCTGGTAACAAACTTCCTTGCCTTCAAGCTTGATCTTGAAGTTGACATGAATCACCGATTCGTTCTTCAAGGTTGAAACAAGGCGATCGCGACTCGTCTGCTTCTGGAACTGATTTTTGTCAGAATCACAGACAAGATACTTGAGCAACAAATTCATTCTCTTGGCAAAGCTCTTTTCCGAAGACCAGCCCGGAATCGCTTTCAAGAGCACAGAACTGGCGCGGTACGTCACAACAAAGTCCGAAGAAGAATCTTCGCCAAGCGTTACGTAGTTCACAAAATCAAAGTCCGAAGCCAGGGATTCAATCACCCTGTTGTTGCGGTCCATTTCCTGACGCTGGGCAATAGCCTTGTTGACTTCGGAATTGATATTTTCCACAGCAACAATGACATGGTTTTCATCTTTGCTGGACTTAATCGCCTTCATTCGATAGAACTGTGGATTTCCATCAATGACAAGTCTATATTCTACAGATGCACTTGGATTTTCTTCAAGACGTTTTAAGAAGGAACCCTTTTCCATAAAGTGCATGACAACTTCAAGATCATCTTCATAAAGATTATGACGCAAGCTCGATATCGATTCAAAGAAGAAGTCCTTTCCGTGAACCTCTTCGTGTAGCTTATCCATAAGCCTGTCGGAATGGAACGTGTCAAATGTATCGTCCAGAACGTTCACGTAGAAAATGCATTCGTAAGTTCCGCTCAAGGCATCGGCAATTTCGGAATACTCGTTACTTTCGGCCTCGGCCATGCGGCGAGCATTCCACACCGTGCGCAGCAAGTACAAAAGAATCACGAGAAGTTCAATTGCCGAAATTCCGATATAGAACTTGCGGATTTTATCCACGCGCGCAAAGGCGATATTTTCATTGACATACAAAAGTTGAGTCCAGCTACCGCCAAACAAAGGGAGCGCAACCAAAAGCTTAGCATCATCCGAGGAAGTTTCCTCATACGCCAAATGCGCAGATTCCCCCTTCATCACGGTTGCCGCCCACTCATCTACAGAATACCCTTTCTTAGACTTAATCGTCCTAACAAACTCGTTAAAATTCTTCCATTTTCCCGTTTTTTCGACAACAAAGGAACCATCTCGACGGTCAACCACAATCAGGGAAACCTTACCCTTGAACGCATTTGATGCAACATAGCCATATAACGGCTTGATTTCGGAAACCGCAGAAAGCATAGCCACCACCTGACCCCTACGGCGGACAGGCACCATCTGTTCAAACACAATATTTTCGGAATGAACAACATCGCGGCCGACTTTCGAAATATACGGCTTTGGAGATACGATTTTTTGATAGTTCTCTATGTACGAGGAATCAAAAACGACCGCATGGTCTGCAATAATATGACCATCGGGCAAATACAAGCGAACCACAGAAACCAGAGGACCAATACGGGATCCGCGAATCAATCGAATCATGTTTTCAGACAGGAGATTCTCTTCCATCCCCACCACAGTCGAAATATTGGACAAGGCGCTCAACAGAGAACGTCCCAAAAATCCAATTTTCGCTTCAGAAGCATAGGCAACTTCGTCAAGGGAGTCCCAGCTATCGTCAATCGCCTGCCTGTTTATGTACAAAAAAGAAACGTTTGTTACAATAAACAAAAACGCAACAAGTAGCAGCGATACAATTAGATTTCTTTTAAAAAAATTATTGTTCATAAGTTTTTTGTAACATTTCCAAGTATATTATACATTTTGAAAACACGTTTTGACGGGAAATTTCAAAAAAATAAATGCTTTTGTACTAGTTTTCTGCAAAAACGTGCTTTTTTTCACAAAAATGTGTCCATACGAAAACAAATCTTTATACATTGACGATATGAAAATATTACCGAAATTAATTCTCCTTTTAGCATTTTTAGCCTCATTTACGTTTGCCGACACAACAACTGTGGTCGATACCGCAAAAGCCGAGATTAAAGCCCCTAAAAAGCAGGCCGTTTGGATAAAACTGGAAGGCGACGTCGACCCCGCCATGTACGAATTCTGCGCCCGAGCTATTGGTGAAGCTCTCGAAAAGAAACCGGACTACATCGTCTTTGAAATCAATACGTTTGGCGGTCGCCTCGATGCCGCATTCGACCTCGTCGATACCATCATGGCGGTCAAGGGCCCCGAAACGATTGCTCTTGTGAAAAAGAAGGCTATAAGCGCAGGCTCGCTCATTGCTCTAGCCTGCAAACGCCTCTACATGCTCGAAGCCACAACCATTGGCGACTGCGCCCCGATTGTGCAAGGTGGCGACGGCACTCCGCAAATCGTCGGTGAAAAGATCCAGTCCCCGCTCCGCGCGAAGTTCAGAAACCTCGCCCAGCGCAACAACTACCCAGAGCTCCTCGCCTCCTCGTTTGTGACGCCGGAACTCGAGGTACTCGAACTCACCGCCACACTCGATAAGGACTTGCCGACACAGCGCGACACGACTCTCATTATCGAAGGCAAAAAATTCGCCGTCATGGACAGCACCGAAAAGAAGTTCTGGGGCTCGCCCAAGATTCTCGTGAAAGAAGGCGAACTCTTGACCATGACCGACAAGGAAGCCGAAGAATTCGGCTTTTCTAGAGGCACATTCAAGAGCCGCGAAGACTTTGAAACAAAGCTTGCTATCGAACGCAAAAGCGAAGTCGAGACGAACACCGGCGAGAAAATTGCAAGCGCCATCGCCGCCATCTCTGGCATTCTCCTGATTCTCGGATTCGGAGCCCTCTATATTGAATTCAAGACGCCTGGATTCGGGATGTTCGGCATTATCGGCATTATCCTTATCGGCATCGTATTCTTCGGACAGTTCGCACCGCAGCTCGACGGCTACATCCCGGCCATCCTGCTTGTCGCGGGCGTGATCCTGTTCTTAGTCGAGATATTCGTCATGCCGGGCACGTTCCTGTTTGGCATTGGCGGCATCGCCTGCATGATTATCGCACTTATCATGAGCTTTGACACAGCAAACATCCCGGAATACGTCCCTGAAGCCGTCGAAACGACATTCGATGCAACCCCATGGCTATTTGGGCTATTCTTTGTTCTCGGGAGTGCAGCAATTGCACTCATCATCCCGATTGCCGCAAGCAAGTACCTGATTCCGCTTTTACCCGAAGGCTGGACTCCGATGCTCAAGACCGACATGGAAACAGCCGTTTCCCCGACCGAAGCTGTGCAAGAAGTCGCCATCGGCACTGTCGGAACCGCCAAAACGTTCCTTCGCCCTGTAGGCCAAGCAAGCTTTACCATGCCGGACGGAAGCACCAAGCTTTTTGACGTGCAGACTCACGGAGAAATCATCGAGGCCGGCGAAAACGTCAAGATAGAAGCAATACAGGAAGGTCATATATGGGTTTCTCGTGTCATCCCCGCTCGGTGGCGGGCATGACAAGAAAAAACAGGCATGACAAAAAATTTAAAACAAAAACAACTAACTTGGAGAAAAACAAATGGATACACTTCTTACCGTTGGCATTATCATTGCCGCCATCGTCGTCATCATCGTTCTCGCCTTTATCGGCAAGTTCTTTAGCCTCTGGCTCCAGGCCTTGTTCTCCAAGGCAAACGTGAGCATCTTCCAGCTCATCGGTATGCGCCTCCGTAAAGTGCCGCCGCAGGTCATCGTGGAAGCCCGAATCCTCAGCTGCAAGGCAGGTCTTCCGGTCGATACAAACTTGCTCGAAGCCCACTACCTTTCCCGCGGTAACGTGCTCCGCGTGATCCAGGCACTCATCGCCGCCAACAAGGCAAACATCAAGCTCGA
Organism: Fibrobacter sp. UWB16; assembly: GCF_900215325.1. NCBI lineage: Bacteria > Pseudomonadati > Fibrobacterota > Fibrobacteria > Fibrobacterales > Fibrobacteraceae > Fibrobacter > Fibrobacter sp. UWB16. Next base: position 367,727 of record NZ_OCMS01000002.1, on the reverse strand, counting down.
CTTCAAGGAAGCAGCCGCAATCGACCTTGCCGGCCGTAACGTGCTCGAAGCCGTGCAGATGTCCGTGAACCCGAAGGTCATTGAAACTCCGAAGGTTTCCGCAGTTGCTCTCGATGGTATCCAGCTCCACGCCATTACCCGTATCACCGTGCGCGCCAGCATCCAGAAGCTCGTCGGTGGTGCCGGCGAAGAAACGGTCGTCGCCCGCGTTGGCGAAGGCATCGTGTCCTCCATCGGTTCTGCACAAAGCCACAAGGAAGTGCTCGAAAACCCAAACATGATTTCCAAGAAGGTGCTCGCCTCCGGCCTTGACGCAGGTACAGCATTCGAAATCCTCTCCATCGACATTGCTGATGTGGACGTGGGCCAGAACATCGGTGCTATCCTTGAAACCGACCGTGCCGAAGCCGACAAGAAGATTGCTCAGGCAAAGGCCGAAGAACGCCGCGCCATGGCATTCGCCGCCGAACAAGAAATGAAGGCAAAGGTGATGGAAATGAAGGCAAAGCTCGTCGAAGCCGAAGCCCAGATCCCGATGGCTATGGCAACCGCCCTCCGCGACGGAAAGCTCGGCGTGATGGACTACTACAACCTCAAGAACATCGAAGCCGACACGCAGATGCGTAAAGAAATCGGTTCTGCACCGGAAGCAAGCAAGTAATTTGACCAGAAGGGTCTAGCCCATGGAATCATTACTCATATTCATTGCGATTTTCGTCATCGACGCGCTTATCAAAAGAGCTAATGCTAAGAAAAAAGCCCTTGAAGAGAAGCAACTCCACGAAGATTCCGATGAAACCGAAAACGAGGAATTCGACGAAAGCGAGGAACCCTCTCTTGAGCAGTCGCCTTCTGCAAATCGAAAACTGCAAGAGTACATCAAGCAGTTCGAAGAAGCACAGCGCGAAGCCGCACAAGGGACGATGGAATCGCCCATGCCGCCGCCCATTCCCGAGAACTACCATCGCCTGGGCGACCAGGTGACCATGCGTGAAGTCGCCGAGGATATCGTACAGCAAGGCATCGTCGATATCGACTACCTCAAGATCGAATTCGAAGTGTCCGAAGCTCGCGCTATCGAGCTCATCCACGAGCTTCAGCAACACCGCATTATCGGCCACGATATGGGAGATGGCGCATACGACGTTCTCGTGCAAGACATCGACGAACTCAACAACTTGCTAGCGCACGAGCAGAAAGCGGAAGTTTTTGCCCAAGCATCAACAACCACACCCAAGCCAAGCGCATCAACGGCAGCAAGCGATAAGCAGAACCAGCTGAAAATCCTCGAGGAACGCGCCCGCAAGGCCCGTGAAGAGGCTGCAGAAGCTGCACGCCGAAGCGACATCGAAAACGGCTATTCAGTTGATCCTAGCGAGATTGCAGACCCGATCAACAAGCGCACTGTTGTGCGCTCGATAAGCAGGGAAAGTGTCCGACGCGGATTCATCTGGGGCAAGATTATCGATGAGCCCCGCTTCAAAAAGCGCTGGACAGCCCTAAGCAGGTAATTCGCGCGATTTGCCAATGCGCAATCTGCTAAACGCGCAATCAGCCCAAATCTTAAAATTCATCCCGGACGGTTCCACCGCCCGGGATTTTTGCAACTAATGCGGGAGATGGCGGACCATGCTTCGACGATGCTCAGCACAGGAGTCCGCCATGATGTTTTTAAACAAAAAACACAAAACCCCCGATCTTCCGATCGAGGGTTTTGAGCTGCTTCACTTGGACTCGAACCAAGGACAACGCGATTAACAGTCGCGGGCTCTACCAACTGAGCTATGAAGCATCGACGGGTCCAAATATAGACGTTTTCTATTCTTTTGTCAAGGGGATTGCGCGCATTTTTCGCTTTTATTCATTTTTCGTTATCTTGCACAAAAACACAAAACCCCCGATCTTTCGATCGAGGGTTTTGAGCTGCTTCACTTGGACTCGAACCAAGGACAACGCGATTAACAGTCGCGGGCTCTACCAACTGAGCTATGAAGCATCGACGGGTCCAAATATAGATGTTTTTTATTCTTTTGTCAAGGCATTAAGGCTAAAAATTTTCTTTTTTTTGCGATAGACGTTGAACCATTATTAGCGTTCCCGGCTACGCATCAAAGCAATTTCTGCGGCATAGCCAGGCAGCTCGTTCGGAGTCTCCAAATAGAACGGAAGCCCCTTCAACGCCGGATGATTCACGACATTCACAAGCGCTTCAAGCCCGATATTTCCGCCACCAATGACTTCATGACGGTCCTTATGGCTACCCATCGGATTCTTGCTGTCGTTCAAGTGAATCGCGCATAAGCGCTTCAGCCCTATCACCTTGTCAAATTCTTCAAGCACATCATCCAGGTGATTCACGATATCGTAACCGCCATCGAAAACGTGGCATGTATCCAAGCAGACGCCAAGCTTTTCAGCGAGTTCTACGCAGTCTATAATCGCACGCAATTCCTCAAAAGTACGGCCAACTTCGCTACCCTTCCCCGCCATCGTCTCCAACAGCACCTTCGTCTTGAGATCCTTATGCAAAATGCAGTTCAGATGCTGCGCAATGAGTTCAATTCCGACCTCAACACCTTGCTTTACGTGACTGCCCGGATGAAAGTTATACATCGCACGAGGAAAATGGTCCATGCGGAACAAGTCATCTTTCATCACGTCCTGTGCATATTGCCTCAACGACGGATCCGCAGCACAAGCATTGAGCGTGTAAGGCGCATGAGCCAAAATCGGGGCAAAGTCATGCGCATCCATAAACGTATTCAAAGCTTCGGCATCGGCCTTGTCAAAAGGCTTTGCGGTACCGCCACGCGGATTACGCGTAAAGAACTGGAATGTATCAGCACCAATGGAAAGGGCGGTCTCGCCCATCGCCAAGAAGCCACCCGAAGAGGACAAATGACAACCGATATGCATAACTAGAAATCGTAATTGACGGAAACACTGCCGTAAATGTCTCTGTAATCTTCAGAAGCATTATCCGGACGATAGTTAAAGAAAGCACCAAGCGTGCATTCCGTGCTAAGCTTTTCGGTCAACTGGAATTTTGCTCCCGCCGAGAGATCCAAATCCATTTCCATTTCGTCCACATCCTGACCATTTTCTTCACGACTCATGAAGTTCTGACGGATGCTACCATGCAACATCAAGTCAAGGAAACCTGGCTTCAACTTAATCGTTGCATTGTCCATGAGATTCCATTCAAATTCGCTCATTTCATTGCGATTATAAATTCGGAATCTCGGCGTCACAGAAACCGTATTGCGCACACGGTCAAGCGTTGTCGTCAAGGAAATCGGATAGCGGGCATCAAAGTAATCGCCACCGTGGAAATAATATCCAAGGATCCCATAAGTTTCATCAGAGAAATCAAAACCATCCAACAGGTCATCCTGATTGAACTTGGACAAATCCGTACGGTACGTCCATACACCTCCGACCTTCAGTACATTCTTGGGGAATCTAAACGTAGCCGCAAGTTCAATGGTGTGCTTCAGCAAACGTTCTTCGAACTGAGTTGCGAGATACGGTTTGTCTTGCAGGGCTGCATACTTAGCCCATCGCGCAGAGTCAATCTTGATCGTATCGTCATCGGATATCACATCAACCGTCGGCTTTCCTTTTTGCACATCAAACCAGGAATCAGAATAAATTCCCGAGGATGCAAAATAATTGCCATGCAATCTCTGAGGTGTACTGCGAGTGCGGTAGTTGAGAGCATAGCGGGCAACAACCTCGATAGAATCACGTACCTTAAACGTATTCTTCAAATTAAAGTCGTGAATATAAAGCGTTCTCGAAGCATCCTGTTCATGCTTTTTCAACCAGTCCTCATCGGCGCCCGGCAAAAGCCCAAGTTCAGAACCTTCGGCAAAACCAAATACGTTATATGTATCGTCTTCACCCGATGCATTTTCGATATTCAATTCATACCCAAAATTCAACTTCCAGAAATCTTGAATATCCCGTTCTATTTTAGCGCCAAACTGACGAGAATTCTGCAAAAGGTCCGGAGAACCAGCGCTGTAATAATCACGACCGACAAAGCGGAAATAAGCATCAACATTCGTCGATTTATGCTTCCAGTTGTAAGAGCCGGACAACGCAAGATTCTGCGCAGACCATTCCGTCGGATCATCACTCTTTTCATCGCGATATTTTTTAAGGGCGCTCTGAGCATCTTTCAACACGCGCTTGAGTTCACTTCGCATATCATCTACACTCATATCCATATTGTCGCCAAAGATGAGTTCCAGTTCATCGCGACTCATATAGTTTACAAGTGAAGAATTGTTCATCAGGCGGCGCAACTGCGCAAAGCGAGACACGTCAAGTCCAGCCTCCTCAAAAACGGAATTCACAGCACGGTGAGCAACAACATTCACCGTATCTGCACCACCAAAGCCGAGCTGCACATTATACGTGCCACGACCACCAAGGACCTTGCCATTCACTTCGCCAAAGAACGTCTTCGATGAGAACATGGGATTCGAGAGATTGACGTTTCTCGAAATTCCATCTCGAAAATACGGCTCTTCCAGATAATCCTTACTGCCGATAAAACCTACAGTAGCATCAAAATTTTCGGAAGCATTCCAAAGAACCTTACCGCCAATCAGCATCTTTTGAGCTTCGACTTCATCAAGACCAATGTACCTGTTGTACTGGTCCGGGTCTTTTTCTCCAGGCAATTTTGGAGCGCGATTTTCGCCACCAAAAACGCTAAAGACAAGTAACGGATCAACGGACTTGTTCAAATTCAAATTAAAATCATAGCTAGCGCCAAAGACATCAACGCCAGCTAAATACAAATCACCTTTGGAAACATAAAAGTCGCCCAAAATCAACTTTTGCAAGCGATCTTCATACGAAATTTGAACAAACTTTGGATCAAAGTAATTCCACTTGTCATGGGATACATCCATCGTAAATTCAATCTTCTGCCCCATCGGGGATTCCATCTGCACAAACGCATTCCAGGCTCCAAAAACACCGGGCACCTGGAAATAGTTTTTGTACTTCTTGCCTGGCAAAATAGAATCCTTGCCATTCACAAAAACTTCATTGGAATCATTCTTTTCCGTCACGACGGAATGAAAACCAAACTCAGCACCGACAGAACCATTTACAGTCCACGACGAATCCTGAGCCAAAGCAGGAATTACAGCAACAGTAGCTAGAGCAAGTCCCCTAAAAATCATTTGCCCACCTCATAGACCTTGGTCGTCTTGACAGCAAAACCACTCTTATGGATGACTTCAATATCAAAGCGGTTCTTGTGATTACGCTTCAATTCCACCGGAATCTGGTAATCCAGGTTCTGGATTTGCGATAAACGTTCCTGCAAAATAACCTTGCCATCCTGACGGACAGTAACTTTATTCAAGAAACTCGGATCGTATTCCGGCACTCGAATCTGGAAATGCAAAGTCTGCATAATGACGTCTTCTGCTCCCGGAGGTGCTGGCGGGATCGGCAAAAACTCATACTTTTTGCCAAAAACCTTGACAGAGAAAGGCTTCATAGGATAGCAGCCCAAAGTCTTTTTCACGCTATTGCGGCCGGCATCGTTTTCTACAACAAATTCATATTCATGAACTCCGCTACGAAGTGCAAGGCGCTTCGGCATGTTGCGCTTTACGCTGACCTCAGAAATCGGAGTTCCGTCCATCACGGCAGACACACGGACTTCAGTCCCTTTCTGAACGTCTGATACCGTAACGTTTGCTACACAGCGCAAAGAATCATAAGAGGAATACTTTATTTGCGGCACCTTCAACGCAGCGTCCTCGACCTCTGTAGCAGGAGTCTGAGCAGAAGCCTTTGCCGCAAGCAATTCCTGATAAGCAGAATCGGCAGAAATAGCGGCGGCCTTCAGATCTTCCAAAGACAACGTCGAATCCGCAATAAGTTCATTCAGGATTTTTGCAAAATTAATATCTCCCGAGGACTTGAGTTTCAATACAGCAAACTGCCCTTTGCCAATTACAGTTTCACCATCGCTGATAACAAGAGAATCCCCTGTAAGCGTGTCACTCACCCACAAAAAACCATTCTTAAGACCGGCAAACATAGTCGTCTGGTTACCGCCAATAGCTCCATTCGTACCACGAATCGAAGCGGCTGCCGTTCCAGTAGAGAAATGTACCCTGTTTTTCTTTTCGACATTAAAACCCATATATCCCTTTTGGATATTGGTTTTAATCTTGAAAAAGCCATCTTCATCTTGCTCCACAAGGGTATCGATACGGACAGTGGAATTTTCCTCAATCGTGAGAATGCTCTTGTCACCATTCAACTGCAATTCAATGGAGCCCTCATTACTCGTTCTAAAGCAATCTTTGCTATCAATTTTGCCACTAGCCGACTTCCACTTGGCATCGTCATCACAGCTACCTTTACTCTTTTCTGCAACCGGTATAACAGTTCGAGTGGTCCCAACCTTTGCAGCAGAAACACTCACCGGAACAACCATTGCAAGTAGCAAACAAGACAAAGACAGATGCTTAAACATAAGACCTCTCTATTTATTTTTCTTACAAGAAATTTACTTTTTTTGCAAAAAATTTGTGAAGAAGTTTTATAGAAGATGACACAAAACACATTACCCGCCAGCAAGCTTGACGGTATAGCCTTTTTTTTCTAGTTCAGCCTTTAACACATTTCGCTTATCGCCCTGGATTTCAATATTGAAATCCTTGACGGAACCGCCAACACCGCACTTTTGCTTCAACGCACGGGCCAAATCCTTAAGTTCATCTTCGTCTACGGGGATGCCAGAAACAACACTCGCCATCTTACCGCCCCCAAGTCGTTTCAGGGTTATTCGTACGATTCCATCGCCCTGCGGTCGGCTCGCCTTGGGCTTTTCTTCTTTAATCCGGCCGACGCCACTAGCAAATACTAAAGTAGAACGTTCTTCGATACCCATGTAATAACCTCTTTTTTGTACAAAAATAGAAATCCCGGTCGATGGACCGGGATTTGAATCTAAGCTTTACGCCTTACTTTTTCTTCTTTGAAGAAGATCCTTTTTTAGAATCCTTCTTAGAAGAAGAGGACTTTTCGTTTCCGCGAACCACCGGGCGTCTGTAACCGAAGCGCTTCATCATTTCGTCGCTAGACTTCAGCACATCGCCAATCTTGGCATTTCCATCCACCGGCGGAACTACGCAGCGAAGCTTGGAACGAAGTTCAACTTCAGTCTTTACGATGTACGGACCCGTACCGTAGAGACGTCCATCAGCATCCCTCAATTCGCCATTCATATCCGGCTTCATTTCGAAGAAGAACTTCACGAGACCAGACTTGTCCACATAATCAGGGTCATTGATCTTGTAATCGAAGCTGTACTTGTCAACGAACTGACCGCCAGTCGTGTAGAACCACAGCGTGACGTGAGCCTTTGTGGAGTAGAGGTTAGCCTTGCTATAGTCATTGTGGTTCTTTTCCAATTCCGTCTGGAATTCCGTAGAGCAGTACTTTTCAACATACTTTTCTACAGAGACCTTGTTAGGACTATTGTCTGCATCGACACCATCCAAAGGCACCATATTACCGTTGATGATGATATCATCCAAAGTGGAGAGACCACCAACAGCGCTGACAAGCGGCAACTTCATCTTGATATCGATCGTCGGACCGAGATGTCCATCGTAACCAGGATACGGTTCATCACCCGAGCCCTTCTTGTTATCATCGCTAAAGCCCTTAATAACTTCCATTTCCTTCTGGGTACTCGGATTCAAGATGCTAACAGCGAATGTCTGATCCTTTTCAGGCGGGTTAATGTCATAGTACTTGTTCACCGAGTCAATCGAGACAAGAACCATCGGCTTTTCGAGTTCGATATCGACATCCTTAGCCTTCTTCATCAAGACGCTAACTTCAGTAACGGTTTCATTACCGGCCTTATCGCGATAAATACGCTTAATGGTATTCATACCCTTGTTAAGGCTCTGGAAATTCAAGGTATCCTGAGTAACGCAATTGTCTTCGTCGCCATCGTAGGCAATGCACCAGTCAACATCGACGTAGTTTGCGTAAACCACAGCATCCTTCTTCGGAGATCTGATAATAACCTTCGGAGCAATCCTGTCGAGCACCATGAACACGGACTTTTCAGCAGAGTTGCCATACTTGTTGGTATAGGTGTAGGTCACGAGATAGCCTCTGTCACCTTCTTCGTTAGCAACAATCTTGCCCTTTTCGTCAACGACGTAAGAGACAGTGGTCTTATTGCCTTCGACACCCTGAGCATCGTAAGTCACGGTAAATGCACCGACACCAGTTTTCAAGTCAACAGCGCTATTGTCCTTAGAATCCTTGCTAGAAGAGCTCTTCGGAGTATCAAACATCAAGTTGCCTTCGGAGTCACCGTACAAGATATTGCCTGTTTCGGCATCGGCCTTGTAAGAAACAGTAACTTCCTTGCCCTTAACTTCGATAACGGTAGACACTTCAATGACTTCAATGGTCTTCTTCTTACCATTTTCGTCATAAACAGTAGTCTTGACAATATCGCCATCTTCGTCAACGAGGTAAGAAACCGTTACCGTATCGCCATCGACAACCTTGTCGTAAGAGATCTTGGTCTTATCGCCAATCGGGGTTTCATAAACATCAGTCTTCGGATTCTTTTCAAGTGCAATTTCGGACTTGGATACATCCACCATATTCTTTATAGTCTTATCCGATATGGCAACCGTATCCAGCTTAACCTCAACAGTGCTCTTGGAGTTCTTGATTCCAGATGCAGAATCCTGCACAGAAACCTGGACGTCCTTAGACTTGCTGTTCACATAAATTGTAGAGTCCTTCTTATCGACCTTTTCGACAATCGTATAGATATTGTCAGCTTCGACCGTCGTCTTCTTGGCACCGATATCGACAATCGGGGCAGCTGTGCTATAGCACACGACAACCGTATCAGAACCAGCGAGATCCTTACTCGGGTCCTTATATGTCTTAACAATTTCGTGGCAGCCTTCACTCTTCAGAGTATCGATACTAGACTTCGTCTTGCCTTCCTGCTTCCATTCCACCGAGACGAGATCCTTATTCGTAAAGATTGTATCCTTAGGAGTCGGCTTGATATAAACAGACTTGCCAGTTTCAACACGAGTAATCTCGACTTCGGCTTTTTCAACAACGTTGCCAACCTTAATCGTCACATCCGTAGTGTCATTGAATTCACCGTCAGTGACATAGACCTTGACAACATAGGACTTTTCTTTTTCATAATCGAGTTCGCTCTTCAAGACAATATCACCATTCGGCTTGATTTCGAACTTATCATTTTCTTCAACAGGATAGAACTTCAAGTCATTGAACTTCGGATTCTTCGTATCCGGATCGTCAGCCTTGACCGGGCCCTTCTTGGTTCCAGGCTTGGAATCTTCCGGGAACGTGAATTCCTGCGGCTTAATCTTCGGAGCTTCATTCAAGTCATTGACTTTGATGACGATTTCCTTTTCAGAAGACATGCCATCCATATCCGTAACACTCACCAAGATCGTAAACTTCTGAGTCTTTTCATAGTCAATCTTGGCATCCGGAAGAACCTTGATTTCACCGGTCGAATACACAGACACATACGGATTATCTTCAGCAAGAGCGAACAGGAATTCAGTATCGCCATCCGGGTCAACAGCTTCAAGAACTCCGATAGGCGTTCCACCTTCAGAATTTTCATCGACATCAAATTCCGTACTCGTGATTTCCGGGAATTCCGGCATATCCTTAAGCGTAATAGAAACCGTTGTCGAAGTAGTCAACTTCGGATACTTCTTGGAATCCTTATCGGACAGGGAAATTTCCAATTCGAACGTATGACGCTTTTCAGTTTCATAGTCAAAGTCGCGTTTTGCCTTGATCTTGCCATCTTCGGTAATCGTAAACAGATCCGTATCGCCGCCAATAGCTTTAAACACGTTATTTGTGAATGCCTTAGATGTGTCAATGTCATCAGAAAGGAGCTTGCCAATAACATAATTTTCACCCTTGTTTTCGTAGAACGAAAGCGAAGGCGTGCTCGAAATAACCGGCATTTCGTTCACATCAACAATGTTGATGGTCTTTGCAACATAGTCCGTCAACTGATCTCCGTCCATGACAAAGACCTTAACCTTATGAGTATGAGCGATTGTTTCGTAATTCAGTCTATCACCATTCTTTACGATGAGGCAAAGCTTATACTTGGAGCCATCCTTCTTGAGCTTAGCATCGAAAAGACGATCAGCATCTGTTTCACCAACGTCAGTCACGTAAGGAACGAGAGTTGCCACCTGGCCTTCATCTTCATCCTCGACATCGTAGCATGCAATTTCCTTACCGGTCGGCGAATTCTTGTCGATCGTATTTTCTTCGACATCATAGCCTTCTTCGTCATCATCGTGAATCACAGGAGGATCCGGATCATTGATGAGGTTGATGGTCACGAGAGTCGATGCTTCGTAATTCTTAAAATCAGTTCTACCAATCTTTTTACCATAGGCTTCACCGTTATCTGTAGCCGTAGCCCAAACCTGGTATAGCTTCTTCTTTTCATAATTCAAGGAACCAGCCGTAAGGGTAATCTTGCCAGAGCCGTCAATCGTAAAGGAAGCCTTATCTCCCGATTTATCAACATAATCAGAAAGTGCATAAGAAAGCTTGGTCCAGGCGTCTTCATCATCGGCAACAACAGAGCCAACAAACTCACCTTTTTTAGCAGATTCGTGAATTTCAAAGACATATTCCTTCTGTTCATATGTCGGAGCATCGTTCACGTCATTGATCAAAATGGTCAATTCAGCTGTATCGGTCAAGTCCTTATTGGCGCCATCTGTAGCAACAACACGAACAAGATATTCACTCTGCTTTTCGTAGTTCAAGGAATTATCTGCAGCCACCGTGATGACACCGTTATTATCAATGACAAATGCAGTGTAATCATCAGGAGCAATTTCACTTTCAATAAGCTTATACGTCGGAGTCTTGCAAGGACGCTTGTTCTTGCAGTCGTCATCGCTAGCAACGATTTCACCGACCTTCGTACCCTTCTTGGAGTTTTCGTCTACATCCATTGCTGGAGGAGGATCAGGGAATACAGGACCTTCAGGGGCATCCAAAATATTGACTGTTACCGGAACAGAAGCAGTATACTCCTTATCAGTAACAATGACAGTAAACTTGTAGACCGGCTTTGTTTCATGATCAAGTTCAGACGTCTTAATAATAGAGATTTCACCAGTGCTTACATCAACATCAAACGGAGCGGCATCATCACCTTCAAGTGAGAAATACTTCGTTCCAAACTTCGGATTGTAAATATCCGGATCTTTAGCTTCGGCTACACCAATCGCAGTCGGCTTTGTAGTACTTTCGCTAATTTCAAATGCGTAAGAATCTTCTGTAAATGCAGGTTCCTCGTTCACGTCATTAACGCGAATCACAGTCTGCTTGCTAACAGGATTTTTACCTCTGCTATCTTTTATGGTCAAAGTGACTTCAAAGTCTGCATTCTTTTCGACTTCATCATACAGCTTTTCATAGTCGATGTCCTTCTTGACCTGGATAGCAAATGTACTTTCGTTATCCTTCGTTTTACCCACCTGGACAACTTCAAAGAGACTTGCTGCAGTAGCATTATCTTCTATAGTAATCGTCAAGGCATCAACATCGGCATCGTCATCATCAAAGACCACGATTTTATCGTCGAGCTGAGTTTTTAACGGAACCATTTCATTGACTTCATAAAGACTAGACAGAACTCTGAATTCAGAAGGTTCGTTTTCATCCGTGACATTGACAGTCACCGTAGCATACGTTGTCAAAGGCGGATTGTTCTTATCCAAGGAACGGTCAGAAATCTTGACTTCAAACTGATATTTTTTCTTTTCTTTATAGCGAAGCTTTGCTCCATTCTTGAGAGTGATTACGCCCGTATTAGGATTGATATCGAACGGAAGGTCTTCGTCATCAACAATAGAATAACTCAACTTATTGAATCCAGACGGATGTGTTCCGTTTTTGCAAGGCTTTGTTACAGAGCAGGAGTCCGGGTCAGTAGCCCAAAGAGAACCCACCTTGCCTAAGCTTTCAAGAGTTTCAGGAACCGTAAATGTCTGATTTTTTGAAACAGGCTTTTCATTGACATCCATCACAACAATTGTTCTGGTAATATCGAGTGTACCCTTGGATCCCGTAACCTTCAGTTTCACCAAGAATTTATTTTTATCCTTTTCATAGCTCAAAGCTTCGTAATTGAGCTTTGTCACATCATCAATGGAAATCGTTCCATCATCAAAATCAACAAAGAAAATTCCCTTGATATCATCACTGGTACCATCAGCAAGCTGATAGGATTGAATGTCACCAATATCATTAAACTGTTGTTTCATCACAGGATCTGTAATCTTATCAGCGGAGAACGGAACAGAAGCGCTCGCATCATTTTCGTTAATGCCATCTTCGCCTTCAGCAATCAAGTTGATTGTAGGTTCTTCAACGTCTTCGATTACAACAGTCACCTTAGCATCATCGGAGAAGGTTCCATCAGAAATCGTGACATAGAATTCATATGATTTCTGACCTTCTTCGTAATCAAATTCAGCATCATTGGCTGTCTTGATAAATCCCTGACTGTCAACAGTAAACTTTTTAGCGTCCTTTGCATTTTTCGTATTATTGGCATTTGCAGAAGACATCTTATAGGTAAACTTTCTGAAGGCCGGATTGTATTTATCCTTATCGTTACCCACAACCTGACCATACTTATCATTTTTGCAAGAACCGTCAGTATCATACCCAGTTGCACACACATAAGAAGCACCCGGAGAATGTTCCTGCAGGTAGAAAGTACCACCCGTAGCTGTCAACGATTCATTGACGTCTCTAATGGTAATATTTGTTGTCTTAGAAACAGAATGGCCCTTCGTATCCGTGACTTTAATGGTAGCAACATAAGTTGCATTACCGGTACTCGTTTTATAGAGTTCTTCGTAATCAAGCAAAGCCTTATTATTTACCACAATAGCGACAGTTCTTTCGCCTGTGGAGCTATTGACACTCTTTTGAGTAAGGGTAAACAAATCTTTCAAAGACTTATTAGTCAAAGTCTTATTCGTATTGGCAGCACCAGTCAACGCACCAGAAATCTCATACGTCAGCGTTTCATAAGAGCCAGAAATCTTATCGGCATCGGTAACCTTAAATGTACCCAAAGTGGTACCCTTGTCCGAATTTTCGTCAATATAATAGTTCTTATCAACTATTGGCGGCGGAGGCGGTTCGTTGACATCGGTCAAGTTCACAGTGATATTAGCGGATGCAGAAAATTCACCATCCGTGACAGTCACCTTGAAAGTCCAAGTCGGCTTTGTTTCATAATCAAGCTGACTACCATCCGTAATAACAAGTTCGTTCGTTCCATCCTTGAACTTAAACGGCACATTGGTTGGGGCTGTGTAAGTCAAAGGATCCCCATCAGGGTCACTAGCGGTGGTCACTTTACCGACACTTTCGCCATTCGGCCAATCACTTCCATCAGACTTCTTTTCTGGTTTCGTAAAGGTCTGAGCAGAAATCGTCGGAGCATCATTTTCGTTCTTGATATTGACTACAATTATGAACTGCTTAGATTCCTTTGTGCCACCACCTGTAACGGTTTCCGTTTCCGTTGCAGCGTTATCTGAAATTTTAGCATAAACGACATATTTCTTCTTTGTCGCATAATTCAACGTAACACCAGAATTGACCTTGAGCGTTGCATTCTGGTCACCATCCTTAACAATGGTGAAAGCCTTTTTAAAGGCATCATAATCAGAGCCAGAAACGTTCACCAAATTGTAGGTATACGTATCAACGTTTCTTTCATTGTTAACATCGCCGACGGTAATCTTGCCACTAGCAAGATCGCCCTTTTCCATTACCGTAAAAACAACTTCATTGCTGTTATTAGTCGAAACTGTCGGGGCATCGTTAACAGGAACAACATTAATAGTAGCCGTGTACGGATCAGGTCCAGAGGTATTAGTGCCAGTACCATCGCCAACAACTTTATAACCAAACGTGGCATACTTATTGCCAAATTCATCAGCTTTTGGCGTATACTCAAGTTTGCCAAGATCACCTACAGCAATTTTCTGATCTCTTGTAACAGCCTTACCGTCCAAAGTCAAAGTACCTGCCGTCGGGAGACTTGTAATAATAACAGCAGCAAAGGACTGAGTTGCATGCTGGAATTTAAATTCATTTTTAGAGTCATTCTTCGAGAACGTGTACTTGCTATCTTCATTGACTTTAATAACAAGTTGACTAGAAACAGAAGGAGCAACATCCTTACTTACGATAAAGATTTTGTAACCCTTGCCATCTTCATAATCACTTGATGTTTTGGCACCCTGGATATTTTTGAGCTGGAACCAAAGAGCTTCATCTTCTTCTACGAGACCATCAAGTAAGGGCTTGATTCCAATACCTTTAGCCTTTGTTTCACCAACCGGGATTTCGCCCTTTCCGACTTCACCCTTATTGCATATCGGGAACTTGTGCGAGGCGTCTGCAGCACCAACATCCTGATAGCCAGCATAAGTGTTCTGGACACCGCTAGCAGACTGGAATTCAAAGCAATAATCAAAAGTCACTTTTTCTGTAGCCGGTTCATCGCCATTCAACACAATGTCGAGATCATACCATTTGTCATTTTCCGTAATCTTCTTTGAATTGTTACCAACAACAAGTTCCGGAACTTTGTTAAACGGCTTAAAAGTAAACTTTTTTGCTTCGATTTCATTACCAATAATGATTTTATTTGCAATAAACTGTCCAGCAACCGTCATATTGCAGCGCATTTCAATGGTACCATTACTGACCAAGGTACCCATCATGTCCGCATTATCCGTATTCACAAAAGTAATATCGCCATTAACATAAATCAGCAAATTACCTTCGTACTCATTAGCCTTAAGATCACCCTTGCTCGGATAACGAACAACAATCTGGGGATGAGTATTCATGTTCAAGCTTTTCGTAAAAATACGAGTCGTGCGTCCATCATCTGGCATGGAAACAACAAGACGGCCATCATTTTCAAAATTAATGGCTTCATAGTAGATATCACACGTTCCTGTTCCCGAGCACATCGAATTGACATCGATTGTGTACCTTTTACTATTGGGCACGGTAATGGCGGAACGCCATGTAATACTACCCGTCAAGGTCGGCACCTTGATTGCAGAACGATAATCAGGAACCTTAGCTGGACTACAATTTCCAGTCGTATTGTCTAAACGACAGCTTAGAACGCCATCACGAACAATAGCAGCATTAGAGCCGTTTGTACGAATCGGGCCTGTCAAAATTTCAAAGTTCTGTCCTTTATTAGTAATGTTTCCACCGACAACAACAGGGCCATCAAGCCAACCGCCATCACCAACTGAGGAAAGGGTTTTATTAGTACCCACAGCACCAAGGGAGTCTAACAAAGGAAAGTTAGCTGGATAAGTCATGACTCCAGTTTCTTTGTTAAAGTAATTTGGATTATAGAAACCAGGTCTATTGCCCAGTTCGATACCATTGGTACCCCAAAGCTTATACTGAGTCAGGTAGTTCCAGTTGTTGACATCCGTTTTTGTGTCCCCAAATGTCATTGGGGCAACAGCTGTTTCTGCAGCCATTGACGAAACAGCGCCAAACAGAACTAAAGCTGCAGCTTTAAGACTTAATTTGCCAAACCACATAATAACCTTATGCTCCTTTTGCTACGACAAATTTCACTCCAGAAATTTGTCACAGTTTCCTTCCCAAATCATCCAAACACTTTTCTAATGAAATATAGTAACGGCTCAATCTAAAGAAATGTGAAATCTTGTAAAATTGTAAGATTTAAGTATCATTTTCGCCGATTTTCAGGAGTTGATTTACGGAATCTGTATCATGCGTATTATATGAGCTATGGAAGGTCACTGGATCCTTCCGCCTTCGGCGTCAGGATGACGAGAAACGTGGCGTCAGGATGACGAGAAACATGGCGTCAGGATGACGAGAAACGTGGCGTCAGGATGACGAGAGGCGAGGCATTCAGGATGTCGAATATGCGAACGACAGGATGAAAAAGCAACGTTCAGTGTTGTCGATGAGCTTAGCATGAGGCGTGGATAAGAAAAAAGGGCGGAACCGAAGTTTCACCCTACAATTTATCAACAGGCGATGCACCTATTTGTTAACGGGACGTCTGTAGCCGAACGACTTGAGCAAGTCGTCGCTCGTCTTAACAACGGAGTTCTTCTTCTTGCCTTCGTCGGATATCGGCGGAAGGTCGCAGCGAAGCTTAGAACTCATCCTGACTTCGGTCTTGAAGAGGTAAGCCCCGGTGCCATAGAGACGTCCATCTTTAGTTCTCACGTCACCGTTTTCATCAGGCTTGAGTTCGAAGTAGAACTTCAAAAGACCAGCTTCATTCACATATTCAGGATCATCAAGGTCGTAGTCAAAGCTATAGTAGTCCGTAAACACACCCGTATTCGAGTACACCCAGACTTTAACCTTGAGCGTCGTCCAGTAAAGGTTCATGTGGCTGTAATCCTTGGACTTCTTCAAAGCTTTTCTGAACTCTTCGGTACAGTGCTTTTCAACGTATTCGTCCACAGCCATCTTCTTACCGTTAGCGGCATCAACGCCTTCCACGGCCACAAGGCCATCACTGCTCATGATGTCGTCCAGCGTTGCCAGTCCACCCACAGCACTTACCACAGGAACGCGAGCGTCGACCTTGAGTGTCGGTCCGAGGTGGCCCTTCAAGCCAGAATACGGTTCTTCGCCAGAGCCCTTCTTGGCCTTGCCCTTAATTCCAACAATGGCTTCGGTTTCGGCGTCCTTTTCATAGTTGAAGAATGTCACGCTATAAGTCTGGTCATCACTCGGCTTGCTGTCCTTGTAGTACTTTTCGACAGAGTCGCGATCGACCTTCGTTACAGGCTTTTCAACATCAATACTGATGTCCTTTGCCTTCTTGACCAAGACATGCACAGAATCGCGGGATTCGTTGCCGGCCTTGTCGCGGAACACACGGACAATCGTCTGCACGCCATTGTCAAGGCCTTGAACGCGGAGCGTATCCTGTTCTTCACCATTGACAGTCCACTTGACCACAGCAAAGTTTGCGGTAAGAACGTCATCTTCACGCGGAGAAACGATCTTTACAACAGGTCCCTTCTGGTCAAGAACGATAAACACGTCCTTCTTCGAAGAGTTGCCATACTTGTTCACATAAGTATAAGCGACATTGTAACCAATGTTTCCTTCGTTGTTCTTCGCGATATTGCCCTTGTCATCCAGATAGTAAGAGACTTCGACGGTGTTGCCGTTCTTGTCAACATAGTCATAGTACACTTTGTACGAAGCCGTCACGTATTCGCCATCTGCAGAGAGCACAGACTCGCTATCGGTAAGGCCAGTATTCAGCGTGACACGTTCACCCGTTGATGCAGCGGCGAAGTACGAAATCGTAACTTCCTTGCCATTGACCTTTGTCGTGTACGAGACTTCGATTACAGCGAGATCTTTTGTCTTGCCAGAAGAAGTGATAACAGAACGTTTGACATCCTTACCATTCTTATCGGTGTAGTAAGAAACAGTCACCTTGACGCCGTTTACTTCATCCGTATAAGAATTCTTATAGGTCGTTCCATTTTCAGGAACAGATGTAATTCCAGAATCAGGATTCTTCTTACGAGTAATTTCGGAGTCCGCTACACTCTTGAGACTCTTGAAATTCTTCGAAGAGACTGCAACCGTATCCAGTTCCAGCTTTACCGTGAACGACTTAGTAACATGAGACGCAGTGTCATTGACAGTCACCTTGATATCATTCTTCTTTTCATTCACGTAAACAGCAGTATCGTTCTTTGTCGCCTTTTCAACGACTGTATAAATGTTATCTGCAGTAACATCATCACCATTGGCAGAGACCGTCACAATCGGAGCGGCAGAGCTGAAGCAAACGACAACCGTATCGGCACCCGGATCATTCTTAGTCTTGTCATGGAATTTCTTGATAATGACATTGCAACCTTCTTTAAGCGAATCGACACTAGAATCGATCTTACCGTCACGAGTCCATTCAATGCCCACGACAGAATCGTTCACAAAGACGGAATCCGGCTTGAGATAGATAGAATCCCTATCTTCGACACGTGTAATTTCGACTTCGGACCTTTCATAGACATCCACAACCTTAACAACAACCTTCTTGGTCGAAGTCAGCGTATTGTCTTCCTTATCGCTTACGCGTACATCAATCGTATAGACTGAATCAGCTTCGTAATCGAGAGGCTTCAGGAGAATGACATCGCCATTCGAATCCACCTTGAAGATTTTGCTACCATCAGTATTGGTATAAACGTTGTTGCGGAAATCAGGATTCTTTGTATCCGGATCGTCCTTATCCGTCTTGACAGTGCTGAACGGTTCATCGACAGGATGATTTTCCTTCACATAGATTGTATCCACAAGGATAGACGGAGCTTCATTCACATCGATAATATTGATCGTCACTGTTGTATCAGAAGAATTGCCAATAGCATTCTTCACACGGACCTTGATGGAATAGGAGTCCTTCGTCTCATAATCCAGACCGGCTACAACGGAGAACGTACCAGTCTCCGGATCGAGTTCAAAGATCTTATTCGAAGAAACTTCCTTGGAACCGTCGAGGATATAGTAGGTATACTTGGCATCATCAACAATGCCAGGTTCAGTGGTTTCAAGCGACGGCTTGATTTTAGATTCCTTAGCCGCATCTTCCGCAATTTCGAATACAGTTTCCTTCAGGTAATGCTTCAAGTCGTTAAGCTTGATGATAACATCGGCTGTATCGGTCTGCACTATTTGACCTTCAACACCAGATTCATCAGAAGCGACAACCTTCATCTCGTAAGTATCCTTCGTTTCGAAATCGAGGACAGCACCTTCAGCCACCGTGATGACACCCGTAACCGGGTCGATTACAAACGACTTGGTTTCATCAAGCAACTTGTAAGTAATCGTAGCATCTTCAAGAGTTGATTTTGCCACGATAGCGTGGTCTAAATCGACTACAGTGCCAGCGACGGAGTTTTCATCAACGGTTCCATTGTAGGCTGCAAATTCAAACTTCGGACCGTCATCGATATCCGTTACGGTAATGGTAAATTCCATATCGTCATAAAGATCCGGATAATTTTCCGTATCCACATCACGGACTCGCAAGGTAATCTTATACGTGCTCTTCAGTTCATAATCAAGATTATGCTTTGCGTAGATAACACCAGCCTTGGAAACGCCAAAGTCATCGACATCACCACCAATTACTACGACTTCGTTATTCGTAAACTTCGAATTTTTAACAACAATACCCAATTTATCAATATAGGTATCAAGATCCGCCGTTTTCACCGCTTCATCAGCATTCATTGAATTTTCGGCAATCTTGATTTCCTTTTTCGCATCTGCGGCGTAGTCGAAGTATGGCTTTTCGTTAACGTCAATAATGCTAACCGTGAACGTGCGGCTATCACAAAGGAATGTACTATGTTGCGTATCCTTTGTATCGCAAACTTCTATATCAAGGGTTAGCTTTGTACCGGCGGCCTTCCAAGCTTCATAATCAAACGGATCAACACCATTTTTCATAGAAACTTCGCCTTTAGAATTAATTTGGAATAATTCTTCAGCAGAGCCACCCACTATTTCATATGCATATTCATCACCTTCGTCATCTTCGGCAACAAGCGTACCCGCCAAAGCCTTTGTGGCATTTTCAGGAACAGCAAGATTAACTTTATCCAAATCAACAAAGTGTGGCGGCTTATTATTGGAATCCACAAGTTTAACCACGAGACCACCACCGAACTTGTTGCCCGAGATAGCAGCACCATTCAAGTTCATAATCTTGAATAACATGTATTCATCGCCTTCGATCTTATCATCATCAATGACTTTGAGCCATGCTGAATATTCAGGAACATCTGGATGACGTTTTCCCTTTCTAATGACTATATGTCTTGATTCACCATCCTTGCAGAACGGCATTTTATGGTTATCATCATTTACACCTAAATCTTCACGTTTAGCAAACTCACCCGAAAGGTTGCCGTATTCCTTACTTTTATAAGCGGCAAATTTCGTATCAGCATCTTCAATTTCATCAAAGAAAGCAAAGCAATAATCGAAAGATACTTCGGTATGTGCGGTATCCGTCAAGTAGAACTGCATGTCATACCATGTATTGTCATCTTCCTTGAACTTATCACCCGCAAAAACATTTGTCTTAATTTCAGGAGTATTGAATGGAACATAGTGGAATTCCCCATTAAATTCAGATTCAAACCAAAGAGTTCCACCAGCAATCAGCTGACCAGCAACACTTAAATGATCGTTGATTGTAAAATCGCCCGTAGTAATAAAGGTTCCCTGATAATCAGATTCCCTATTACTATTCATTGCAGGCCAATTGATGTCCGCGTTCGTATAGAACAAAAGATTACCAGCATAAGCGGTATCATGGACTACGGTTATTTCGTTTTCGTCAAAATTCCATCGTTTATTTTCGGAGTCCCACGTAGCATCACTACCGACATAAGCCACCTGAATCTTTGTATCATTTGCAGAACTTTGAATATTAATACCTTGTTGTGTAAAGATACGCGTCAAGCGACCAGTCGTCTTTTTATCAGCGTTCTGCTGACTGGACGGCATCAAGATATAAAGCTTCTTTCCGTAATTTCCGAAAAATTCAATATTCTCGACATACTTATCGAACCAAGTATGTTCGTTCTTGATATCATCTTCAGAAATGGGCGGAACGTGAATATACTGGACTTCGCCATAAAAGCTTGAGCTCAAACTAACGGAGGGTTCCCAATTAATACCAGACTCATCAAGCACAGGTACGGTCAGTCCCACATCTGGTCTCGGAACATCCGAAGGACATTTAACAGCACCTTCATCATCACTAAAGACACCATCAAGATTCACAGCAGACGGATTAGAAAGATCCTTAGCCCAGTTAGCATAAACCTTGCCTTCTTTTCTACGGTCGTCATTAAGAATTGCTTTGTGAGCATTTTCGATAAAACGATTTAAAGTATTAATCCACTCATAATATTCCCATTCAGCTCCATTTTTGTCAGGCGCAGAAAAAACGATATCGTCTTCAAAACAAATATTCCCATCATACCGAGAATTTTCGACTTTATAGTTATCTGGCAAATAAAGTTTTCTGGCATATATTGATCCTCCTATTAGAGAATCTTCCGTAGCCGCACCTTTTGCAAAAACAAGATCACGGCCCGAAACAATCGGACCACCAAGTGTATGCCCATAATCATTGAAGACAACATCACCAACAGCCGTTCCCGTGTACCCACTAGTTTCGGCAATTTTAAAATCATGCTTATTGAAAATTATGGTTTGAGTACCCCATAGTTTGTACTTCATGAGGTCGTTCCAGAGCTTCTGCCCTTGATCCTCGTCCGTCACTCCGGAAAATTGTAACGGATCCAATTTGACAACAATGCGTTCAACCTCCGGCACATTTTCTTGTGCCATAGCGGGAACCGCCAGCCCTAGTGCGGCCGCCAATGTACTCAATACAGTTCTCAAAAACAGATTTCCTTTTTTCATAACAGACCCCAACAATTAAGATCTACAACCTCAAACACCTATTACTGAATATAGTAACATTTTTTTAACTGTAAAACATTCGTTACGGTAAAATGTACGAAAAATGGGGCATTTTCGACCACTTTTTGTAAGGAACAATAACAATTCCGTATTATATGGAACATTTTGGCCCGTTCAGGGCTATAAAATTAACCCTTGAAAAAAATATAGTTTGTTTCTATATTTGTAGGTCCTAGGCCCTGCGCAATGATTATTTGCGGGCAACTCGCCAGGGCGAAAGCAGCAACGGACTTGCGGATCTTTATGTGCTCAGGTAGCCTAGGACTTTTTTTCGCCCGCCAAGGGCGTTTTTTTTATGGATAAATATGATTCTTTGGACAATTCGACATACCAAGCCTTACAACCCAAATGATGTTTGTTACGGAAGACTGGACTTTGACGTCTCCCCCACGTTCGAAGAAGAATCAGACAAAGCACTCAAGGCTCTCACAAACAAAGGAGCCAAGCCAACTCGTTTGTTTTCAAGCCCGCTCATCCGCTGCGTCAAGTTCGCCGACAAAGCATCACAGCTTTTGGGATTGCCCGTCGAAAAAGAGCCCGCCATCATTGAGCTTAACTTCGGCTCATGGGAAGGTCAAAAGCTCACGGCAGTTCCCCGTTCTGAGATGCACGCCTGGACTAGCGACCTCCGCGGCTATAGGTTCCCTAACGGAGAAAACTTTTACGATATAGACAAACGCGCAGGATCGTTCATAGACACGCTCCCAGACGATGGTGAATTTCTGTGCATTACACATGCTGGCGTAATCGCCTCTTTGCAGCACTCTCGTTGCGGACTACCTGACAACATATTTGTCGAAGGCATGTTCAGTTACGCCATGGTTACTCGTTTTGAATTTACTCGTAATAGCGACGGGAAATACCACGGATCTTTTGAAAAAATCCACGATGGCCTTCAAATGCCACCGCTGAAAATGGAATCCTTATAACAAAACGCCCCGGCTCGATAGCCGGGGCTTTTAAATCAGATTCGGATTAGAACCGAACGAATATTACTTTGTCGGGTTGAAAGAATCCTTCAAGCCAACAGTACGGTTGAACACGAGGTGACCCGGCTTGGAGTCTTCGCTATCGAGGCAGAAGTAGCCCTGACGCATGAACTGGAAGCGGTCTTCGAGCTTGGCATCGGCGAGAGCGGGTTCCACCTTGGCCTGCTTAACGACCATGGAGTTCGGGTTCAGGTAATCGTGCCAGTCTTCGCCTTCCGGGACCTGAGCAGGATCTTCGAGCGTGAACAAGTTATCAATGAGGCGCACTTCGGCATCCACAGCGTGTGCTGCAGAAACCCAGTGGATCGTGCCCTTGACCTTGCGGCCATCCGGAGATTCGCCACCCTTGCTAAGCGGGTCATAGACGCAGTGGATCACCTTGACTTTACCGTCATCATCCTTTTCGACGCTCTTGCAAGTGACAAAGTAAGCGCCCTTGAGGCGGACTTCGCCTTCCGGCTTCAAGCGGAAGTACTTCTTCGGCGGTTCTTCCATAAAGTCGTCGGCTTCGATGTAGAGTTCACCGCTGAACGGCACCTTGCGGGTTCCTGCGTTCGGGTCGTTCGGATTGTTCTCGACTTCGATCATTTCGACCTTGCCTGCTTCCCAGTTGTCAATCACGAGCTTGACCGGATCAATCACGGCCATCACGCGGTTAGCAGTCTGGTTCAATTCTTCGCGGATGCAGAAGTAAAGGAGGTTCACGTCGACCATGGAGTCGGCCTTGGAAACACCGATGCGGCTGCAGAACTCGCGGATGGAGCTCGGGGTAAAGCCACGGCGGCGGAAACCGCAAACGGTCGGCATACGCGGGTCATTCCAGCCAAGCACAGCGTTTGTCTGCACAAGTTCGAGGAGCTTCCTCTTACTCATCATCGTGTACGTGAGATTCAAGCGGGCAAATTCAATCTGCTGCGGACGGTTCTGCAAACCAAGTTCAATGAGGAACCAGTCATAAAGCGGACGGTGGGCTTCGAACTCGAGCGTGCAGATGGAGTGCGTAATGCCTTCGATCCAGTCGCTGATCGGGTGGGCAAAGTCGTACATCGGGTAGATGCACCACTTGTCGCCAGTGCGATGGTGCGTGCAATGCTTGATGCGGTAGATGACCGGATCGCGCATGTTCATGTTCGGGCTAGCGAGGTCGACCTTGGCACGGAGGCACTTTTCACCGTCGGCGTACTTGCCGTCGCGCATTTCGTGGAAGAGCTTCATGTTTTCTTCGACGCTGCGGTCGCGGTAGGGGCTCGGGCGGGAGGGCTTGCCAGCATCGTTGCCGCGGTATTCCTGCATTTCGTCGCGAGTCAAATCTTCGACGTAAGCCTTGCCCATTTCAATCATCTTTTCGGCAAAGGCGTAAATCTGGTCGTAGTAGTCGCTTGCGAAAAATTCTTCTTTCCATTCAAAGCCGAGCCACTTCACGTCTTCGCGGATGGAATCGACATATTCCACATCTTCCTTGGTCGGGTTCGTGTCGTCGAAGCGGAGGTTCGTAAAGCCGCCGAACTTTTTAGCAGTGCCGAAGTTCAAGCAGATGGACTTGGCGTGGCCAATGTGAATATAGCCGTTCGGTTCGGGCGGGAAACGCGTCAGCACGTGATCGCGCTTGCCGGTTTGGAGGTCGTTAACGATAATGTCCTGAATAAAATTCGAAGATTCGGGGATTTCCATAACAGGGTCCTTTTAAAATTTTTTCAATCCAAATATAAGAATTTCTAACTTTCTCACCCGAGATGGCAAATATTGGATATAGTTTTTTAATGGTACTGGCGGCATTTCTATGGGGTTCCACATTTGTCGCCCAAATCGAAGGGAACGACGTCGGCCCGTTCGCTTTCGTGTGCATGCGAAATTTCATTGCCACAGGTGTCCTTTTCGGACTGGCGAAGGTATTGGACAAATTCAACAAAAGTCCTAGAAAGCCGAAAACAAAAGAAGAAAACAAGACTCTCTGGAAAGCAGGACTTTTTTGCGGGCTTACGCTTTTCTTTGCAATGAACTTGCAACAGACAGGGCTTTTTCTCGGATGTTCCGCCGGGAAGGCTGGGTTCCTGACCGCGTGCTACATCATTTTCGTACCGATTCTAAGCACATTTTTTGGCAAGAAGATTTCCCCGAAAATTTGGCTCTGCGTAGCCATCACGCTTGAAGGGCTTTACCTGCTCTGCATCAAAGAAGATTTTACCATCCAGCCATCTGATATTATTCTGTTGCTTTGCGCGCTCGCCTTTGCAGCACACATTCTCATCGTCGGGAAGTACGGCCCTTACATGGACAATGTGAGACTTTCGGCAATACAGTTTCTAGTGGTGGCATCGCTTTCCATTTTCCCGATGTTTTTCGTGGACTTGAAAGGAAATTTTGCGGGGTTTGGCACGGTGATAGACGTCTATTCGCATTTCAAGCCATGGATTCCACTTTTATACGCCGCCATCCTTTCGAGCGGTGTAGCTTTCACGTTGCAAATTGTTGCGCAAAATAAATTAAGGCCCACCATAGCATCGCTATTGATGAGCCTTGAATCTGTATTTTCCGTGATTTCTGGATGGGTAATGCTCGGCGAGCGATTCACCCTTCAAGAAGCAATCGGTTGCGTGCTAATGTTTACCGCCGTCATCCTTGCGCAAGTCAAAATCAGACGCCGATAGAAGCATACTTAAACAACCAGAGGGAGATTCCCGCTCAGTGGCGGGAATGACAAATTACTCGCCTTTTTTCTTGGCACGCTTTTTAATCATCACGAGCGTACCGAAGGTCAGTACAAAGCCGAACAAGAGCGAAAGTACTGCGCTACGAGTGAAGCCTGCGATAATGTAGGTGACAAATGAAATCGCAGCCACAATAAGCACATACGGGATTTGCGTATTGACGTGATTCACGTGATTGCATTCTGCACCCGCACTTGCCATAATCGTCGTATCCGAAATCGGAGAGCTGTGGTCTCCGCAAACGGCACCCGCCATGCAAGCCGAAATCGAGATGACCATGAGGCTGTAATCCACACCGCCAAACGCCGCGACGACAATCGGGATGAGGATGCCGAACGTGCCCCAGGATGTTCCCGTTGCAAAAGCAAGGAACGCAGCAATCACAAAGATAATCGCCGGCATAAAGTTCATGAATCCAGCTGCACCGCCCTTCACAAGGCCTGCTACAAATTCCTTTGCGCCAAGAGCATCCGTCGTGCCCTTAAGCGTCCATGCCAAAGCAAGAATCAAAATTGCAGGAACCATAGCCTTAAAGCCATCCGGCAAGCAAGCCATGCTATGGCTGAAACGCAACACGCGGCGACTCATGTAAAAACAAACGGTAAAGATGAACGCGCCAAACGAACCAATCGCAAGACCGACAGACGCATCGCTAGATGCAAACGCATCGACAAAGCCCTTTGCCGCATCGCCCGACGCAAAATAACCGCCCGTATAAATCATGCCAAGCACGCAGAATACAATCAACGATGCAATCGGCATGACAAGATCCAAAACCTTACCTTTGGTTTCCATTACAGTCAATTCTTCAGGACCAAGGCCAACTGCGCTTGTATGCTGTTCATGCTTTTTCATCGGACCAATATTCACATTCCAGATGACAACCAAGAACAACGTAAGAATCGTCAAGAGAGCATAAAAATTAAACGGAATCGCCTTGATAAAGAGCGTGAGGCCATCCTCGCCTTCCACGAATCCCGAAACAGCAGCAGCCCAGGAGCTAATCGGTGCAATAATGCAAATCGGAGCTGCGGTAGAGTCAATCAGGTATGCAAGTTTTTCGTGACTCACCTTGAAGCGGTCCGTCACCGGACGCATCACGCTACCGACCGTAAGGCAATTGAAATAGTCATCAATAAAAATCAAGATACCAAAGCAAATCGTCGCAATCTGCGCACCGACCTTTGACTTGATATGCGTTTTGGCCCAGTTGCCAAAAGCGGCAGAACCACCGGCTCTGTTCATGAGCGCGACCATAGCACCCAACATAACAAGGAACACGAGAATGCCCACGTTATAAGGGTCTGCGACCTTTGCAATCAAGCCGTTTTTGAAAATGGCATCAAAAAATCCCGAACCAGTCCCCTGACAAAGAAGAAGTCCACCGACAATGATGCCTAAAAAAAGCGACGAGTAAACTTCTTTACTCACAAGGGCAAGAATAATTGCGACAAGAGCCGGCACAAGAGCCCAGAAGGTTCCATAAGCCATTATTGTATTTGTGGCCTGTTCCATAAATTACTTTTCCTCAGGTTTTAAGGATTCAAGCGGATTTTTTATCCCTGCATTTTCCAATTTTTGCAGGACTTCAATTGCATAATCAATCGCATCCAAAGAATGCGAACTAGCATACATTCTCAAGTCAGAAAGCGCATAAATAGCCCTCTGGTTGTTCATCACTTTTTCCGACATAAAAATCTCCTTTGCATTCTTTTAAAAAATAGCTTAAATAATCTAAATATTATTTTGCAAATTCAAGCTACAAAACCCATATGATACTCCATTTTTAAGATTCATTACTATATTTCGAACACCTATCAAGGAGAAAAAATGAAATCCATTAAAATTTTAGCTGCAGCCGCAGCGTTTTGTTTCGTAGGTCAATCGTTCGCAACAGACTGGTACGTAAGCCCTAACGGCAAAAACAAGAACGAGGGAAAATCAACATCCGCCCCGCTCAAAAACATCTGGAAAGCCATAGAACTCGCTTCTGACGGAGATGTCATCCGCGTGGCAGCCGGTAATTACAACGGTCAGATGAAACAGGGGTGGATCAAGCTCGACAAGCCAGTATCCATCATAGGTGGCTACTCGAACGATTTTTCCAGTCGCGATGTCGTTAAAAACAAGACCTTATTCCAGCCCACCAACGAAATGAACGGCACCAAGGGCCAAGGTATTCTGCACCTCAATTATAAGGGTGCCAATTCGAAGGTCGTCATCGATGGATTCATTTTTGACCAAGGCGAAGCCAACAGTTACCACCCGGTTGAAGGTAAGCCAGAAGGCGTCGAAACAGGTATGTGGCTTGAACCGCCATCCAAGGGAAACACCACCTTCCCTTCCCTTAACAACTACAGCCTCTACGGTGAAAACTCTGAAGGCGACCTTACCATCCAGAACTGCGTCTTTGTAAATGCCGGTAATATCGCATTGAACTTAAACCATGTCGCAGGCAAGGTCAAGGTTTTGAACAACATTTTTATTGCCAATAGAATTGTTGGTGCAAACGTGCAAGCCAAGCAAAATAAAGTCGACGCCGTCGATTATGAATTTGCCTATAATACCGTGATGTTCACCTGGACACGCACCAAGCTGTTCGAAGACATGGGTTACGGTGTTCGAGCCAACACGAACTGCATTACCCGAGTTCACAACAACATTTTGGCCCTCAATATGATGGCCGGATTCGACAACACCAAGGGTGACCCCAAATCAAAGAAGGTCTATCTCGACAAGAACGCCTTCATCTTGAACAAGAAGGGTGACGTCACTGTTACCGTGAGCCCGAACATTCTTTGGCTTAACGTTGCCGACGGCGCATTCGAAGACTTGGAAGACGCACCGAGCATCCAAAGCCTCAATGGAAACATCTCCATTAGCGATCCTAGCATTTTCAAGGGAAAAATCAACCAGGCTTATCTGGAAGGCTTCTTAAACGCCACTTACACAGAACAGGCTTCGTATAACGAAAATTCCCCGGCAAACCTTTTCAGAGCCGCCATGGGCCTCAACAAACAGGGTTCCATCAAGTCTAAGGTATCTATGTTCATGAACAAGTACCCGATGGAAGAAGCACTAAACCTCTTTGGACTGATGGAAGGTTACGGCGCTCAAAAGCAAAAGTAATCCCCAAAACTTGCAAAATAGGCACCTCAGTCGAGGTGCTTTTTTTATGCCGGCGACTATATATCTATATTATAAGCGGGGTGCCTGCACTCAATACGCAGGCTGAGATTATACCCCTTGAACTTGGTTCGTAATTGAACAAAAGGAACGAATATGTCTGAATCCAACGGCTTTTTCAAGCCTTTTCCGCAGTCTCGCAAGATTTATGTCCCCGGTAAGATTTTCCCGGATTTGAAAGTCGCCATGCGCGAAATTTCGCTCGACGACCCGAAATGCCCAGTGCTCCCTGTTTACGATACGAGTGGCGCTTATGGCGACCCCGACAAGACAATTGATGTAAAGAAAGGCCTTGAACGTATCCGTGAACCATGGATTCGTGAACGCTTGGAAAAAGACGGTGCCCACAAGACTCAGATGCAGTACGCCCGCGAAGGCGTGATTACTCGCGAAATGGAATATGTTGCCATCCGCGAAAACCAAAAGATGGACGAAATTTTTGGCAGTAGCGGTGACGCCATCACGCCGGAATTCGTGCGCAAGGAACTCGCCGAAGGCCGCGCCATCATCCCTGCCAACGTGAACCACCCGGAATGCGAACCGATGATTATCGGCCGCAACTTCCTCACGAAAATCAACTCCAACATCGGTAACTCTTCTGTCGCTTCTTCTATTGAACAGGAAGTCGAAAAGATGGTCTGGTCCGTGCGCTGGGGGGCAGATACGGTGATGGACCTCTCGACCGGCAAGGATATCCACGAAACGCGCGAATGGATTTTGCGCAACAGCCCCGTGCCTATAGGAACGGTGCCGATGTACCAGGCACTCGAAAAGGTAAACGGCATCGCTGACGACCTCACGTGGGAAGTATTCCGCGATACGCTTATTGAACAGGCCGAACAGGGCGTCGACTACTTTACGATCCACGCAGGTCTTTTGCTCAAGTACATTCCGTTTGCACTCGAACGCACAACGGGCATCGTAAGCCGTGGCGGTTCTATCATCGCCCGCTGGTGCATGGTCCACAAGCAAGAGAACTTCCTCTACACGCACTTCGACGAAATCTGCGACATTCTCGCTAAGTACGACGTTTGCGTTTCTTTGGGCGATGGACTCCGTCCGGGTTCCATTGCAGATGCCAACGACATGGCACAGTTCTCCGAACTTGATACGCTCGGCGAACTCACCGAAATCGCATGGAAGAAGGGCGTTCAGGTCATCATTGAAGGTCCGGGTCACGTGCCGATGCACAAGATTCGCGAAAACATGGACCGCCAGATTGAAATGTGCCACAACGCGCCGTTCTACACACTTGGCCCTCTCACCACGGATATCGCTCCGGGTTACGACCACATCACATCCGCTATCGGCGCAGCCATGATTGGTTGGTTCGGTACCGCCATGCTCTGCTACGTGACGCCGAAGGAACACTTGGGCCTCCCGGACAAGAACGATGTGCGTGAAGGCGTGGTGACGTACAAACTCGCCGCCCATGCCGCAGACCTTGCCAAGGGCCACTTTGCAGCGCATTTCCGCGATGACGCGCTTTCGCGCGCCCGTTTCAGCTTCCGCTGGAACGACCAGTTCGCGCTTTCGCTCGACCCGGAACGCGCCGTAGAATTCCACGACGAAACGCTCCCGGGCAACAACGCAAAGTCCTCGCACTTCTGCTCGATGTGCGGTCCGAAGTTCTGCTCGATGCGCATTTCTAAAGACATTCAGGAATACGTAAAAACCGGCAGACTCGATCCGAATAGCGACCCGCTGAAGTAAACTGAAACTAGCCAAACCATTCGAGAGAATTGGAGGTGTCCATGGAAAACGGAAAGAAAATTCTTAACGACTTCGTAAAGAGCAAATTCGCCGACCAGAATGAACTAAAGAAGGCTTTGTTCCAAGCCGGCGTTGCCGCGCTTGACGAAGGCTGGACGTTCATGGACGCCACATTCCAGCTCGGCGGCAAGGCTCGCGACGAGGGGCTCTCGGCAGACGATGTCGAGAAGATTTTGCGCAACGCCTTCTCCGAAGAAAAGCGCCGTACCGAACGCGAAGTCGAACAAAAAGCGGCCGCACAAGCCGCTCCGCAGCCTACACAAGCGCCGCAAGCTCAGTCAGCCCAAGCACAACCTGGCATGGCTCCCGGAATGGCTCCGGGCTACGCAGCCATGGGCCCAACCGTCATCTCGCCACTTTCGGCAACGATGATGCAGCAGATGATTGCGCTCGGTCTCGACAACCAGTCTCTTGAGCTGTTGCAGAACTTCAAGATCGACCCCGAAGCGCTCTCGATTCCATGGCCCGCTCCAGACTGGCGCAAAGACTTTGCAAAGCTCCTGGCGGCAACGTTCAAGCCCGACGAAACAGTTGAATTCAAGATTTCGAACACGCCATCGGGTTCTCGCGAAATCGTCTCGAAGATTATCGCGCAAGACGAAGCGCTCAAGAAAATCATGAAGCAACTCGACGGTCCGGACGGAGCGCTCCTCACAATTAACGCTGTGAAAGGCGGAGCCGATGCCACCGACGAAAGTTGGCATTATCGTTACGTTGTCGTAGACAACCCGAAGATGACGCTCGCCAAACAGCTCGCTTACTACAAAGCATTGAACCTCCCCTGCGCCGCCCTTGTGAACACGGGCGCAAACTCCGTGCAGGCTTGGATCAAGATTGAAGCGCATGACCAGGAAGAATACAAGGAACGCGTAGACTTCCTTTTCCAGACGCTTGAATCGCAAGGCTTTAAAGTCGATGACGGCAACCGCAACCCGAACCAGATGGTCCGCATGCCAGGCGTGCTCCGCAACGGCAAGCAGCAGTACCTCATCGCTTTGGAACAAGGTGCCAAGAACTTCACGGATTGGCGCGAATGGGCGGAATACTCGCTCGACGGAAAGCCGCTCGTGGAACTCGCAAGCGATAGCGAAGAAGCCCCGAAAAAAGACGTTACCATTATCGAGAACGTACTCCGCGCTGGTGAATTTTTCTTGTTCACAGCCCCGCCGAAAAGCGGAAAGTCGCTTGCGCTCATGGACATGGCGCTTTCCATTTGCCACGGCGAAGACTGGCTCGGCAACACGACAAATGCAAACGACGTTCTGTACATCAACTTGGAACTCACCAAGTCCGTGTTCCTGAACCGTCTCTTTTTGCTTGGCGAAAAGCGCAATCTTCAACCCAACACGCCCAAATTCGGTTTCTTGAACCTCCGCGGCACAGCGCTTACACCGCTTGAAATCGCACAGCTCATCGCAAAGCGCATTCAAGGCGCCAAGAAGCTCGAAAATCACGATTACAAGGTCGTCGTGATTGACCCGATATCTGCCGTTTTGCACAACCCGAAGTCTTCAAGACTCAGCGGCTCCCCGCATCAGATTTTGATGCAGATGGTCGATTCAATTATAGCCCTCACGGGTTGCGCCGTCGTGACTTCCACGAACATAGGCGAATACCCCTATCTCGAATCCCGCGCCGACAGCGTCATTTCGCTCACGCCGGTAGAAGGAAGCCTGAACACTTACCAGATTAAAGGCTCGTTCCGTGAATTCCCGAAGACTCTCGCCCGCGAATGCTCCTGGATTTATCCTAGATTTATAGTTTAAACATTCAACACGATTATAAAGATGTACAAACAGAACAATCGTTTTTCACGCCGCTCCGAAGGGAGCATTGCCCGTAACACCATGGGCAACAGAATCGGCAAACCCCTCGCCGGAGGCAAATTCCACGCTTCCAGAAAATCCGATGTCCGCAAGGACGAAGAACTCAACGAAAAGAAGGCAAAGGTCGAAAAACCTGTTGTCCGCAAGATTCTTTCGTTTGACGACATCAAGACCCAAGTAGCCGCTTGGATGGAAAACGATCGCATTCCGGGAAAGTTGCAAGCATGGTTCACCGCTGATGCAACTCCTGAGAATTCCGACTGGAGAATCGTCAAGGAATACCACGGCGCCCAGGAAAACCTGGTCATTGACGCTCCGTCCCGTGAGATGAAGCCGCTCGAGCTCGTGAAGCGCGTCTTGGAACAGCTCCACAAGGAACATTTGCGCATCTTCAAAAAGGCTTTGCGCCAAATCTGGTTCCGCGCCACAGGCGACGGCCGCTTTGCGCTCCTCGTACAAGTGAACGTCAAGGGTAAAATTTCGGCACACGGCTACAAGACATTCGTAGACTTTATCGAACGCAGCTGCCCCGAAGTCATCAGCTGCCACCAGATCCAATGCTTGCCGGACCGTCTGTTTGATCCCGCCGATGCTCAGGGCATGAAGGTCGAATCCAAGTGCTCCTTCGGCAGCAGCTTTATGCCGATTGCCTCGACCGGCTTTAGCATGCACGTTCTCGACTGGACACCGCGCATCAAGGATGCATGGCTTAACCTACCAGTTCGCATCAAAGACGCCATCCACCCGAACCGTGAAGACCGTTTCTTCGAATTCTGCTCCGGTCCGTCTTACGTTTCGGCATCGCTCGCCCCGTTCTTCAAGCAGGTCGAAGCGCTTGATTGCCGCGAATCCGCCATGCAGTCGTCCAAGCTGAATATCCGTAACCTTGCCACGCAGAACATGCGCTTCCACCGCAGCCATTTGGACGCCAATTTCGTCTCGAAATTCTTCTCGAAGAGCGATAACGCCGAAGGCCGCTGGACGTTCTACCTCAACCTGGGCATGAACGACACCATCAATTCCGAAATGGTGCAGACGCTTGCTGGATCGCGCCCCGAACGCATTCTTTTGCAGACCGGGAACCTCGAAACCGCCACCAAAGCGATCAAGGCTTTCCGTAACGAAGGCTACATGCTCCGCAAGAACATCCCGCTCTACATGGAACCGGGTCGCGGAACTTTCGAAATTCTCTTCTTGTTCGTGCCGGATAGAGTTGGCATTTTGGGCCAAAACCCCGCCCTTGCACACCGTTCCCGCAATATCCAGCGCCCGAAAGAACGCCCCATGCGCTCAAATTCGTCGGATATTCCGCATTTTGTGCAAAAAACGCCATCTTTTAAGCAAAGAAAAGATTAAATTATTTAACAAATACCAAATTTTTGCTTAGGGAAACGTATGCGATTTTTAAAATGTGCTTCGATCTGTCTTGGTCTTTCGGCTCTGATTGCATCCGCCTATGTGGTTAAAAAAGGCGACACCCTCTGGGACATCAGTGCCGAATTTTTAAACGATCCGTTCGCATGGCCGGACCTCTGGGAAAATAACAGGCACATTGAAGACCCGCACTGGATTTATCCGGGCGACTCCATTTATTTAGGCGAAGGCATCAAGGATGACAGTTACCGTCTCCCCAAAACGAGACCCTGCGAAGCAGCTGTCGCCGATTCCAACTTGCCGAAGGGAATCACCTCCGTCGGTTGCGACGAAAGTGACGCCCGCAATGGTGACTTCGAAAACATGCTTGGAAACCTCCGCGACAAGGACAAGAAGCACAAGAAGAAAAAAGCTGCGGACACCTACCTTTACAAGAAGCGTCCGGCTCCGAAGATTTTCAACGGCTACTACCAGATTCTCGCTCCCGAAATCTACACGCTTGATTCTATTAAAAAGGATGAGCGATTCTTTGCTATCCGCTCTGGCGAAAAGAAAGAACCGATTATCCATATCCCGGAATCTGAAGTTGTCGTAAAGATCGGCCGCAAGACAAATGCAAGTCTCAAGAAGGGCGACCTTATTGAAATTCTGGATGCCCGCGCAATCGAAGTTCCGGCTCACAAGGGCAAGAGCTATGACAATTTTGCACTGGTCCGACTCACTGGCTATGCAAAAATTACCGATATTGGCGATTCCCTTTCGAGAGCAAAGATTGTCCAGAGCTTTAGAGAAATCAAGATGGACCACTCCAAGGCCCGTCTCAAACAGCCGCTCAATATCTTGAACGTTACGGGTTATACAGCCATTCCAGAAGCCAAAATCGAAGATATGGCTATGATCCGTTACACCATGGACCCGATGCTCATCATTGGCGCCTATGCCTACATCCTGGTCGACAAGGGTGCAAAGCAAGGCTTCAACACGGGTGATGCCATTGCCATCTGGGAAGAAGACAAATCCGATGCAGGACTCCCGCCGAGACTTCTTGGCCGCGGTGTAATCGCAAGAGCCACCAACAACGAATCGACAGTACTCGTCCGCGAAGTCTATTCGAACAGTCGTCGCATTGAAGTAGGACACAAGGTTTCTGTAACCCATCAGGCGAACTTGGCGCAGTGACAAAGAACTTATTGATTATCATCGGCGTTGCGATTTCACTTCTAGCCATTCTCATGGCAGGAAGTGTCCTTATACTGATTTTTCCTGAATTGTCGGCGCATATTCCATTTTAAGGAAATGGACGCCAATGCGGATATCACGTAGCAATCTTCTCTTTCTCTCCTTTTTTGCAGGGGGAATTGTCTTACCAACGGCAATCCTCTCGTTCTTGAGTGTGAGAAACATCCAGAACGAAGCTTACCTTGCACAAAAGAACTTCAGCGAGAGCGTTGCTACATTCCGAGAACAATGCGAATCGACCATCAGCAAAGAACAGAGCAAGATATTCCAGGAAGTCAAGTCGGCCTCACTGTACCTTTACGAACAGCCCCATAGCTTGCTCGACTTCGGAAATGCCACTCAGTTCAAGACGGTGAACGGCATTGAAGCGATGTTCCTGTACAACAACGGGACGCTCATCTACCCCGACATTTCGTCCAAGCATTTTTCAAAGACTTCGGACTTTTCGAACAGTATTGCAAGCCATTTCGAAAAGATGCTGTTCCGCGAAGAAGTCACTTCGGCCATGCCGCAACCGGCAAACCTTTCGCGTTCGGCACGCCAGCTTCGTTTTTCATTCGAAAACCTGGACGACCAGATCCAGAACATTCTTGGACTTGTGCGTATCGCATACAAGACCAAGGACTACGACGAAGCGCTCCGCCTCTTGAACATTCTCGAGGAGCACCCGCACCAGCAAGGCTACCTCCACTCGGACTTAACTCGCTCCGTCAACTTGCTGCACTTTGAAATTCTCGTTGCGCAAAAGAAGCACAAAGAAGCTGAAGACTACACAATCGCGGTCTTAAACCAGTTTTTGCAAAGCGAAAACATCGAGAACCTCCCTTCGGCAAAATTTTTCTTTGAAACCGCCTTTACGCAAATTCTTTCTTTCGAGAACCTGAGCCAGGAAAAACGCGAAGCGTTTTGGAACTTGAGAGAGAACTTCAACCGCCAGCTCGGCTATATGGACATATTCTTTAGCAACAAAGATATTGTCCAGTCGCTATTAAACAAAGAAACGACGTCCAAAAACGGCATCGACATCATGAGCGACAACAAGTCGACGTTCATCAAGATGAGCTACCCGATCCTCTCTGGTGACCAGGTGGTTCTCGCCAAGGTGAACATCGACGAATACCGCGAACGCATGCGTTCCAAGCTCAAGACTTCGGCCCAGGGCTGGAAGGGCATTCCCTACTCCATCACTGAAGGTTCCGACAAGACGCTTATACTCGGACACGTCTCGGACAGTTCGGCCGTCCTCACGCAAGTTACTCTAGATAAAGTCATATCATGGAATTTGACCTTGTACGAAAAGGGATTAAGCGAAATCAAGCGCGACACGCGCAAGCGCATGTTCCTCATGTACGGGCTTTTGTCATTCTCGCTCATTACCGTGCTTCTTGGCTCCATCGTAATGTTCCGCTTCCTCACGCAAGAACATAAGCTTTTAGCCATGAAGGCGAACTTCCTTTCGAGCGTGTCGCACGAACTCAAGACGCCGCTGACATCCATCAAGATGTTTGCCGAAATGATGGCTCGCGGCCGTGTGCAAAAAGTCGAAAAAGTGCAGGAATATTCCGGCCTTATCGGCAAGGAAGCGACACGTCTGGAAAACTTGATAGGCGCCATTTTGAACTACACGCGCATGGAACATGGCAAGGGCGGTTTCCATTGGGAAAAGCTAGACTTTTCTGCATGTGTCCAGAAGGTTTTCGATAACGTAGAAGACATTGGCGTCGAAAAAGGACTTTTGTTCCATACCAAAATTGAACCAAGCTTATTTGTCATTGGCGATTACACAGCTCTTTACAGCTTGGTACAGAACCTTATCGAAAATGCCATTAAATACACAAATGCTCCAGGCGACATCACCATAACGGTCGCCCCTGACGAAGACAGAGTCGTTTTCTCCGTAGCAGATACCGGCATAGGCATCCCGTCTTCGGAGCAAAAAAATATATTTAATGATTTTTATAGAGTCGGCGATGAGATGACCCGCAGCACAAAAGGTTCCGGACTTGGGCTTGCCATCGTCAAACGCGTGGCAGAAACGCACAAGGCAACCATCTCACTCACCAGCAAACCCGGCAAGGGCTCCACTTTCACCGTAAGATTCAAAAAGGCAGAATGATTATGCAGCAACACAGAATCCTCATTGTTGAAGACGAAGAAATCATCCGGCTTGGGCTCCAGGATAACTTCGAGCTCGAAAACTATGAAGTCGAAACGGCATGCGACGGCGAAGAAGCCATAGCAAAGACAGACTCGTTCCAGCCGCACCTCATTTTGCTGGACGTGATGCTCCCCAAGAAGAGCGGTTTTGAAGTCTGCCGCATCATTCGCAAGAAGCACCCGGAATGCATCATCATCATGCTTACCGCAAAGACCGAAGAAACGAGCAAAGTCGCAGGGCTCGACATGGGCGCCGATGACTACGTGACAAAGCCGTTCTCAATTCTAGAACTTTTGGCTCGCGTGAAGGCGTTCCTCCGCCGTATCGACTTGCAGGCACAAGCAACCCCGACAAAGCAGCTCGCATCTGTCGATGCCGTCGATTTTGCCGACATCCACTTGGACTTCAAGAAATTCGTCGCTACAAAGGCAGGCGTTCCGCTGGAGCTATCCACACGAGAATTCCAGATCCTCAAATATTTCTGGCAGCGTCGTGGCGAAGTCGTCTTGCGCGAAGATTTGTTGCAGGATCTCTGGGGCTACACTCCCGAGAATATGCCTTCAACACGCACGATTGACAACCATATCGTGAACTTGAGGCGTAAACTCGAAGACGACCAGGCAAATCCGAAAATCATCCTTTCTATCCGTGGAGCAGGCTACAAGTTCGATGCGTAATCACTTGCAAAAAGGAAACATCTTTAGCAAGGCGTGGGTTCTGACAATCCTCGCCCTCTGCACTTTGTTTTCTAGTCAAGCGATGGCAAACAAGATGGCTTCGCAACTCCAAGAAGCCATTTACCTCTTCGAAATGAAGGGTGAAGTAGACGAGTCCATCCGATTGCTCGAAAAAATTTCCCGTCAAGGTGACAACGACGATAAGGAATCTGCATTTTTCTACCTCGGAAAAATTTACGACTTGGCAAACAACAAAGCTCAGGCAAACCACTTTTACAGCCGAAGCCAAGCATATACAAAGACGACAAGCAAGGCCTACTGGCTTGCCAAGCGCGATGCGGCCACAAGCTATGCCCCGGAAAGGCTTTTGCAAAAGACCATTCCGCTCCGCAGCCCCATCCGTCATTTTTTTGAAGGCAAGAACGCCAACATTCTATTTGAAAACGGCCACATTGCCAAAATTGAAAGTGGCATGATTATTGAAATCGGCACGAAGCTCAATGAAAACGACCACCTGCTGTATATCAATTCTGAAGGAATGTGGTACCAAAACGCCACACGCGATTCCCTCTTTTACAAGCCCCACAACGCGCCCAATCAGATAACCTCCTTTGAAATCAAGAATATTTCACAGTTCACCGCCGTAAATGGAACAGCCATAGCCATCACAGAAAAAGAGTTCTACATTCTTGACCGCAAAGGAGCCCTCAACAAAGGGACAGCCGACTACACGTCGTGCCAATTGCAAAGCGAGCAATTCATCAATGACAACTTTATCTTGAACTGCTCGGATAACGCCCTCCATTTCATTTCGGCAAGTTCTGCAACCGAAGCTTTCACAATTGCTCAATACGACAATATCCAGAAAACATATGTCCATAAGAACTACATTTATCTAGTTTCTGGAAACGAACTTTTCTGCTATACGTTACAAGATACCAAGAAACCTCTGTGGAAGGTCTCCGTTGGAAACATTGAAAGCATTCAGGCTTTCGAAAACAACATCGTCACGCTCGAAGCCTCCGGAAAAATCACCCTCTACAGCCAAGCAACAGGTTCAATCCGTTCTGCCGTCCGTGCAAACGCTTCAAACATCTACCCTCTCGCTCAGGGAACACTCGGACTATTCTCTAACGAAGGTTCCGTCATCACCGTCGATACGTTACTCAGTCCCTTATGGGGCTTTAACCTTGCCAAAGCTCCAATGACAAGCCCAATTGCCAAAAGGCGATTCATATACGTACCGTTCGACAACAAGCGAATTTACGCCATTGACGCCCATTACTATGGACAACGCCCGCTTTATTCCAGCAAGCTTGCGTCCCAAGCCGTCCATAGAGCCCAGCGAAAGCTCTGGGATAACATCACGCCACTCCTGGATTCGATTATTCAGCAAGAACCAGGCAATGCCGAAGCCCATTTTTTAAAGGCATTCAATCTAGAACGCGAAAAGGCGTCTGAAAAGGATCGCCAAAAGGCATGGGCCGAAGCCGTTCGACTCTCTACTGGCAGTCCGCAAATTGCACGCATCGTTTTGAGGTATTACAGCAAAGCCGTTGGTGCAAACTTTGCAAGCCAGCTAAATGTATCTCCCAAAACAGTTTACCCGCAGCTCCTCGGTTCCAAAAAGAACCTCTATACTGTTGACCCTGCTACAGAACAGCTCATCTGTATCAATACAGAAAACGGAGAACAGCGCTGGAGCAAGTATATCGGAAAAATCGGGAACGCCCCTGTCATCCAGTCTGACGAGAATACCATCGTCATTTCGACTGGGTACCAGATGCACATCTACGACATGAACAAGGACTTGTTCAACAAGCCCATTCAATTGCCAGGCAAGGCTTTCAACTTCACGATTAGCGGGGACTACATATACGCTTCAACCTGGAATGGATTTTTACTCAAGATATCACGCTCCAACAACAGCATCGTCTGGTCGCGCAAAGTCTATTCCATGCCGTTCCATGTCGTAAAGCTTTCCCGCAACCTACAGCTCTGCAACCTCGACGGAGAACTGATGCGGCTCAATGACGACAACGGACTTACCATAGACAATTCAACGAACAAAGTTCAAGTCAACATCACCGCCATGGATGGAATCGACTCGACAATCGTACTCGTTTCCAGCACAAACAAGCTATTTCTTCAAAATACAAAGCGAAAGGATTTTAGCCCGACACAGGTCCTCATGGAATACCCCATCATTTCCATGCAGTTGCTCCGCGATCAAAACGAGAACAAGATCATTATCTCGCTTGCCGACCAGTCCATTCTTCTTTATTCTAACATCGGAACGCCGCTTTGGAAATATCAAGGGAAAAAATCCGTTTTCTCCAAGCCGTTTATTTACGATGGCAAGGCCTGGATTGACCAAGGAAACGAAATCATCGCTCTTTCGCTCAAAGACGGAAAGGTCGTAAAGACATTCAACACCCCCGGTGGAGCCGGCACACCATTTATTTTAAACCATACCTTATATAGCGCTTCCCCCAAGCGGGTCCTTTACGCATTTCCGCTCTAACTTGGACTATAGTAAACTAAAATTTAGTAGTCATTTTAAGAAAATCTCACTACATTTTCTGCATTAAGTTTTGCAGGAAAAGAATGAGCGTCCATTTCAAAAAAGTTGCCCCTCTTTGCTACCTCTCCATAGCGGTAGCACTCCTGGCAACAGGTTGCAAGGACGATAACACCAAAAACATCAAGACAAAAACATCTGAATACCCGCGAAACGAAACTCTTTACGTAGGCGGTTTCGACTGGTCCCCTCCAGCGACTTTCAATCCGCTCGACCCCGACCCAAACTTTCCATCGGATGGAAACATCCGGCTGATGTACGAATCCTTGCTTGCCTTTAACCAACTGACAGGCAAGCTGGATCCAATGCTAGCCGATTCCTATAGTCAAACGGATTCCTGCATTACGGTCCACTTAAATTCGCAAGCCAAGTGGAACAATGGCGAAAAAATCACGACTGAAGATGTTATTTACACCTTCAAGATGGATTCTATCCTGCCAACAGCCCACCACAACAACTGGAAATACATCAAGACCGTTACAGACGATGGCGACAATCATATTTCGTTCCACCTGACGGAAAACAAGAATCCGCTCATGGTTCTGAATGCCATTGCCGAGACATCGATCCTCCCCAAGTCCGTATTCGAGCCTTTGCTCAAGTCCGCCAAGACCGGCAAGAGCTACAACATGGAGAAGATTCTCGAATTCAAGAACGACGTTCAACCGGTCGCATCGGGGCCCTATACCTTAGCCAATTATTCTCCGGACCAAATTGTGCTCAAGCGCAGCGAAAACTACTGGAGATCCAGCAAATACGGTGGCAGAAAACCGGCACCCAAGTATATCATTCACCCCATTTACGACAAGAATGACAACTTCAACAATGCCATGACCCGAGGAAACCTGGACGTTTCTTCCATCTACTTGCCTAGAATCTGGGAAAAGGCCAAAGACAGCATCCGCGCCTGGAGTCGCGAAGAACCGTACCAGCTTCCTGCAACCATTACGGCCTTGGTCGTTGCGGTCACCAAGGAACCGTTCAACAACGTAAGCTTTAGACGAGCCCTAGCCCACTCGATTGACTTCGATAAAATCAAGGCTCGCGCACTTTCGAACTACACCCCCGCCATGCAGCCCGGGTTCATCCTCCCATTTGGCCTAGAAAAGAAGTATTTCAACAAAGAAGATGCCGACGAGTTCGGCTACAGCTACAATACCGAAAAAGCTAGAGAAATACTCTCGGAAGCAGGCTATTCCTGGAACGCCGACGGGAAACTCCTCGACAAGAAGAAAAAGCCTATCCGGGATATCACCATCGAGTGTACGCAAGGTTGGAACGACTGGGTTGAAACCATCAATGTCGTCGTGGAATCGTTTGCAGAGATAGGGATTACAGCAACACCTAAGATTGTCGACTACGCAATATGGGATTCGGATCTACGCCGAGGAACATTCGACCTCGCCATGAAGACTCCGCCGACAGAACACTCCGTCGCCAATCCATGGAACAGGTTCTACCAGATGCTAAGCACCATATCTTA
The DNA here is from genome assembly GCF_900215325.1 of Fibrobacter sp. UWB16. Taxonomy (NCBI): domain Bacteria; kingdom Pseudomonadati; phylum Fibrobacterota; class Fibrobacteria; order Fibrobacterales; family Fibrobacteraceae; genus Fibrobacter; species Fibrobacter sp. UWB16. The sequence continues at coordinate 326,028 of NZ_OCMS01000002.1, read as the reverse complement.
TAAACCAGTCGGTGAAGAGACTTTTGTAAACCAGGGGCGTTTCCAGAATGAAGACATAAACATTCTCCTAAAAGAAATCCCCACTATAACCAATGAAGATAGCCTTGTACAGGCATACCGGGAACTCAACAAACTGTTCATGGAAACGGTCCCTGTACTCCCCCTCATGTACAGGCCATCGACATTCTACCAGTTCTCGACCAAGCACTGGACGAACTTCCCTACGGCAGAAAACCCGTATGCCCCCCCAAGCAACCTTATTGTTGCCGCAGGAGTAAGCGCTCTTTGGGAGATTGTACCCGTCGATCAAGCGGATAATCAATAAAAAAGTTTCTTTTTCTCCGTAAAAAAATTATCTTTAGCAAACCAATTCAAGGAGTATATCGTGGGAAAATTACGTTTTGTTTTGCCTAATACTTTCACAAGCCTGAACTTTTTGCTCGGTGTATTTTCCATTTGCTGGACAACCGGAGCTTTTGGTTCGTTTAGTACGGCAGACCAAATCCGCATGGGTGCATACTTTGTAATGCTGAGCGCTCTTTTCGACAAGCTTGACGGCTTTGCCGCACGCCTCGTAAACGCCAGCTCCGAATTCGGCGCCCAGTTCGACAGCCTCGCCGACTTGGTTGCTTTCGGTCTCGCACCGGCATTCTGCTTTTTCTTCACCTACAAGATTTACGCACCGGAATGGTTCCAGAACCACGGGCTTCTGATGACGGTTGCACTTACCGTTTATGTGCTCTGCGCCGCTATGCGTCTCGCCAAGTATAATGCTTGCGATTCAGACACGTATCATCACCATTTCTCCGGCCTCCCCTCTACTTTCGCAGGCATGGTCAATGCAACACTCATCGTATTCCTCATGACCAAGGGCGTTTTCGCAGACTCGAGCACGTTCCTCTTCTGGCTCCCGATCATCGTGTTTGTCGCCACGGGTTTCTTGATGGTGAGCCCGCTGTTCCTCCCGAAGCTCCAGCCGCGCAAGAACAAGGCTTTCAACATTTTCCAGATTGTCCTGATTTTGCTCACCTACGTTGCCGGTCTCCTCTTCTACAACCCGAAGGTGCCGTTCATTCTTGAATACCTGCTCATTCTCGGAGCAAGCTATATGCTGATCGGTTTCGGTGTGGGTCTCGCCTATCGCAAGCAGATTATCGAAGAAGCTAAAGCAGCCAAAAAGTAGTGCCACGTCATCCTGAGCGAAGTGCGCAGCACGAAGTCGAAGGATCCAGTAAATTTTATGAGAAATGCCCGCCGCGAGCGGGCATTTCTTTTTGCGTTCTAGCGCAACGACATGCGTTCCAAGAATTCCGCAAACACACGGCCATAACGGTCGAACAAATGTTCAAGCGACATGCGCGGGAGTTCAAGCGTCACGCATTCGAGGCCGCGATCACCGCACCACGTTCCGAAGCTCCCCGGCGTCTTGTACCCAATGTCCGGCAGCCAAGGCAAATTGAACGTCTCCATCACGCCTTCGACAAGCGTTGTCTTTTGCGGTGCATCGACACAGCCCATCGGGGCGTGCATCGCAAGCACGCTCGCAGGCTTCAGTTTTTCAATTAACGCAACAAGCGCTTGCGTTTCCGGTTCGCTCCCCGCAAATGCTCCCGGCGATAAAAGCGTATCGCGTGTCGCTTCGAGAATCGAGCGCGAGCCGACCTTTTCCGTCGAAAAGTTCTGCGTCTTGAAATTGCGGTTCAAGTCCACGCCACCTGCGTTCCCGCGTGTTCCAAGAGAGACTCCGTCCGGATTGGCGCACAGAATAAATGCGATAGATTCAAAAGGCTCGTCAAAAGCACGGAGCACACGACTCAGGAGGAACGTTGTCTCCGGCTCTTCGCCGTGAATTCCCGCCATTACAAGCAACTTGCATTCGCTCTTGCACGGGTAGTACAACAGCGGAGCGCCCAGCACAGAGCGCCCATATTCAAGAGAAGGCAACTGGATAATACCGCGAGAATCTGGAGAAAAATTCATAGGACTAGAAGACTGTAAAGTTTAACTGGATACTTCGCCCTTTGGGCTCAGTATGACGTAGTGCATTTCTCAGTATGACGTAGCGGAATGCCGCCGCCATCTAAGTTTCAAATAAAGTAAGGATAAATGTAATCCTCCGCGAGCTTGGGCAAGCGGGCAAGCACAACACGTTTGCATTCCATATCCGAGCATTCATAAATGCTTCGCAGCGTGTCTAGTGAGAAATGTTCCAAGCGCTTACGCGATGTCGGCAAGTGCGCAATGTGCCAGCCTTCAGGCTTGATTTTCCCGCGCCCGGGAATAAACACACGGCTAAAGCCAAACGATGTATCAGCTTCCATCCGAGACGTCAAAAAAGCATGGAACTTCGCAAACATGCCACTGCACTCCGCGGGCGTAAGCTGCACCTCGTAGCCCTCCGGGCATGCAGCTCCATCGACCACGTCGATGTCCGTCCCCAAATGGTGACGGCTCGCCCCCGGCAATGCCGACCATGTGAGAATCGCATACATCAGCTCTTCTTCGTCTTTCGCGCGTTCCATCGGCTCGCCCTTTTCATTCAAAAGCTTGAGTTCGCCACGAGCCTTGCGGTTCCAAATCGAGAGTTGCTTTTCAAACGAGCGGTACGCCGATTCAATGCGCAGTTCAAAACCGTTCGCCTTGGCTTCGTTTGACAACGCGCACAAATCATCCACAATCTCGCGGTCTACAAAGTATCCTGGCTGGAATTCCACCAAGTCTGGCGTTCCAAGGCCGTAGGGCAACAAATCCTGAGACAAGTCCGTCATTGAATCGTCCCTCCCATTTTTTCAATCAAGTCTTTCCATTGCTGCACCGTCGTTTTCTTTTTGGGCTTCGACTTTTTACCCAAAAGCGACTGCGCCAACGGGGCTGGGTTCGCATGAGTCCATGCAATAGCAAGCGCATCCGAAGCATCGAGCGGGAGATCCCCGCCAGCGATTCCCAAATGTGCAAAAATCATGTTCGCCACATGTTCCTTCGAGGCAGCACCATTGCCCGTTACAGCCTGCTTTACAACTTTCGGCGGGTATTCCTCGTACGTCAATCCTCGACGGTGGCACGCCACAAGTATCGCCCCGCGGATATGCCCGAGCACCAAGGCACTTTTCACGTTCTTCGCAAAGAACACGCCTTCCATCGCAAGCGCATCCGGGTGGTAATGGTCCAGGCGCTTTTCGAGCTCCGTCACGATATGCACAAGCCTGTCTTCGAGATTTTTAGTCGCATTCGCATGGAACGTGCCATATTCCAGCACCTGAATCTGGTTGCCAGTCTTTTTCAAGAACGCATATCCGGTCGTAATCGAGCCCGGGTCAATACCAAGAATAACCATATTTCAAAAAATAGATAAAATTGCCTTTTTTTCAAAAAAAACGCATTTACGGGAGCGTACTTTATTAGATTTCTCTTATAGGAGGCCGCAATGCTGATTGATCAAGAACATGCAGAGTATATGAGAACTAAAGCTCATCCGAGGCAACTGGGAATTCCCCTGAGCCGTTGGGGGCGTAACCTTATCGCCTGCTGTCCGTTCCACGCTCCAGAAGAAACATCGCTGTTTTTCTACGATGCGCTAGGTTATTGGCGCTACCGCTGTCTCCAATGCGGAGCCGAAGGCGACCTGGTCGATTTTTTGATGAAGAGCCGCTTTAACGGCATGGATGAACAGAGTGCCCGTTCCGAAGCCTTTGAATTCCTCGGCGCACTCGACAAGGACCTCGCAAACAATCAGGATAGCGAACACCCGTGGGTCAAGGAAGTCGGTGGCGAAAAATCCAAAGTGCTCGAATGCTTTGTGCGTTACTGCCACTGGGCCGCCTGCAAGAGCCCATCTTCGGCAAAGTTTCTCGAAGCCCGCGGCTGGAGCATTGGCCAAGCCCAACTTTACGGTCTCGGCTACTACAGCGGCGACCCCGAACCGTTCATCAGCTACTGCATGCTCTCCGGCATCGAACGCCACCAGATCAGTTTTTACCTCGACAACCTCGAAGCATACCACGAACCGCGAATTACCATTCCGGCCCGCAATTCCAAGGGATTTATCCATTCCGTTTACGGTAGACTCATCGACGACAACGAAAAGAGCCATACCTACATCACGTATGCTTCAGGCCCGACCGTTATTCCGTTCAACATCCAGGCGGATAGCGAGAATCCCATTATCGTACAAGGTTTCTTTGATGCGCTCACGGCGGACCTCGCCGGCATCCCGGGCGTCGTTTCCACGATGTTCCAGGAACTGAACGTCAACCACCTGTACAAACTCAAGGCCTGCGGAGCCGAATCATTCACAGTCATTTTACGCCGCGAAGAAGACCGCCGCAATCAGGAACTCAAGATCCAGAAGTACTTGAAGCTCGCCGAACAGATGCACATGAGCCTCAAGTCCATTGTACTGCCGAAGGACGAAACTGTCGATACTTTTGTCCGCAAGAACGGCGCCGACCAGCTCATCGACCTCATTGCCAATACCGAAGTCGATACCATTCATTCGCACCGCCGCTCCATGCTGTTGCAGGACATCAAGGAAAACTTCGATACCGCGATGGCTTGTCCGCCAGACCAGAGCGTGGGCTACAAGCTCAGCACATTCCCCAAGCTCACCAAGGAAATCGACGGCGTTCAGTCGGGATGCTTCTTTGTATCGTCTCAGCCATTCGGCCTCAAGACGTTCTTGCTTTCGAGTTTCACACTCGACCTTATCGAGAGCAACCCGAACCTCAAGGTCATTTACGTGGCTTACGAAACGCCGCGCCGTCAAATCTTTGACCGCTTCGTTTCCATGCTCATCGGCGAATCGATTTTGAACGTCCGCAAACAGAATGCAGACAACCAAATCAACAAGAAAATTACAGACGCTACACGCGACCTAATGGCTTATGTTCGCAACAACCGTCTTGAAATTTGGGACGACATGCCTTCGCTTGACTTTAACGACTTGCTCAAGACGTTTAGCCAAGAACTCAAGGACCATCCGGACTTGATTCTCGTGATTGACGGTATCGACCACATGAAGATCACCGACCGCCCGGAACTCCCGGACATCCACGAGAAGCGTTCGTCCATCATGCTTGACTTGTACAAGGCGCTCGATATTCCGATATTCCTCGGTGGCGAACTCATTGATTCGAACATGGGACTTTTGGGACCGCGCGCATACCTCCGCGACTCTGACGCCATCTACTGGCTTACCGAAAAGGAAGGCGCCCTAAACCTCTCAGTGGATTCCAAGCGCATGGGCACAAGCCGCGTCTATGAAGACAAGATTTTGATTGACTCACAATCTAGCCGCATGAAAGAAGCTTAATGTTTACCATTGTCGATTTTAACAACTTCTGGAGTCCGTCAGGCGGCGGAGTCCGCCGTTATCATTTGCAAAAGATGGCGTTTTACGAACGTCAAAATGAAGTCCGTTCCGTCTTCGTGATGCCATCAGCAAGCACTTATACAGAAACGCGAAGCGACGGTTTGATTATCGAGCACGTGGAAGCATTCCGATTCCCCGGCAACTGGGAATACCGCTTTATGTGGAAGTCCAAACAAATTCGCCCGATTCTCGAGAAGTACAAACCGGACGTGATCGAAGTGGGCTCTCCCTACATTTTGCCCTCGGCCGTACGCCGCATTGCAAAAAAGGTTGTCCCCAAAGCCGCACTGTTCAGCTTTTGGCATGCAGACTTCCCCGTGACATACGTGGGCCGCCCCGTTGCCAAAAAATTCGGTGCAAACGCAGGCGTATTCACCCGAAAAATTGCATTCTGGTACGCGAAACAAGAATTCAAAGGTTACGATTGCGTACAAGCGTCATCGAAAGAAGCGATGGCTCGCCTCAAGAAAAACGGACTCCCCGACCCGCGTTGGATACCGCTCGGTTGCGACATCGACACGTTCTCGCCAAGCCGCCGCGACGAAGCGCTCGTCAACGAGCTCAAGGATGGCGACCCAAACCGCCTCACGATATTTTTCCCGCACAGGCATTGCAATGAAAAAGGCATTGACCTCGTTCTCGGCGCTTACGACATCTTGACGCAAAAGCTCGGGCACGAACCCGCCATTGTCTTTGCTGGCACTGGCCCAAGCCTCCCGCTCGTGCAAGAAGCAGCCGCAAAATACAAGCACGTCAGCTATATCGGCTTTGTGAATTCCATCGACGAGATGGCTCGCTATTACGCTAGCGTCGACATGGGACTTGCACTTTCTGGCTGGGAAACTTTTGGTCTTTCGATTCTGGAAAGCATGGCAAGCGGAAACGCACTCGTCGGAGCTGCCGCCGGAGCTGCATTCGAGCATGTCACGACCTCTGGCGCAGGCACGATTCTCAAAGAACGCACGCCCGAAGCCTTGGCAGAAGCCATTGTCGAGCTCTACCATTCCGACCTCACCGACAAGAAGATTAAAGCACGAAAGTACGCCGAAAAATTCAGCTGGAACGATTGTTTCAAGCGCCAGCTAGCTTTGTACAAAGAAATTTCTGGACTAAAAAAATGAAAGATTTTATACGGAAAATCGTCTCACGATTAGAACCTTCTAAAAACTTAATCTTTATTTCTCTTGCCTTCTGGGTTTCGCATATTGTTTTGCGAATTCTTTTGCTATTCCGTAACAACCCTTACGGATTCCCATTTGTTTCGAAACCGGACTGGTACATTTTCCATGCCGTTTGTATCGACTTTCTGTGGATTTGCAATGCACTTATCGTATTTGCGCTCATTTCGCTCATTTCCACCAAGGCTTCATTCAAATCCTTTATTAGCAAATTCTATGTCGCATTCCATTCCGTTGTTTTGCTATTTACGCTCCTAGATAACGAGGTCCAGCGATTCCTCGGAAGCCACCTCACGCTAGGACTTACAAATACATACAAAGACGTATCGTCCATTGCCATGTTCTATGACTACGTGGCAAATGACCTTTCCGTTCCCTATTTGCAGTTCTTTGTACTCGTCCTTATCCTGCCTTTGACATACTTTGTATTTAAGCTTTTCATGCGCAAGCGGACTTACGCTAATGCAAATGCACCTGTGACCAAAACAATTATTGCTATGGCGATTTTCTACGTAGCCTCGTACCTGTTCATCAACTTCATATGGACCGGTAACGGACGAATGAAAAAGCTACGACCGTTCGTTTCCAATGTGTATAACGAGCTCTTCAATGCAAGCCAGAACGCAAGCTTATCCGATGAGGATGCGGAAAAATACGGGAAGGCCTACCAAGCTTTATGGCAGAAAATCGAAGGTGATAGTCTTTGGGAATTTGTTAAGGCAAGTCCAGAATCCAAGATACCCTTCTACCGCATTCCGACTGAACAGCTCCGCCAAAATGAAACCTTGAAAGCCAAACGCGCTGAACAGCCAAACTTCATTTTCGTGTTCATGGAATCCCACCGCGGGCTCAACACGGGCTACATGAATCCGCAAATTCAGCCTTCGCCCACACCATTCCTCGATTCTCTCGCAGCGCACTCCAGAACATGGACCCGAATGCATGCCAGCAGCGTCCCCACAACTGGCGGCGTTCTTTCAACACTTATCGGTATTCCACACCACTCCAGACTGGCGCAGGCAACAGAACTCACACATGTCACCCTCCCGAGTTTTGCATCCATCATGACAGACTCCGGCTATGTGACACACTACTTCTCGGCTGCAGACCCAGCCTGGGATAATCTCGGTGTCTGGATGTCCAAATGGTACAACGGAGTCCATTACGACCGCAATCGCGAAGACGACTCCACCTTCTTTGACCATGCAGCAATTTACGTCAACGACACGCTCGCGAAAACAGGCAAGCCGTTCCTCGCCACGTTCGCAACGCGCTCTAACCATTATCCGTTTAACTTTGCCGCCGGCATGTCCGATGAAGACAAGCAAAAACCGCTCACCGAACGCATCAATATTACCATGCGCTACGCCGACAGGCAACTTGCACGCTTTATACGAACATTCGAAGATAAAGACTGGTACAAGAACACTTATTTGATTGTCATTGCAGACCACGGCTTCCCCCTCGGCGAAAACGGGGTTTCCACAATGAACGGCGGAGCCTACTCCAACGCCACCTGGATTCCGTTCCTCATACATGGCAAAGGCATTGACGCCTTTAGCGACACAACGACCGCAGCACAAATCGATGTCGCACCAACGATTTTGGAACTCGCCGGGATTGCAGCACCAAACATTTTCATGGGGCACAATCTTCTGAGGGGTTACGGAGAAGGCCTCTCCCTCGGGACCTACACCGGCTATGCCGACATCGGCTACAAGGGCAAGCGACTCATCGCCAAATATCCTATTACAGGAGAAATCCAGGGACTATTCGACGAAGGGGATACACACCAAAAAAACAATCTTGCCGAAAACAAAAGCGATGAAGCCATCAAGCTTGAGAATCTGAACCTGCTCGACACGCTCATCAAGATTTCGGATTACTCGCTCGAACACGGGCTATAATCCACGAAATGCCCGCGCACAAGGCGCGCGCAATTCAAACGGCAAATGTTTTGCAAGATGCGCACCCCAAGCCCGCAGACCTTAACGCAAAAAAGACTCGTCAATGACGAGTCTTTTTAGTCGGGATGACTGAATTCGAATCAGCGACCTCTTGAACCCCATTCAAGCGCTCTACCAGGCTGAGCTACATCCCGAGGTCTCTTACAAGAGTATGCCAAAGTTAGTTAAACCACGGTATTTTTTCAAGGCAAGCTCCCGAAAAAAGCATTAATTAGCCCATTCCGGCAGTTCCAGTCCTTTCTAGAATAGCGCTAGTCCTTCCAGTAACCAACAATCAGCACTTCGGGCGTTGCCTTCGGGAATTTTTTACTCTTGAAGCCCACAATCTTGCGGATGCTCTTCTGCTTGAGTTCCCAGCCCGTGCGCGTAAGCCCAGAAGTCGAAAGCGTGACCTTGATGCCAGGCACCTTGCCGCCTTCCTTGATCTTGCCCATGTCATCAACATTGAGCATCACGTTCTTAGTCTTGAGCTTAAATTCCTTCTGGGCATTTTCGTCAAGCGCCAAATCCGGGCGCGTCTTCTTGTCCGTTCCCCAGACGTAGAACGTCCATTCACGCTTTTCATTGGCGGCATAATAGCCCGTATCAAAAAGCTTTTCGCCAAAGAAAATCGGATTTTTCACATAACCGTCGAGCTGTGCTGCATACGACTTGCCCTGATTATCGACCATCACCACGACCGGGTTGATTTGGCCGTCCATGCCTGCAAAATCCATATCGAATTCAATCGTCACCGGAGCATTCGGCGCAATTTTCGTCGGATACTTGAAGTTCGACATGCCAATGCCCTGGCCCATCACAGTTTCAAGAACAATTTCTTTATTCGTAATATTGGCACCCTTGATGACGATATGGCGCACATCGCCCTGGTCCGCATAGCCAATCGGGTACGGGTCCGGCACAAAACGGATAATATCTTCAGCCATGACCGTCGCCGAAAAAGCGAGTGCCGTCGCAAAAACAGATTTAAAAATTTTAGACATCATGGTGTGAATATACAAAATTTCTAGCTTTGGCGCCATGACTCCACTCGACGAAATCAAGGCTCTCATCGCGCAAAAAGAACTGTTCATTTTCGACCTGGACGGCACGCTCTTCAATACTCTCGGCGATTTAGCGCCAGCCGTAAACTACGCGATGACGCAATTCGGCCTGCACACGCATTCAAACGACGACGTGCGCACATTCATCGGAAACGGTTCCATGAACTTGATCCGCCGAGCTGTCGCTGCCAATTTCATTCCCGTCGTAAGCACCCGCGACATGGCAAAAGTCGCCGAAACGCTCGCCCGCGAAAACTACAGTGAAGAGAAAATCAAGGAAATCCATAAAGTTTATTCGGAATACTACTGGGAACATTGCACCGAAAACACGGAACCGTACGAAGGCATTATAGAACTCGTGCAACGAATCGCCGATGAAAACCGTGATGGGGATTGCGCGACAAGTAATGGGAACCGCGCGGTCTTCAATCGTGACGAGAACCACGCCGGGACGAGATGCGCGGCGATGCTTACGAACAAGCCGGTCGCCCCCGCACAAAAGATTCTCAAAAAATTCGGTCTTGAAAATTCTTTCGCCACATACCTCTGCGGCGACACCACCCCCGAACGCAAGCCAAGCCCCGCCGGCATTAACGAGATTCTCCGCCAGACAGGAATCGCCCCCGAAAAAGCAATCATGATTGGAGATGACACGCCCGATGTTCTAGCCGCAAAGAACGCAGGCATTGACTGTATCACGCTTTTTGAAGGCTTCGGCAAAGCGGAAAACTTGCTCCCACTAGAGCCGCGTTACACTGCCGGCCACATCAAGGACTTTGCCGAGTTCATTTAACCGCAGAAGGCACCTCCCAATTTTCTATCTTTTTGATAGTTATGTCCTATTTCGACTACACGGCAAACACCCCGGCATGCGAAGAAGCCTTGCAACGATTCTGCGAAGTTGAACGCAGGTTTATCGGCAACGCCAATTCGAATCACGAAGCAGGGCATGCAGCAAAAGCTTTCCTCGCCCAAGTGACCGATTCCATCGCGAAACTTTTGGGCGTAAACCCCGACGAAATCATTTACACCTCGGGCGCAAGCGAAAGCAACAACACCGCCATCCGCGGCATCGTCCAGGCCAAGCGCCATGTGGGCAAGCACATCATCACGAACCCGCTGGAACATTCTTCGGTAAGCGCCACGCTCACGGCCCTGCAAGAAGCGGGCTACGAAATTGAGATGGTAAAGATCGGCACCGACGGGAAAATTGACCTGGAAGACTTGCGCGGCCTGCTACGCAAAGATACGGTGCTTGTGACGGTAAACGCGGTGGATAGCGAACTCGGGACCGTGCAGCCGCTAGAATCCATCAGCAAGATTGTCCACGAATTCCCGAACTGCAGCCTTCACGTGGATGCGACGCAGGCCATCGGGAAAACGCCCATAAACCTGAATTTGGCAGACACGGCAAGCATCGGCGCGCACAAGTTCTACGGACTTTCGGGCAGCGGGCTTTTGTACAAAAAAAGCGGAATCGCCATGGAGCCGCTCATTTACGGCGGTGCCAGTACCACCATTTACCGCAGCGGAACCCCGACGCTCGCGCTGGACGCATCCCTTGAAACAGCGCTGTCGCTTGCCATGGAACATTTCGAAGAGCGATTTGCCCGCGTCAAGGAACTGCGAACAATTTTGCAAGAAAAACTCTGCGGCTATCCGAAAGTCCGCATCAATTCGCCCGCAGACGCTGTTCCGCACATTTTGAACCTGAGTGTCGCGGGAGTCCGCGGAAGCGTTTTCCAAAAGGCACTTTCGGACAAAGGAATTTACGTGTCGGTCAAGTCCGCCTGCAGCGTGGATGCGCTCCCCTCCCGCGCCGTTTTTGCCGTCAGCCGCGACCGCAAAAATGCTTTGAACTCCTGGCGCATAAGCCTTTCGCACCTCACCACCGAAAAAGAAATCGACGAATTCATGGCCGCATTCGACAGCTGCTACAAGGAACTTTGCAAATAAACGCAAAAAAGGTAATGAAAATGGCAAGAGAACTTTCATTTGTCCAAAGCGTAGAACGGAGCATTTCGAAAACATACCGCGAAAGGCTCTGGACGCCGTTCATTACCGCCATAAAGAACTACAAGCTCATCGAAGAAGGCGACAAAATCGCCGTCTGCATCTCTGGCGGCAAGGATTCCATGCTCATGGCGAAGCTCATCCAGATGCTTCACCGCCACAGCGACGTGAAATTCGACGTGGAATACCTGGTGATGGACCCCGGTTACAACGAAATCAACCGTCAGAAAATCGAAAGCAACGCGAAGCTCCTTGAAATTCCCATCACCGTTTTCGAGACGAACATTTTCGACGTGGCAAACAACACCGAACGTTCCCCCTGCTACGTTTGCGCCAAGATGCGCCGCGGCCACCTCTACCACAAGGCAAAAGACCTAGGCTGCAACAAGATTGCGCTGGGTCACCACCTCTCCGACGTCATCGAGACCACCGTCATGGCGATGTTCTACGGCTCGCAACTGCAAGGCATGATGCCCAAGCTCCACAGCCTGAATTTCGGCGGCATGGAACTCATCCGCCCCATGTATTGCATCAACGAGCAGGACATCATCAACTGGAAAAATTACAACGGGCTGCAGTTTATCCAGTGCGCCTGCCGCTTTACCGAAAGCTGCACCGTCTGCGACAACGGCGGTGGCGGCAGCAAGCGCCAAGAAATCAAGGCGCTCATCAAACGCCTCAAACGCGAAAACCCGAACATCGAAAAGAGCATTTTCAACAGCCTGCACTCCGTCTGCATCGAGACTTTCCCCGGATTCAAGGCCGGCGGCGAGCTGCATTCGTTCTTGGAAGACTACGAAAATCGCGAACCGCAAAAAGGATAGAACATAGCGACAAGCTACTTGTTCTTTATTGAAGACGAATCATCAAACATCGATGGTTGCGGAAGCTCCCCGTAAAATGAAATCGGGAACGAGAATGTCGCCCCGTTTTTCGTTTTCGGGAATTTCCAATGGCTGACAGATTCCTTGACATCTTCATTAATAGCGCTAAAGGGGCTATTTTCGGCAATTGTAGTCGATTTAATTTGAACATTTTCAACTTCGCCGCTTGAAGCAATTTTCAAAGTCAAAACTACTCTTCCTTCAAATTCACTTCGCCTTACATTCTTATCGCAGATAAAGCGTAAACCATGAACTCGTTGGCGATAAACCTTTAAAAAAGTCTGAACATCAATATCACGACCTTCAATGACAACATGTTTTGCAGACAAAGGCTTAATACGGCATCTAGGGACCACCTTGCCATCACCCCCTTTGTGAACAACATCCGGAAGGACACCATAAAGAGCTACATTCTGCAAAAGACCGTCCAATCCCTTTGAAATCCGTTCCGAGAAAGTATCGATATTAACTTTAGGAACATCAACCTTTTTTTATTTTAACGGATAAACTATAGCCCTTTCTTTGAGAGTATCAGACTGCTGTTCATTGGCCTTCTCCGCTTTAGGTGTATCAAATTTAGAGGATTCCTTTTTATCAGAATTGTTACAAGCCGCCCACAACGCAGCTGCGGTCATCAAAGCGATTTTGCCAAGAAATTTGCTAAAGTTTTTGCCATACATCATAAATAACAAAATTATCTACTTCAGTCGCGATTTCAGCGCTTCGATTTCTGATTGTTCCATGCCAAGCGCCAGCAAATACTTTTCTGTAGCGGACGCTAAATCTGCATTTTCGAAATCAGAGATATCAACACCAGCCGTTTTGAACGAATTCTGCATAAGTCTTACAATAATCGCCTGTAGCAACGCCACTTGCTTTGCTGTCAAAGCAACATGTTGGCCATTAACCACGTTGTAAAAATTCTTGTGAGTCGTGGCGTAATCCGCCTTGATTTCACCAGCGGTCGCCCCCATCAGCGCTTCGAGCACGGCAATCGTAAATCCGGTTCGGTCCATGCCATACGTGCAATGCACTAGATACGGGCCTTCATGCTCTATCATATAGCGCAAGCCTTTGACAAGCCCTTCCTTGAACGGCGTATTCGCAAAAGCAGGTTCCACATTAAGATAGACCACATTCTGCGTTGCATAATAAGAATCTGCAAAGCCTTTGTATTCTTCGGCATATTGTAATTCATCTGCAAGGTTCACAAAAGTCCTAACGCCAGCCACCGCCGCCAATGAATCCGCAATTGCATTGCGATAAATCGCTGGATCAATCGGACTTGAAGATCGATAAAGCACACCCTCGCCCATTCCGGTTGTATGCACCATTCTAAAATTCGCAAACTCCTCAATAGACAAATCAGGATAAGCCCCCGGATAATTCGCAATTGAAAGCGACTTCAAATTTTCAAGATGGTCCACATAGCCACCCTTTTCCTTCATCTGCACAACAACATCTATCGGGAATTTCAAATCGCGCCCGAGACCAACGACCTCAGCCATTTGGCCGTAACGAGCCTCAAGCTTGATATAATTCAATCCCTCAGAGACATACAAAAAGAATTCACCGGGGAAAACATATCCGTAACCCGCAACTACAGGAACATCCACCGTATCGTACCCCGCAATCATCACCATCACGACATCGCCATAATCAAACTTTGTCAGGAACGAATCCGCAACAACGTCAAGTTTCACACCCCCGAATGCAAATATTTCAAGCGTATCCTCCATAACAGTCGTTGAAATCGAAACTAACCCATCTGCGGAAGAGCTCGATGCAACAACAGACGAGGACAACGCGTAATCCGAAGAACTTGATTCTTCAATGGCAGCGCAACTTTCGCCACCTATAGGATTCACTAAGATCGTACCATTATCGTCGTTGCTACAAGCAGCAAAAAGCAGCGCAAAAGCCAGCGCCCAAAACGCCAACATTTTTTTATCTAAAGCTTTAACCCAAAATCCAACCATGACTTAAATATATTTCTTAAGTTTCTAATTTGCGGAACTTTTTAACATTTAAACAAATTAAAACAGAAATTGTCGCCCCGATAAGGCACATGAACATATCTGTCTGCGTATCCCAAATGTAGCCCTGAGTTCCCAAGAAGGCTTCCGTATCCGTCGGATTGCTGAGTGATGCCAGCCACTCAATAATTTCATAAAGCGCAGAAATTGCCTCGGCCACGCACACCGACAAAAATCCCGTCCAGCCAGCCGTCTTGATAGGAGTCGTGCGGCGCAAAAGTTCAATCATCACAAGTGCAGGTGTAACGCCCTGCATTAAGTGCCCAATTTTATCGTAGTTGTTGCGCGCAAAGCCGAACCAATCCTGCATCCAGAATCCAAGAGGAACCTTCGCATACGAATAATGCGCCCCCACCAAAAGCACCGCCATGTGGAGCGCCATTACCACGTAAAGATACGTGGGCATCCTGAACTTTTTGTAGGTAAATACAAGGACCAACAGCCCGACAATCGCGGGAGCCGCTTCAAGAATCCACGTGAGGTAAGTATCCTCAACTCCGACAACAGACCAAAGCGTTGTCAGGAGAACTAAGCCAAGCAAGAACAAATGAGATTTTGTAATATTATTCATGGTAGGAATAATACAAATTTTCATCGACATGCAATATTTCAGAGCTACGTTTCATTCACCCTAAAAACACCTTGTATAATTAATCTTACTTCTGTTTGATTCAATGGTTTTTCAGAACTTTCCATTGAAATTATAAGATTTTTTCCAAAGACATAGCCACTTTTGAGATAAGATGATAACTTTTTGACAGCTAGCGAAGCATATTCAGGATCATCCATCATTCCCAAATGTTCCCATAATAGTTCTTTACGTGTACGCAAATCAAGGCAAGTAAAATCAGGATAAACCATTTTACCTCCATCAACGAGTTTCAAAGGACATTCGTATTTATAAGGGATTCCCAATCGTCCAAGCGAATCAGCAATAATCACTTCGGACTTTGAACGGACTCGTTCGCCCTTTGCTGTCCGCAAATCTGGAGCTCCAGCTTCAAAACCTTTCCCCTTATACGGCACAGCAAACCATCGCCTCGCATATTCTTCATCCGAAAGCAGGATTGGTTCAACCAAAGACTTGCGGACTTCATTCATCCGATTGTAAATGTTTGTCAATTCTTCGGGACTGTATTTTGCAATAAAACCATCAATTAACGAAAGTTCATGTTCCATTTCCCGAAGTGCTTTTTCGTCATAATCCTTCTGCGCAAGTTTTGACATTTGCGAAACATTGTCTTTGGGAATATATTCGCCCTTTAGCGATTTGGCATCAGTCAAATGATAACCGTAAAATTGATTTCCGCGTTTTGCGAGCCTCAAATGCCCCTGCGGAGCACGCTTCAAAGATTTTTTCGTTCTTTCAACAGCACGGAGAAGTTCCTCCGCACGATTTTGTAACGATAGCAATAAAATGTCGGGAGACAAACATTCAAATGATTGCATCGCACCCTCTTGTAATAGTTCATATAATAAACGATATAGCAAACCGAGGAGCGAACGCATCCTACATATAATAAGATAGGTCAGGTTGCATAACCCGACATTTGAAATATGCAAAAATAGTCGCGAAAAAACAAGTGGAGAAGCATATTTCACATTCAATGAGAAATTTTTGAAAAAACATGCTACGAAAATGAACTTTTTAACAATTTAGTAGCACAAATTTTACTTTATATTCAACATTTAAAGACTAGGCAGCCGCAATTATGCTACTAAAACGGGCATTTACGCAATCCTGTAGCATACAAAAGAGCTCAATCATGAAATCATGCATTAATTTTAGTTATTTTATTCAAATTTCATGCTACTAAATCAGGTATTTTGGCAATTTTGTAGCACATTTTCGCATTTTCCGCATATTCGAGCAGCAACATCCGCCATTTGCGCCATTTATCCTCGTCTCTCGTCACTCATCTCTCGTCTAAAAAACTATCTTTGGCCGCATGAAAAAATACCACTTGGCCACATACGGCTGCCAGATGAACGAATACGACTCCGCGATGATTGCGCAGGAGCTGGACATGTGCGGTTGCGTCGAGACGAACAACCAGGAAGACGCCGACATCATCATCGTGAACACCTGCAGCGTGCGTGAAAAGGCCGAGGAAACAGCCATCGTCAACATCAGCAAGCTCAAGTACTTGCGCAAGAAGAATCCCGACGTGAAAGTCGTCGTGTGCGGTTGCATGGCCAAGAATCGCGGGCCGGAACTGCTCAAGCGCCTCAAGAACGTGAACTACATCGTAGGCCCGGACCAGTACCGCAAAATTCCAGAACTTCTGTTCGGAGAAGCCCAGAGCCCGCTGCACAAGACGCACCACAAGATGTTCATCGACGAAGACCGCGACGAGAACTACCTCGGCGAATACGCCAAACTCCAGAATGACGTGAGCGCATTCGTCGCAATCCAGCGCGGTTGCAACAAGCGCTGCAGCTACTGCATCGTGCCGTACCTCCGCGGTCCCGAGAAATACCGCGACATGGACGACGTGCTGACGGAAGTCAAGCGAGCCGCCGACAAGGGCATCACCGAAGTGATGTTGCTCGGCCAGACGGTGAATGCATACAAGACGCCAAACGCAGACTTCACGACATTACTGACAAAAGTTTCCGAAATCGGTGGTATCAAGCGCATCCGCTTTACAAGCCCGCACCCGCGCCATTATACGAACGAACTCATTGACGTTCTCTTAAACAACCCGAAGGTCTGCCATTACGCGCACATTCCGCTCCAGAGCGGCTCCGACGCAATCCTCAAGAAAATGCGCCGCCAGCACAACATGGAACAGTACATGACCGTCATTGAGCAGTTGCGCAGCAAGGATCCGTACTACGCCATTTCGACAGACGTCATCTGCGGATTCGTGGGCGAAACTGACGAAGATTTTGAACAGACGATCAAGGCATTTGAAGCCTGCCAGTTCGACACGGCATACATGTTCATCTACAGCCCGCGCAAAGGCACCGAATCGTTCAACGAAGCCGAAATTCTCACGCCCGAAGAAAAGTCGGCCCGCCATTCGCGCCTCGTGGAACTCCAGAACGCCATCACGCTCAAGCGCAACCAGATGATGATTGGCCGCACCGAAGAAATCCTCGTCGAACACGGCTCCACCCGCGACAAGACGGAACTCGTCGGCAAGACGGACAACTTCAAGAAGGTCATTTTCAAGCCGGAGGAAGGCCGCATCATCAAGCCGGGCGATTACGTCAAGGTGAAAATTGACGACATCCGAGGCTGGACGCTCCGCGGCACCCTAGTGTAACGCACCTCAAAAACACAGACCGCACTCCCTAGTCGAGTTTACGTAACTTACGGAATATCAACGAGTTACGCGTTCTGCGCAAGCCATTTTGTAAAAATATTTATATCTTTACTCTTGAGGGTAACTAGAGGGTAATATGGCTAAATATTTTATTCACAATTTGGTTATTACAGGCGCACTGTGCGCGTTTGCCACCACAGCATCCTTCGCTGAGGCCGCACCAACTCTCGCCACCGCCCAAAAAGCTTACGTAAACGGCAACTGGAAAGTCGCCGCAGCCGCATATGAGCAGGTTTGCCCGAACGAGCCCGAAGCAACTCGTACTGAATGCTATTTATGGAATGTACTTGCCCTTTCTCAAACGGGCATTGCCGCTGATTTCAGCAAGGCTGGCAAGCGTCTCGACAGTCTCATCGACAAGACGAACCCGCAACAAGCCATTTATGCGGACCTTATGATGACCAAGGCCCAGTTCCAGATGTACCTTGGCCGCTACAACAAGGCCGCCGAATCCCTCGTACACGCAATCGAAACTTCGCAACCGCATCAAATGACCGTGCTGCAGAAAGTCTGCGTCGCCGTCCAAGACCGCGCCCATAGCGAAGATTTGAACGAAGCCTGCAAAAACCTCGGCAATCCCGAAGCCATCAAGCAAGCCGTCGCCAAGAGGGAACAAGCAAAAGCGGAACAACTCGCCAGCACCAATCAGCCCGCAAGCAGCACCCCAGCTGCAAACAATGACGTTGCCAAAGTAGCAGACACCAAGGCCGAACCCGCGCCAACAAAGGCGCCCGAAACAAAGCCAGCCGAAGACAAATCCGCATGGCAGCTACAACTAGGGGCATTTGGAGTCAAGTCCAACGCCGACTTGCTCGTAGACAATCTTAAAAAGCGCAACATCGCCTGCACCATCAGCCAGAACACGCTTGAAAGCGGGAAAGTCCTCTATATCGTACGCACAGGTCCATTTGATACAAAGGAAAGTGCTGTGGATTACGGAGCTAAAAAACTCGCCCCGCTCAATGTGGAATTCAGGCCAATGCTTGTAAAACAAGCCCTTTAAGCAAATAAAATTATACTCGAAAAAATTTTTTACAGATTTTAACGCCTAAAACATGCGTTTTTTTGCATTATACCTACAAAAAAAGCAAAAATAGTGCTATATTTGTTGTGCTCCCCCGCCGGGGTGGTGAAATTGGTAGACGCGCTGGACTCAAAATCCAGTACTCGCGAGAGTGTGAGGGTTCGATTCCCTCCCCCGGCATTAAACGTTTAAGAAAGAGATCAAAATGAGTAACATGTTCAAAGTGCTTTCTGCTGTTCTTTTCGCGGGCTCACTAGCGTTTGCTCAGTCTGATGACCTCTTCTCTGACGATTTCCAGGATGCTGCAACTGCAGACTCTATCGCTCAGGCAAACGCCGAAGCAACGACTCAAGCAAACATTGGTAACGCTCAGGCTGTTGGTGGCCAGTGGGAAGGTTTCAAGTACGAAGATATGGGCCTTACCCAGTGGGAATATCAGCAGGCTAAAGAACAAGGCGTTTCTCGCGAAAAATTGACAAAGCTTGTTGAGCTTGGCATTCGCCCGACAGAATATCTCCAAAAGCCCTGGAACAGACTCGGCGTGAGCGAAGAAGATTGGCTTAGCCAGCGTGCCGAAGGTATGGAAGATGCAGACATCGACCGTTCTTACCGCTATCGCAATGGTGATCAATCCAGCGCTTATATTTCTCTTTTGATTCCATCCTATTATCAGTGGAAGACAAAACAAACCGCCAAGGCAACCTTCATGGATGTCCTTGAAATTGGTAGTATCACAGTCACCGTAGTACTTGCCGTTCAGGATAAGAGCTATTGGTGGTACGGATTCCTTGGAATCGCCGCCGCACACCTTTGGTCTTTTGCAGATGCATTCATCAGCACCCAGTGGGATAGCAATCCGGATGCAAACCGCTTTAGCTTCGGTATTATTCCGACACCAGACCAGGGCGTAGCAAGCTTCCTTAATGTCAAGTTCTAAGCAGCAAAAATGCAGCTAGAATTACTTAAAGCCAAAATTCATCGTGCTACAGTTACCGATGCGAATCTCAACTATGAAGGTTCCATCACTATCGCACGCGATTTAATGGATGCAGCAGGCATCCTCCCCTTCGAAAAAGTCGGCGTTCTTGACGTCAATAATGGTTCCCGCCTTGATACGTATGTCATCGAAGGCCCGGCAAAATCTGGTGTCATCTGCCTGAACGGTGCAGCAGCCCGCTTGGTACAGCCTGGTGACCTCGTAATTATCGTAGCTTATGCAACGATGTCCCCGGAAGAAGCCAAGACCTGGAAACCGACCGTCATCCGCGTCAACGGCAAAAACGAAATCATCGAAAAAATCTAAAAGCGCAAACAACTCGCGTTTAATGGTCCCGGCATTTGCCGGGCTTTTTTTTGTACGTAACACCAATTTTTTTACGATTTGGCGGTTTATGACAATGTAAATGTTGTATATTAAATGTAAACTAAAATAATGAGGTTTTTAATGCCAGAAAACATCCACTACATCGCTATTGCAGCGGCTATACTTTTACTGATTATCGTTTTCGTGATGTCCTACATCAAGGCAGCTCCGGACGAAGCGATTATCGTTTCCGGTATCCGTAAGGTTCCAAGAGTCATCATCGGTCGCGCAGGGTTGCGCATCCCGTTCTTCGAACGCGCTGACCACCTTTCCCTGCAATTGATTCAGATTGACGTGAAGACAGGAAGCCCGGTCCCCACCAAAGACTACATCAACGTATCCGTCGACGCCGTCGTGACCGCCAAGATTTCGGACAATCCGGACCGTCTTAAATCTTCTGCACAGAACTTCTTGAACAAGAAACCCGAAGACATTCGCGCCATGATCGTCGACATTCTCGAAGGTAACATGCGTGAAATTGTCGGCCGTATGCAGCTCGTGGACCTCGTGGGCGACCGCAAGCAGGTCTCTGAACTCGTGCTCGAAAACGCCATCCCGGACCTTGAAAAACTCGGTATCGTGGTGCAGACGTTCAACATCCAGAACTTTGAAGATGCCAACGGCGTGATTGAAAACCTCGGTGTCGATAAGACTTCCGCCATCCGCAAGGCAGCGGCCATTTCCAAGGCCAACGCCGAACGCGATATCAGCGTTGCCCAATCGCAGGCCAAGAAAGAAGCTAACGATGCAGCCGTTGCCGCAGAACTCGAAATCGCCCAGAAGCAAAACGACCTCGCCGTGAAAAAGGCCAACTTGCAGAAGATTTCCGATACAGAAAAGGCAATCGCAGACGCCGCTTACGAAATCCAGAAGCAGACTCAGCAAAAGGAAATCAACGTTGCCCAGGCTGAAGCCGAAGTCGCCAAGCAAGAAAAGGAAATTGAAATTCGCGAACGCATGGTCATGGTGACCGAAAAGGAACTTAAAGCGGAAATCGAAAAGAAAGCCGAAGCCGAACGCCAGGCACAAATCCAGCGTTCCGAAGCCGAGCTTTTCCAACAGCAGAAAGACGCAGAAGCCGTCCGCTACAAGGAAGAACAGCGCGCCAAGGCCATCAAGCAGATTGCAGAAGCCGAAAAGGAAAAGGCGTTCGCAGAAGCCGAAGCTACGAAAGCCAAAGCCCTCGCCGAAGCCGAAGCGACCAAGGCAAAGGGTTTAGCAGAAGCAGAAGCCATCAAGGCCCAAGGCCTTGCCGAAGCCGAAGCACTCAACAAGAAGGCCGAAGCCATGAAGCTTTATGGAGACGCCGCCCGTCAGGAAATGCAGCTCAAGACGATTGAAAAGTACTTCGAACAGATGCCGCAAATTGCAGCCGCCATTGCAAAGCCGATGGAAAAGATCGGAAACATCACGATGTACGGCGAAGGCAATACAGCAAAGCTCACTGGAGACATCACCAAGACGCTCACGCAGGTCACGAACGGCCTTACGGACTCGCTCGGCATTGACCTCCGTACAGTTCTTGGCTCCATGTTCGGGGCAAAACTCGCCGGAGTCACCAAAAGCGACGATCCAAAAAACGACAACAATAACAAATAATTCCTGAGAAATTCATCTCGACCGGGAGGCTTCATTTTATCATGAAGCCTTCTTTTTTTATATATTCATTATATGCGATTCATGAGTCTTACAGTGTTATTCCTAGCAGCGCTTGCCTTTGCGGCCTCCCCCGCGAAGGAAGATTCTAGCGCGCTCTCGGAAACATTGGTCGCAGCCCAAGACACAGTTGTCGATACTATTTACGTCATCCAGGAAAGCGGAATCCCGTGGAACCGCGAGCACTTTGACCCAGAACGCCTCATTCGCCACGACACTTTTGACCCGGCGCTCAAGGTGGCCTACACCTACTCTGTAAGCTTTATCGGCGGCT
The DNA here is from genome assembly GCF_900215325.1 of Fibrobacter sp. UWB16. Lineage (NCBI taxonomy): Bacteria > Pseudomonadati > Fibrobacterota > Fibrobacteria > Fibrobacterales > Fibrobacteraceae > Fibrobacter > Fibrobacter sp. UWB16. Next base: position 303,890 of record NZ_OCMS01000002.1, on the reverse strand, counting down.
CTTTGGGGTCTTTTGCACAACAAAGCTTTATGGCTCATTTCGCTTACGAGTTCACCCCAGACCTTCACTTGTATGCCAATGTAGGCTTATGGATGCCACTCTATTCGAGCATCCATTTCGGGAACCGTATTGCAAGAGAAGATGTGAAACAAGGGAACGTAGGCGTATTGATTCCAGATATTACGCTCGAATACAAGCCAAGTGACAAGATGACTTTGAGGGTCATGTACATCAACGAAAGAGACGCATTCAGAGCCTATGGACCGCATCGTTACTTCTACGACGATTGTCCTTGGCGAAACCCGCATTATTGCTGGTAATCGACGGCGTCCGTGGCGGCGGCTCGGTAATAAAATTGAACAAGTTCAATTTTACTACTCTCGCCTTGCACACTTTTGTATATTCGGTTTCATGAAACAAATTATTTTATCTGCTCTTTGCATATCAACGTTTGCATTTGCAAACGTAACAACAAACATCGAATCATCCGAAATGGCCTCTCAAGTCATTACCAAAACGTCAGTATCCAAAAGCAATGAGGCCGAAGCCAATTACGAATTTAGAAACGATGGAATTCCCTGGAACCGCGAATTTGATTCAGACCGTATGGTCCGTCATCAGACATTCGACCCGGCCTTAAAAGTCGCATACTCCTATTCACTCAATTTCGTTGCAGGTAGTTTCGGGTCGTTCGCAAACCAAAGCTTTATGGGGCATTTCGCCTACGAGTTCACACCGAATCTTCACTTGTACGCAAATGTCGGTCTCTGGATGCCAATCTACGCAAACATTAGCAATGGTTCCCGCATTGCAAGAGAGGACCTACGCCAGGGCAATGTCAATGTGTTGATTCCAGATGTTTCGCTGGAATACAAACCTAGCGAAAACACATTAATAAGAATTTCCTACGTCAATGAACGCGACGCACTGAAGGCCTACGGTCCACGCAGTTTCTTCCACAACGAATGTCTTAGTCGCAGTTCCATCCTCTGCCAGTAAGCTCTTCTATTCTATATAGTCCCCCCGGATTTATTCCGAGGGCTTTTTTATTTTTGCTAGATTTGTATCAAAGAATGTTCTACAACTATTCTAAAGCGCTCCGCCTAAAATTTGCCGTAGGAGTTTCTTCGGCTGTTTTTGCCGCATGCCTCTTTACAGGCTGTAAAGAAGAAAAGCCTGCCCCTGCCGTCGTTCGCAAAGTCCGTCCCATCAAAGGTGATGTGGAAGTTCTGAACAGCTGCAGCATGAAGGGAGCCGCAACTAAGATGCGTGCTTTCTTGCGCAAAAAAGGATTTGACGTAGTCTACATTGACAACGAACGCCTCCAGAACTACGAAGAAACAGTCATCGTGCTTAGGAACCCGGAATGGGAAGGCGCACAGGCTCTCGCCGCCACCCTAAAAACAAAGAACGTTCTTGTGCTACTCGACAAAAACGCCACAGTCGATGCCGTCGTACACACTGGTAGAGATTTTCAACAAATAATAGAACCCGATCAGGGAGAACAACATGACAGCAACAAATAACCAAGATTTTTCTGAAACCGTTAAGCTTGGTGCAGGTATCCTTTTTGAACTCCGCGCCCAAAACGTGCAGCTCATCGACCTCCGCGGCGTCAAAAACGAAGCGGATTATTTCCTCATCGCCACTTGCGAAAGTGAAGCCCAGATGCAGGCCATTCTGAATGAACTTACCAAGGAATTTAAGGCTCGCAAGCTCCACTATGTCGGCGTTGAATACAAGGAAGGCGTACGCTGGGCCATCTTCGATGCTGGTCTTGACCTGATGGTTCACCTCTTCGAAGAAGAAAAGAGAAACGAAATTTCCTTCGACCGCCTCTATGCAGACGGCAAACTCATGAACCTCGATGAACATGACTTCATCCGCGAAGACGCTAAGAAGTCTGGAGACGATAATGAACTCATTTAATGCAGAAATCGCAAAGGCACTTGCAGCAACTGGAGCTTTTGACGAAGAAGCCGCATTGAAACTTATTTCCGTACCGCCTGATACAAGTCACGGCAACTACACCATTCCTTGCTTTTCTCTTGCAAAGACCCTCCGCAAGGCACCGAAGCTCATTGCCGAAGATTTAGCAGCAAAGGTTCAGCTCCCGGCTGGGCTTTCTAAAGTTGAAGCCGTGAACGGTTACCTCAACTTCTTCATCGACCGCGGATTCCTCGCCAAGTCTACGCTCGACGAAATCGCCGCCAAGGGTTTGGAATACGGCCATGCCGCATCGAATGGCAAGGTTGTCTGCATCGACTACAGCTCCCCGAACATCGGTAAGGAACTCGCCTTCCACCACTTGCGTTCTACAATGATCGGTAACTCGCTTGCCCGCATCTACAAGGCTGCCGGTTACAAGGTCGAACGCATCAACCACCTCGGTGACTGGGGCACTGCATTCGGTAAGCTCATCGTGATGTACCTCCGCGAAAAGCTCCCGACCGACGAAGCAACTTTGAACGCACTCACCGTGAAGGAACTCAACATCCTTTACGCTAGCTTCTCCAAGGCCTCCAAGGAAGAACCCGGCCTCGAAGACGAAGCTCGCGCCGCATTCACAAAGCTCGAACAGGGCGACGAATTCTACCGCAAGCTTTGGACCGCATTCCGCGCCGCAACGCTCAAGGAACTCATGCGCATTTACGACATGATGGGCGTTGGCTTTGACCACTACACCGGTGAATCCTTCTTTGAAGACAAGATTCCGGCCGTGCTCGACGAACTCCGCGAAAAGAACTTGTTGGTGAACAGCCAGGAACGCGACGTGGTGATGCTCGATGAATTCGACCTGAACCCGTGCCTTATCCGCAAGAGTGATGGTTCCACGTTGTACGCAACCCGCGACCTCGCTGCCGCAATTTACCGCAAAAAGGAATACAACTTCGACAAGTGCCTTTATGTGGTGGACTTGGGACAAGCTCTCCACTTCAAGCAGGTGTTCCACGTGCTCAAGAAGATGGGCCGCGAATGGTACAAGGACATGTACCACATTCCGTTCGGCGTGATCCTCCAGATGGTCGACGGCAAGTGGGAAAAGGGCAAGACACGTACCGGTACGGCAAGCCTCCTCCGCGATGTGATTGAAGCCGCCCAAAAGAAGATTCTCGAATTCATCGACGAAAAGAATCCGGGCCTCGAAAACAAGGAACTCATTGCACGCCAGATCGGTATCAGCGCTCTTACCTTCAACGACCTCAAGAACAGCCGCTTGAAGGATGTCCGCTTTGACTGGGATGCCGTCATGAGTTTCGAAGGCGACACGGGTCCGTACGTGCAGAACGCACACGTCCGTCTTTGCAGCATTATGCGCAAGGCCGGCTACACCGTTCCGGTGGCTGACGTGGATTACGCTCAGCTTACCGATGACGCCGCCTACAGCCTCATCAACATTCTCGCCAAGAAGGGTGAAAAGATTCTCGCCGCAGTCAAGGACGATGAACCGAGCGTGCTCGCACAATATGCACTCGAAATTGCCGAAGCCGCACACAAGTTCATCCACGAAGACCGCGTGCTCGGATCCGCCGAAGAAAAGTCCAGACTCTTCCTCGTGCAGTCTACACAGATTGTGCTCGAAAACGTCCTCGACTTGCTCGGCCTCTTCCCAATCCGCCAGATGTAAAATACGCCGCGCCCTCGGCGCGACGCATTTTTTATGCATATAAAAAAAGAGAGCTTTTTAAGCTCTCTTTTTTTGCGCTCAGCGCCAATCCTTAGTTACCGTTAATGCATCTCACAGAATAACCGTTATTCCTAGCCGTTGCAGGCACGAGCTGGCGAACCATCTGGTCGCTCATGCGGCCCATAGCCCAAAGCCAAATCGTTTCGTTACGGCCATTCTGTGCAGACCAGAAGCCAGCGTATTCGCCCATGTCTTCATAGCGAACCGTAGACTTGCCGAGAAGCTTGCGATAGCCCGAAGAGAAGATGGTGAAACCGTATTCGTCGGTACCGCCACCGCCCTGCCAGCCAGTCGTAGCCTTCATCTTTGTAGCAAAGTTACCGCACTTGTCAACGCCATCGTAGCAGCCCGTGAGGCCCTTGAGCATGTCGGACCATTCGCGGTCACGCGGCAAGTGCCAACCTTCCGGGCAAGCCTTGCGAGCACCTTCGAGGTCGTACAGACGACCGCTACGTGCGCAGTAAGAGTCCTTGTCTTCGTAGCACCAGGAGTGGCCTTCGACATTGTAGTTCACGTTCTGGGCAAACCATTCACGGCCTTCGACCTTGATGATTCGATAAACTTGACCATCGCGCGGGTCCGTAAACGAAGTGGACTTGTCGCGAATTTCAGCGCGGTGTTCCTGTTCGGCAATGCGGAATTCAGAGAGCTGTTCGCGCTTGTACTTCTGACGTCCTTCAAGTTCGTTCACCCAAGCTTTCTGAGCCTGCGGATTGGTAAACTTTATACGCAAGTCATGGACGTTGAACAAGTCGTTACCGCAAGCAAAGTCCACACCGGCAATGTTGATGATAAGGTCTTCGCTACCAAAATGGCGCGGCTTATCGAAATAAGAAATCCACGCTTCCATGGTATTGCGGCAATTCTCGTAGAAGTTCGGATCTTCGACCAACTTTGCCGGAACAGTCATGTTACCAGCAACAGAAAAGTCAAACTTGTCATCCAAAACGCGGAAGGAAACCGGCTGGATATTCTTATAATGGGTGTATTCGCCAAAACGGATATTTCCATCAATCTTGGCCGCGGCATATTCGCCCTGACCTTCAGCGTTAAAAATGGCATCCCATGTCTTAGGAGGTGCTGCAAACACCTGAGCGACAGACAAAGCGAGCACGGAGTAAATTCCCAGTCTGAACAATTTAATTCTCTCCATTTTTCAATACTTTTTATTTCTTGGTGTAATGTTAGTTATTTTTCATCTACTTGGAAATAAAATATTTGGTAACATGGCCTAAATTTTTTAATATTATAGTATGTCTATGACTCGTTATATTCTCCAGATCCTTTGCCCTGACCAAAAAGGGCTTATCGCCGGCACCACGCAAGTCCTTGCTAAAGCCGGAGCAAACATTATCGACCTCCAGCAACACACAGCCAAGGATATCGAAACCTTTTTCTTGCGCGCCGTTTTCGACATTGAAGCGGATGGCATTCCCGAAGTCAAAAGACACCTCGAAACAATTGCCCCGCACCTCCAGTTGAACTGGAAATTGTTCGACACCTCCAAGACCGAACGCGTTGCCATTTTTGTTTCCAAGACGGACCACTGCCTTTACGACTTGCTCCTCAAGCGCCGCGATGGCGACCTTCCCTGCGAATTCAGCTGCATCGTGGGTAACCACCCGGATTTAGGCCCCGTGGGCGGTTCCTTTGGCGTGCCGTTCTACTATGTGCCGTCCAACCCGGACAAGTCGATTCCCGAAAACCGTTTCCGCGAAATTATCGAAGAAACCAAGACGGATACCATCGTTCTTGCCCGCTACATGCAGATTTTGACTGCGCAGTTCACAGAAGAATTCAAGTACCGCATCATCAACATCCACCATGGGTTCCTCCCGGCATTCAAGGGAGCAAAGCCCTACCACCAGGCATGGCACAAGGGTGTAAAGATTATCGGTGCAACAGCGCATTTTGCCACTGAAGACCTCGACCAGGGGCCGATTATTTGCCAAGACATCCAGCGCGTTCCTGAAACCGCAAGCATCGATGAACTCGTCGAACTAGGCAAGGACATCGAAAAGCGCACGCTTTCACAGGCGCTTAAGCTGTGGCTTGAACATCGCGTGTTCGTTCACGCCGGCAGAACATTTATTCTCTAGGAGTTACTCATGTCCGAAGAAATCAAGAATGAAGCCCCCGCTCAAGAGCCGATTACTTCCGCAGACAACGAAGTCAAGACCGAAGCTACAACCGAAGTCAACCAGACTCGTATCGAAACTTCTTCCACAGAAGAACTCGTCAATCCGCTGACAGGCGAAGTCATCTCTCCGAAGAAGCCCAAGGAAAAGTCATCGAACTCTCCGTACAAGCAGTTCAAGCCGGAAACATTCGTGAATCCGATGACGGGCGAAGAAGAACAGACATCGATTGGCTCCCAGGTCATCGTCAAGAAAGACCGCGGACTCGCCTACTACGTCGGCTTTGCCCTTCTCGTGGTTTTGAGCTTTGCATTCTTCTTTTTGCCGGGCATTACCATCACGTTTGCTGTAAGCCGTCTCGTTGACCTGAACACTTCTGCAGCTTGGGTCTTCAGTTCCATCTTGAGTTTTGGCGTCTGGCTCATTTTCAAGATGAAAATCAAGGGTTTTGAAAAATCCTTCCACAGCTATTTAGTACTTTGCGTCATATGCTTGGTCGCCATGTTCGCGATCCAGTTTATTACCGACTACAACATCATCTCTGAAGTTATTGCGCTCCTCGTCGGAGCTAAAGCCTAGGAATTAGCAATGAATAAAGACAACTTTGTACACTTCCTCGTAGAATCTGGAGCCCTCAAGTTCGGCAACTTCGTCACCAAGAGCGGTCGCGAGACGCCTTACTTTATCAATACTGGAGAGTTCCGTACGGGCGCCTCCCTTTCGAAGCTCGCTGAATTCTATGCAGCTGCATTTATGGTTCATTTCGACGGCAAGGCTCAGAACCTTTACGGACCGGCCTACAAGGGCATTCCACTCTGCGCTGCTACAGCCATGAAGCTCTCTGACTTGTACGCCCAGAACCTTACGTTCACGTACAACAGAAAAGAAGTCAAGGATCACGGTGAAGGCGGTTCCCTCGTCGGTTACAAGTACGCCGAAAAGACAAACGTCGTCATTATCGAAGACGTGATTACCGCAGGTACTTCTGTCAACGAAACCATGCAGGCACTTTCCCAGATCGAAAACGCCAACGTCATCGGCCTTCTCATCTCTGTGGACCGCAAGGAAAAGCTCGAAAACGGCAAGTCCGCATTGCAGACTGTTCAGGAACAGTACGGCATTGAAGCCCACTCCATCGTAGACATCAACGACATCATTGCATTCCTCGAAAGCGAAGAAAACCGCAAGGCAATTAATGCTCCCGAAGGAATCCTTGACCGCGTTTACGCTTACCGCGAAAAGTGGGGCGCCGTCTAAAAGCTAATGGCGTTCAAGAAGTCGATACTTTCCATCGGATTTGCAATCTGCATGCTCATGGGGTGTGCAGATTCTTATCATTGGACCGCAAGCCACCCCTCGTACCATAAGGCTCCTTATGGCGGTATTGCGGTAACAGGTATCGAAAACGCTTTTGTCATTACGCGTTCCAATTGGTTTGCCAAGCGTCTCGAAATCAGTACCGACAGCATCCAGATCAAAGGAACCGAGCACTGCCGCAAAACATTCGAAACTGAATTGCGCAAGGCCTATGGGAACCTCATCGTCCTCGCCGATACGGCCAACAGCAAATTTCCCGAAGAAAGCCTAAAACTTGATGAACGCATATTCATCAAGGGGCACATTCCGGAACAAGGCGTCACGCTCAAGGACTCGGCAGGAAACGTCCCTCCCATAGTCCTCATTCTGCACGAATTCATCATCGGCACAGACCTGAAGCGCGAAAATTTCTTTGACTACGCTCTTATCCATAACGAAAGCGGCAGCATCCGCAAGCCAGATAACGTCAGCGCCATATTCTCTTACACGCTCTGGGACAACCTGAAGCAGCGCCCGCTATTCAGCGCCGTTGACGAAATCCAGCAGCCCATCACGACGTATAAGTTAAAAGACCTGACAAACCTCATTCAAATTGCCATCCAAAAGATTCGCAAGAACCTTTACGAAGGAGTCGTCAAATGAAAAAGCTCCTCGTTATCTTGATGATTTTGGTCGCCTGGGCAAGCGCATCTGAGGTGTATTTCGATTCCCGTTTTACGCTCTGGAAAGACGCAGCCGTTTACATTTGGACGCTTGATGGCAATTCTCCGGTCAACGCCAATGAATTTTGCCTTTCGCTCCGCCGAAACAACACGGGTATTGGAGAACCCAAGTGTCGCGAACTCGGTGAATGGGAACGAGACACCGTCGCCACACGTTACGGTTCCTGGCTCTCGAACAACCTTGAAAAAGGATTACCCTCAAGTTACCTGCGCGCAAGACACCCCGGCATGGCCGCCAAAATTCAGGCCCTCGAAGACAACATCGTTCTTTTGCTCATTCCGCAAGGAAAGTTCATCCAGGTCGCCATTTTTGACGAAACAGCCCAGGAACCCAAAGCCGCAGGCATCGTCAAGGCAAACAATGACAAAGTCGCCCTCAGCGACGACATTGCAGCCACATTTTTTGACAAGCGCACCAAGCGCCGCCTCACCAAGGAAGAACGTCTCAAAAAACAGACCGAGCCCGACGACCTCTATAAAGAAGTCCCGAATCTCAAAGTCTGGGCAGGCGTAGGCATCGGTTATTCCCAGGCCCATTTCCCGCTCACTCCGGACAACTGGACAAGCAGCCACACCAAAAGCCGTGTCAAAAATTACCGCGTCACCAAGGACTCCGTTAGCCTTTGGAACTTTATCGAAGACAGCGATGCTTTCCTGAGCCTTTATGCGGGCCTGACTTGGCACGGGTTCATCGGTGTTGAATTCATGTACCGCTATTCCAACCGGGACATGAAAACAGACAAGTCCGATACGGTCTATCGTGAACTCGACCATTGGAATTTCGGGCAACATGATATCGGGCTCAACGCACTCCTTTCCATGACATACCCCATCACGCCATGGCTAGACATTACTCCGCTATTTTTCCTTGGGTTCCAATACACCTTCTACGTCGAAGATATCGGACTAAAGAACGAAAAACAAGAACCCTCCAGAGCCTACAAGTATCGCATTAAATTCGAAGACCTTTATAAAGGGGCTTTAATTGGCATAGGCGGACAATTCGTATTTAAGAAGCATTACGGTATCGATTTGCGTACTGGTGTTTCGAGCCGTGGCAGGGATCTTTACGTGGCACCGTCACCCGATGCTGGCGCCGCCCCCACAACCATCGGAAAATCTACCATCGATTGCTTTGTAAGCCTCGGGTTTGAATACCACTGGACTCTATAACCCCTGCTTTTTCTCATCTTTCGTCTCACGTCTCTCGTCTATTTTCTAAATTTGCGCCCCTTGGGCGCATTTAGCTCGGCTCGACCATGTCAAAACAACAAGTTGTTTTGCCGCGGCGCTCGCCTTTTGCTAAATTTGCGCTCACTATGAGTGACGAAATTAAAGAAGAAACGAAAGAAAGAGTAAATCCGTTTTTAACGCCTGTCAAAATTATCGAGCCCAAGAACAAGCTCCCCGATTATACGTTTGATATGCTCCCCGAAGAACAGAAGGCTATTCTCCGGGAACACGGCTGGACCGAACTGATGCCAGTCCAGCGCAAGTCCATCCCTTACATGCTCGCCGCCCGCGATATGCTCGTGCAATCGAAGACGGGTTCGGGCAAGACGGGCGCATACGCCCTCCCGCTTTTGCAGGTCATTGTCCGTGACCATCCGTATCCGCAGGCTCTTATCCTCGTGCCGACGCGTGAACTCTGCATCCAGGTGCAAGAAGAATTTGAAAAGCTCTCGAAGGGTACGGGTATCAAGTCTGTCGCTATTTTTGGTGGCGTAAGCTACGAACCGCAAATCAAGGCACTCCGTTCCGGCGTACATGTCATTGTCGCTACTCCGGGCCGCCTCATGGACCACATCCAGCGCGGTAATGTAGACTTACTTTCTATCCGCGACCTCGTCCTCGACGAAGCCGACGAAATGCTCTCGATGGGTTTCTACCCCGACATGCAGAAGATCCGCAAGTACTTGCCGAAGGCCATCTCCTGCACAATGTACAGCGCCACAATTCCGCAGACGGTCAAGAGCCTTGCCCGCGAATTCCAGCGTCCGGGTGCCGATTTCCTTTCGCTCAGCTACGACAAAGTCATCGCAAACAACCTCGAACACCGCTACTACACTTGCGACGTGATGGAAAAGGATTCCATGACCATCAAGGTTCTGGAATACTACAATCCTGAAAGCTGCATGATTTTCTGCAACTACAAGCGCGACGTGAGCTACCTCGAACAGGTGCTCTCCGGTTACGGCTTTGAAGTCGGTGCACTCAGTGGCGATGTCGCCCAGAGCCTCCGCGAAAAGACGCTCAACGCCTTCCGCGACAAGAAGCTCAAAATTCTCATCTGCACAGACGTGGCCGCCCGCGGTATCGACGTGGACCACGTGACGCACGTGATTGTCTATGACCACCCCGCCGACCACGAAGTCTATGTGCACCGCAGCGGACGAACCGCCCGTGCAGGCCGCAGTGGTCTCTGCATTTCTCTCATCACGCCGGTCGAAGAAATCGACCTCCGCCAGACAGCAGTTGACTTCGGCATAAACTTCATCAAGATGGATCCGCTCACGAACGAAGAAATCGCGAAGAAGGTGAGCGAACGTACCAAAGTCCGCCTCGAAGAAGTCCGCAAGCACTTCGGCGGTCAAAAAGCAACTGAACGCATCAGCCGCATGCTCCCGCTCGTCAAAGACCTTGCGAACGGCACGACCGACGACCAGATGCTCCTCGCCTACCTGCTCGACAGATACGCATGGAAAAAGTAGGCGCATAAAAGAACTTAAATAAAAACAAGAAGGCCTAAAAATGGCAAAAATCAAAGTAAAATCCGCAAAAGAAATCGAACTGATCCGCGACGCCGGCGCTCTCGCTGCCGAAACGCTGATCCGTGCTGGAGAAATGTGCAAGCCCGGCGTCTCCACGCTCGAAATCGATGAATTCATCGGCGACTACACACGCCAGCACAAGGGCATCTCCGCCTGCATGGGCTATCACGGTTATCCGCGCTACGCCTGCATCAGCATCAACGAAGTTGTCTGCCACGGCATCCCGAACGCCCAGACCATTCTCAAGGATGGCGACATCGTAAACATCGACATCACCACAATCCTCTCCGGCTACCACGGCGATACCTCCGCCATGTTCTGCGTTGGTAAGGTCTCCGACATCGCTCGCGAACTTGTCGATACCGCCAAGTTCTGCATGGAAGAAGGCATCCGCACTGCAGGCGAAAGAGGCGCACACTGGAACGACATCGGCTGCGCCATCCAGGACATCGCCGACGAACACGGCTTCAGCGTTGTCGAAGACTACTGCGGTCACGGCATCGGTCGCGGCTTCCACGAAGAACCGACAGTCTACCACTTCCGCAACTACGAACGTTGCCCGTTCATTGAAGTCGGTAACGTGTTCACGGTCGAACCGATGCTCAACGTCGGCCGCCCGGGTACCAAGACTCTCAGCGACGGTTGGACTGCTGTCACCCGCGATGGCTCTCTCAGCGCCCAGTGGGAACACACCGTCGTGAAGACCAAGGATGGCATCGACATCCTTACGCTTCCGCGCTAACCCGCCGCATTTAACGCAATATAAAACGCCTCGCGCCATCCAAAGCACGAGGTGTTATTTTTTGCATTTTTCGCAAAAGAATATATATTACAACCGAAAAAACAGGTACACGAATTAACTAGTAACCAATAACTAGTAACTACCAACTAATAATAAAACCATGTCCTTCCTTTCTAACGCACGAGACAAAGCCATCGAGATGTTCTTCCGGCGCAACGATTTCATCAACAGATTTGGTGAAATTCAGAACGTCGATATCGACTCGCTAGAAAACCAAGCAAATGTGACCATCCTTCTGCATGGTGAATTTACACCGACCACACTTTGTGCGCACTACTGTTTCGAAGATACGGAACAGGGGACGATGATTGTCATAAACAAAGTAGATAGCCCACGTCCGTTGATTAATGAAATCGCCGCCTGGTGGTTCAAAGACCATTCTATCAAAAAAGCACTCCCTAAGGGCACGGGCTTATTCGCAAAAATTTTGTTCTAACCGCCACAGATGGAGTAATCATGGAAGAACAACTTCAAAAAGCATTGAACAACGTCTCCTTCAGCGTCAACGCCGAAAAACAGACGATGGACCTCACGGTCATTCCACATGGCGAAACAACCCCCATTTCGTTCCATTTGAACTACAAAATTGTCGAAAATGGCGAAAATACCGATATTTTTATCACAAAAATCGCTTCAGATCGACTTTGGATCGATGAAATTGTGAAATTGTGGTTAGAAAAGAGTAATTTTCAATATAGAATTCCCCAAAACTTTGCAGGAATTATTAAAATGTTCTTGAAATAGGAGAAAAGGAGGCCGCTATGTTAAACTTTAACGAATTCAAAAAAGACGATTCCAATTCCATTCAGGAAATGTTCAACTCCGTCGTCTTCAACCTGATTACGGATATTCCGGACTCGCTCCTCTGCCCCAACAGGGATCCTGATGCGCGTGCCGATATCTTGATTAAGCAGGCAGCCTTCAAGGCAGCAGCCGTTAGCACCTCGCTTTCTATCCCGGCAGGGTTCACCGGCGTCTTGACATCTATCCCGGATATCGCCGCAGTCTGGCGCATCCAGGCTCAGCTTGTTTCCGATATCGCTTGCACCTACGGTAAATTCTCCATGCTTTCCCGTGAAGCCATGGTCTGGTGCTTGTTCCGCCACAGTGCAGCCTCGCTTCTCCGCGATGTCGCCGTCCGTACGGGCAGCCGCATTGTCATGCAAAAGCTTTCGCTCGCCGCCCTCCAAAAACTGCTCCAGAGAATCGGCGTCAAGATTTCAACGAACTTCCTCGGCCGCATTGCTCTCCGAGCTATCCCGGCCATCGGTGCCGTCGGTAACGGCGCTTACACATACTTCGACACGAACGAAGTCGGCAAGACGGCTAAGTCTTACTTCAAGGCTCTCGAAGGTGTAGAAAAGCCGGAACTCGTCGAAAACGCCATCGACAAGGAGCCTGAATCCAGCGATGCCGGTGCAGATCAAAGCGCAAACGGCGAAAACAATGCAGAATCGACCGAACAGCACTCTGACGAAAACAACTAAAACGCAAGGAGCCTTAGTGCTCCTTGTTCTCGTTTTACTGTTTCTTTTTACACTATCTTTTGTTGGCGAAAAGACGCCCCTGAACAACGGTGCCGGTTATGACGGAGCTTTCTACTACCAGGTCGCGCAAAATTTTACCGAGGACTTCTGGACTACAGGCTACGACCGGTTCCGTGTTTTTCGTATTTTCCCGTTTTTCCTGATAAACCTGTTTTTCAACCTCTTTAACATCGAGCCCTCGCACGCGAACCTGATGCACTCGATGTACGTGCTCCATTTTGGCAATCTCGCTATCCAGCTATTTTTCTTTTTCAAGCTAATCAAGCTATATGCCTGGAAACAGACGACCTCGGCTTTAGTCTTCGGGTGTTTCTTCTTCAATCATTTCGTACTCAAGAACTGCGGCTACGAAATATTCCAGACGGACGCCTTCGCAAATACCATTTTCCTTGTATCCTATTACTATTTACAGCGGCAAAAATTTTTGCAGGCGATAGCCATTTCATTTTTGGGCATCCTCACATGGCCGACAGTCACCTACATTATTTGGCTCCTTTACATTTTCAAGGATCCCTTTTCTGAAAACGCACGCTACGTAAAATTCCACACCGGGAAAATCCTCACCGTAGCGCTTCCGTTACTATCCATCGGAGCGGTCGCCACACTCTACCTGCTACACAAGCAACCGCTTCTCGAAAGCATGCTGTTCATCCCTGCATCCAAGCCACTACTTTTCGTAAGTGCCATAGCCTGGAGCGCATTTCTATACATAATCTTTCGGAACTGCGACTGCCACATCTACACCCCGTTCACATACGCCCACGAATTTGTCCGCCAATCCGCATGGAAAAAACTGGCGTTGATCGCCATCCCCTTCATTGCAATCAACCTTTACCTCCGTGCACACGCGAATGACGAATTCTATTTCAGCGAAGTCGCATTTGTCCTCCAAGTCTTCTTGCGCCCACTCAAATACCCATTCATCACTCCGGTCGCGCACATCTGCTATTTCGGCATTTTGCCGCTACTTGTGATCTTTTTGTTCCGCGATTTTTCAAAAAACATTTTCAATCGGAGCCCCGGCTACGCGCTTGCATTCCTCGCCTTCATCTTCTTTGCCATCGACAGCGAAGCTCGGCATGTCATCCCGCTCCTCCCGTTGATACTCGTCCCACTCGGCGACGCTCTCGACAAAACGAACCTGAGCGCAAAGACTGTCGCAGCGTTACTCGCCTTGCAAATCGCCCTCAGCCATTTTTACATACCGCTAAACGTCGAGGGATTTGCAGATTCCCTTGTTAAGAACGATTATTATGGAATATCCCAGCGCTATTTCATGAATTTTGGTCCGTGGATGTCAATCCACTCCCTTGCCATATGGGCAGGAATATCTCTTGTAACGGGATTTTTAATCTACCAGATTGTGCAAAAACGCAAATTTTAGCCATTTTACCCCCCTTTTATACTATCAAATGAAAAACCGCCCTTGAGTTCCCCCCAAAATTTTCTATTTTTGGGCGCAACATTCAATAACATCAACTCCATTAGTGGAATAAAAATATGAAAGACATTCAGCTGCACAGAAATATCGGTATTTCTGCTCACATCGACTCCGGTAAGACTACCCTTACCGAACGTATCCTCTACTTCACAAAGCGTATCCACGCTATCCACGAAGTTCGTGGTAAAGACGGCGTCGGTGCCACGATGGACTCCATGGAACTTGAACGCGAACGCGGCATCACGATTCAGTCTGCTGCTACGTTTGCAAACTGGACTCACACCAAGACCGGAGAAAAGGACTCCATCAACATCATCGATACTCCGGGGCACGTGGACTTCACGATCGAAGTGGAACGTTCTCTCCGCGTGTTGGACGGTGCTATCCTCGTCCTCACTGGCGTTGAAGGCGTCCAGTCCCAGTCTATTACCGTTGACCGCCAAATGCGCCGTTACCATGTGCCGCGCGTCGTGTTCGTGAACAAGTGCGACCGCTCTGGTGCAAATCCGCTCCGCGTTGCAGTCATGCTCAAGGAAAAGCTCAACCACAAGCCGTGCGTCATGCAGATTCCTATAGGTTTGGAATCCAATCTTAAGGGCGTGGTCGACCTTCTCGAAATGAAGGCATACTACTTCGAAGGCGACAATGGCGACGACATGATCGAAAAGGAAATCCCGGCAGAACTCGTCGACCAGGCTAACGAATACCGTGAAAAGCTCGTTGACTGCTGCGCTGACTACAGCGACGAAGTCATGGAAAAGGCTATGGAAGGCGAATACGGTGTCGACCAGATCGACAAGAACCTCCTCAAGAAGGTCATCCGCGAAGCTACCATCCGTCTCGACATCACTCCGGTGTTCATGGGTTCTGCTCACAAGAACATTGGTGTCCAGAAGCTCCTCGACGGTGTTATCGACTTCCTCCCGTGCCCGACCGACGTTGAAAACAAGGCTCTCGACCTCGACAACAACGAAGCTGAAGTTATCCTCAAGTCCGAAGACAACGCACCGCTCGTCTGCTACGCATTCAAGCTCGTGAACGACCGCTATGGCCAGCTCACCTACGTCCGCGTTTACCAGGGTACCCTCAAGAAGGGCGACATGATCACCAACATGGCAACCGGCAAGAAGGTTTCCGTTGGCCGTCTCGTCCGTATGCACGCTGACGAAATGGTGGATATCACCGAAGCCGGTGCAGGCGACATCGTTGCTCTGTTCGGTATCGACTGCGCATCCGGTACGACATTCACGGATGGCAAGAACCACTACAACATGACTTCTATGCACGTTCCTAACCCGGTTATCGAACTTGTTATTGAAGCCAAGAACCGTGACGACCTCGACAACATGTCCAAGGCCCTCAACCGCTTCACGAAGGAAGACCCAACGTTCCAGGTCGAAGTTGACAAGGAATCTGGTCAGACCATCATCAAGGGTATGGGCGAACTCCACCTTGACGTTTATATCGAACGTATGCGCCGTGAATACAAGTGCGACGTGACGACTGGTGCTCCGCAGGTTGCTTACCGCGAAACCATCACCCGCCCGGCCAAGTTCGACTACACCCACAAGAAGCAGACTGGTGGTTCTGGTCAGTACGCTAAGGTCGTCGGCGAAATGCGTCCGATGGCTGTCGAAGGCGACCAGGAAAAGGTCTACAACTTCGTCAACTCCGTCGTCGGTGGCCGTATTCCGAAGGAATACATCCCGTCTTGCGATAAGGGTTTCCAGAGCTGCATGGAAGCAGGTTCTTTGATCGGCTTCCCGGTTGTCGGTATCGAAATGGAAGTCCAGGATGGTGCATTCCACCCGGTCGACTCCTCTGATATGGCGTTCCAGGTTGCTGCCCGTATGGCCTTCCGCGAAGCTTTCGCTAAGGCTGGCGCTCAGATCCTCGAACCGATCATGAAGGTCGAAATCCAGACCCCGACCGAATTCCAGGGCGGTGTCGTGGGTAACGTTTCCCAGCGTCGTGGTAGCATCGTTGGTACTTCCGAAGAACTCGGCATGACCACGATTACTGCTGAAGTTCCGCTTTCCGAAATGTTCGGTTATGCTACGGACCTCCGTTCCATGACCCAGGGTAAGGCAGAATTCACGATGGAATTCTGCAAGTACCTCCCGGTTCCGAAGAACATCCAGGAAGAACTCATCAAGAAGTACGGCGACAAGGTCAAGGCTCGCGCCTAATACGACCGCTCGGGGCTAAAGGCTGACTTAAAACTCCGTCGGCCCCTCGCTCTCGCAAGAAACCCTCGGTTAATACCGAGGGCTTCTTTTTGCTCACGACCAACCCCTAGAACTTCTCGAAAGTTTAAAAGGCCTGCAACGGAAGTTGCAGGTCTTTTTGTTTGGGGTTAACACACACAGTAATTCGTATAAAAGAAGAGTCCCGTAATGCTCTCACGGGACTCTCTTATAAACGTAACACTAGTAAGTTCTACTCCGCGATTCGATCCGGCTTCCCGTCTCAGAACCAGAATTTACTTGTGCCACAAGAATAATATAGCACACGAATCACGAGTGCGAACAAAATTTTGCGCACTCTTTTAATCCCGCGCGGAACATTCCAAATTGGAATAGCGGTTTTGCCGCAGTTGTCAGAACGTCATTCTGAGTCCTTTAGGACGATATAGAATTGTTAGCAACTTGTTGCTTTACAATTCTTAGGTTCGAAGGAGCTGAATCCAGTTATTTTTAGAGAATAACTTTACTGGATCCTTCCGCCTTTGGCGTCAGGATGACGACTTAGGAAGACAACTTTGCCTGTTTCCACAATTTTTGCAGGCCTTCCAGGCCTACATCCTTGATTTCCTTGCCCTGTTCCTTGACGCGGCGTTCTACTTCGCGGAAGCGCTTTTCGAACTTGTTATTCGCACGTTGCAAGGCGATGTTCGCGTTGAATCCGCAATGGCGAGCGACATTTACAAGACTGAACATGATATCGCCGAATTCATCTTCTAGGCGGTCCACATTTGCATTCTCGGGAGAAATCTTTTCCATCTCGGCACGGAATTCTGCAAATTCCTCTTGAGCCTTGTCGAACACGGGAGCAGCCTCGCCCCAATCGAAACCAACTTTAGCCACGCGACGGATAATATCTTGTGAGCGCGCGAGCGTGGGCATGCTCTTGCTAACTTTGTCCATAATAGACTCGCCCGCATGCTTTAAGTTGTTCTTCTCCTGAGCCTTGATGCGTTCCCAACGACGGCTTACGTCATTTGCCGTATCCACTTTAGCATCGCCAAACACATGCGGATGCCTGCGCACCATCTTTTCGCACAAGCCCTGGATTACATCGTCAATCGTAAAGTCACCCTGTTCCTTGCACACTTGCGAATGGAAAACCACCTGGAACAGCACATCGCCGAGTTCCTCGCACATGTGCTCCTTGTCGCCATCTTGCGCGGCATCGATAAACTCACAGCTTTCTTCAACCAGATATGGCAACAGCGAATGCGTGGTTTGCTGGCGGTCCCACGGGCAGCCATTTTCCGAACGCAGACGAGCCATAATATCGACGAGATCCTTAAACGTGTACTTCATGCGCCCAAAGATAGAAAGTAAACGCGACCCCTTGTTTTTTCACGATAAATTCTGTAAATTAGTAACACCGTTATTTATATCGTTAATTTTATCGTTTCCTATATCGTTTCTTACATCCTTTAAATTTACGCTCTCAAAGTACTACAGCCCCAAGATACATTCGGGGTAACAATAAAATGGAAACGAATCTTTTATTCAACGAACCTTACAGCAAACTCGCCCACGACAATTATCCGCTCCTCCTTGGTGCATCCAAATATTGTCCGAAACAACTCTTTTGCAAAGGCACCCTCCCCACAAACAATAAAATCGGCATCGCCATGGTCGGCACACGCCGCCCGTCCGCATCCGCTGAAGAGCTCTGTAGGCGACTCGTCGAATCACTCCGATCCACAAATGCCGTTGTTATTTCGGGGCTTGCACAGGGCATAGACAGTTTTTGCCACCGCGCCGCCCTCGATGCTGGCATCCCCACAATAGCAGTCCTTGCGCAAGGCCTAGACGCCAAAATCGAAGGAGAACGCAACACCCTCGCCAAACGGATTCTCGATGCTGGAGGGGCCCTTTTAAGCGAATACGAAGGCGACACGCCTGCCTACAAAGGGAACTTCATCGCACGGAACCGCATCATCAGCGGACTTAGCCAATCGACACTTGTAGTCCAAAGCCGTAAAAAGGGAGGCGCCCTCCTCACCGCGCAATTCTGCCTAGACGAAGGGAAATTGCTCCTCGCCTGCCCCGGGAACTTCGACAGCGAGCTCTACAGTGGCACAAACGCCCTCCTAGACAGTGGACACGCCAAGCCCGTCTTTGCGCCCGAAAGCTTGCGTTCCGTGGCCGGAATCCCCCTCCTTGAAGGAACAAGCATCCAACAGCTCGCCACATGCGGGGTCCATCTTTCCGATGGAGCCCAAAAAGTATTTGAACGTTTTAACGGATTCCGCAAAACATTTTCTGAACTTCAGCAAGAATTTGACTTTAAGGCACCGGAACTTTTAGCTATATTGACGGAACTAGAAATATCAGGTCTAGTCTCGTCAAAGGACAACTTCCAATTCTATTTTAACGGAGCATAATTAGTTGCACATACGACTTCTCATTGGAATTGCCACCGTGATCGCATTTGCGTTCCTGGTGTTCCATTTGCTGTTCGGCAAGGACAGTATTCCAGAGCAGCGTAGAATTGTGAAGGAAATCGAGCTCTATCAAAAAGAAATCGACTCCCTGACCAAGGTCATTGAGCAACGAGACGAGCTCATCCAAAAGCTAAAGACCGACTCCCTCTATAAAGAAGAAATCCTCCGCACCCGCTACGGCATGAGCCGTGAAGGTGAAAAAGCATTTCAGCTGGTGAAGTAGCGGCGTTGCCGCAACTTAGACGAAAGAACGCTCGCAAACTCGCTTTAGACGAAAGACGAGAGTACTAGTTAGGCACCATTGGTGCAGTATAATAAAATCTCTCGTCTAAACCTACGCCATTTTACTTGCATCGGTACGGACGGATTCGACCTTCCCTGCAAAGAAGCTATATGCAGCAGGCACAATGAAGAGCGTCATGAACGTCGCAAACGTGAGACCACCAACAATGGCAACACCCATGGCAATGCGGCTCGGGGTGCCGGTCAGGATGAGCGGCACCGCGCCCAATACTGTCGAAAGGCTCGTCATGAGGATTGGGCGGAAGCGGCGTTCAGCCGCTTGGCGAGCCGCCTCGAGCTTGCTGCAGCCCGTATTCTCGGCAATCTGGTTTGCAAATTCCACGATCAAGATACCGTTCTTCGTTACAAGAGCAATCAACAAAATCAAAGCAATTTCGCTAAAGATATTGAGCGTCTGGCCCGTGATAAACAAGCTCACCAAAGCGCCAGAAAGAGCAAGCGGCACCGTAAAGAAAATCACGAACGGCGCACGGAAGCTTTCGAACTGCCCCGCGAGCACCAAGAACACAAGCGCAAGAGCAAGCAAGAACACCACGTAAAGTCCCGAAGAGCTTTCTTCGAATTCCTTAGACGAACCGCTCAAGGTCGTACTCACGCTCGGGTAATCCTTCAGCAACTTCTTTGCAATGCGGCGCATTTCTTCGACGCCATCGCCAATCGTCTTGCCCGGCACAAGGCCAGCCTGGATGGTTGCCGCGCTAAAGCGGTTGTAACGCGGGAGTGACGGAGAAGCGGACTGTTCCTTGTACGTAATAAAGTTGTCCAAGCTCACTAGCTCGCCCTTGCCGTTCTTGACCGTGAGCATCGAGAGGTTTTCTGGCGTATCGCGGTACTGGTAACCAACAGCGCCAATGATATCGTACTGACGGCCGTCCTTATAGTAATCGCCATAAGTCTGGTCGCTAATGGCAAGCTGCACCGCCTGTGCAATATCGTTCACCGACACGCCTTCTTCGTTTGCCTTGTCGCGCAAAATTTCGATGTGAAGTTCCGGCTTCGTGAATCGCAAGTTGCTGTTCACCACGCTAAACACAGGGCTTTTGCTAGCCGCTTCTTCGAATTTCGGAACAAGGTCTCGCAACACTTCGATGTTCGGAGCCTGCAAAACGAACTGCACCGGGAGACCACCGCGCTGCGTACTGATGCTCTGCGGTTCAAACACCATCACGCGCAAATCCGGATATTCGTTACCAAGCACCTGGATTGCTCTTGCTATCTCACTCTGCGGACGGCGAGCTTTCTTATTGTCGTTCAAGAACAAACGCATTCTCGAGTTGCCCGCATTCCAAGCACCCGCCTGGAATTCCGTGTATTCATTGGAATCGAGAATCGAAGTCACTTCATCGACAAATTCATCGGCCATGCGCTTGGTGCGCGAGAGGTTCACGCCTTCGGGCATGCTCATGTTCACCATCACAGCGTTGGAGTCTTCGGTCGGCGCCATTTCGCTACTCATGTTATTGAAGCAGAAATACGCTCCAAACAAGAGAACAGCCACAATCGGGAACAACAGCAAGCGCCACTTGAGGAATCCGCCTAGCAAGCGGGAATACATCCCGTTTAGCCAGTCAAAGAACGGTTCCGTGAGCTTAAAGAAACGGCCTTTCTTCTGGTGCTTTAGGAATTTAGAACAAAGCATCGGCGAAAGCGTCAAAGCGCAAAGCGTCGAGAGGAACACGGTTCCAATCATCACCGCCACAAATTCGCGGAACAAAAGGCCCGTCGTACCGCCCAGGGCAAGCACCGGAATGAACACAGCCATCAACACGACAGACGTTGCAATCACAGCAAAAAAGATTTCATTTGTTCCAGCAATTGCCGCCTGCTTCGGCGTCATGCCACTTTCTATCTTGTGATAAATATTTTCCACAATCACAATGGCATCGTCCACAACAAGGCCAATCGCTAGGACCATCGCCAAAAGCGTAAGCACGTTGATACTGAACCCGCAAAGATAAAGCACAAAGAAGCTACCAATCACAGATACAGGCACCACGACCATCGGGATAAACGTGGTACGGCCTTCGCGGAGGAACGCAAAGATAATCGCAATCACGAGAATAAACGCGATAAAGATGGTCTCCACCACTTCCTTGATGGACGCGCGGATGTTAATCGAAGTATCGCGACCGTAAAGCAGTTCCACGCCTTCCGGGATTTCACGACGGATGTCTTCGACGCGCTTGTAGAATTCGTTTGCAATTTCAACGTGGTTACTGCCCGGCTGCGCCATGAGTGCAAGCGTAATGGAATTCTTGCCGTTACGTCTAAAACCGGTACGCGTATCTTTCGGTTCGTAATGGATATCTGCGACATCAGAAATGCGGATCACAGTTCCATCTTCAGCCGTTCTCACCGCAATGTTGCCAAAGGACTTTGGATCGAGAACTCGGCCAAGCGTACGAATCGAAAGCGTCGTTTCTGTACCTTCAATAGAACCAGACGGAAGTTCCAAGTTACCTTGTTTCAAAGCGGCCGCCATCTGCGCACCCGAGACGCCAAGAGCCTGCATACGCACCGGGTCAATCCACAAGCGCACAACCGGACGTTTTTCGCCCCAAATCGCCACTTCCGAAACGCCGTTAATCGTCTGCAAGCGTTCCTTCACGTGGTTGTTCGCAATTTCCGAAACTTCCATCGGGTCGAACTTGTCGCTCACAAGGCTCACCATCAAAATCGGGTCGCTATCGCTATCGGACTTGTAGACCGTCGGTTCATCGACATCGTCCGGCAAGCGACGACGCACACGGCTCACGCGGTCGCGAATTTCGTTTGCGGCCGCTTCCAAGTCCATGCCCGTTTCAAATTCAATGCTGATGTAAGAGAAACCATCGCGGCTTGTTGAAGTCAAAGCCTTGATACCAGACGCGCTATTAATGGAGGCTTCCAAGATTTCAGTGACTTCCGCTTCGACCACGGCCGCGTTTGCGCCCGGGTAAGAGGTACGCACCTGAATCAACGGATAGTCGACGTTCGGGTATTCACGAATGCCAAGAGAGCTGAGCCCAAAAAATCCGAGCAACAGGATGACAAGCGCCATCACAGTCATGAGGACTGGGCGACGGACGGAGAGCTGGCTTACGCTCATTACTCTACCTCGTAATTGATCGAATGGCGGAGTCCCTTAATCTTGACATCTGCACCTGGGCGGAGGCTCACAATGCCAGAAACAATCACTGTATCGCCAACGTCAAGGCCCAAAAGCACCTGCACAGACATCGGCGTGCGGAGTCCCGTCGTGATATGCTTGATTTTAGCCTTGCCACCCTGGCTCACAAACACGTAAGCGCCTTCCCTGTCGAGAATCATCGCTTCGGACGGGATCGTAAAGCTCTGCACGTTGCTAGCTTCCATCGCGACATTCACACTCACAAAGCTACCCGCAATGAGTTCGCCCTTTGCGTTATCGACATCGACCATCACACGGCGAGTACGGCTGCTTTCAGAAATCACGGCATCAAGCGCAGAGACAACGCCGAACTTTTCAACATTGCGTTCAGAGTCCTTGAGAGAAATCTTGTCGCCCACCTTGATGACAGACGCATAGCGCTGCGGGAGCGAGAACTTCGCCTTGAGGCGGTCCACTTCGCTGAGTTCAGCAATCGGGGTGCCAGAGTTGAGCCAGGCGCCTACGGACACATCGACAAAGCCAAGCTTGCCGCTAAATGGCGCACGGACTTCGGTCTTTGCAAGTTGAGCCTGGATAAGTTCTACGCTAGCCTGAGCAGACTTGAGAGATGCTTCTGCCGATTCCAAATCCTGCTTGGTCGCCCCGTTCTTTTCAAAGAGACCACGGATGCGCTGTTCCTTTTGCTCGGCAAGCATCTTGTTCGACTGCGCCTGCTTGAGCTGCGCACGGAGTTCAGAATCGTCAATCTTTGCGAGGAGAGTCCCCTTCTTGACAATAGCCCCGTCTTTTGCCTTGAGGCTTACCAAACGGCCGGAGGTCGCCGCCGAAAGCGATACGCTGTTCTTCGGCACGAGAGTCGCCATCGTCTGGAAGTTCTTGCCCTGTTGCCCAAGCTCTGCCACATAACCTTCGACATTCAGCACTCTCTGAGCGCCACCCTTTTTTCCGCCATTGCCTTTGCCTGCAGGAGCGCCCTTGGCAGAATCATCTTTACTGCCACAAGCCACAAGAAGAAGAGAAGAGAGTGCTATTAAAAGAAGGTGTTTCATATTTTTTTGATTAGAAGTAGGAAGTAGACAATAGAAAGTGGTTTGATTTTATTCCGTCATTCTGACACCGAAGGTGGAAGAATCCAGGGCATTTCAATTTCGAAATTTTAGATGCTTAATTCAGTTAAAAAGTTGCATAAAAAGGAGATTCCCGCTCGTTGGCGGGAATGACAAATTTAAAACTTCACATTCATCAGGAGTGCACCGCCATCATCATAAAATTCTGGTGCAAACTGAACACGCTCCGAGAAGGACTTGGTCGAAGTTGCACGGTAAACACGAATCGCATCAAGCATAGACAGCACACGGTTCAGGATCAACGCCCCTACAGAAACCTGGAAAACAATACGGCTAATGCGATAATGGCGCATCCGGTCTTTGAACTCATCAATATGCTTAGAGGATTCGGGATTATCAGAGCTACCCCAATCCCACTCGATATCCTTTGAGAAATCCTCGTCAATTTTCTTGCCCGAACGGATCATCGCCTGGTTGTAGTCTTCATTCATATCCGGCGAAGAATTCTGTCCATATACGCCGGAACGGCTACGGTAGGACCCCACTGTATTCAACAGCGAAACATCCTTATTGCCATTAAAGCCTGCATGACGGACAGCATAATTATGAGCCGACGACACATAGCGGTCCCCCACCACATAGGCCCCAATCGTAGAAACCCAGAGGGCAAGGTCAGCCCACAAGAACGGACGAACCATTTTCTTTTCGTTCAAGTACAGTTCACCCATGCCCGGCAAAAGAGCAGAAGCACCAATGGCAAGAAACACATTCTTGTCTCGGTTCTTATAAACTACAGTATCGACGCTCACCACAATCTGCGAGAAAGCGGCAACTGACGCAAGCAGAATGGCAAGAATAATACGATGCATCAGAATCCCCAGTTTGCACGAACTTGCCAGCCAAAGGAATCCTTGAACGAAACGCCGCTATCGAAATGCAGACGGTCATACCAGGAAAGGTCTTCTTCATAGAGAACCTTGTTATGGGAATGAGCCGTGAGAGCAGCATCGACTGCAGAGATGATATGGTTCAAGATGAGGCCACCGATAAACCAGGCCTGCATATCCGCATAGTCATTGGCATCTTTACGCATAGAACGATACTTTTTCAAGTGGCTCGATTTTCCAAGCGCAACGGTTGCCGAATCCAAATTTTCAAGGCCAAGGCTAGTAGCGCTAACAGCATCAACATCATCCCAACCCAGCACGTAAGCGTCTTCAGATATCAACTGGAATACTTCGGATTCATTATTGAACGAATGACCAAAATCATCCATTTCCTTACCGAGATTTGCTTTTTTACGATCCTTTTCAGAAAGACGATCCGGATCCGGGAAGTTATTCAAATGCTTAGAATCATACTTGAACAAGGCGTCGTCGCTATAGCAACCACCATAGTTTGCATTGCCATAGATGGCTTCGCAGAACGACTTGCGAGTGCCCATGTAGCGATTGCTAAATTCCTTGCTATAGTTGTCCGAGCCGCCGACACTGTAAAGATCGTGCATGGCAGCTTCGTAACGCCCAATGGAATAATGGGTCTTAGCATATTTCTTGTACTTGTCCACCTGTTGGTTGTACTTGTAAATAGAGAAGTATCCCCAGCCGCTCCACATAAAGACTTCCAAAGCCATGTACACGCCACCGCGCACATAAGTCGCAGTCGAGCCACCAACATACATCTGGCCAACGCCCGGAACCAAGAGCGAAAGGAACAATGCCTTGCGCGGGCTCTTGTAACGGCCCTTCATTTCGTCAATGCCATTCACCTTGGAAACCTTCACCGGTCCAAGGAGTTCACGACGGCTCATGCTGTTGGACGAAGCGGCAACAGAACTGCTGCTCACGTTGTCGATACCAGCCATTTGAGCCTGGGCAATGGAATCCGCAAGTCTCGAGGAATCTGCACGAGCGCGGATTTTTTCAGCTTCGGCCATGGCGGCTTCACGCATCAAGGAATCACGAGCGGCAGAATCGAGCACCGAAGTATCAGCAAGTGTTACAGCGGGAGCGACATCGACAACGGACGAACTAGACTCCACAAGAACAGCCGACGAAGAACTAGCAGGCAAGATTTCGACGACCGAAGAACTTGAGAGCACAATCGACGAACTTGAAACCGGTGCAACAGACGAGCTAGACACAGCCTTGCTGCTAGAAGATTTACCCTTCGATTTTTTAGAAGCGGAACTAGCAGGCGCCTTAGCAGAAGAACTTGTCGGAGCAACTGTAGCAGAGCTTACGGGAGCAGCCGGAGTTTTTTCCGCAGGAGCTACAGACGCAGAACTCGCCGGAACCGTAGCCGGGGCCTTAGCTTCTTCTTCAAACTCAGCGAAAAGGTCTCGCACCTGGCCAAAAGAGACCTGGGCGAGAGAGAGACCTAAAAACAAGGGTAAAATAGCAAACTTGCGCATATAACTCTAAAATAGCAAAAAATGTTGTCAAAACAAAAAGTCCCGGACATAATTCCGGGGCTTTATTCATTAAAAATCAAGGTAAAAAGCTACTTGACGCGGATACGTTTCGCAGAAGAGCCAACGCGCACCATGTAAACGCCCGAATTCGAAACCTGAATTTCGAAATTAGAGGCTTCTACAGCACCCATGCGAAGGACATTACCCTGCATATCATAAACCGCATAACGATCGCCCACCTTAGAGCAGCTCACCTGAATGCGGTGGTTCATAGCAGAAACGCCAAAAGCGTTTACACGGCCAGTTTTTGCAATAGAAGTCTTCGGGCCAAACTCGTCAATCACAAGTGCGCCATCGACAGACTTTAAGAAACTGACCTGTTCAAAGTTCGGGGACGCATTGACAAAGTCATCAACGGAAAGGCCCATAGGATAACGTCCCATTTCCGTTGCCGATATAGTGAGTTCACCCTTATAGGCAACAAAATCCTTGGAATAGGAGAAACCTTCCGGCAACTTATCTTCATCGGACATCGGAATCAAGGTCACGTCAAACTTTTTCTCGACCGTAATTTCTTCGCCTGTATACTTGGCATAGACATCTTCACCAAAGATGGCTACCGTAATACGCTTGGGATACGGCTTAATCGTAAAGTGTCCCTGTCTAATCTTCATGAGATAATTCGGATTGTTATTTCCCGAAGAAATCGTTGCAGAGATACGATACGTAGAATCCATACCATCAGAATCCTTAAGCACGTTTTCGCCCTTTTCGCGAGCCACATTAATACCCGGCAACTGATCGCCGTCCAAGAGTCCCGAAATAGTGTACGTAAACTCAGCAGGATCCGGTTCACTATAGATCTTTTCAGCATCGTCAATCGTAATCGTCACAACCTTCTTATTCACCGTCAATGCAGCAGCCTCATAGCTACTTACAACGTAATTATTATTGGACGGGCTCTGCTGATCAAATGTAAGTGTATAATCGCCAGCAGGAAGAATCCCAGTCTTATTGAGAGAGACATGGATATTGTCCAGTTCATCGCCTGCGATAAGACTATCGACAGTCCACTTGAATTCACTCGGAATAGCATCGCCGTAAGTAATGGTATCAGCAACAGCCGAGACGATAACCTTCTTCGGCGTAATTTCCAAAACGCCATCTTCGACATCAAATGTCACACTCTTATAATTCTCGGACGTATTCGTAAAGTCAGCCTTAGAAAGGCCCATAAAATACTTGCCGGCGTCCTTACCAGAGATGACGGAATCACCCGAGTAAGTAACATACTTAAGAGAATAAGCTTCATTATTGGTCGTGATTTCATAGCCCTTCACAACCTGTTCTTTGCCGTTATACTGTACCTTATTGCTCTTGCCCTTTACAGAAACAACGATAGCATCATCATTCGGAGAAATCGTTAACGAACCACCGTCAGCAATAGTCACAACATAATTCGGGTTCGCCTCTTCGTCTACCGTTACAGAGATTGGATAGATGCCAGCGTTTTCGCCCTTTTCACGTGCAAGAACCACACCATTAAGTCCGGCCTCTACCCCGTCAAACGAAGCAAGTGTTTTTACGGTATAAGTCAATTCCGGATCTTTTTCACCAAACTTTTTCGTGAGGTCCGTAACCGTCAAAGTTACCGGTCTCGGATTGATGGTTAAAGAACCAGGAACAATCGTCAGCTTGTAGTTGGTATTGGAACCTTCAGCAAAAGAGAGGCTAACCTTGTAAGAGCCCACATCTTCGCCCTTGGCACGAGTAATCGACGGGAGCTCGAGTTCTTCGCCTTCCGTCACGAGACCTTCGGTGGTAAACGTAAACTTGGGATCTTTGTCACCATAATTCTTTTCGAACTTGCCTACAGTCGCCGTTGCAGCCTTCTGCGTAACAGTAAGCGAACCGGCCTTTGTCGTCACAGTGTAGTTGGAATTTGAGGAAGCCTTTACGCTAGCCGTAATATCATACTTTCCAACATTTTCCAATCCAGTTGCGGAGCACTTGGCGCAAGAAAGTGTAACATCCTTCAGCTTATCCGTGCCAACAAGACCAGTTGCCTTGTAAGAAAATTCCGGAGTTGCTTCACCGTAGACTTTAGAGACATCGCCAACAGTCACAGTCACAGCGGCAGGCTTAATTGTCAACGTTCCCGGAACAACTGTTACAGAGAGTTCCGTTGGCTCAGGGTTAGCGACAGAAACGTTAATAGGATACTTTCCAGCATTTTCGGACCCTTCTCTTTTTATAGAAATCTTACCAATAGAAGCAAGTTCATCCTTAGTCAGAGTTCTAGACATGGAGTATGTGAAATCCGGGTCATCCTTACCATATGTTTTTGAGAAGTCATCTGCAGAAATGGTCACCTTTTTCTTTGTAATGACCATATAACCTTCATCTTCTACGCTTTTTTTAGAAACCTTAAAATTGGGCAATTCCTTCTTCAATAAAGCATCTACACCTTCAGCAAAACCAATTGCGTACTTAATTGTATCGCCATCTTCATTGAAGATATCTTCACCTTCAGCTCTTGTCAAAGTAATAAGAGTCGGCAGCTTTTGCTCCAAACGAGCAAGGGTGTCACTATTGACATTCTTGACTTCTTCAAGGTTCCATTTAAATTCAGGATCCTTTTGACCCTTTTCCTTTTCGCATTTAGGAATTGTTATGTAGATACCCTTACGAGCAATTGTAAAACGTTGTTCATAGGCATTGCCACCATAATTGACGATAACAACACCTTCGTTATCACCAGCGTTTATATTTGTGCCATAACGGACTGTATATCCAGAAGCACTGATTTCTTCATCATCGCAAATAAGTTTGGATACAGTCGGTTTAATCTGTTCACCCGAAAAAACAGCCGTCGTAGTAGACAATTTTATAGAACAGTCAGCCGCCGCCAAGGCGTTCGAAAACGTTGCGGATACAGCAAAAGCCAATAAAGCTAATTTTTTTAACATAAACCACTCTCTTTTTTAATTAACCATACCCAATTAATCAAACCCATTGAAAAATATATTTTTTTGCTTACGCTTTTTCAACTACACAAACCGTTAAAACGTTGTAAAAAGGCACCACAAAGACTTAATACAACAGAAAAACCGCCCCCGATTGGGAGCGGTCCGTAAGATTTTCAGTGGAACTGAAGAAAATTACTTCGTTAGAAGTTACTTCTCTGCGACCACCCAAACCTTGACCTGTGCTTCAACGTCGCTGAAGACCTTGACAGTCACGGTGTAGACACCGAGCTGCTTGATCGGTTCAGCAAGGTCGATCTGAGCACGGGAAACCTTGACACCAGCCTTGGTGATTGCTTCAGCGATGTCACCTGCGGTCACAGAACCGTAGAGACGTTCGCCTTCAACAACGCGGCGTTCGAGGTTGACAGAAACCTGTGCGAGCTTTGCAGCTACGTCACCAGCAGCAGCGAGTTCCTTCTGGAACTGAGCTTCAACAGCAGCGCGGTTGTTTTCGATTTCAAGCTTGGCTTCCTTAGTTGCGCGAACAGCGAGCTTACGCGGGAAGAGGTAGTTACGTGCGTAACCATCCTTAACCTTCACGACGTCGAGCATCTTGCCCAAGTGGGGGACGTTAGCCTTAAGAATAATTTCCATAGTCTAGTTCCTCCTATTAGCGCATGCTGTCCGAAACGAACGGGAGAATAGCCATCTGACGGGCACGCTTGATAGCTTCGTTCAGCATACGCTGATACTTAGCGGAAGTGCCAGAAATGCGGCGCGGGATGATCTTGCCACGTTCAGAGATAAAGCGACGAAGAGTCTTTTCGTCCTTGTAGTCAATGAACTTGACGTTGTTCTCGGTGAACCAGCAAGTCTTCTTGCGGCGGATGCGAGTAGCCTGCTTCTTATCTTCAAAAGCCATTATTCAGCCTCCCCTTCTTCTGCGTCAACCGGAACAATTTCTTCGGTGGACTGTGTCTGAGTCTGATCGTAGACGATTTCGCTCATCGGATAATCAGCGAGGGTCATCCAACGGAGAACGTTTTCGTTCAGCTTCAGAGCGGCTTCCATAGCAGCGACCGTTGCAGCTTCTGCCTTGTAGTAGAAGATGACATAGTAGCCGTGCTGGCGCTTGTTGATAGTGTATGCGAGCTTGCGCTTGCCCCAGTCGTCACGGCGGAGAATTTCGCCGTTGCCGCTGGTGATGTTCTTGCCGATGGTCTCGACTTCAGCCTTGATAGCGTCGTCAGAGATCATAGCGTCGATGATCACCATCGTTTCGTATTGTCTCATAATGAGTCCCTTTGGTCTATCGCCCGGAAACCGACATTGGCTCCGGGAGGGTTCCGAATATTTCGGTGCGCCTAATATAGAAAAAAGAGACTTGCGTTGTCAATCCGCAGGGGGTGGTCTAGGCTAAATTCCAAACTGTAAACCGACAAAACCGGCTAAAGCCCACTCCCCGACACCGCGATTAAAGTAGCGCTGGAAGACCATTTCAAACGAAATCCAGGTCGAACGGAGGTTATTGCGAGCCCAAGGCCACACTTCGTGCAAATTGAAAGCGATTCCCGGACTGAACGAGACGAGCTGAGCCCAAGAAAAGTTGAATTCATAGCTAGCGCTGCCGGTGAAACCAAGATACCGCGATACGGCAACACCCATGCCTATTTCAAAGCCAAGCGTAAAGCCATCAAGCGAAAACATCTTTTCGCAGTTATTTTCCGCCTTATCTTTTTCTTCGGACTTATTTTCGGAGGAATCCTCAGAAGATTCTTCATCCAAAGAAGAATCGTCAGCGTTCCTCGCCACCTTGGTCGAATCATCACCATGGTTTCCATGAATACCATCATGCAGTTCCTTACGGAACTCGGAAAGGTCCGTCGTTTCCAGTCCTAACAAAGTAGATGCATAAAAGTCCGCTCCAGAAAACGCTTTGTGGAATCGAACATTCAAGCGATAGCGCTGATACATGAGCATCACATCTTGGTCAAGCGTTCCGCCAAAGAAGCGTACATCAAGCCCTCCAGAAATGTAATCCCTATAGTGGTATTCTAGTTGGCCTTGCCATACCCCTAGGCAGTCGCAATCCTTGGAGGCGTTGAAAAGCCCGGCACCGACACCGACAGAAATGCCGCCGCCCAAAAACGCAGACTGGTGCGGAAGCGGAATGTTGTACACCTCAGGCTTTTCCTGAGGCTTCGCCGATTCGGGCATGACAACATAGACAGTATCGACAACGGTATCGCGAACGACTTCGCTTTTGTTTACGGAGTCTGCGACGGAAGTTGCCGAGATGGCGGGATTTGCAAAATTCGTGGAAACGTCAGCCGAGTCTGACTGCACTGCGGAATCCAAAGCCGCAACTTTGAGATTCTCAGGATTTTTCAAAGCTTTGCGAGATGCTGTATTGCGAGACTTTGCTTTACTAGAAGTCCTGCTAGAGGCTTTGCTAGATGCCGCGGATTTAGCCGACTTTTGTACAACAACTGCGGACTTCGCTTTTTTCGTCTTAGCGCTAAAACGAACCGCACCGGAGCCTTTGGCTTCGGCATAGACGTTCAAAATCAGCAACAGGACTAAAAAAAGAATTCGCACGACTGTAATTTAATAAAATCAATTGAAAAACGCAAAAGCTCCCGGAGGAAAATCCGAGAGCCTTGTAAAATGATTTAAAAGGGAGATGCCCGGTTCCTTCGACTTCGCTCAGGACAGGCTCCGCCGGGCATGACAAAAGTAAAAGCCGAGCGGTCTATTAGTCGCCTTAGTATGTACCAAGCAAATGACGCACGCGGTCCATCATGACCTTGGCCTTCGCGCGTGCGCGTTCCTTACCATAAGCGAGAATCTTTTCGATTTCGTCGGTATGGTCGAGCAAGTAAAAGTACTTTTCGCGAGCGGCACCGAGATGTTCTTCGAGGACGTTCTGGAGTTCCTGCTTGGCATGACCCCAGCCCATGCCGCCTGCACGGTAGCGTGCTGCAAGAGCTTCGGTCTGTTCCGGCGTTGCAAAGAGCTTGTACAACTTAAACACATTGCAAGTATCCGGATCCTTCGGTTCTTCAATGCCCTGGGAGTTCGTCACGATCTTGCCGAGACGCTTTTTGAGAGCCTTCGGTTCAAGGAAGATGTCGATGTAGTTGTCGTAGGACTTGCTCATCTTGCGGCCGTCAAGGCCCGGGATGACACCAGTGGATTCCTGGAAAACCGGTTCCGGGACGGTGAACACATCTTCGCCAAAGTGCTTGTTGAACTTGATGGCGATATCGCGAGCAAATTCGACGTGCTGCTTCTGGTCCTTGCCTACCGGCACAATGTCGGCGCTGAACATAAGGATGTCGGCGTCCATGAGGCACGGGTAGCAGTAAAGGCCCATGTTCACATTGGAGTCCACATCAACACCAGCGGCGGTGTTGGCTTCAACCTTAGCCTTGTAAGCGTGGGCGCGGTTCATGAAACCCTTCGGCGTGAAGCAGCTGAGAGCCCAGCTAAGTTCAAAGATTTCAGGAATATCGCTCTGCTTGTAGAACAGGGATTCTTCCGGGTTGAGACCGAGAGCGAGCCAAGTTGCTGCGACCTTGTAGATATTCGCACGCATTTCGGCGCCGTTCTGCACAGTCGTCAAAGCGTGATAGTCCGCAATGAAATAGACCGTGTCATAAGTCTTCGTAAGTTCAAGAGCCGGGCGGATTGCGCCCACATAGTTGCCGAGATGGGGAGTGCCCGTCGGCTTGATACCGGTAAGTGAAATCTTTCTCATGGCGTGCAATTTAGGAAAATTTCAATGTGCGTTACAGCACACTTGCGTGGGGAAAGTGCTGTGTTGGGGTAAATTCGGGGGAAAAATAGCGCGCTATCAATTTCTTTTATTACATTTCCTTGTCAAATGATTAAAGACGAGAAATACATATTGGTAGATAGTGAAGAATCGCTCGCAAACTTGCTTGCTGATTTGGAGCTTTATGACATGGCCGCTGTCGACACCGAGGCGGATTCCATGTACCATTACACGGCTCGTCTCTGTCTTATCCAGATCACCATTGGCGAACACCATTATATTGTGGACCCGCTTTGTGGGCTGGACCTTGCACCGCTGTTCAAGGCACGTGCAATGCAGACGCTGATTTTCCACGGTGCAGATTACGACCTCAGACTTTTGTGGCAGACTTACGGCTTTTCGCCGAAGAGCATTTTCGACACGATGCTTGCCGCAAAGATTTTGGGCGAACAGCACCTCGGGCTTGCCGATTTGGTCAAGGAATATTTTGGCGACGAGCTCAAGAAAGAAAACCAGAGAGCCGACTGGACGATTCGACCACTTTCGCTGGACATGTGCGAATACGCCATCCACGATACGTTCTACCTTCACGAACTTTGTGCCATTTTAGCAGAAAAGCTGCAACAGGCCGGTCGTATGAACTGGCTCACGGAGCAGTGCAACACGCTTATCGAACACGCAAGGACCCCGAACGCCCCGAAAAAAGACCCGTGGCGCATTACGGGTTCCAGCATTTATGGCCCCTGCGCATTGAACATCCTCAAGCACTTGTGGGAATGGCGTGAAAAGCAGGCCGAAGAACTCGACCGTCCACCTTATAAGGTGATGCAGTCCGAACTGATGCTTGCGATTGTGAATGCCCAGAATTCACATTTTCCGGAAGTCAGCGAAACGTTCCTGCCAAAGCTCCCCCGCAATTTCAAGGGAGACCGTCTGGAATCGTTCTTGAACATGCTCCGCACAGCTATGGCCGTCCCGGAATGCGATTGGCCGATGCGCCTCCCGAAGGCTCCACCACCGCCAGTCATCCCGCATTCGGACTTGCTCAACGCGCTTAAAACGTGGCGTGACGAAAAGGCCGAAGAGCTGAAAATTGACGCTGCGCTCCTCGCAAACAAGTCTCAGTTGATTTGGCTTGCCGCTCCGGGGAACATTCCGTGGGAAAAGCGCTACGAAGAAGCGCACTTGATGCACTGGCAGCAAGGCCTCTGGAACGAGATTTTACGTGACAAGTTGCCAACGGCAAAGCGCATTGGCGACGAAGAATAGAGCCTCAAAATAAAGGTTTTTAAATGGCCGCGTCCATCGTTATTGTAATCTTAGTGTTGCTGATTTTCGGCAGCAGCCCCATCGTTGAGATGATATTGAAGATGCGTCGCATGAAAAAGGGCGATGACATCATCAAGGAACCGTGGCAGGAAATTCACGACATTCCGGGCTACCACGATGCAAGGAACATCGCTGCTTTTTACCCCATGAAGGGCGAGCCGAATATCATGCCGATTCTCGAGGAACTTGCCACCGAGGGACGCCTTTTGCTCCCAAAGTGCGAGGGCGAAGGCATCATGCACTTCTACAAGATTGCAAACCTCAAGAAGGACCTGGTCAAGGGGCACTATGGAATCATGGAGCCCCGCGAAGGCATCGAGAAGTTTGAAGGCGACATTCCTGTGTTCCTGGTCCCAGGCGTAAAGTTCAATTGGGACGGGAGCAGACAAGGACACGGCAAGGGATACTACGACAGGTTCCTCGCCAAATACCCTAACGCATTTAAGGCAGGGATTATGACTCCGGCGCAACTTTCCAAGGAACCGCTAGAGCAGAAAGAAACCGATGTGAAGATGCACACGGTCATCGCCTGCCGAGAAAAGTATTAACCGACTCAACATTGGCGATCCCGGAATAAATCCGGGATGACAACGCAAAAGAAAAAGTCTTTAACAAATCACGGAGATTCACAAAATGAGTTTCAATAATGACGACAGCCGTCGCGGTTTTGGTAACGATCGCAAGCGCCACTTTGGGCGCACAGCACGCCCCACTTTCGATGAGGCGAAGTTCAACCGCGAACATCCGGACGAACCTGAACGCGCACCCGAACGCCGTGGTGGCATCGGTAGCCAGGCACACCTCCGTCGCGACCGCGACAACTTTACAAACCGCCCGAGCCGTTTCGACAGTGACCGTCCGAGCTTTGGCGACCGCCCGAAGCGCTTTGAAGGCGAGCGCAATTTTGGCGAACGCCGCGAATTTGACAAGAGCCGCGCCAATCAGGAAAACTTCGTGCCTGCAGTCGGTGATGCCGATGCTGCCCCGCAGGTCGCCGTCGGTGGCATCAAGGAAGTCGAAGAACTTTTGAACAAGAACCCGCTCCAGGTCCACCGCGTACTCTTCATGCACAAGTCCGGCAACCCGAAGCTCTATGAACTCCAGAAGCTCGCCAAGCGCGCCCATGTACACGTGCAGCAGGTTGATTCCAAGATTCTCGACAGCTACGCCCGCCCGAACCACGGCGTCGTAGCCCTCATGAACGAGAAGGAACTCCTGAACTGGATGGACGTCCGCGAAGAATTCTTCAAAGCCCGTGACACGGGCGAAAAGAAGCTCATCGCCGTTGCCACAAACATCGAAGACCCGCGTAACCTCGGTGCTTGCATCCGTAGCTCGCTCGCCTTGGGCGTCGATATTTTGCTCCTCCCCGCAAAGGGCATGTGCGGCATTACCCCGAGCGTTGCCCGCACTTCCGCAGGCGCACTCGAAAAGCTCCGCATCTGCCGTCCGGACAACCTTGAAGGCGCTATCGGCGAACTCAAGATGGCCGGCTACCAGATTCTCGGACTCGATGCCGATACCGAAACAAACCTCGCCGGATTCGACTTTGCAGACCACGTGGTGCTCGCCGTCGGTGGCGAAGACGTAGGCCTCCCCCCGTTCATCAAGAAGCAATGCGACGCCGTACTCCGCATCCCGATGAAGCCCGAAGCTCATTCGTACAACGCATCTGTAGCCCTTTCGCTCGGCCTGTACGAATACGCCCGTTTGTGCATCAAAGCATAATTTGCACAAAACGCGCGAAATTAGCCGTTGTAAAGTTGTAAACACAAACAACGTGTAAACAGAAATAAACGCACCCTTTCAACGAGGGTGCATTTATTTTTAGAAGAGATGGATAAGGAGTGTGGATACATTATGCTAAAAAAAGCCCTATTATCGTGTTGCTTTGCGGCAGGGATGTCCCTTGCGCAAACGTACGACTTACCGATTCTTTTCGTTGATACCAAAGGCAAATGCCTTGACAAAAATGTCACCGAAAAAATTCCTGCAACAATGCGCGTGCTCGACGGGAAAACAAATTCCGTTGCAGACAGTGCCAAAGGTACGCTTTATGACATTGGCATCAAGGTAAGAGGGCAATCATCCGCCTTGTTCCCGAAGCCAGGCTATGGCGTAGAAGTCCGTGACGAAAAAGGTGAAGGTCTTGACGTCAGCCTGTTCGGGCTCCCGCCTGCAGACGACTGGGTTTTCCATGGTCCTTATGTAGACAAGAGCATGATGCGAAACGCTCTTGCCCACTGGCTCTTTAGACAAGCAGGCCACTACAGCCCACGCACTAAGCATTTTGACTTGTACATCAACGGCGTTTACCGCGGCGTGTACGTGCTTATTGAAAAAATCAAACGCGGCAAGTATCGCGTGAACGTGAGCAAGCTTAAAGAAACCGACATCGCAGGCGATAGCCTCACCGGCGGCTACATTTGGGCTTTTGACAAAACGGGCACCAACACCGGTGGCGCAGGCAGTGGCCCCATCGAAAAGGAAGGCTTTAACACTTCTGACGGTTTAAACGTCATTTTGCACTACCCCAAAAAGGAAAACATCCAAAAGCAACAGGAAGATTACCTGAAAAAATACCTGAACGATCTTGAAGGCTTGTTCAAGAACGGCAAGAACGGTCAAGGCTATGAAAACTACGTGGATATGACATCGGCTCTGGACTATGTCTTGCACGAAGAAGTGACGAACAACGCGGACTCCTACTGGTGCAGTTTCTTCTTGCACAAGCCAAAGGACAAAACCGACAAGAACGGAGTCAAGACGGAAGGCAAGGTAACACTTGGCCCGGCTTGGGACTTTAACCTCGCCATGAGTAATGGCAGCCAGCCCGAAAATGGCGGAGGCAATAACGGCGGTGGCATGTGGGGCGGCGGCTTCGGTGGTGGTTTCGGTGGTGGCGGAAACGGCTTCGGAAGTTCCGGCACAAGCGGCTGGCAAATCGAAAACAGCCAAAAGTCAGGCAATGGTGGCATGTGGGGCATGGGTAGCTCCCTCAAGGCCCCAAACTGGCTCCTTGGCATGTGGAAGGACAGTCACTACCAAAGTGAATTGAAGAAACGCTGGGCAGAACTCCGCAGTGGCGTTTGGCACACCAAGACTTTGGATCTCTACCTCGATTCCATGAAGACGTACCTCAAGAACGCAGCTGACAGAAACTTCAAACGTTGGCCGAACTTGGGCAAATCAAGCGGTCAGAACGATGCGGACCCGCAGCCAATGAAATACTGCAATAGCAGCAGTGGCGGTGGCTTTGGCATGCCTATGGGTGGCTACAACGCAACCACGTGGGATGGAGAATTTGAACATCTCCGCAAGAAGATGAAAGAAAGAATGCAGTGGATGGACGAACAGCTTGGATTCAAGGAACCGGCCTCCCCCATTGCGATGGCTCCTGTAGATCCGTCAATCCATGAACCCGATTGGCAGAACGACGGCAAGGACAAAGATTCCATTCCGATGGGCATCCGCTATGACGATCTCAGCAGACTGTCCCCGACAAACTTCTTCGTGGTCATTGGCAACTATCTCGAAATCCACACAGATATGGGTGGCAAGTTTGCTCTAGTCGATTTGAATGGTGCTGTTTTGTACAAGACCCAGATCAAGGCGGGAACGACCAATATCGATATTCCGTCCAAGGCAAGAAACAAGCACTGGATAGCAACGCTTAACGGCAAAATGCTTTCTAAATAAACTTCTTAATGAATTCCTCACTTAATAGAAATGCCGGCTCACGGGAGTCGGCATTTTCCTATTCATGGATGATGCCCGCGCGGTGGCGGGCATGACAAAATAATTACGTGTTCCAGAGCCAAGTGCTGAGGTAACGTTCGCCAGTATCCGGGAGCACAGCGACAATGCGCTTGCCCTTGAATTCCGGGCGCTTCGCGACCGTAAGCGCACATTCGAGAGCTGCACCCGACGAAATCCCAACGAAAATTCCTTCTTCAGCAGCGGCAGCGCGTGCGGCGTTCCCCGCCTTCTCGGTGCTTGTGAGATACACTTCGTCAATCACCTTCGGATCGTAATTCTTGGGGACAAAGTTTGCTCCAATTCCCTGAATCTTGTGCGGCCCTGCATAACCCTTCGAAATCATCGGAGAATCGTCCGGTTCAATCGCAATTACATAAATGTTCGGATTCTTTTCCTTGAGGAACTTTGCCGTGCCAGAAACGGTTCCGCCCGTGCCTGCAGTCGCGATAAACACGTCCACCTTGCCATCCGTATCGCGCCAAATTTCTGGACCGGTCGTGCGGTAATGCGCTTCAGGATTTGCAGGATTGTCGAACTGCTGCGGAATGAAGCTACCCGGATTAGCGGCTGCGATTTCGTTTGCCTTTGCAATGCAGCCAGCCATGCCCTTAGCACCTTCGGTCAGCACGACTTCGGCACCGAGCGATTTCAACAGCATGCGGCGTTCCATGCTCATGGAATCCGGCATCGTGAGCACCACCTTGTAGCCCTTCACTGCACCTACGTAAGCAAGGCCCACACCCGTGTTACCGCTCGTCGGTTCAATAATGAGCGCACCCGGCTTGAGCTTGCCTTCTTGTTCGGCACGTTCAATCATGTTCAGCGCCACGCGGTCTTTTGCGCTACCGAGCGGGTTGAACATTTCGAGTTTCACATAGACTTCGGCATCGCCCTTGTTGAGCTTGTTGATGCGCACCAGCGGCGTATTGCCAATCGTTTCGAGAATGTTGTTATAAATAGCCATAAAAAAAGTTCTCCGTACTGTACGGAGAACAATCTAGAATTATTTATAGAAAAATTGCAAGTTATCAGTCTACAACGGGCTGCACAAAAGTTGCAAACGCATTCCTGAACAAGTTTTTCTGTTGACCCAAAATTCCGTCAAATGTTATGCCCGAGAAATTCTTGACGGCACACGCAACAGCCACATCAGCCATAAATGCCGGACCATATTCATAGAAGGAACCACTGGTAGCTTCACATTCCGTTCTGAAAGTGTCTATAAGCAGACTTGCATAAGAACCAAGCGTAGCTCGCACCAAATAAAGTATAGAGAATTCAGAAACTTGAAGAGTCGTTACAGAAATATAGCCCTGACCACCATAATATACATCTAGCGGAAGAACCATAGAGCTTTTTACACCTTTTTCTTCGCGATATACATCTATCTCGCTGCGTTCCGAACCATCACCACGGACATAGTATTCTTCCTGTTCGGTTGTAAAAGGATATTCCGCAACATAACTTAAAAAAAGCGTCATGCCATCAATAGCATCAGTCTTTGTCTTTTGAGGATAAGCTCTTGCAAGGCTATCCAAAATTGAACGTTCCGCATCAGACACATTCAAAGCATCAACATTTGGCTTGATGACAAAAGAACGATTAGAATTCGTATCTACACCAATGGCGGAATAAGACGGTAATTCCTGACGCGGATCCACGGGCTTCATCTCCAATTCATTGCACTTTTTCCCTGTTTCTTCCAAGCATTTAATATTGGGATCAACGAAACTACTCGTCGGCTTATTTCCCGTACTTGAACTAGACATATCGCGAGATGTCGAAGACGGAGTTGTAAAACGCCCCGTCGTTGAGCTTGCACCTTTGGAAATAGCGTTGCACACATTCCCCGAGAATTTCGAGAAGCTCTTGAAGAGTTCATTGAAATCGACGGACGCTTCTGCAGGTTTAGTCGAGCAAGTACCAGGAACATTATTCGTGCATATTGTCATACCAACGGCTCTATCATCAAAACAATAGGCCGTCACATTGCCATTTTCATCACAGGATTCCGTTTTATTGTTTCCATTGTAAATAAACACCATGGATTCGCACGAAGCGACAAATTCCGCAAGCACGCTATCACAAGAGCTTCCAAAGTTTTTCATTTCTATGGAGTTTTCAACAAGGCCATCATTCACCTTGAGTTTTGCCTCATAAGATTTTTCATCTGCCGTACAAGCGGCCTCAGCACCATTTTCTTCGCCATAGACAGAAATATCGACATTGTCGACATTCATCACCTTTGTCGCTTTGGTGGAAAAGACAATCTGAGAAGGTCCATTCATCGAATTGCTACTGCCGTTTGCTTTCGACGAACTGCTGTTTTGAGCAACAGCATTATCCTCAATCGCAGCTCCGCTGACATTGTTGTCGGTACAGCCCAATAGAGCGAGAACACTCGCCACCATGGTGAATTTAATTACGTTATTCATGAGACTCCTCCTCGACCTTTTTTGTTAAAGGAAACAACTGAAGATTCAGTCGATAAACTTGGTTGATGTTTTCATATTCGGCAGCGATGTTTGCCACCTTGCGTACAAACGCGTCCAGCTCCTGCGAAATGCGGGCGTAGGCTTCTTCGCAAAGCCCAAGCGTTGCACCCGTGAAATGACGTTCTTCAATCGGGAACTTGTCGATAGCCGTTCTCGCAAGCGATGCCATTTCTTTGTGCATGCCGCGAACCGCAATGGGAAGCGATTCTTTTGTGCCGATGACAGTCTTTTCCGTCTGCACATAAGTATGTTCCGCCTCGCGCTTGAGAAACCCCGTCTGCACCAGGAATGCCAGCGAGTCACGTACCTGTTCTGCCGAAATCACCTGATGGCAAGTTTTCGCCATTTCGAGCGGGCGCTTTCCAGGCATCATCGGAGCGAGTTCGCGAATCGTCGGATTTTTCCACGATTCATAGAATTCAAAAGATTCCGCATCGACAACGCGCACTTGATGCTCGCGAGCAATCTTCTGCATTTCAAGAAGCGCCTCTTTTTTCACGGAGTCCTTCGTTGCATTGCCGAACTTGACCATTTGTGTGAAGTAAGCAAACTCGTGCCCCGCAAGCCCCATCGCATGTGCGACCTGTTCCATCTTGACGAAACTCAAGCTGCTCTTGCCTTCGCAAACAAGCTTTAGGTAAACCGGCGACTTGAACCCCGCCAGCTTGGAAAACTCACGCCACGAAAATGCGCTCGTCCTTTTACGCTCTTCGTAAAAGTCCTGCATGTACAGGCGGTAATCCTTATATTCTGTTATCGGTTTCATAAGCAGTCTTTAGTTATTAGTCAATAGTCATTGGTTATAACATTCGTTCTTACATGTATAAATTTAAGTTTCTAGCGAACTGCACGCAATATTAAAAATGATACAAAATTAAAGAAAATTGCAAATTTTTAATGATTTTTATAAATATTTTTCAATTTTAAAATCTAAAAGATACACAACGTATCATTAAACCCAAACAGCTTACTCCAACTTATTACAAAAATGTGTCACAAAAGTTTCCACACCGCAACAAAATGAGTGTATATTAAAGTAAACCTATCAACGAGGAAGTTTATTATGGCAAATAAATACGCTGGTACCCAAACCGAAAAGAATTTGGAAGCAGCTTTCGCAGGCGAATCCCAAGCCCGCAACAAGTACACCTACTTTGCAAGCCGCGCCAAAAAGGACGGTTTTGAACAGATCGCTGCATTGTTCCAAAAAACCGCTGACAACGAAAAGGAACACGCCAAGCTTTGGTTCAAGGAACTCGAAGGCATCGGCGACACCGCCCAGAACCTGAAGGCTGCCGCCGAAGGCGAAAACTACGAATGGACCGACATGTACGAAGGCTTCGCGAAAACCGCCGAAGAAGAAGGCTTCACCGCTCTCGCCAAGAAGTTCCGCATGGTCGCCGCCATCGAAAAGATGCACGAAGAACGCTACCGCGCCCTCCTCAAGAACGTGGAAACCGCCAAGGTCTTCGAAAAGAGCGAAGTCAAGGTTTGGGAATGCCGCAACTGCGGACACATCGTGGTCGGCACAAAGGCCCCGGAAGTCTGCCCCGTTTGCGCTCACCCGCAAGCCTACTTCGAAGTCCACGAAGAAAACTACTAAGAGCCGAGTGTCGCAGCAAGATGCCGCGCAACTCGTCACAGTTAAATTTACAATACAGGCACCGGAGAAATCCGGTGTTTTTTATTGCACAACTTTTACGAGTCTGCCGTTCTTGATCGGCTGCGTTTTGGATTCAGTGTGTAGGCCACGACCAATTCGCGAGCCGTTAACACGATAAATTTCAATAGGCTTTGAGACTGAACGGCGATTTTCTCGCCATAAACGTTTATTCAAGCCAACACCGCCCGCGTTGTCAAGCGACACAGCGATAGAATCGGTCGAAACAGTAAAGTTGTCAAATCGGATAAAATTATCGTGTGTCGGAGCCCATTCAGCACTACTCCCGCCATGGAACGTGGAAAGATAGAACTTATCGACATGCAAAGTATCATAATCGCGGAGTCTGAGCGTATCGACATCCAGCACAAGCTCGCCATCAAGCCACGCCTGCACGCGACCGTTCTTGTCGCCTTTTCCGGGGGCCGACACGGAGTTCATTGAGACTTTATTTACAATGCGGTGCCACTTGCCCACGGTAAATTGCGCCTGCGGATTTTTACCGCCGAAATCCCACTTGAAATCATCGCCGTATTCAGAATGTTGCCCCATGAAGTAAATCAGCTGAACAGCGTTCCCGCCCTTGCGCCACATAATTCGCGCACTCCAGCCATCCCCCGTTTCGGGCATCGCGTTCCCCGTGTAGCACTTACCGCCACATAGCCCCGGAAGCTTACCTCCCAACTGGAATTCAAAACCTTCCTCGAAGAAAATATCGTACGCACTCCACATCGTATCGGCAGTTTTCACAAGTGGCTGGATGATTTGTGCCGCACACGCGGGAGTATCATTGTCATTCGGACCAACGCAGCCCTTGGGGTACTTGAGTTGCAACACATTGCCATGCGCCTCGCCGTCATAGACAATCATGGAATTTTTGCCGTTGTTCTTGTCCATCGCATACCACCAGCTTTTATCCGTGGTGTTGCGCTTGAAATCTTCCTTAGCCTCAGCATTGCCGTAAACGCCAACTTCGCGATTTTCGAAGTTGACAAACGAGACCGTATCCGCTGTTTGAGCAAAAGCAGCAGAAGCGCAAAGCAAGAAGAACGCGTACTTATTCATATTCCGAAGAATGAATTTAGGATTTTTTCGTCATTTTGCCACCGGCGATAAGCACTAAAAAGGCGGCACCGCCTACACCCACAATTTTCTTGATATCGCTCCAAAATTCGCGACGTTTTTCGCTACAAGATTCGCAAAATTTTTCAGAATCCGCGGCTTTATCGCAGCCGCATTTTTTGCATTTGTTCCACAATTTCTGAAGCATAGCCAAATTCCTTAATCGTTGGAGGTTATCGTGAGGTCTTTTTAAAATACCATTTTTTGTTAGGAATGGGAGTAGTGGGGATCACAATTTTGGGGGGATGGCTTTCTTAACCTAGCATTTATATATTTACAGAGGTATTTTAAAGGCGATGCCAAGGAGCAGTTCAAAATGGATTTCAAGAAATGCAGCGAAGTTTATGGATACAAGTCCATTGCCGAAGTCGAAGAAGAAGAAATGGCGGAAAAGATTGCTCAACGTGATCGTGACTGGATCGATGCCATGTTTGCCAATGGCAAATTAACTGATGAAGACATCTCTAGCATTTCGGGCGTTCCGCTAGACGAAATCCAAAAGCGTAGAGCGCAACGCTAAACAGTCCATTTGAAAATGTCCACGGTGATAAAGCCGTGGATTTTTATTTAGTTCATCTATGGTAAAATTTCAACGAAATACGGAAAATGTTTAGATATTCCGAATTTGATTGAAAAGTTTTTAAAGAAACGACTACAAATTTGAATATTTGTAGTTGTTTTATACAGATAAATTGCGTTAGGGATAGTGACCACGGTGTGGCGGAGACTTGCACAAGCAAGGCTCCGTTCTAGGAGGTGAGCGGCGAGCGTAGCGAAGGCGGTTGCCCCTAGAATATAGCCCGACCTTGCCCGTGGGCAAGGGAACGCCCCAATGGCAAGACTTTACTGGATTCTATCGCTCCTTACAGTCGCTCCAGAATGACGCTGTCGATGCGCGTTTTTGAAACTTGACTGGATTGGGCTAAAGCCCCCATGACGCAATCGAAGCGCATTCATGAAACTTGACTGGATTCTTCGGGCTTTGCCCTCAGAATGACGAGATGCAGCACTCGTCTTTTACTACATTTTCCATAGTAACATTCTCTACCGGGATCGCCATCCCGATGGATTAACTCTCAACAAATGAGGAACAAACAAAAAATGGCAAGAGCATTGATTATCGGTTGTGGCGCCGTTGCCACAGTTGCTATCAAGAAGTGCTGCACCTGCAGCGAAGTTTTTAGCGAAATCTGCATCGCCAGCCGTCATCGCGAAAATTGCGAGAAGTTGGCTCAGGAACTCCGCCCGAATACGAAGACGGTCATCACGACTGCCGCCGTGGACGCTGACAAGGCCGAGAACGTCTCTGCTCTCATTAAGCAATACAAGCCGGACCTGGTGATGAATATC
The DNA here is from genome assembly GCF_900215325.1 of Fibrobacter sp. UWB16. Lineage (NCBI taxonomy): Bacteria > Pseudomonadati > Fibrobacterota > Fibrobacteria > Fibrobacterales > Fibrobacteraceae > Fibrobacter > Fibrobacter sp. UWB16. The sequence goes on along the minus strand of NZ_OCMS01000002.1, from coordinate 259,408 downwards.
GCTCTCCCCTACCAGGACTTGGCCATCATGGATGCATGCCTTGAATGTGGCGTGAACTACATGGATACGGCTAACTACGAGCCGGAAAATATCGACGATCCGGAATGGCGCAAGGTCTACGACAAGCGCTGCAAGGAAAAGGGTTTTAGCGCCTACTTCGATTACAGCTGGCAGTGGGCTTACAAAGAAAAGTTTGAAAAGGCTGGTCTCACGGCATTGTTGGGTTCCGGCTTTGACCCGGGTGTTTCTCAGGCATACTGCGCCTACGCCTTGAAGCACCAGTTCGATACGATTGAAGAAATCGACATTCTCGACTGCAATGGCGGCGATCACGGCTACAAGTTCGCAACGAACTTCAACCCGGAAATCAACCTCCGCGAAGTTTCTGCTCCGGGCAGCTACTGGGACACGGACGAGAACGGCAAGGGCCATTGGGTTGAAATCCCGGCCATGAGCATCAAGCGTGAATACAACTTCGCACAGGTCGGCAAGAAGGACATGTACCTCCTCCACCACGAAGAAATTGAATCTCTCGCCCAGAACATTCCGGGAATCAAGCGCATCCGCTTCTTCATGACGTTTGGCCAGAGCTACCTCGACCACATGCGTTGCCTCGAAGACGTGGGCATGCTCAGCACGCAGCCGATCAAGTTCCAGGGTCAGGACATTGTTCCTATCCAGTTTCTCAAGGCTCTCCTCCCGGACCCGGCAAGCCTCGGTCCTCGCACGGTGGGCAAGACGAACATCGGTTGCATTTTCAAGGGTACTAAGGATGGCAAGCCGAAGACTTACTATCTGTACAATGTTTGCGACCACCAGGAATGCTACAAGGAACTCGGCAGCCAGGCTATCGCCTACACGACTGGCGTTCCAGCCATGTGCGGTGCCATGATGGTGCTCACGGGCAAGTGGAACAAGCCGGGTGTGCATACGGTCGAAGAGTTCGATCCGGATCCGTTCATGGAAGCCCTCACGAAGTACGGTCTCCCGTGGAACGAAGATTTCAACCCGGTACTTGTGGACTAGGCAATGAAAAAATGGCGCATTGACGATTCCCGAGATCTTTACAATGTAAAGGGCTGGGGCGTAAGTTACTTTGACATTAACGACAAGGGTCATGCGACGGTTTCGCCAATCAAGAACGGCGGTCCGAGCATCGACCTTTACGAGCTCGTGCAGGAACTTTCCTTGCGCGATGTTTCGACTCCTGTGTTGTTGCGCTTCCCGGATATTCTGGACAGCCGCATCGAAAAGATTCACGAGTGCTTCACGAAGGCGACGACTGAATATGGCTACAAGGGTGGCCATTACAGCATCTTCCCGATCAAGGTGAACCAGCAGCGTGCAGTCTTGGAAGAAGTGGTGAGTCACGGTTCCAAGTTCAACATCGGCCTCGAGGCAGGTTCCAAGCCGGAACTCCACGCGGTGCTTGCGAACATGGAAAATCCGGACGCGTTGATTATCTGCAACGGCTACAAGGACGAAGACTTTATCGAGCTTGCTCTCCTCGCACAGAAGATGGGCAAGAAGATTTTCATTGTCGTCGAAAAGATGAACGAGCTTCACTTGGTTGTTGACTTGTCTCGTCGAATCGGCGTGCGCCCGAACATCGGTATTCGCATCAAGCTTGCAAGCTCCGGTAGCGGCAAGTGGGAAGAATCCGGCGGATACCACAGCAAGTTCGGTCTGAACAGTTCTGAACTTTTGGAAGCTCTCGACTACATCAAAGAAGAGAAGATGGAAGACTGCATGAAGCTCATCCACTTCCACTTGGGTAGCCAGATTACGAACATTCGCCATATCAAGAATGGACTCCGCGAAGTGTCGCAGTTCTACGTTCAAATTAGAAAGATGGGCATGGGCCTTGAATTCGTGGACGTGGGCGGCGGCTTGGGCGTCGATTACGATGGCACGCGCAGTTCTAACGCAAGCTCCGTGAACTATTCCATCCAGGAATACGCAAACGACGTTGTGTACGCGATGTTCGAAGCATGCGAAAACGCCGATGTTCCTCACCCGAATATCATTGCGGAATCGGGCCGTGCACTTTCGGCTCACCATTCCATCTTGGTGTTCAACGTGCTCGAAACGGCTGGCCAGGCATTCTTTGACGAAAGCGTTCATGAAATCAGCGATGACGCTCCGGAAGCGTTGAAAGACTTGTACGGCATTTACAAGAGCCTTTCTCCGAAGAACTTGCTCGAAAGCTGGCACGATGCCATGCAGATTAACGACGACACCTTGAGCGGTTTCAAGATGGGCGACGTGGATTTGCAGACGCGCGCTATGAGCGAACGTTTGTTCTGGAGCATCGCCCGCAAGGTGGACTTGCTCGCACGAGACTTGCGCCATCCGCCTTATGAATTGAGCGAACTTCCACGCTTGCTTGCCGAAAAGTACTTCTGCAACTTCAGCCTTTTCCAGAGCCTCCCGGACAGCTGGGGCGTGGATCAGGTGTTCCCGATTATGCCGATCCAGCGTTTGGACGAAGAGCCGACGATTGAGACGACGATTCAGGACGTGACTTGCGATAGCGATGGCAAGATTGACATGTTCGTTCGCGGTGGCGAAGTGGCACGCACCATTCCTCTCCACCCGATCAAGAAGGACGAACCGTACTTTATCGCGGTTTACCTCGTCGGTGCATACCAGGAAATCCTCGGTGACCTCCACAACCTCTTTGGCGATACGAACGCTGTGCATATTGTCTGCAACGACAAGGGCGGCTACGATATTGACAAAGTGATTGACGGTGAATCCGTGGAAGACGTGCTCGACTACGTGAACTTCAGCGACAAGGCTCTTGTCCGCAACATGGAAAACTGGGTCACGCGCTCTGTGAAGGAAGGAAAGATTACGCTTCAAGAAGGCAAGGAATTCTTGAACATCTATCGTTCCGGACTTTACGGGTACACGTATCTGGAATAGGATGCTCCAAAACAATTACAAGATTGCGGTTTTGCTTGCTACGTACAATGGCGGCAAGTACATCAGGGAACAGCTTGATTCTCTGTTCCAGCAATTTTGTAAACAGTTCCATTTGTATGTTCGTGATGACGGTTCCTCGGACGATACGATGAAAATCGTCGGGCAATTTCGCGAAATGTATCCCGATAGGGTTACAATTTTGAAAGACTCGCAAAAGCACAGGGGTGCGGCGAAGTCTTTTATGTATTTGCTCGAAAATGTGGATTCCGAGTATTACATGTTCTGCGACCAGGACGATATTTGGTTGCCGGAGAAAATCGAAAAGACATTTGCTCGGATGAAGGAAGTCGAAGGGACCGCGCCAGTTCTTGTTGCGACGGATTTAAAAGTTGTCGATGAGCAGCTCTCCCCCATCAAAGAATCGTTCAACGAAGATTTGAAAATTGACGTTTTCCGCAAGCACCCGGAATTAATTTGTGTGCGTCACGTGGTCACCGGTTGCACAATGATGTTCAACCACGCCGCAAAATTGGCAGCACTCCCAATGTCTCCTCGCGCAACCATGCACGATGAATGGGTAGCCCTTTGCGTCCACTTCAAAGGCGGAGTCATCTCGATTCTCGATGACGCGACGATACTTTACCGCCAGCATACCAGCAACACGCTTGGCGCAGAGCAAGCTCGCAAAGGATTTTTTGCACGTGCCATCGCCCGCACAGGGCAAAAACAGTTCTTCCAAGTCGCAAAATTGCTCCACAAGGATTTCGGATTATCGTACTTAAAGTTCTTGATGTACAAAATTTTGTATAGTTGGTTCTAGGTATGAGAAGAAGCATTTGCATGGCGACCTACAACGGCGCCAAATACATCAAGGAACAGCTGGACAGCATTATTCCGCAGCTTAGGGAAGATGACGAGCTCATCGTTTCTGACGACGCTTCGAAAGACGACACATTGAAAATCGTCCAGAGCTACAACGATTCGCGAATCAAGATTTTCCACAACGAGAATCACGGCGTTGCACACAACTTCGAAAACGCCATGCGACAGGCCACAGGCGACTTGATTTACTTTGCCGACCAGGATGACGTCTGGTTGCCGGGCAAGCTCGACAAGATGGAAAAGTTCCTCACAGAAGGCGGCTACGACACAATTCTTTGCAACTGCTCGCTCGTCGACGCCAACTTGAACGTGATCAAGGAACGCCATTACGACGAAAAATGGCCGATGAAGAAATCACTTTTGCGAAACATCATCAACAATTGCTGGCTTGGCGCTTGCATGTGCTTTACTAAACAAGTGAAAGACGCTTGCATGCCGTTCCCGCCAAAAGTCGTCGCACACGATTTGTGGGTCTCGTATTACGCACAAAAGCATTTCAAGTGCGGCTACCAGGACGAAGTTTTGCAGCTTTACCGCCGTCACGAAAACACAGTCTCGTTCACGGGCGGCAAGAGCACGAACAGCCTTTATTTTAGAATTGCATACCGCGCTTACCTCGCGTGGCACATCCTTTGGCGTTAGGTGTTGAGCATGAAAATTTGCATTACACTGGCGACTTATAACGGCGAAAAGTATCTCGCGCAGATGCTCGATTCTTTGGTTGCGCAGACGAGACCTGCCGATGTTATAATTGCAGTGGATGACGGTTCCAAAGATTCTACATGCGAAATCTTGGAACGTTACAAAGACAAGCTCCCGCTAGAAATCACAAAGTTTGAGAAGAACAGAGGGCATCGAGCATCATTTTCAACGGCATTGGAAAAAGCAAGCGAATTACTCGCTGACGATGATTTGATTTTCCTTGCCGACCAAGATGATATTTGGCTCCCGAATAAATTAGAAGTTATGAGCCAGAAGATTGGCGACAAATCCATGATTTTTGGCGATGCCGAAATTATTGATGGAGAAGGAGTCGTCACAGATTCATCTTGGCGAAAGAAGGCGTGCATTGTTGAGCACTTGAGCCAACAAGCGCTTCTTACAGGCTACACGAATGTAACCGGTTGTATGGTTGCTTTCAAGGCAAGGCTTTTGAAGACAGTGCTCCCGATTCCGCAAGACGTGCCTGTACACGATCAATGGATTACACTTTGCGCCACTGTAGAAAACGGCTACCGCGCTATTGCAGATAAAGTTATTCAATACCGCATTCATGAGAGCAACGCCATCGGCGAAGGCAACAAGACATGGAGCGAAAAACTCCAGACGAATTTGCAATGGGCAAAGGCTGTAAGAGGCTCGGACATTTTCGAAAAGTTGCCAGACGAGAGCCGCCGATTCTTGGACAAGTTCATTCAATTCATGAAATTGCGCTTTAGCCATGCGTTTTTATCGCCTCTATGGTTCCCGTGGATTGTCAAAAACGCTCGCAACATTTACCCGCAGGTTACAAGCGCCACCCAAATGATTGGACGAATTTTATTCTCTTTTGTCGGCGTTTCAACCGCTAAAAAATTCTTCAAGAAAAAATAGATGGCAAATTTTGTCCGCCATGACGAACAACAACCAATAACTATTGACTATCCTATGATTCACGAAATTGCACCGCACAAGCTGAATAACGAATTTAAGACCATTGAACCCAAGCCCACCGATTACTTGATTATTTTCAATGGCGAGCAAACGCTTTTCAAGAAAGCGGGTGAAGATGTTTACGAAATACCACGAGTGCGCGACTTCCCTAAATGCGAATGTCATTACTTGATCAGCATCGACGGTGACGCTTATTTCTTGTGCAATTCAAACTTGCCTGAAATTCCGGAAGGTTACGAGTTTCGTGGCAACCGCACATTCCGAACGCTCGAAAATCATTTGGAACGCCTCGGCGGTGCAACTTCCGCACACATCGCCAAGTGGGAAAGTTTGAACAAGTTCTGTGGTAAATGCGGATGCCTCATGAAGCGAGGAATCAAGGAACGCTCCATGATTTGCCCGAGCTGCAAGAACACTGTCTACCCCAAGATTTCGCCGGTCGTGATTGTCGCTGTTCGCAACGGCAATGAGCTTTTGATGGCACGCAATTTGGACAATCCGGACAAGACGCGCATGTTCCTCATTTCGGGATTTGTGGAAATTGGCGAATCGCTCGAACAGGCAGTCAAGCGCGAAGTTCTTGAAGAAGCGGGCGTCCGCGTGAAGAATATCAAGTACTTTGGCAGCCAGCCGTGGCCGTTCTCGGAATCGCTCATCTCGGGCTACACAGCCGAACTTGATGGCGATTCAACCATTCACATGCAAGAGGCGGAACTCGCTTGCGCCACTTGGGTCAAACGCGAGGACATTCCCGAATACGACACGAGCGTGAGCATCAGCAGTTGCTTGATCGAAAACTTCCGCTCGGGATATACGATTAAGGAATAACGCAACGACAAGAAATTACTGGATTCTGCTCCTTCGAACCTAATTCAACTAAGGCACTAATGTGCCTAGTTTCATATATCACCCTTACAGGGTTCAGGATGACGAGTACAGAAAAGCGCGGCCGAAAAGCCGCGCATTTTCAATAAAAAGGCGACCCCGCAACAAGTGCGGGGTGACAGACTGAAAAGCCGCGCATTTTTTTCAGTTACTTTTCCGAAGCTTTATCGGCTTTCTTTTTCGCTTTGTTCGGAGATGCTTTGGGCGTTGCTTCGGGCTTATTCGCCAAAACAACATATAACGTATCGTGAATCACGACTGTATCACGCACGACAAGCGTATCATGAACAAAGACCGTATCGCGAGAGCAAACAACATTTACAGCACTGCTTGCGGGAACCGCCGCAGACGAAGAAATTGCATACGAGGAACTCGACTTAACCACACTAGAGCTATACTGCGCTGCACTTGATTGAGCGATTTTTGCACTCGAAGATGTTGCAACCACAGCTGATGACGTTGGCATTTTTTCAATCACCGTAATCAACGAATCACGGACATTGCGGAGGCTATCCAACTGCTTGCGATAACGCGTCTTGTTGCCCGGACGGCGTTCTCTAGAATACTGAACTTCAATCTTATCGATTTGCGATTCAACGCCCCTGAGTTCATCATACACAGGGCCTTCGCCCTTCACAGAACCACTCGGCGTAAAGAAATTTGCGAAGCTATCAAAAAAGCCACGCTTTTCACCTTCGCCCCAAACAAGATTCGTCGCCACAAGACAAACAAGCGCCACTACGCCACAAACAGATTTAAACTTAAGTTTTTGCATATTTCAATAATAGAAAAAAAGAAGGCATCCCTTTACAAGCCCCCTAATTTTACTAAATTAAGACTACCCATGCGGGAGTAGCTCAGTTGGTAGAGCGCGACCTTCCCAAGGTCGATGTCGAGGGTTCGAGACCCTTTTCCCGCTCGAAAAAAGAGAAACCACCTATCAGGTGGTTTTTCTTTTTTTATATGGTAAATATAGGTTGAGAACCCGAGAAGAGGGTTCGACAAAATTCGGTCATGGACGAAGTCCGAAGAGCGAATTTTGGAATTATCGCGCAAGCGATAAGCCCGTTAGGGTGAGGAGTCAGCCGCGTTAGCGGAGACTGACGACGAATCAAACCCTGTTGACGCCTACGGCGTCCGCGGCTGCACTCGGTTATAAAATTATGCAAGCATAATTTTGCAACACTCGTTTTGCACGCTATTCCCGCTCGAAATAAGAGAAACAAGGCGCAACCTCTTTTTTTCCCAAAATGCTCCAACTTGGAATATTCAAATTTTGATACGATTTTATTACAATTATTATTGACTTTCTTATCAAAAAAAATATTTTACAATCAGAAAGCGCACAAGCGCCAAAAAACCTTTCTTAAGAAGGAGGGAAATCATGAATTACTCAAAAACTCAGAAATTCTCTGTAGAATTTTCTCTCATATGCGCAATGACCGCAGGTCTTGTCGCATGTTCCGACTCCGACTCCCCTAGTGGCGGAATCAAGCACTCCATTTCAGTTGAAGTCCTAGGAAAGACCGTCAGCGACACATTGAAGTTCGACATGACGGACAGCACCTACGATTTCAAAATCGAGGCCGACGGCAAATGGAAAATCGAAGACAAAACGAACTTCATCCAGTCCATTAGTCCGACTTCGGGCGAAGGCGATGCAACCGTGAAGGTCCGCTTGACCACAAACGATATGGATGAACGTTTTACAGGTAACCTGCGCATAGAGTTCCCTGAAGACACATCCCTGAACAAGACAATTACTGTAGTGCAGAAGTATAGTGGCGACTATGCTGACAATGCTAGCGAGTTGTCGCAATCGAACAAAATCTATGCCGTTGGTTATGGCTACGATGCACTTACAGGTAGTTACGCCGATTACAGTTCGCTCAAGGCAGAAATCTTTGATACCAAGACCTTGATCGAGGATGAGGTAATCTCGTCAAGCCCCACCAAAGTCGATGTTGAATTCTATAAATGGTCCGGTTCGGTCTTTGCAGAATATGAAGAATGGCTTGATGAATTGGCCGGAATCAGTGTAGATAAGGGCTGGTTCTATGGCGAATACACAGAGGCGTTTACCGATTGGACCTATGAAAATACATTCGCTGAAATTGCCGTATCCTATGCCAATGTAACCGTAAAGACGGTCGACTTTGAAGAAAGCGAATTAGATGATGCCATATCATCTAATATGAAAAAATCAGCCTACGCAGCCATTAACGGCTTAGACTCAAAATACCCGAGCGATAACACCGGTTTCAAGAAATTGATCCAACGTTACGGAACCCACGTCGTGTTGGGCGCTACACTAGGCGGCCGAATCCGTCAAGCTATGGCGTCGAAGCAATCCTATGAATTCGAACTCATGGATTATCTAAAAGCGGTATATGGATATACATTTAATAAAGCGGCTTACATAGATGAAGAAGTATATACCAGCTACGAAGAAGAATATGATGAGCTGAACCTTAAAGTGACCGTATCCGGTGGTGATGCCGAGAAGGCGTTGAAGATTACAGATTCCAAAATTCTGAAGAAGGATGATGTGAATGCTTGGAAATCTACCCTCGCAGAAAATGCAACACTGGTCGATTTCTCTGGCAGCAGTCTGATGCCGCTATACGAGTTGATTGACGAAAGTCTCGGTAAAGAAGCCGTAACCCGTAAGAAGAAGCTCAAAGAATACATGGAAAGCTCCAAAATTTTGTCTGACTTCGATGTCATAGTCCTCAAATAAAACCGTCTACAACAAACTTAACTGACCTAAACATTCCCCCAGTTTGGGGGAATATTTCTTCATTTCATGACAATGATATTTAGATTTTTCTTAGGATCATTTTTGCTTTTTTTATTCGCTTGTTCCGACAGCGAATCTGTTGGCGTTTCCGAAAACTATTCGGGAATAGCAAATATCACGTTGGTTGCAAGCATCAACGGTATAGGCGACAACAGCTACAATGACCAGATATTGGCAGGACTTTTTAGGCTCTACGAAGATCAAGGGGTTCCATTTCACTTGGTACAGCCAGAATCCATAGACGAAGCAGACTCTCTTGTAAAATCGTGGCTCAAAAAAAATGCCGATACAGATTCCTCGCTGCTCATATTAGCTTCTTCGGAATACATGGGGTTAGCGCAAAAGCTCAACGCCCACTTTACGGGGGATGGAAACAAAATCTTACTATTTGAAGCCGATTCTGCGAAACTCCCGCAAAACGTCTATTCCTTTTCTATCGACCGCTACGGGGCTAGTTACTTGTCCGGTGCGATTTTAGGCATAAACCCATGTCTCATTTTGGCGGCGGCTCCTGGATTTGCGACCCTCGAAACATCCATAAACGGCTTTAAGAAAGGTTATGAAGCACATAAGACGGTGAAAGATTCGCTACAGCTGGTTTATGTGTCAGAAACAGAAAATGACGAAGCAGCTTTTAACAACATCGAATTCGCCTACATGGCAACATACTCGGTCCTGAATTTTTTTCTAGACGCTGATAGACCTTCAGCCATATTTCCGCTGCTAGGGGGAGCCATCAAGGGGGCGCGCCGTGCAATGATTGATTTACCGAATACGGGTCATTTCATGATTGGAATGGATGTTGACCAGAGCGGGGTTTTGCCCAAGGTGCCTTTTACGCTGACGATTTCCATCAAGGAAATCGTGGTGCGCTATCTGGAAGAATGGCTTTCGGGTAAGGAATGGCCACGTTTCCGTTCTTTGGGCCTGGGGGATGGCGCCACGGCGATTGTATTCAACAAAAATTTTGGCGATACGAAAAACTTTGAAGCCCGCCATGACAAGTATTATGATGAAGCTGTTAGCGAGGAGGCTCGCCATGCCAAGAAATAGTCTTCTTTCGTTATTGTTTGTTACATTGCTTTGTCTTTGTGCGTGCTCCGACAATTCATCCTCGGCCAAGTCCGATGTCAATACGCAAAAGTTTAAAGTCGCCGTCATGGCTACGACTTCTGAAATGCCCCGCTGGAAACGCTGCGCCAAGTGGGCTTTGGAAAATATTGACAAAGCTCAGGCTGGACTTGACCAAAAAGTAAAACTACAGCTGGAATTTAAAAACCAGGATGATGCCGATATCGACTCCTACATGGAAAAGATTGCGCACGACACGGACTATGTGGCCATTGTTGGCCCTACGCAATCGGACAAGGCGTACCGCATGGCGGAACTTTTGAAACAAAGTACAAAACCGATTCTATCACCGAAGTCCTCGAATGTGGAATACCAGCGAACCTTTGCCAATATGCCGAACCTGTGGAACTTAGTCGAAAATGATTTTATGCTGATAGAATCGGCATTCTCGCATTTGGCGAGCTTTTCAATAGGTGCGTTTGCAGAAAAAATAGAGCTTACTCTTTTGGCGCCCTCTAGCGAATTGAACGGGAACCTTGTCAGTTCTTATGTGGACTGGCTTGGCTTTATGGCCGAAGAATTTGACTTGAAAATTGATAGGATTTTCCTTTATAATGACGAGACTGAATTGAGAACGCTTGTGCAAAAATATCTGGACCGTAAAAACCAGTACAGCGTTCTGCTGTTCGAGCCTTACAATGACAAAATGGCACTAGCCCTCGATGATGAACTATATCGACAAAATGTGGATTCACACGGAGGAATTCGCATGATATGTTCCAGCAACTTCGTCTCAGATTCTATCGTGAATAAACTTCACTATGATTTTTACCGTGGTTTTGATTTATATGCAAGGCCCGAATCGGGTTTTGCTCAAGCTTATCATGAACACTTCAACGAAGGAATCCTCAATGGCGAGGCTCATTTCTTTGACGCCCTGTATATCTTAGCATATGCAGCTTCTTATTCCATTTCGTCGGGTCTAGAGTTGAACGAATCCATTAGAGCGGTGCTAGAAGGAAGAGATGGTGTCGGTGGCGATTGGATGGTTGCAGGAATGCAGGAAAACTTCTTGGCGCTGCAAAACGGCCACTTGCCTGATTTAGCGGGTGTGTCAAGTTCATGGACTTTCCAAAATAGGGACAACAGCGTAAGCGGTTCCGTATATCGTGGGTGGAATATTGCTAATCATAAATATGTGACAAATGATTTTACCAGCAACGATAATTCAAAGCATTCGGTGAATCCGCAGGACAATTGGCTGGAAATTTTTAAAGCCAATGTGGATACGAGTTTTTTCAATAATGCGGATACGAATATTTCTTATGCAGATGTTTCAAAACGCTGGGCGCTTTTGGTGGCGGCATCTTCTGGCTGGGCGAATTACCGTTTCCAAGCAGACATCTTTGCCTTTTACCAAAAACTCAAAAAAATGGGTTACGATGATGACCACATTATCGTGATTGCCGAAGACGATCTTGTGAATCATGAACAGAACCCCTACCCCGGAGAATTATTTGTCCGCTTAGATGGCGGCAACGTGTATGAGCCCAACGTGATTGATTACAAATTAAGTTCACTTGATCCACAAAAAATGAAGGATGTTCTAACAGGGAAATCAAGCAAAAGTTTACCCAAGGTAATTCAGGCCAAATCAACTGACAATGTTTTTGTATTCTGGAGTGGACACGGAATTCCTGGTTATTTGGAATATGGCAAAAATAAAATCAGTTACGAACAGATTATTTCTCTGATAAAACAGATTCCGCACCGCAAGGTACTAGTTGCCGTAGAAGCCTGCTATAGTGGAGGTCTCGGAGAAACAGCGGAACAAGCAAAGCTCCCTGGTATCATTTTTTTGACTGCGGCATCACCTTATGAAACAAGCAAGGCCGATGAACGAAACGAAGAAATGGGAGTCTACTTGACTAACAGTTTTACTCGTGGCTTTACGGAGCTATTGAATGAAGCGCCCGACGCCTCCTTAAGAGATATGTATATCGAGATTGCAAGTAAGATTTCAGGTTCTCACGTACAACTGTATAACGTAAAAAATTACGGAAACATCTATAAAGAAACGATGGGCGAATTTTTTGTGATAAAATAAATGCGCAAGCTTGGTTCTTTTATTTTACGGTTCCAAATAATAATCCGGGCGGATTCCAAGCGCAGCTTCATCTGCATCTAATTCTGCGGCAGGAACATTTCGACCGACAACAAGCGCCGAATCAAAGCCCGCAATTTTCGCACCATACACGTCCGTTCCAAGCGTATCGCCAATCATCAGCACGCGAGAGCCCGCCGGGATCGATGCTTTAACACGTTCCCAAATTTGCGGGAAAGGCTTGCCCAAGTAATAAGTTTCGCAACCCATTCCCCCATTAGCGTCGCACATGGAATCACGGCGCAAACGTTCCGAGAGTGCGCCCGAAACAGGCTCGCGTTCAGTCTCGCCATTTTCATCAGGGGCTTTCGGAGCCCAAGCATCCGAATTCAGCACAAGAAGGATTGCACCCGGCTTCTGCAAAATCTTGACCGCACGCGCATAAGTTTCTGGCGTATCTTTTGCCGAAGAAATCGCGACTATCGGCTCGGCAGGTTCTGCATCCATCGCAACTGCAGTAATTCCGCAGGCTTCCAAAACATTCTTGCCAGTCTCGCGGCCAATGTAATAGACTTCGCGCAATTCAAGCGGTTTCGCGAAAATTCCACCCGCAGTTTCGTTCACAATTCCGGCAGCCGTATTTTTCGCGATACCCGAACGCAGACGTTCCACGAGTTTCGGCAGCAAGCTTCCCGACGAAATCGTTTCTTCCGTCGAAAAGTCAAAGCCACGCTTTTCTGCAGCACGAGCCAAGACGCCATCCACATCGGAAGCGGCATTTGTCACCAAGCGGAGGATTTTACCAGCACGGCGAAGCATCTGGAACCATTCCATAGCGCCGGGATAAACAAATCTATCGCGATTGTAGAGTGTGCCGTAGCCGTCAAAGCAAAAAACATCATAACGGTCCAGCAAATCCGCCATGTAAACACGGCGAGGGACTGCACAGGAATCGCCCTGGATCCTATCGGGCAGAGCCCTCCAGGATGACAATTCAGTTTTGCAAAGAAATGGAGATCCCGGAACTAATCCGGGATGACATGTAAAGGAGCACGCCTTTTGCGATTCAATAATTTGCTTGTAACGCAGATAAATTTCTGTTTCAAATTGTTCCATTAAAATTCGCTTTTGACCATCATCTTAGCGAGAAAGATGATTCTTAAACTCTAGATTTGACTGGATCCTTCGCGATGCTCAGGATGACAAGTGCGCGATAAGCGATTATGCGTCGCTACGGAGGATGCCGTAATCGCGACCTTCTACGGGAATCACGAGCTGCAACTTCGAAAGCGTATCGATATGCTTTTCAAAGACGACCTTGAAATCTTCGCCAAGTTCTTCTTCGTCATCGTGATCGAGATTGTAGGCAACGTAGCTACCATCCGCAAAAATCGAGATGCAGCAATCCCACGTGATATCGCCTTCCTGCGGCTGTTCGTCATCGGCACGGTCCTTGCTTTCGAGCATCAGAATCGGGCGCGGTGCAGGAATCGGTTCGGCATGGCCGTTTTCAAAAATAAAGTAATTGCGGCTCACGAGTTCATGTTCAAGAGCCATCGTACTCGGCACGCGAGCAAATTCACCACGCAGACGGTTGATGTTTCCAAGATCGTCTTCGTACGGGTCCTGGAAATCTTCGGGCAGCACAATCTGGTAATAGTCAAACTTTTTACCGCTAGTGGCATAGTTGTCCTGCCAAGACTGAGGCGGTTCCGGGCGAATCGTCAAGAAGTCTTCAAAGGCATCCAGAATATCGTTCAAACGGGAAGTCCAAGGTTCGTCCTTCAACTTCTGCACGAGTTCCATAAAACTGTTCAGGCTTTCTTCGCCCGTGATAGACTTCAATTCTTCTTCGTTTTCTGCCATATCAGACCTCTGTTTTTACGCAATAAATGTAGAAAAGTATCTACGATCCAAAACTAGACTTCACTGGATCCTATCGGTCGCTTGCGCACCCTCCAGGATGACGAATTCTAAATAAAAGGCGATGCCGTCCCCATTCGCGGATCATGACCACATAAGAGCTAGTTGCATTCAAGGCGAGTGTCGCGACAGGCTGCTTGCAGACTGTCATGATTGAGCCGAAGATGCTGACGCAAAGCGTCAAAGTTCTAAGTGGTCAAAGAGAACGGAGTCCGGCATGACAATGCGAACTTACCATTCTTCCACGGTTTTCACCGTGAGGCTCATGGCAATGTCTTTCTCGTAGTACGCAGGTTCGTTGATGAATATCGGGTAGACCGAGCGTCCGTCCGATTCGCCCTCGAACAAGATGTCCTTGCCATCAAACGTACGGAAAAGTTTATCGCCTTGTCTGAGTTCGCGGTAATCGTGACCATCCAATTCCGGGTGGATCATCGCCTGTATGGCACCACCACCCTGCGGCTTCGGGTAGCCCAAGTCTCGTAATTGCGTATAAACTTCAACCTTAATCGGGGCGCGCTTTTGCAACTCGCCACGGTTCCATTCCTCGGCAAGTTCCAAATAACGTTTCACGAGCTTCTCGGAGCGTTCAAAAATGGCGGCGTTCAGCGTTCCATGCTGCTGCGGGCCAATTTCAATGCATACGTCCGCCTTGGCGACCGTTCCAAAGTACGGCGAAGCGCTACGTTCTTCGGGCTGGTAATAAATCCAAGCGTCCTCAAATTCTTGCGTGAGCACTGCCGATGCCTTCATCGTAAACGGATCACGTGTCGAAAGAATCAGGCAATAGCCCATGTTCGAGCCCGTGTTGTGCACGTCCAGAATCAAGTCGGTACGTGTATTTTCGCCCTTGGGTCCATAAATCTTATTGAGTTCACGAGCGCGACGGAATTCATACTGCGCAGGTTCTACACTCACATCCAGGCAAGTCTGCGAAAAAGCGCGATTCAAGTCATGATCGCGATAACGTCGATTAAGGCGCACCGCCTCGGGATTGCCAAGGACAACATCTACCTTGGCGCTTCTACAAAGCGTATTATAGCATTCCGGATGAGCCATCCACTTTTCGACCAGACTCACCCCTGTTCGTTCATTGCCATGCGTTCCACCGGCTACGACTATTGTATTGATCTTACTCATAATTCATCTATCTATTTATAATTGGCCGAATCTTAACGCCCAAAAGATACAATTTTTATCTAAGGTTCGTTACACTCCATCCAAAAGATTCCACCGATCATCTGTTTTCAGCCAACCACAGCCGACAGCGATTTCGAATAATTCTATATTGCACAGGTATGATTAAGAACGGAAAAAATAGGTTTTTTGATTGCATTTCACCGCTTTATTGGTTCGTTTTTGCGCTAATCCTTATTTTGGGCCGTTTTGCACTTTTATGTTCCCTTTACATGCTAGACACTCCTTTTGGAGGACCTCTAGTTTCAAATTTCAATAGGTTTATCTGGTACGCCCTATACGCCGAAATCGGACTAACCACCTCAATTGCGTTTGTATTCGCTATAATATCCCTGATTGCGCGTGGTAAAGGCACAAAAATCATAAAAATTGTCTCCATCGCAATTGCAAGCATTTACATCATCTTAAGCGGTACCAATGACGAAATCATGCGCTGGCTAAACCAGCAACTGACTATTTCGTATATACAGACTTATATTTTTGCAGCAACAGACCTTGGGCTGTCTAAATCCATTTTTCTAGGTGATGCATTCCACTTTTTACTGACTGCGGGTATCGCTATTGCTACAATCGTTGGCATATGCCTGCTTTCATTCAAGTTTTCTTCCCATAAGATTTTTGTTCCCACCGCTAAAAAAAATCGCATCTACATCATCGTTCTTTTGGCACTTGCCATTGTCGGCTCGACAAGTCACACGTGGTTTAACCCATCGGCCCGCCGTTGGGAC
Organism: Fibrobacter sp. UWB16; assembly: GCF_900215325.1. Lineage (NCBI taxonomy): Bacteria > Pseudomonadati > Fibrobacterota > Fibrobacteria > Fibrobacterales > Fibrobacteraceae > Fibrobacter > Fibrobacter sp. UWB16. Next base: position 243,237 of record NZ_OCMS01000002.1, on the reverse strand, counting down.
AAGATTCGCCCCGTATTCTACACATTGCTCGATAATGTTCTTAGCAACTTCGAAATGGGCAAAAAGAGCGACAATTACGACGAAGGCATTCAATCTTTAGGCGGCATTCCTTCTAAAGAATACCCCTTCTGGAAAGAAGTCGAAAACGAGACGGACTCGCTAAATGCATTCAAGCAACGCTCCCTAGATCAGCGCCCCGACATCATTTTGCTGACCATAGAAAGTTTGCGTGGCTGGACAAGCGACATGCGCGTTAAAGCCAACTGCAATCGATTCCCCAATCTTTGCAAGCTAGCCCAAGGCGGCCTCTACTTCCCCAATGCCCACAGCGTCGGGTTCCCGTCCATTGAAGGGATGCTCGGGATCATGGAAGGTGTTTACAGTTTTCCGCAGGGGATCCTCTTAAACAGCTATCCAAATCTGCGAATGCGTTCCATTTCCGAGATTCTTTCTGACGCAGGATACTACACAGAAGTTCTCATCGGATCAGACCCCAAATTCGACAACAGTCACATTTGGTTCAAAAAATGGTTTGACTATAACGAATACAATCCCGATAACGAAAACGACGTCGCCCTCGCCAACCGTTTTGTTGAAAGATATCGTGAACGCCCAAAGGACAAGCCCGTGTTCTACCACTGGCTCAGCCGAAGCATGCACGTATCCTTCGACCTTCCCGAAGACATGGGCCCAAAGCCAAGCAATCCCGATTCCGCCTACATCCGTGCCGAAGCCTATATGGATAGCGCTCTTGGCATCATCATGAACGAAATCGCCATTAGCCCACGTGCAAACCAGACCTTAATCGTTCTGACAGGGGACCACTCGCTCCCCAACGACGCCCATAGCCGTCAAAATGAAAAACTTGGGAAAGTCACGGATGGCAACACCTGGATTTCCCTGATGTTCAATGGTCCGGGCATTGCTCCTAGTATAAACAGAAATCCAGTTTCCCAGGTCGACATTGCACCTTCCATATTGGGCTACCTCCATTTGAACATTTCAAACCACTTTATGGGATTCAACTTGTTGCAACAGGATTCGTCTCTTTCGAACAGAAGCACGCCCGTTTTCGCATTTAGATTTGGCGATATGAGCATGCGTGAGGATTCCACGACTTACTTTTTCCCGCAATTTTCAAAGTCGACATCAATCATCGCCTATCGAGCTTTGTTGGAGCCCTCATGGGATACGAACAAACCGGTATCTGGCTACACTTCCGGAAAAGCAATTGACCTTTCAACTGACGAACGTCAAAAGATCGTAAAACAAATGCAAGCCGCAGCCAAAGCGTGGGAATACACCGTCCACACGAATCACCTGATGCCTGACAACAAGAATTAATGATATATAGGAGCAATGATGAACAATAAAAAAAGCCTGATAGAACGTTTTTCGAACTGGTACATTCCACTTATCTGTAGGCACCAGTACAAGGCTCTTGCATTCTACCTGTTACTTGCACTCCTCTGTGCAATCCCTATTCTTTTCAAGCCAGGGCTTAAACTCGATGCAGACCTATCGCACCTTTTGCCCGAAGACACTCCTAGCGTCAAGGCGCTCGAAGAATCTTACCAGAGATTCGGTTCTACAGACCGTTTCATGATAGCCATCCAGAGCGAAGACGCAAATCTGGTCGCCGCCCTGCAGGATTCCATCAGTGATTTTATCCACAAGAACTGGAAAGGCGATTACGTTTCGACTCAGGTCGATAACGAAAACCAGTTTTTCAAGGACAACGCCTTACTTTATTTGCCGGTCAAGCATCTCGAAAGGATCCGAGACAATCTTGAAGATTTGCAACTCGAAATCGGCCGCAAGAACGGTCCTTTAGTTGTCGACTTGCTGGAATCTTCATCCACAGATTCCTCGACCACGGAAAAGAAAGAACGCGTATGGTTCAGCGCAGACATTCCGCAGGAACTCGGTTTGCCCGACGAAGCCGCAAGCGCATTCGATTCATTCTTCAAAAAGAAAACGACAAACAACGGCAAAAAGTCAAACAAGTGGGATCCGAAATCAACACTCCCCGACAATCTCAAGAGCCGTTTGATTGGTTCCCCCCGCCCCGACAGCACAGGAAAGATTCTGTTTAACGGAGCCGTCCGCGCAAAGCTTATCAAGCCCTCGACAGACTACGAATTTGTAACCCATATTCTTTCTCGCACCGATTCCCTGCTCGCTTACTTTAACAGTAAGACCTACCCGGTACCGACTCGCTTTACCGTCGAAGGCACCTATGAAGGCCTTAAGGAAGTCGACGAAGTTGCCAACGATTCCATTTTCTCGTTCGGCATTAGCCTTGTGCTGATTATTTTGCTCACGATGTTCTTCTTCAGAAGCGTCAAGGGTCCTATCCTTGTGACCTCGACAGTGCTTTACGCCTGCCTCCCGACACTTGCATTTACAGCGATTTTCTACGGCAAGCTCAATCCGTTTACGGTGTTCGTCGCATCCATTATTTTGGGTATCGGCATCGACTACGCCATCCACATTTTGGGAACTTCGCAAAAACTGATGAGCAAGTATGCAACACTTGAAGAAGTTCTCGAAACAGCCCAGCGCAAGATGCTCAAGCCATTCATTCTGGCAAGCTTTACAACCATTGCAGCATTCCTCACGCTCCTCGCCGCCCACTTCCGCGGTTTCTATGAATTCGGCGTGGTCGCATCGATGGGTGTGCTTTTCAGTATGCTCACGTCCGTCTTGGTGCTCCCGGTGTTCATCAAGTGCATGGGCGGCATCCCGAAGGCCCCGGACAATACCCTTTTGCCCAAGTCCTGGGACGAAGCCAAGATTCTCAAGTTTTTCAAGTACGTCGCCTTTGCTGGTTTTGCACTGGGTGCCGTATCGCTCTGGTACGCTCAAGATGTAGACTTTGAGCACAACCTGCGCAACCTCCGCCGTGTCGCAACCGTCAAGCAGCAAAAGACAAACAAAATTGCAACTAGCGTGACGTATGTCGATAACCGCGCAACATCAACACCTGCTGCAGTCATGGGTAGCAAGCCCGAACAGCTCGACAAGCTATACGATACCTTGATGATCAGGCTGCACACAGAAAAAGATTCCACATTAAGAAGCTTCCTCACTTTAAAGACATTCGTCCCGGCACAGGATTCGCAAAAGCAACGTCTGGAAATCATCGAAGAAATCCGTGATCTTGTCGAAGCACGTGTGTTCGACAAGGCCGAAGGTGAAGATTCCACAAACATTGCAAACTTGCGCAAGCTCGCCAATGTCGAAAGCACCTTTACTGCAGAAGACATTCCGGGATGGGCTTTGGACCTGCTCCGTGAAAAAGACGGCAGCTACGGTAAAATCGGCTTTATCTACGGCGACTTCCCGAGCTGGGATGCAAATGCCCTGCACAGATTCCAGAGGCGTTATGGTCGTTGGAATTTCGATGGCGAAGACCTTCGCACATTCTCATCGCAGTTCATCCTCTCCGACGTGATTGATTCCGTCAAGCAAGACAGTTTCAGACTCGCCCTCGTCATCATTCTCGTGATTATCGGCACGCTGATTATCTCTTTCCGCAAGCCGAAGCTTTTCCTCGCCGGCAGTATTTCATTTGGCATGGGCGTTCTCCTCACACTCGGGCTCCTCGGATACCTGACCGCCACGTTTGAGTTCGGCAAAATCAGCATCTACAACGTGATTGTCATCCCAATGACTCTCGGTATCGGAATCGATGCAACCATCCACATGATTACCTCCTGGGTATCCGATAAGAACCTTACCCTGCGTCAATTGATGGATACGACAGGCCGTAACGTAATGGCAAGCTCTACCACGACAATTGCAGGCTTTGTTGGATTCCTGTTCACGACACACCGCGGCCTCAAGGGCATTGGCGACCTCGCCTGCATCGGCATTGCGATGTTCCTTGTCACAAGCATCATCTTTACCATGTACTTGTGCGGAGCCTGGCTCAAGAAAAAATAATTGCGATTAAAGCATAATTACGATTAAGGCGCCCGGTTTATGCCGGGCGTTCTTTTGTTCATTTGAGCACTTTTTACTATATTTGCGCCCATGGATTTTGGAAGTTACGGAAAGACTTGGTGGGCAAATAAGTGGCTTAGCTCGATTCTTGCAACGGCAAGCGAGCAAGCGGTTTTGCAGGGGCTCAAGTTTGCCGCACGTGGCCAGGTCACAAGCATCGACATCGTCGATAACCGCGTGATTTCCGTGGTAAAAGGCCCGAATGGCGGCCTCCACAACAACTACATCGTCTTCCCGAAATTTTCAAAAGAATCTTCCGAAATTTTCGTGAGCTTTTTGAAGCAGCAGCCTGCAGAACTTTTGGCGTTAAACAACAAGGCGCTTAGCCCTTCGCTTGAACTTTTAATGAGCAAAAGCGGTCTCCAGCTTTTTGACGATCCGGTCAAAGTCAACATGGGCTGCGACTGTCGCGACGAACGCCCGTGCAAATACCTCGTCGCCACATTTTTGAAAATCGCAGAACAAGCTGACAAAGAACCCAACGTTCTATTCAAAATTCACGGACTCGACCTGGAATTTATCAAAGACTACAAGCCGGATGCGATGGAAATGGAAGCGCCCAGCGAAACTAATCTCGTGAGGTCGTTCAGCAAGGCAACAAGACTCGTAGGCTCTAGTGCCGAAAATGAAACCGGGAATAATGCTGGTATTTCGGAAAATGCAGACGAAAAGCGCGCCGGAGATGCCACTACTACGAGAAGCGCCGGGGACAGCGACGAACGTGCTGAACAAGAAGCAAGGCACGCCGCCGAACTTTCTCATGCGGAAGACGTGAGCGCTAGTTTATTTGGTGGGTATAAGGGTTCGGGCCGCGAATCGCAAAACAGCATCCCTCCCAAGCAACTGCCCACATTCGATTTCAAGAGTTGGAAAGACTACTCGCACATTCTTCCCGCGATGTTGCAAAACTTCCCCAAGTTCTGCCCCGCCGGAAATTTTCGCAAGAGTTTTACGGATGAACTAGAATCGTGCCACAAGTTCTTTACCGACTTCGAGAATTTTGATGCGTTCTCGGAACAGTTCCGCGTGAATAATGCGAAGACGTTCCTGATGGAAAACGAGCAACTGCGACTATTCCACAAGCCCGGATGGCATTGGAATTTCGAGCAGTCCATGGCCGACAAAGTCATCAATAGCAACCTCACCGTCACAAACGTGATGGGCGCACTTTGCTGCCTGAGCGCCGGGAATTTTTCGTGGCACCATTACTCCGTGCGTTACTTGCACTTGATGTTGCAAGTGGCATTTTACCTTGTGCGCACCGGAGCGATTTATCCGCAAGTTTTCTGGATCGGGAAAGACGTAGCGCAAATGCGCTGGCTCCCCGCCGAAATGCTTCCCGAGATTCTCTACATTGTTGCCGATCTCGAAGTCACCGCTCCGCGAGAACTTGCGTGGACAAGCAAAGAAGAAGCCTTCTTTGAAATTGCGGAACCCGCCGAACATATTCTTTCGTTGTTCATCTCGCAGCTCCTGAAATTTGCACGCAAATACAAGACGCCGCTCAAGACGAATCATGGCAATTTGCTCTCGTTCTTTTTCGATAGCGTTTCAGGGAAGCTCGCGAACAACGCTCACGCCATTCCGGGGAAAATCCAGCAATGGCTTTCGGTATATTCTTGCCTCGGTTGCCGCACGCAGATTCTCTTTGTCTGTAGCGAAATGGATGAAGATGTAGCGCTGGACGTTTTTGTACTTGATGAAGATGCTGCGAGACGCACGCCACTTTCGGAACTATTCGAAAACAACGACTCGCGACTACTCTCGATTATGAGCGTTCTGAACGGCATTGCCGATGGCTTCAAGCCGCTCGATGCCTATTTGGAACGCCGTGCGAGCGAACCGATTTTGATGCGAGGCGCCGAACTCCTCGAATTTTTGCAGGATTGCCTTAAAAAGCTCCAACTGTTTGGCATCCAGACAGAAATTCCAAAGAACCTTTTGAACATCGGAAAACCGAAACCCAAGATGCGTTTGCAAGGCAGCATGAGCTTTGGTGCATTTACAGCCGGCGACCTGCTCGACTTTGATTGGGAAATCGCCATCGGCGATGAAAACATTTCGGCAAAGGAATTTTTGGAACTTGCAGAGCAAGCGGACGGACTTTTAAAATACAAGTCCAGTTACGTGCAAATTACCGAACAGGATTTGCAATCCATCCGCGATAAAATTGAAGGCAAGTCTGGCGCAGACGCCAAAGGCAAAAAAGCCGTCAGAGAAGCGAATGGAACAGACGCCGAAAGCTCCGCGAAAAATGGCGAAAACGAAGGCGAAATTCTCGAAGAAGATTCCGTTCCAGAAATCACGCAGGCCAAGCTTGTGCAAGCTTGCTTCACCGGCGAATGCGACAACATCCCGGTCGAAATGGCGAGCGATTTCAAGCAGCAGTTCGATGCCTGGCGCGCCGAAACAGACATTCCTTTGCCCGCGAATCTAAACGCAACTCTCCGCCCCTACCAAATGCGCGGCTACTCCTGGATGTACAAGAATCTGGAAATCGGATTCGGTTGCATTCTCGCCGATGACATGGGCCTCGGCAAGACGCTACAAGTCATTACGTTCCTCCTCAAGATGAAACAAGAGGGCAAATTCGCGGAGAAAAAAGCCATTGTCGTAATGCCCGCCGGCCTCCTTTGCAACTGGCAAGTCGAAATCAAGAAGTTCGCACCGGAACTCACGTTCTTTGCGTACCACGGAGGCCGCCGCAACTTGCAAAAGTTCAACGCCGACGTATTGCTCACGACGTATGCTACGTTCCGCAAGGACTTTGCCGAACTCGACAAACACGAATGGCAAACGATTATCATCGACGAAGCTCAAAACATCAAAAACGCCGATAGCGAACAGAGCAAATTGCTCCGCCGGATGCGTGCGCCCATGAAAATTGCGATGAGCGGCACTCCAGTCGAAAACCGCCTGATGGAATTTTGGACCATCATGGATTTTGCGAACCACGGGTTCTTCCCGAGCGCAAGCGAATTCCGAGAAAAGTTCGAAACGCCGATTCAAAAGAACGGCAACCAGATTGTTGCCGAAACATTCCGCAAAATCACAGCGCCGTTCATGCTGCGCCGCCTCAAGACCGACAAGAGCATTATCAGCGACTTGCCCGACAAAATCATCCAGGACGAATACGCCGAACTCACTCGCTCGCAAGCCGCCCTTTATCAAAAAACGCTCGAACACTTTATGCAAGAGCTTGAGATGGAGCAGTCCCTCAGCGAAAAGGCAAACGATGCCCACGCACTATTCAAGCGCAAGGGCATTATTTTGCAGATGATTCTTGCCCTCAAGCAAATCTGCAACCACCCCGCCACATTCCTGAAAGGGTTAGACGACAACGCCGCGTCCCAAAAGTCCAGCAAGCTCGAATCCGGCAAGATGCAAATGCTCTTGGACCTTCTCACCTCCATCCAAGAACAAGGCGAAAAGACGCTCATATTTACGCAATTTGCCGAAATGGGCCACTTGCTCAAATCCACCATCGAAAGTGAACTCGGTCTCCGCACGCATTTCTATCACGGCGGTTGCACACAAACGCAGCGCTCCGAAATGATCCAGGATTTCCAAGAAAATCCGGATTGCAAAGTCCTCATTCTCTCGCTCAAGGCTGGTGGCACCGGCCTCAACCTCGTCGCCGCCTCGCAAGTCATCCATTACGATTTGTGGTGGAACCCCGCCATCGAAGCGCAAGCCACCGACCGCGCCTTCCGTATCGGCCAAAAGCGCAACGTCCAAGTCCACCGCTTTATCACCAAAGGCACCTTCGAAGAGAAAATCAATTCACTCCTCGAAACCAAAAAAGCTATAGCCAACTTGACCGTGAACGCCGGCGAAACATGGCTCGCCGACATGGACGACAAGCAACTCGCCGAAGTCTTCTGCCTGGACAACACAATTGTGTAGAAATTTAAATCGAAGCCTATATTATATTTAAATTCAAACAGCGTAAAAAAAGTTGAGGTAATATGCGGCGCAAGGACAGAGAAGTTTTAGGCGATGAAAACATCGCGAAGATTATCGAACAGTGCACAACATGCCATGTCGCGATGGTGGATGACACAAACGCAGGCCTACCCTACGTAATTCCGTTGTCATTCGGATACAGCCTAAACAGCGGCGTTCTGGAACTGTATTTCCATTGTGCTCATGTCGGAAAAAAACTTGACTGCATCCGCAAAAATCCGAATGTCGCATTTAGCATGTGCGTTGAAAACCGCATCGAGATTCACGAAGAAGCCTATTGCAAAAGCGGGCGCTTTTACGCAAGCGTTGTCGGGCAAGGCAAAGCCGAAATCGTCGAAGACGTGACTGAAAAATGCCGCGGACTCTCGCTCCTAATGGAACGTCAGGCAACAGGTTCCACGCACCACCCAGATTCCGCGCGTTCCTCGCAATCAGCGATCCCGCACAAGTTCGAATTCACGCCCGAACAAGCCACCACCGTGACCGTCTTCAAAATTACGAGCACCAACTTTACCGGTAAAGCAAAAAACGACAAAACTCAAAAATGCTAGAAAAGTCAACTTGTAAAAAGTATTTACAAGTTGCTCATGCTAGTTCCCTTACTCCGCCCAGTGATTTCCGTTATAATTTTTGGCGGTGTCGGCGTCCATGCCAATCTGGCGGACCAAATCTTCGATGCTTGCGAATTTTTTTTCGGGGCGCAAGAAGGCGAGCAAGTCCAGCGCTAAATGCTGGCCGTAAATGTCTTCGTTAAAGTCAAGCAGATACGCTTCGACCGCAAGGTTATGCGTTCCGGGCGTTGTCGGTTGCGTTCCGATGTTCACGACAGAGCGATAAATGCGACCATCCGAGAGTCTTGCACTTGCAACATACACACCGCCTTTCGGCAAGAACTTGAACTGTTCCATCTGCACATTCGCCGTCGGGAATCCAATCGTATGACCAAGGCGTTTGCCAACCACAACCGTTCCAGACAAGCGATACGGGCGCCCCAGATAAGTCTGCGCGCGGTCCACATCGCCGTTCAAAAGCGCATTGCGCACTGCAGAAGAGCTCACGCGTTCGCCCTTGTGCAAAACCATTGAAAGCATCTGCGTCGAGAGTTCCGGGAACGCAGCGGTAATCGTCTCGTAATTGCCTTTGCCGCCGGCACCGAAGCAATGGTCGTGTCCAAAGAACATCGAAACGACTTCGCGCTTTTCAATCAGTTCCGTGCGGACAAATTTATCAAACGGGAGTTTTGCCAATTCGTGCGTGAACGGCAATACCAAAAATTCAATGCCAAGGCTCTCGACAAATTCGCGTTTTTCTTCGGTCGTCGTGAGGAGCAACGGATCGCCCGGCCCACGCAAGACGTAATTAGAATGGGGTTCAAAGCTGATGACCGTTGGCTGCAAATGGTTCACTTCGGCAACCGCCTTGAGCGTGCGAAAAAGCGCCTGATGCCCCAAATGGCATCCATCAAAATTACCCATTGTCACAGCGCGTTTCATTTAATCATCACCTTATCTGTCATTCCCGACTTGATCGGGAATCACCTTTTTAATCATCACCTAAAAAGAACTTGGGGCAAATGCGGCCCGGGTCATAAACCCCAAGCCCAATCACAGCGCCATCCTTATCGGCGGTAAAGACAAACTTTTCCGCCCCAGGCGTTGTGCTTAAATTTTCAACAGGAGTGCGCCACGGCACCCAATTTCCTAAACGAATTGCTTTCACCTGGTCGTCATTCAAGCGGACAACCGGGAAATCAAGCACCTGGTCTACAGGGAGCAAATGTTCCGGCGTGAGAGCGTCCCCACGAACAGCGCGATCCACAGTCACATCACCAATGCGGTGGCGACGGATCATCGAGACGCAGCCGCACGTACCAAGCGCACGAGCCAAATCACGACCGAGCGAACGGATGTACGTTCCCTTGCTGCAATTGCATTCCAAATCAAACGTGGCAAAGCACTTGCCGGTACAGCCTTCCGTAACCTTGCCCTCGTCCACGACTTTGAGCGATTCGATATGAATGCGGCGAGGCTTGAGTTCAATTTCACGACCACGATTCGCCAAGTCGCTTGCGCGATGGCCATCGATTTTCACAGCACTGTAATTGGGCGGAACCTGGTCAATGTCGCCAATGAACTGCGAGAGAACAGCTTCGAGGTCCGCGCGCGTCACCGAAGGCACTCCGCACTGGATCCTATCGCCTTCGGCTCCAGGATGACAACCACTCTCGTCTCTCGTCTTTGGACTTTCGCTTTGCTCAAGTCCCAAATGCTGGGCTCGGTCATATCCATGCAAGCATGGCTGCGACTCTCGCCCCACGCATTTGTCGTCTACCTTAACCACTTCCCCGTCCCATTCCAAGGTATCGGTTTCATAGCCAAGGTGGAGCCTGAACGTATAGCACTTGTCCTTCGCCTCAATGTAAGGCAAAAGGCGCGTTGCACGACCCGTAGCGGCAATAATGAGCCCGCTTGCACGCAAATCGAGCGTACCTGCATGGCCCACGCGTTTAGTACAAAAGACCCTTTTCAGAGGGAAAAGGGCCTTAAAAGATGTTTCACCTGCAATTTTGTCCAAGAGGACGAAGCCGGAAGAGGACAATTAAAGTTCCCCTTTCTGCTTCAGTTCTGCAAGGATTTCTTCAATGTGCATGGCATGTTCGAGATTTTCGTCAAGAACGAACTTGAGCTCCGGAACCTTGAAAATCTTCAAGGCCTTGCCCAAGACGCCACGGATAAAGCCGGCGGAATTGTTGAGTCCGACAAGCGTATCGCGCTTTTCTTTATCGGAACCCATCACCGAGACGAGGGCCTTTGCATAGCTCAGGTCTTCGGTAATGTCCACACGGGTAATGCTCGCGAGAGTGCTCACGCGCGGATCCTTCAAGCCCTTCTGGATGAGCTTGGAGATCTCTTCGCGGAACTGCTCGCCTAATCTATCGGTTCTACGAGTCATTAAGCGTTTTCCTTCGCTGCGGCAGCTTCTTCAGCAGCCTTCTTTGCCTTTTCTTCAGCTTCTTCGCGGGCAACGTCTTCCAACGTACGGGCGACCTTGACTTCCTTGAAGAAGATGAGGCTGTCGCCTTCCTTGATATCGTCGTAACCCTTGAGGCCGATACCGCATTCAAAGCCACGAGCGACAGACTTGACGTCGTCCTTCATGCGCTTCAAGGACTGGACCACGGTCGTACCGAGTTCGATACCGTTGCGGTAAACGCGGACATGGCTCGTGCGGTCGACTTCGCCGTCGGTAACCATACAGCCAGCGATGAGACCAACCTTCGGGACCTTGAACACCTGGCGGATTTCGGCTTCGCCAACGAGTTCTTCGCGCATGATCGGCTTGAGGAGGCCTTCCACAGCGTTCTTGATATCTTCAATGCAGTCGTAAATCACGCGGTAGTTGCGGATTTCGATGCCTTCCTTCTGGGCCATTTCGCGGACAGCGAGAGACGGCATAAGGTGGAAGGAAATAATGATAGCCTGTGCGGTCGTTGCAAACAGGATATCGGATTCCGTAATCGTACCCACACCCTTGCGGATGATGTTGACGCGGACTTCCTTGTTGGTAAGCTTTTCGAGGGAAGCGGCCAAAGCTTCTGCAGAACCACCCACGTCGGCCTTGACGATAAGGTTGAGTTCGGAGAGCGTACCTTCCTTCTTTGCGTTGAAGGAGTTTTCAAGAGAGACCGTCTTACGGGCGCGGAGATCGCGTTCACGAGCGGCCATACGGCGCTTGGAAGCAATTTCACGTGCGGTCTTTTCGTCTTCCACCACGACAAGTTCGTCACCGGCCTGCGGAGTACCGTCAAAGCCGAGCACCTGGCACGGAGCAGACGGAGGAGCTTCCTTCATCTGTTCACCGCGTTCGTTAAACATGGCACGGACACGACCTGCGTAGATACCGCAAACAAACGGGTCACCCACATGGAGCGTACCGTTCTGCACGAGGATCGTAGCCATGGAACCCTTACCCACGTCGAGCTTGGATTCAACGACAGCACCACGGGCGTGCGTATCCGGATTGGCCTTGAGTTCAAGAATTTCAGCTTCGAGAGCGAGCGTTTCGAGGAGGACATCCATGCCCTGACCCGTACGTGCAGAAACTTCGATACAGCTGGTCTGACCACCCCACTGTTCGACTTCCACACCGCGTTCTGCGAGCTGGGCGCGAATCTTGTCCGGGTTTGCGGTCGGAAGGTCCATCTTTGTAATGGCGACGACCATCGGCACATTTTCGCGCTTGGCAAGTTCAATACATTCAACCGTCTGCGGCATCACCATGGAGTCAGCAGCCACGACGAGAACGATAACGTCGGTCACCTGGGAACCACGAGCACGCATAGCACTGAAGGCTTCGTGACCCGGAGTATCGAGGAAGGTAACCTTGCCCTGCTTGGTGGTGACTTCGTATGCACCGATGTGCTGCGTAATGCCACCCGATTCGCCGGACACCACGTGGGTCTTACGAATCCAGTCGAGGAGAGAAGTCTTACCGTGGTCAACGTGGCCCATGACGGTAACCACCGGATGACGCGGCTGGAGATTTTCCTGAGATTCTTCCTCGATGCCGAGAGCTTCTTCTTCGTATTCTTCCATCAGCTGAGCTTCGTAACCGAATTCATCAGCCAAAATTTGGATCGTTTCGAAATCAAGGCGAGCGTTAATGGTCACCATCATGCCCATTTCCATGCACTTTGCAATGACGCGTGCCGGCATCTGGTCCATGAGGCCTGCGAGTTCGCCCACGGTAATGAAGTCAGAAGTCTTGAGGATCTTCTTTTCTTCACCCGAGTTGTTTTCGGAATGTTCCTTGTGATAAACTTTCTTGACCGGGTTCTTGGAGAGGGATGCCATCACGCGGGAGACGTTCTGACGAACGGCTTCCTGCTGCTGTTCCCTCTGCATTTCCTGACGGTCCTTAGTATTGCTACGGCGGTTCTTGTCGTTGCCATGGCGGCCGTTCTGGCCCTTGCCATTGCCCTTGCCGTTCTGGTTGTTCTGACCGAGAGACTGGTTATTGTTGTTGGAAGCGTTGAAAGCTTCCTGCATGGAACCGCTGGAGAATCCACCGTTACGACCGGTATAGCCGCGGCTACTGCTGCTAGCGTTACCGCCGTTCGGGCGACGATTATTGTTGTTATTGTTGCGGTTATCGTTACCGCCATTGCCGTTGTTCGAGAGACGGCCAAACGTACCCGTGTAACCCTGGCCATTGCCGCCATTGCGGTTTCCACCATTCGGACGGTGGTTGTTGCGAGCGGCCTGAGCCTGCTGGCGAGACTTTTCGATACGGGCAAGGATTGCAGCATCGGGCTTGAAGACCTGAGCCTTCATCGGCGGCTGCTTGAGTTCTGTCGTAGCAGACATCATTGTCGGCTGCGGAGCAGCGGGCTTTGCGACGGCCGGAGCGGCAGGCTTTACAGCCGGAGCAGGAGCAGCAGGCTTCGGAGCTGCTTGTGCAGGCGCCGGGGCGGCAGGCTTTGCCTGAGGTGCCGGGGCCGGTGCAGGAGCGGCGGGCTTTACAGCCGGTGCGGCTGGAGCAGCAGGTGCTGCGGCAGGTGCGGGAGCAGGTGCTGCCGGCTTCGGTGCCGGAGCGGCAGGAGCGACTTGAGCCGGAGCAGGTGCGGCAGGCTTCGGAGCAACTTGTGCAGGTGCCGGGGCGGCCGGTTTTACGGCAGCCGGAGCAGCGGGCTTTGCGACCGGGGACTTCGGATCCTGTTTAGCGACAGGCTTCGGAGCATCCTTGCGGGCGCCCGGGCCTTTCTTGAGGCTCACCTTCAAGCCAAGTCTGTTCGTCGCAACCGACGTTTCCTTCTTCTTTGCAGGAGCGGAAGCGGAAGAATCAGATTCAGAAGCTGTAGGCCTCTTGAGATTCTTGTTGCGGGCATCCTGCTTCTGTTTTTCGGCAGCGGCAGCATCCTCGATTTTAGCAAAGTCTGCCATATCCAATTTGGACATATGGGTACGAACTGCAACGCCTGCATCGCGGAGCAGCTTCATCACCACATCAACCTTCAATCCATGAGCATCTGCCCAATCCTTAGGTTTCATTTGAGATTCATTCGTCATGAATAGCCTATTCAATTCCTTTTCTTATTCTTCCGTTAAACTATTTGCCCTGCGCAAAAGTTTTTAAGCGTTCACGTCCTTCTTGACAGCTGCGGCCTTTGCCTTTCTGTCTTCGTCCATACGCTTCGCTCTCATTCTTCTTTCATCCTCATAGTTCGGAGCGAGGATGTTGTTCTTGGCTTCTTCGTCCATCTGAGACCATTCCTGTTCTCCATGAACGTCAAGCTTGCGATCCACCAAACGGCCGGCGAGTTCCACGTTCTGGCCACCCTTACCGATAGCCTGAGCGAGGTTTTCGTCATCCACGATGATCACGATACGGTCCGTATCCGGAACCGGGAACATCTTGAGGACAGATGCCGGAGCCAAGGAACGCTGAACGAACACGTCGAAGTTTTCGTCCCAATGAACGATGTCGATACGTTCGTTGCCAAGTTCGCGGACAATCGTCTGTACGCGAGCACCCTTCATGCCGACGCAAGCGCCAACCGGGTCAATCTTCTCATCGCGAGAGTAAACAGCGATCTTTGCACGGCGATTCTTGGAGTCACGGGCAACAGCCTTGATTTCGACAGTGCCTTCGTAGATTTCCGGAACTTCCTGACGGAGCAAAGCCTTGAGGAAGTCAGCGTTGGATCTAGACAAAATAACCTGAGCACCGCTCTTCGTAGATTCTTCCACGCGTGCAATCACAGCCTTCACAGAAGCGCCCTGAGTCAAGCGTTCGTGCGGGATCTGTTCGCGAGCCGGGAGTTCAGCTTCAATCTTGTTGCCAAGGTCAACGATAACATTACGTTGTTCCAAACGGAGCACCGTACCGTTGATGATCGTACCGATGCGGCTGCGGTAGATGTCCATGATGCGCTGGCATTCGGCACTGCGGATGTGCTGGGTCAAGAGCTGCTTTGCAGTCTGGATAGCCTGACGACCAAAGGAGGAGGTCGGGAGTTCCATATAAAGGCTGTCGCCTGCCTGAGCATCTTCGTTGAAGTCGCGAGCTTCATCGACGAGCATATAGCCTTCGTCCATTTCAGCAACTTCTTCGGCAGTCATGTTCGGGTCGTAGTCCGGATAGTCATCGACAACTTCGACGTTCAAGAACACATGGACTTCGTTGGTTTCCATGTCGATATCGACGTTGATCTTCTTTTCGATGTGCAGATACTTGCGGGCCGCAGAAATAAGAGCCTTCTTGAGGGCGTCCAAAATCACGGAATCATCGACACTCTTGTCTTCAACGACTTCCTTGAGTACGTCGAGCAAGTTTACTTTCGGTTCGTTCTTCATATAGTTGACCTTCCTATTTAATTTCTACTTCGACCTTGGCCGAAAGCACTTCGGACCGCGGTATGACGATTTCGCCGGCATTGCCCTTGAGCTTGAGCGTCAGATTTTCTTCGTCGGCATTCAAAAGTTCACCAGTCACTGGCTTGCCCGTCGAGCGTGTCACACGGAGCAGGCGCCCCTTGTTGCGTTCAAAGTCCGCCATAGACTTGAGGGGGCGGTCTATTCCCGGAGAAGAAACTTCAAGCGTATAAGCGCCCTCGATCAACTCGGGATCCAGGTCCAGCGCATCCGAAAGGAAATGACTCACGTTCGTGCAGTCATCGATAGTAACACCTTCGGGCTTGTCGATAAAGATTCGCAATGTCTTGCGTTTGCCAGCACGGAACACATCAGCTTCCACAAGCGTAACAGATGCGGACTTGCATGCATCGGCAATGAGAGAATTCAGTTTTTCTTGGGCGACCAAATAAACCTCTTACAATAAACGGCGTTCGTATTCGGACCCGAATCCGGCTCGTTCAAGCCAAATTTGAACCCACGAACGTCAGTACACACCAAATAGAGAAATTTTTTTGCCCTTAGGCAACTGCAATTATATGAATTAGGGGGTATAAGGCCCCGCAACGCGACCTATTGCACGTCTACTCCGCTTTATCTATTTTCACTATTACGACGAGAAAGACCCGCTGACAGAGGCGTACGCATCCACGGGCGGGAACATTCCTTCTCGCAGTCGTAGGTCCGGTATTGACGGAAGCGGCGGCTTGACCACCCCTGCCTTGGAAAACCCATGCGGAATACGCTGCGATACATATCCCGACCGTTATAAAGATTGTCGGCTTTGAAATAAACTAACCAATAACAATACACAAAGCGTGTACGTTTTTTAGCGTACACATATCCTCCGCTATATAGCGAATTTGGAGTCCTATGAATAAAGAACAATACGCAGCAATGCTCAAAGACATCAGCGAAACACATAAGCAAGGAGGCGACACCCATAAGTGCATTATGGAATACCGTGAAAAATACAAGTACGCCTATATTTACAACGACACGATTTTCAAGATGATTTTCGGAAATCCCGAAAACATGGAAATGACAGCAAACTTCCTGAATGCAATTCTCAAGTTGGATGGCGGAGACTGTATCGACAACCTCACCTTCGTAAACCCAGCCGTAAATAGCGCTTTCAGCAAAACAACAACCTCAGATATTGTTGCAGAAAACCAGCGTCTTGAGCGCATCGTTCTTGAGGTCCAGCACGTAGAAGACGAAACATACAGCGATCGACTTGTTTTCTATACCGCAAAACATACAATAGCAAGCAAGGTTCGCGGAGATAGCTACTGGCTTCGCGATTTAAACCTCATTAGTCTGCAAATGTTCAACGGTTTCCCCGATTCTAAAAATTATCGACATAGCATCAGGCTTAAAAACCAAGATAACGAAGAATTTTTCAAGAAACAGACAGTCACGCTTGTTGAAATTCCCAAATTCATAAAAGGGAACTATGCTTCAGACCAAAGCCTCCTCGCACAATGGCTTCGAGTTATAGATGGACTCAACAACGAAAACCCTATTGCTGTTCCAAGTGAATCCATATTCGCTCTATTGCAGAAAAAGGCCGAATTGAGTATCTTTACAGAAGAATTTCTTGTAAGTGAGGCTATGGCTATGAGCGACCGTCTTTACGAAATGTACGTTGAAAAGAAGCACGCCCGTGCAGAAGGACATTCCGAAGGATTTGCAGAAGGCCGTGCAGAAGGTCATTCTGAAGGAGTAGCCGAAGAACGCAAAAGAGCAGACGAAGAACGTCGTGAAATGGCAAAAGCCATGCTTGCAGAAGGCGACTCCGTTGAAAAGGTCGTACGCATATCCAAGCTTCCTGAAGCCGAGATTCTAGCACTCAAGGAAAGCCTCGCGCAAAGCAAGTAACAAAGTTTTTTCAATACACAAAAAAAGACCCCGAAAGGGGTCTTTTCGTTTAAGCTAATACTTTAATTACAGAAAAACTTTATCCATATTATCAAAAGATCAAGGCCTGCGGGAATCCCGTGTGCCACTTTTCGCTAGAGATTTCATATTCAAATTAATGTTATTCTCACCAAAAACTATCAATCTTCACAGTATTCAATTTCTGGATTTTCTTCAGGTTTCTTTGGATTATCCACACGTTCTGAGGAATAGAGATTTTCGGCCCACCATTCCATTTCTTCAAAACGTTCCACTTGCTGCCCAGACGACGATGTTACAACGAAAGTCATGAGCTTGCTCCAGGACATAATCTGGTTCCAGACATCATTAGAGAAGTTTCCGCCATTGCCATCATCATCAAGGCCCTTGCTATACGGCACATTAAAAGCGATGCGGTCATCTGCCAAGAGTCCACCATCAACGACGTTACCTGCAGCATCCTTCAAGACTCCCGTAAACTGATACATAAAACCATCGGCTCCCTTATCAATCGGATCCTTTATGGAAGTGATATAAAAACCATTCACAACAGTCTGCATTTTGCCATTCACATTGGTCTCGCGCATCACCAGCAACGACGGCGACCCCAAACTCATAATATTTGCTACACTAGCGTCACTCAATGGCGTATTCAGGTACATCGAATTTACGGCACTACCATTCTTATCAACTTTCGTAACAACATTATTTATCGTGGGATAGCCAAAACGAGTCGGAGCGACTTCGGCCAAAGAAGAACGGATATAAACATTAGAACCATCGGACTGACGATTTGCATAGAAAATATGCAAGTGATGCCAAGTATCATCGGCCCAGCCAGTAACATCAGAGGCACCAGCGCAATTGGAGTAAGCGGCTAAAGGCTCACCCGCATGGCAACCGTGGTTATTATAGGCAAGGACTTTAATATCAACCTTACCTGGGGCAGGCGCATGCGTTCCGCCCAAGTCCACAACGAGCACGCCATCCACAAAAATCCACATATCATCATCACCGACAAATTCAAATGTTTCTGGCAACGGAACCTGATTCGATAATTTGTACTTAAATTTAGCATACCCCAT
Source organism: Fibrobacter sp. UWB16 (assembly GCF_900215325.1). Lineage (NCBI taxonomy): Bacteria > Pseudomonadati > Fibrobacterota > Fibrobacteria > Fibrobacterales > Fibrobacteraceae > Fibrobacter > Fibrobacter sp. UWB16. Next base: position 224,867 of record NZ_OCMS01000002.1, on the reverse strand, counting down.
CATGGTAAATCCATAATTACGCAAGTGCTGTAAGCCAAGCTTACCATTTTCCGCAGCTGCCAGAGCAGCAGCACTTAGGCCCGATCCCGCTGAATTTACAGCACGCGGTCCACCATAATTCAGCCAAGACTGGCAAAGCTTATACGTATTTTGTCCCCACGCATCCTGCTGAGTATGCGCATACTGATAGTCAAAAGGCGGGCAATAAATAGAAAGCGACTGAGGGTCAAACTGATCCGGATATTTGGCACTAATCCATGACCTTGTCACAGGATCAATGCTATCCAGCGGAAAGAAACCACCATTGTTGTAATTTTGTTCAAAAATAAAGTATTTGGTGCCATTTGGATCTTTCGGTATATCCATTGTCGTGTTGATACGCTTGTTTACACCAGGAACATCAGCATACCACTGTTCAAAGTACTGGTTATCACATGCCTCCGTCGCTTTTAAAATTTTCACGTCATTCAGCATATCAATTTCGCTACTAGCACCTGGAGCAAAAGCCAAATGCGGAGAGACCATTCCCGGCGTATAAATAACCGGATTTGACCAAGTCATATCCCCTGCGACACACTTATAACCACTTACATCATCCGTTGCATTCTTGTAACCTTGCTGAAAAGATCCCAGATTATGTCGTGTACAATCACCATACTCCAAGGCCTTTTCCGAAGAAACCGTCTGCAAGTACGCAGGCAACGCAGGATTTACCATCATCGGAAGACCATCAGCACCAATCTGCACCCCACTACCAAGCAAAGCATTACCACAGGTATAATGATACGGGGCATTACTGTACCACGTAACATCATAACCATTAAGGTTCATCGCCGTACCAGTTGAAGTCTTGTAATTATAAACATCATCCAAATGTTCAGCAGCCACTTCTGAAAAGTTTTCAAAGTCCGGATGATTCGATTGAAAATCACGAATAACGACATCCAATGTCAAGGCGCCAGTATACCCGCCCTCCTTAGCAAGCGCAGAACTCTTTTTAAGGGAACGAGGCACACAGTCAGTATATTTCTGAAAGCGGGATTTTTTATCGGATTTATCCTCCGCTTGTGCACCGTTATCAGCGCATGAATAGAAGAACAATAAAATAGGCAAAATCAAAAGTAATCGTTTCATATCCAAAAATTAGCTTTTTTATAAACACGCGTCAAAAACGCCAAACTTGTTGACGCGCCTCTCGTTGACTCTCACATTATGCTATATTTAAAATATGGCTTACGTACTTCTCATCCTTATCAGCATCGGCGGACTTGCACTCTGCGTTTTTTATCTCAAAAAGAACATTATCCGAATCAAGGAAAAGAATAAGGACGAGCCGAAAAAGTACAAGCGCGTACTGAATTACGTAACAACGGGCCTTTGGTACGGCTACTTGATCCTGTTCTTCGCAGGACTTACAATTAACAATACGATTTTTTAGTAATTAGCGACTAATTAGTAGTACACTTTCTGCGCTTCAAGCCAGCGTTCGTAGAGGAACAGAGCAATAAAGTTCTTTCCGTCGATAAACTGGTGAGCGGCTTCTTCGTAAGGCAAAACTTCCGTACGGATCCATTCGTTTTCATCCGTGTAGGTCTGGTTCCTGCCATCCATCGCATTAAGCTCTTCGCGCGTCACGCTACGTTCAATCGCATAAAGGCGAATGCGTTCATCCAACAGGCCGCAGCTTCCGGCAAAGCCTTCGCTCTTGCCCTTATACCAGAAGTCCATCAAGTCAATCAGTTCGGAGTCCTTCGCCTTGATTTGCGCTTCTTCTTCGAGTTCCGAGAGAGCCACCTTGCGGAAATCGCCCGACCAGTCGAGAATCCCCGCCGGGATTTCAAGTGAATCCGTTTCCGAGATTGCAAATCGCGGCTGACGCACCAAGAGCAAATAACGCTTGCCTTCGCAATGGAGCACAACAAGCACGCCCACAGCATGGCCGCGCACAAGCACAATTCCGTGAACCGGCTTTCCATCCGGCAAAAAGGCCGTCGCATTCAGCTTGATAAACAGCGGTTCATGGCGCTTGCTAAAGTAATCGACCGAAGCAAAATGCACCTTTGTAATCTTGAACTTTTTCTCTGAAGCTTCAAGCCACTGCTTATAAATCTTACTTCCGAGAATTATCGGCTTATCTTCTTCAGGGATTTCAGCAACAAAGGTATATTCAATCATTTTGACTCCGTCGATTCGGCTTCAAGCGTATCACGCGCGACAGTCGCCGATTTCCAAACTTTATACAAACTATCTATCGAAGGACCTTCTTCAGATTCAACCACAAGGCTATCTGTCGCCAGGTCAAATGCAACCCAGTCCTTCTTTGTCGAAGGGCCGCAAGAGCGTTCATTTTCATCGGGAACAAAAAGCTCTCGAATAAAAGTCATATCGCCCTTATAAAGAAGCGCCGTATGCGAGAATTTATTCACCATCGCACATGAGGGAATGTCTTCAACGTAGTACGTGCTCATATGCCATACCGTATCGAGACGTTCCTTCACCTTGCCAAGCGATGTCGAATCGTATTCCCATTTAGAATTCAGGCAGTACGTGGAATCTTCAGAAGCACAAGCATAACGCACCGGCACAAGTGCCGTATCCGATTCTCTCCAACTTGTGGGGTAAACCGTATCGGCAACAACATCATTGCACATGTCTACACGCATGGTGCAGTTTGCACGGAGCGTTCTCCAGTAAAACTTTTGCGGCGTAAGCGAATCCAGCACACGGACAATCGAAGGAGACTTCTTTGTTCGCAGCGGCAACTCGGAAGGTTTCGCAAAAGCAGAATCCACAAAGATTTTAAACGTGTCGCGTTCAATGGTTCCACGGCGGAGCTTGATGGAATCCAAGAGCGAATCCAAGTGATTTTTAATGATGATGTTTGTAATGTTCGGCGAAATGCCGCGACCCGTCAACATTTTAAAAGTCGAATCCGGGCGGTACATTGGCGACGGGCAGTCATCCGTATTCACCTTGATATTCACCTTCGGCAAAAAGACGAGCACCGAATCCTCGAAAGAATAATTCAAGTCAATCGAGGTCAACGAGCAATTTGAAAAAGACCAAATTTGCGAAAGCGTAATGTAAAGCGTATCCGAAATCAGGTGAACCGTCTTGCCCGAGTCAAGTGTCGCACCAAGGAAAAATCCCTCGCCAGATACGGATTTTCCATTCGGCATCACGTCGAGAGGGCCATCGCCATCCTGCGCGCACGACGAAAAAAGCGCCAATATCGAAGACACCAAAAGGAACAACAAGCAAGCAGGGAATTTCAACGCCACAGGTTTACGATTCATACAAACTCACTCAAAACGGCAAATTCTTTTTGAAGTTGGCAATTTGGGCGGAGTCCACCGGATGAGTCGATTTATAGAAATCTCTCCAGCGAACAAACAATCCATTCTGCCGAATGGTCAAGAAGAACGAAGAACTATCCTGCGGAGAAAGGCGACCAACCGCATCCTTGACTCCAAGAGTCTTGCCGACAACAGGCGCCATTTTCCATGAACCAATGCCAAACATACGAGACGTAATTCCGTTCCCGTGATTCAGTTCCACGAACATGCCAAGCGAATCGCGCCCAGCCTCAAGAACAATCCCCGGAAGCACAGGATAAACAGGAGCTTCGCCAAGGCCACTGAATACATCAGCAGAAATTAACGCTTCCTGGCCTTCAAAGTCAAAGTTGTCTACAATCGAAAGAGCCGACCATCCAAGCGGGACATCGGGACACGGCCCAGGGAAAAGGCAACCGGTCTTACTCGAAATCCAGACCTTCGAGGAATCTTCCCGAGTCATATGCAAGAACACATTGCGCGTCGAATCTTCAAGAACGACAAGGAGCGCATCGCCAAAGTCCTTCTTGGAGGCAACCCAATGAATCTTGGCGCCATCACCCGACAAATTCTTCACGTAGCGCAAGAACGTATTCGGGAGCGCAAGAGAATCCGTTACAATCCACGAACACTGTGCAAAGCCATCCTTGAGTTCAAAAGGCGTTCCGTCATACGCTGTACAGCCTGCAATCCAGTCTTCGACAACCGGAGCAACAGGTTCTTCGTTTCCGGGCAGTGGAAGTTTATCCACCAGCATACGGAACCAGCCATTCGTATAGGCGGCAATGATCAAGGCAAAGACAATGATAATTCGGATTAGCGGGAATCTACGGTGTTCACGCTTTCTCTTTCGCTTGCCCTGATATTCTGAAAATTCTACAGCCATCGATTACAAGACCAGATAAGAAACAACTGCAGCAGCAATCAGCAACAAGACGACTACGGCAATGAGAGTTCCCTTCGAAGACGGAGCCTCATCCACAAGCGGATTGGAATCCAGAATTTTCGGTTCAGGCGGCTGCGGTTGCGGAACAACCGGAGCTTCGGGAACAGGTGCCGGAGCAGGCTGCGATGCCACAGGTGCCTCGACAGCAGCCGGTGCGACAGGAGTTTCAGAAACAGGTGCATACGCAGCCATTTCATCTGCACTCATGAAAATGCGGATAAAGCGTTCGAGCCCAACCTTCCTGAGACTTTTTGCAAGCGATTCCTTGTCTGCGAGCACGGCAAACGTCCCGTTCCGTTTGGAAAGTTCCTGATGGAACTGCATAAAGGCATTGTACGCATCGCTATAAACAAAATCAATGCCAGACAGGTCTACGCCAATAAACTTGACTTCATCATTTTCCGCCATTGCCGTACGGAAAATTGCCTTGAAAGATTCTGCATCAAAAGCTCCAATCGGATTGAGCGGAGCCGGAAGCAAAAGGAATAAACCCACATTTTTTGATTCAGTCATCATGTAGTCCTCTATTCCAATATTTCATCGTCAGTTTCTACAATCGGAGTTGCAGGCGCTGTAGGGGCCGTCACAGCCGGTTTTTCAGGAGCCGGAACGGACTGATTCACGGGAGCCTTCGGCGTCTGTTCAACCGGAACTGGCGTTTCCTGAATACGTTCTTCCACGTATTCTTCTGCCGGCAAATATTCCGGTTCTTCCGTTACAAGCTTCTTTGCGGCATCGGTCTTGCTCAAGTGACCTTCTTCTCTCGGCTTATGGCCAAAGAGGTAAGGGCTAAAGCTAATGCTCACGCGATGCACTGGCGAAAACACCGGATGCGATTCAAACGCGTAATCCACCACAAGGAAATTTGCAATCGTAAGACCGGCACCCGCCGTTACACTCTTGAAAGTCGTAAAGCTACTGAGACCGACTCGCAGCTTGAGTCCAAAGTCAAAGGCAAATTCGACACCACCACGACCACCAGACAGCCAATCCAGAGGGTCTTCCCAAATGCGCTCGCCACCGTGAGTGTCTTCGTCAAAATCAAGATCTCTTGCTTCGTGATGGAAAAGCCCAGCACTCTGCCAATAGAAATTGAACTTGCCATAGAGGTATTCCACCGGCAAGCCGTAGCTCAAAGCCAAATAGAATTCAGGAGCAGAATATTCGAACTCCCCCGATTCCCAAGTCGCCGCAGACGATGTCCAGCCCTTCAAAAGACCGGATACGTAAAAATCGTCCATGATCTGGTAACGCGCACTAGCATCGCCACGGAAACCCCAGCCGGTTTGGTCCATATCACGGTAAAGCACATGGAACGCAATACCCAAGTCGAGGCGGTCTATAAACCGACGACCCCAGGCCACAGAAAACACCCAGTCCGCAATAGAAAGCGTATTGTAGTTCGAGCCCTCGGGCACAGGTTCGCCATCCCTGATATACGGGATATCATCGGCACCGAATCTGGAGAACGAAACTCCTATACCCTGTTTTTTCGGGAGCGGAATGACCATCGACGCGTAATCGTACTTGGTATCTTCGTAATAAGCCGTATGCGAGAACGAAGCCCACATGTACTTCGCCAGCGAAAGCTGGTAAGCATTCGTGCCGAGGCCCAGGTAATCCCCTTCGACAGCCAAGGTTGCAGAACCCAAGGCCGCAGAGCGAGCACCCGGCTCCATATCAAGAGTCGCATTCGCGCCCACAACGCGGTCAGCAGCAAAAGCCGATGACACAAACGCACAGGCAAGGAAACAAGTCCGCAGAGATATAAAATTTTTCAAAAAAGACATTTGGTGACAACTAAGATAGATTATTTTTCTTTTTGGAAACAGCGAAGAACAATGCTTTTAGACGAATACATCCAAAATTTTTTGATATACCTGCAAACACAGCGCAGGTATTCCGAAAGGACTGTCGATACATACCGAAAATCGCTTGAAAAATACCTTGCAACACTTGCCGACAACACTCCACTCGAAGCATTCACCGAAATGAGCGTCAAGAATTTTGTTTGGGAACTTAAGATCAAGCAGAAACTCGCGCCCACAAGCATCTGCGAGCACCTCGCCGCATTGAAAAGCTTTGGCAAGTACCTCGTGCGTTCCAAGATTTTGCAGAAAAATCCCGCCGAAGCAGTCCCCATGCCCAAGCGCCCCAAACGCCTTGTGCAGTTTCTCGGGCAAAAGGACCTCGCCGAAGAAAAATTCCCTGAATTGCCCGAAAAGCCGACACTGAAACAAGTCCGCGCAAGGCTCTTACTCGAGCTCATTTACGGCTCGGGGCTCCGCATTTCGGAATGCCAAAGCCTCTGCTGGAATCAATTACAGATAAAAGAAAAACTAGTCCGCGTCATCGGTAAAGGCAACAAGGAGCGAATCGTCCCCATTACAGATGCGCTCACCTTATGGCTTGAAAAATTCAAAGCAGCAGAAATCGAAGCCGGGCACGCCCCAAGCGCTACAAGCTTTGTATTCTTGAGCGAAGGCGGCAAGCCCTACGACATCCGCACTTTAAGAAACGATATCCACGACCTGCTCCGTGAAATCGGCTGGGAAGGCAAAGCAAGCCCGCACGTACTGCGCCACAGCTTTGCCACGCACTTGCTAGAGAACGGCGCCGAGATTATGAGCGTCAAGGAAATGCTCGGGCATTCGAACATTTCCACCACGCAAATCTACACGCACGTGAACGCCGAACGCCTCAAACAAGCCTTCAAGAAAACCCACCCAAGGGCGTAACGCAATTAGAAGAAGCTTCCCTTCACGCCAACAGCGATAGTCCACTGTTGTCCAAAGTCCTTCCAGTCCGGAGCGTTCCACTTTTTCATCGGGCTTTCGTCGTATTCATTCTTGGCATTTGCGCCACCCGCCTTATCATGAATCGGCAACGAGAACGCTAAGAACACCGGGAAATCCGGGTTCGAGAATTCCAAGCCATACACGAGAGAAACAGACCATGCCTGGTGATCCGGATCCGGCTTTGGGTCGTAGACGCCCTCCTTTTCAGAGGATATCCAGGCTACGCCAAGCGGCACCGAGAAGTTCAAGCCAAACGACTGCACAATCCCTTCGCGACCGCGATAGCCATAAGCAATGGAACCACCAATAGACGGAGGCGTAAACGCGCCAAGGTCATTTTCGCCATACGGCTTAAAGCGATACTTGAAGCGGTCGCCATGCTTCTTGGTGTTTTTCCAGTAGCTATCGTTGAATTCATTTTCACCCGAGATCAGATGCATTGCAAACGGGTGCGTATAGCTCAAGCTATAGAGCCAAATGCCCTTGTCCGTATCACGGCTATAGTCCCAGCCAAGCGTGAGCGAGTAAAGCCCGCTACCCTTCTGGAAGCTGCTCGGCAAAATTTCCTGAGAAGCGTCCGTACCGCGCTTGATATCGTACTGGCCCGTCGGAATCGTAAGCGACGCCGAAAGCGAAGCCGCACCGCCACTGCCGATAGTCTTTGAAAAATCAAACGAGATATCGCCAAGGCCGCCCGTACTGCGGTCCACCGGAGCACGGTTACTGCGGTACTGCACTTCACCCTGATGGCTCATGAGCGGAATCGAGACACCCACCTTCGTATCCCAGGTCGGCTTGACCGAAAAGTGCGGATTCACCGAGAGGGCCGAGAAATTCTGCCCCACGTTGTACTTCGTAAAGACTTCGGCTTCGAGGTAACCACCCGAAACGCCCTGGCCAATCCACTTGATGCCATCGCCAGAACCGCCACCGGAACCGCCAGCACCGCAACCGCCAATGGACTGCCACGGAGTCGCAGGCGCCACAGGAGAATTAAAGCCAGCATAAAAAGCAACCGCAACAAGCGCGACTAAAGAACAGCCTTCAATCCAAAAATTCTTTTTCATGTCGAACCTCACGGGAGCTTAAGCAAATATGCGTTGTTAGTACCAGTCGCCAAGAACGCGCCATCGGGAGAACGGCCACCCGTCATAGGAATCGTCGCCACCACGCGATTTTCGCCAACCCATTCTGCAGCGAGGTCCGCAGGAGCGCCCGCCGTCAAACGGATTTCACGCATGACCGTGCGGCCCACAGAACCATCCTGGACAGACGGGTTCGTCAAGTTGTTCGTGTTCAGCATCTGGGAACCCTGCGGGAATTCAGCCCACAGCACAAAAAGACGGCCATTCCATTCAAACCAGTGCGGCTGTGCAGGCTCGGACATCATGTCCTTCGTGCGCGGAATCTTAATAGCCTTAGTCGAAGACGTCGATGTCGGAAGTTCCTGAATATAGGCTTCCCAGCTAAATACACCTTCGTACATGTTATAAACGACAAACTTGCCATCCGGCGAAATTAAAGGACTGTCAATTTTCCAGTCTTCGCGGCCTTCCGGCTTTTCGAGGCGAACGGCCTTGGACTTGGAGCCCTTGGAATAATCGACATAGACGATTTCTTGTGCGCCGCCTTCGCCGTCAACATACGTGAGGCGAACATTCTTCGTGCCAAAGAAACCTTCGACCGTTTTCACGTCGCCATCTTCGTCCGCTTTTGCGGATGGTTCAACCCACACATGCGGAGCCGCATCGACAACATTGCCTTTTTCGTAGAACCAGAACTTTTCCTTGTCCGACGTGCGAACCGCAAAAATACCGTAGTCCAAATCTTCGCAAGCCTTACTGCCATGAATATCATAGCCACGCAAAGCCACAATGTAATCGGCATGAGTCGTCCATTCCGGATCCTGGAACTGGCATTCTCCCTTGGAGAGATCGCGCATCAAATACCACACCACATTATTTGCCGTATCAGACACAGTCAAGCGGTCATGAACCGCCACATCGGTTAAAGAATAGCCATCATCATGCTTTTTCACTTTAAGTTCATCAAAGTTAAGCCAAAGCATCGATCCCGGGAAATTCACCGTATCGTTACTGACAGACGGATTGCAGACCTGCTCGCTTTCATTCTTGTTTCCATCTACAGGATAAATTTTTCCGACAGCAGATTCCGAACTGGAATCCGAATCGTCAGAAGAATCCGCCTTGAACGGATCAGGAGAATAGCATGCAATAAACGAAAAGGCCAAAAGGCCCAAGAGTAAAGGCTTCTTTTTCATCAAAGAGCAATATAAAAAGATTTAGAGATGAGAATTTAAAGAGTTTTTTAGAAGTTCGAATTTAGACGTCATCCTAAGCGAAGGGCTTTGCCCGAAGTCGAAGACTACTCAGAAAGTGAGTGTTGCGTCCATGCTTGCATGGGCATAACCGAGCCAAGGAGTTGGGGCTTTAGCCCCATCCAGTAAAAATTATTCACTAGAAATAACTGGATTCCTCGTCCTGACGGACTCGGAATGACGTTTTAATAACAGAACTCGGAATGACGTTTTACCAACTGAACTTGGAATGACGTTATTCGATTGCGTAATGACGTTTGGGCGACTACGCGCTCTTACGCGCTTTCTTGAACTTTTCGCGGATAAGTTGCAAATCGTGCTGATAGGGATTTCGTACAAAATCATCAAACGCCCAAGCAGTCGAGTGGAAAACGCCCTTGGCATACGTCAAAAGCATATCAAGCCACACGCCCTTGCCCGCATAAAGCTTGAAAGGGCCACGCTTGTAGCTCGGCAGCACGACTTTATCCATATCCATGTAGCCGATATCAATGTTTACATGGCGAAGTTCAGGAGCTTCGGCCGAAGCGGTCGTAAGTTCAAGCGCATTGCTGCGTTCTTTCTCTTCGGCAATCGTCTCCGGCGGGATTTCCTTTTCAAAAGAAACAACCCCGCGATACAAGTCATCGCCCATTTCAGGCTTGTAGTAATCCGTCTTGTCAAAAGCAAAAAGGCGACCCTTATGGCGGATCGGTCCCCAAGTCTTTTCAAGAAGTTCAATAACGTCCGGGTTCCATTCAGACCCTTTCTGCAACACAAACGCAATCAGTTGCGCATTTTCAGAAAATTGAGAAGCTTTCATTTTTTAGTGCGGGAAAATCATCAAAGAAGAGCGAATTATTTCCATTTGCTGTTCCGTAAATATAACATCTATCGTGTCGCTAACCGTTATCGGGAACATAATATTATTCACATCAGGGCAAGTTTCAATGCCGGATTTCGCCAAGCACCCAATACTGTTCCTGTAAACGGCATCGCCAACACCCGCAGTCTTATAAAGGGTGCTACGGAAGACATCTATGCAAAACGGCGTATCCGTCAGACCATCTTCCATATTCGACAAGTCTCCAGACAACACCATTAAACCGCTTTCCGTCTCATGGCTCAAATCCCTTCTTGTCGTAGAAGTGTGTCTGAGCCCAAAGAAATGCCCCGATTCATGGATCGCCGTCATTGCAATAGTATAGGCAGAAAGCAACTCAAGGCCGCCACCCGTCTTTCGAACATGCTCGCCAATTACAACAGAACTTTCATCGCCCGAGCCAAGCACTCCCGAAAACAGGTGCGCAAAACCCATAATTTCATTTTTGCTAATGCTATGCACCATGATGATATTCAACGCATTGCGGAGGTTATCCTCAGGCCATCCAGCAAGTTCGCTGACAAACATATCCTCCGAACTTTCTCCAGCAACCCACGGAATCTCAGCCGGGTACTTATACCCTAAAGTCGGATGAGTATTGGCATAGCGGACATAGAGCGTATCAATCGTTACACCATAATACTTCTCACGGAAAGCGCTTAACAAATAGCTCGAAAATTCTTCTATGCTCAACCCGTCCTTGGTCTTTTCCATGGCTCCCACGACAATTAAGTTGATCGAAAAATGAGTGCTATTCGTGCCGACACCATTTAAACGGACATTTTCCACTTTTCCTTCGTAATACTTTCCATCGACACCAAGCGTCGTAGCCCATATCGACATCTTGTTTTCATGACAAGTAAACGAATAGACATAGCGGTTTCCGACAACTGTAGGCATCAAAGTACGGACTTTTGTGAAATTCACGTAACCTTCGCGACCATTCACTTCGTATGTACGGAACAATTGCAATTCTGGCGTCGGTTGGGTCGGATCGATATCAAAAGATAGCGTATAAGCGGCTTCAGGGTGAACCATCAACATGACACCACGGGCAAGATGCGCCGCGGCAGAATCATTTTTGGCCATGTCATTGGGATATAGTTTAAAATCAATCGACTGGTTTACCGCTGGGAACAAGGTACTTTCGCCACTTGCTTCAACTGTTTCAGAACATGATGTAAAAAAGCTTGTCCATAAAATGCACAAAAGCCCCAATATCCACACTTTTTTACAAAGAATTTTCATAAACAGCGAACCCAACAACACCTTTAATGCGTGTATAAAAAGTAGAGACCCACTTAAAATACAAAAGTTATACGAAAATGAAAAAAAATATCAAAGAAAAAATATTTTTCGCATTTAAGGACCTTTTAGCCCCTCTTGACGGGAAACCCGCATTAATAAGCGCCATCACCGTCATATCAACCATCGTCTCCATAGACAAGCCAAATTTCGCCACATTCCTACTTGGAATAGTGCTTTTATTCACACATTTCTTTAGGCGGCACATCCAATGGGTGATTTTTGTGTCTTTGGCAGCAGGAATTATCGCTCACGAGGGAATTCCGGGGATTTTAGGGTCATCGAACGAGCAATTTACTAGTGAGATAGTTAGCAAAATCGACGCAATCGGTAGTTCCGGGTGCGGGAAAGTCGAATCTAGGCTCCCACGGCCCAAAGGGACAGCGTTTATTATCAATGTTTCAGCAAATGCCGAGGAAATAGCTCGCGAGAGTGCGCGCGGGGAGTATAAAGTGCGCCTGACCGAGAAGCGGAACTTGCCGGACCTCCCCTTGCCGGGGGATTCCATCTGTTTTGAGGCTTCATGGTACCCCGTGACGCCACCGAGCGTGCCCGGTGCTTTTGATACGCAAAACTGGCTAAAATCGCAAAATTTGGCCGCTTATGGCAAATTCAAGCATTGGAAAGCGTATCCCGGCAATTGGACGTTTGAACGGAGCTTTTTTAAGTTCCGGCAATTTATGCAGGCGAGATTTGCAAAGTTCCTCGACCCTGCCGAAACAGGACTCTTGATGGGGCTATTGGCGGGTGACCGCTCGGGCATTCCAGAAGTGCTGCGGAGTGATTTTCAGCGGTCAGGCCTTGTGCACGTGCTTGCGATTAGCGGCTTTCACGTCGTTTTGCTCGCAGGAATGCTCATGATTTTCTTGAAAGCGACAGGACTTCCGCATAAAATCGTCATCATCATCGCCGTGACGCTTCTCGCGATTTACGTTCCCGTCACGGGAGGTTCGCCAGCTGTTCGCCGTGCGGTCATGATGTTCGCCATTCCGCAAATTGGCACTTTATTCGGGAAACCCGCGAATACACTTAACAGCTTGGGTGTCGCGTTGCTCCTCATCATCTTGCCAGAGCCAAGCGTCATCTGGAATCCGGGATTCCAACTTTCTTTTGCCGCCACCGCAGGAATTATCATCGGCACACCGCACAACCCGACAAAGCTTTTGCACGACAGTTTCAAGCAAAACAAGCTTTGGCAAAAGGTTCAAGCGTTCGCCATCGACCCCACGTATGTGACGCTTTGTGCAACGCTTGCCACAGCGCCATTCCTCATTCACCATTTCAAGACGCTTTCGCCATTCGCATGGTTCGGAAACATTATCGTTGTGCCTGCCATTTCGCTCGGCATGCAGGCGGGGCTTTTCGCACAGCTCTCGCCCATCGACTTTATTTGCGGAACATTCTGTGCAGCCGCGAGATTCTTTTTGCGATTGGCCTCGCTATTGACGCGAATACTCTCGGATTCTGCAGCCGCATCGATGACCGTCGGGCCATTCTCGCCTGCGGTACTGCTCGCGCTCGGATTCTTAATTCTGCTTTTGCCGGTTTGCAACAAGAATTACATCGCCCGCAAGTATGCATTTTTATGCGTTTTAGTCGCCGCCACATTATTTGCATTTGAAAGCTACTGCGAAGTTCTGCACCCGTCGTGGACGCTCACGACCATTGATGTCGGGCAAGGCGATAGCCACCTCGTCAAAACGCCATCTGGCAGACATTTTCTCATCGATGCAGGCGACAACAGCCGCCAAGATTCCGGCAAAGACATTATCGTTCCGTTTTTGCACCACATCGGCGTAAGCGAACTTGACGCACTCATCATCACGCACCCCGACAAGGATCATTTCGGCGGTGCCAAATCTATTTTGAAAATGTTCCCCGTCAAGGAACTCTGGACAAGCGATTGTTCTATGAAAGAAAGCAAACCCGACTGGCAACAAGTCCTCAGCGAAGCCCGCAAAAGGAACGTCCCCATCCGCAACATCCATCGCGGCATTCTGTGGAAAGAAAACTACTTTGAAATGCGAACGCTCCACCCGCGAAACGACATCTGCGTCGAAGCCAACGAAGGGAGCATCACGCTTCGGCTCAAGGGGCTTGGGCATTCCGCCGTCCTCACCGGTGACCTCACCGTCAAAGGCGAAAAAGAAATTCTGAAAACAGACGCTTATCTGAAAAGCGACGTGCTAAAGCTTGGGCATCACGGCTCCAAAACATCCAGCAGCGTGCCGTTCGTGACAGCAGTTTCCCCCACGTACGCCATCATCCCGAGTGGCCGCAAGAACAGGTTCCGACACCCGCACAAGCAAGTGACCGACCGCCTCGATTCGCTCCACATTCCCTACATCAACACCGCCAAAAAAGGGACGATAACATTCACGTTCGTCCCTGATTCAGTAAGCTATACAACGATGTGGTAAAGACATCATACTGACACGCTTTGCACTTCGTCATCCCGAAACACCTCACTCACCGTCATCCTGAGCAAAGCGAAGGATCCAGTCAAATCTTGTGGTTACTTAATTTAACTAGATTCTTCAGGCTTTCAGCCTTCAGAATGACATGCAAGGTTAGAACAGCACGAACGCTTGCGTTCGTATTGGATAACCGCAGCAGTCAAGCCCCGTTAGGGGAATGACGAAGAAGCCGAGTGATGCAGAAACATGGTTGCTCAATGACGTGTAAGGCAATCCAGTGCAACGTCGTGCAACAGCCCGTTCGTCGCGATGCTCGTGAAACCCTCGTAAATCGGAGCCGTCGGCTTGCCGTTGGCATCAAAGAGCTCGGTCTTACCGTCAATGGTACTGAACTTACCGCCCGCTTCCTTCATCAAGAGCGGGAACGGAGCAATGTCCCACAGCGAAACAACCGGATCCACCATGATTTCGGCACGGCCAGCAGCCACAAGGTAATAGCCGTAACAATCACCCCAACCGCGATGCAAGCGGGCACTGCGGCGGAGTTTCGTAAAGCCTTCGCCAAAGCCCTTATCTTCCATCGTGTTTACCGTTCCCGAAAGCACTAGCGCATCACTCAACTGCGAAACTTTCGAAGCATGAACTTCGCGACCGTCCAAGAATGCACCGCCGCCATTCACCGCCCACACAGCGCTCTTCATTGCCGGTAAACGAATCACGCTCGCAATGGGGACATTCTTGTGATAAAGGCCAATCAGCGTTCCGAACAAAGGCACACCATGGATAAACGACTTGGTGCCGTCAATCGGGTCAATCACCCACTGGTATTCCGCATCTGGGCTTTCAATACCGAATTCTTCGCCAATGACGCCAAAGCCGGGAGTTTCCTTCGCCCAGAATTTGCGGGCGAGTTCTTCCGTTCCCTTGTCCGCAATCGTCACGGGAGTCTTATCCGCCTTCCATTCGACACCAACATCGTTCTGGTAAAACTTGAGGATATTCTCTT
This sequence comes from Fibrobacter sp. UWB16, assembly GCF_900215325.1. Classification (NCBI taxonomy): domain Bacteria; kingdom Pseudomonadati; phylum Fibrobacterota; class Fibrobacteria; order Fibrobacterales; family Fibrobacteraceae; genus Fibrobacter; species Fibrobacter sp. UWB16. Next base: position 209,860 of record NZ_OCMS01000002.1, on the reverse strand, counting down.
CGGCAAGTTCCGCCGTCTTGAGCGCAATCTTCAAGAGTTCCAGATTCTCGGGAGAGACACCGGCCTTTGCAATTTCGCGATTTTCCATAGCAAGCTCCTAGCCGACCCACTTCTTGACAAGCGAAACGAGGAGTTCGTTTTCTTCGGGCTTGCCGACCGTGATGCGGATGTGTTCCGGCATGCCAAAGCTCGTAAGGCCACGAACGATCATACCGTTCTGTTCCAAGAACGAAACGAGTTCCTTAGCACGTTCACCGATGTGCACGCAAATAAAGTTTGCCTGCGTCGGGAGAACCTTGAAGCCAAGCGCACTAAGTTCGCGATTCAAGTATTCAAAGCCAATAGCGTTGTTCTTGCGAGTCGTTTCAACGTGAGCCGTATCAGAAAGAGCAGCCACAGCAGCCACCTGAGCAGCCTGGTTCACGTCAAACGGCGGCTTAATTTTCCACATGGCGCGGACAACTTCAACACTTGCCATCGCATAACCCACGCGGAGCCCAGCCAAACCGTAAATTTTGCTGAAAGTGCGGTTGAGGAACAAGTTCGGGTATTCCGAAAGCAGCGGAGCCATCTTCGGATAATCTGCAGCCGTAGCAAATTCAGCGTAAGCTTCATCCAAGAACACGAGAACGCTCGACGGCACTTTATCAAGGAAGCTGCGAATTTCTGCTTCGGTGTAATAGTGACCGGTCGGGTTGTTCGGGTTGCAAATGAAAGCCACGCGAGTCTTATCATTGACTGCAGCAGCGAGCTTATCCAGCGAAGCCTTTTCGTCACCTTCGCCAACACCAATAAAATCAGCACCGTTCGAAAGCGTCGTAAACTTGTACACGGAGAACGTCGGCGTGATGCCCACGCAATTGTCACCCTGGCGGATAAAAGCCTTGCCCACCATATCGATGATTTCATCGGAACCGTTACCAATCACAATCTGGTTGGTAGAAACGCCATACATCTTTGCAATGGCATCAATGAGCTTCGGAGCATCGCCGCGCGGGTACAAGTGCAACGAATTTGCAATTTCGTGGAACGCTTCCACCGCCTTCGGGGAAGCACCTAACGGGTTTTCGTTAGACGCAAGCTTTACAACATTCTTAAGACCATAACGTTCACGAATTTCGTCGATGGACTTGCCCGGGACGTAATCGGAAAGTTTTGAAAGTTCTGGACGCGGTTCGACCACAAATACCTCCATTTTAACGCGTGTAAATTTAGCTTTTACCAAACGATTTATCTAACTTTGATGGACATGAAACACATTCTTTGCCTGCTATTTGCGATTTTAGTAACAAATGCTTTTGCAGTGGACCATTTCTGGGACATGCGCTACAACTTTGGCCCCGAAAGCCGCCCATCCCCAAAGATTGGCGTCGGTGTCGGCATCCGCTCTCCGTTCAATTCCGATGTGCTTTTCCCCATCAACTTCACGACTAGACTCAACAAAGAATTCGACGTCGGTGCAAAACTCGACATCAACACTTATGGTCAGCTCGAAGAAATCAACACCGCCTTGGACATTGGCGTCCGTTACCGCTACAAGCCAAGCTCTTTCATCGCATTTGACGGCTATCTCGACTTGAGTGAAACAAGCCAAAGCGCCTTGGCATTCACCATCGGCACGCAACAGTTTATCGCGAAGTGCTTCGCAAACTACTACGAACTCCGCGCAGGTTTCCTTGACGGTGCAACCGGCAAAGACGGCTACGTAAAGTTCTCGGCATCCATGATTCCGACAATCGTGTTCGGACAAGTTCTCCGCATGTTCCTTGAAGTCACCTCATCGGCTAGCGTGGGTAACCTCAAGGACGACTTCATGGTTGACATTATCCCGAAGATTGAACTTACCTTTGGCGGTACGCACGTCCGTATCGACTTCGACGTGGGCGTCATGCAAGAAAAGAACAATGATCGTAAGACCATTGCTCTTTACGTTATGACAGCTTTATAGCAACTTCGCCGCAGTGAGCAGCAACGTCATTCCGAGTCCGTTAGGACGAGGAATCCAGTTATTTCTAGCGAATAATTTTACTGGATCCTTCGATACGAACCTAACGGTTCTTCACTCAGGATGACGCCTCTGTCTACCACCTATTACTTCACTACAAACATTCCGTCCTTGTAGTCCACCACGGCAGGCTTTGCCGCACTCACGGTTCCCGAGAGTATAGCGTGGCTCAACGGACGTTCAATGTTGCGTTCGATGTAACGCTGAATCGGGCGTGCGCCAAATTCCGGCTGGTAAGCACCTTCCGCAATTGCATCAAGTGCCGCATCCGAAAGCGTAAGCACCAAGTCCTGACGGGCAGCGCGGTTCGCCAAATCCGCAAATTTGAGTTTCACGATTTCGCGAATTTGCTTCTTCGAGAGGCTCTGGAACACAAGCACTTCGTCCAAACGGTTCAAGAATTCCGGGCGGAAGAATGCATGCAAGTCGGCTTCGACATCCGCAAGCGCAACCTGCGGCGGTTCACCGTTCTTGGCGTTAGCCGCACTCAAGCGGAACTTCTCGGCACCCAGATTCGAGGTCATCAAAATCAAGGTGTTCTTGAAGTTCACCGTACGACCCTTGCCGTCCGTCAAACGACCGTCATCGAGCACCTGCAACAGCGTATTGAACACGTCCGGGTGCGCCTTTTCGATTTCGTCGAGCAAAATCACGCAGTACGGATGCGTACGCACAGCTTCGGTCAGCTGACCGCCTTCTTCATAGCCCACGTATCCCGGAGGAGCACCGATCAAACGGCTAACGCTATGTTTTTCCATGTATTCGCTCATGTCGATACGGACAAGTGCGTTTTCGCTATCGAAAAGTTCCACAGCCAATGCCTTTGCAAGTTCCGTCTTACCCACGCCCGTCGGACCCAAGAAGAGGAAGCTTCCAATCGGCGCATTTTCACGGGAGAGGCCGCTACGGTTACGCAAAATCGCTTCGGACACGGCTTCAACAGCTTCGTCCTGGCCAATCACGCGAGCATGCAGACGTTCGTCCAAGTGCAACAACTTTGCCTTTTCGCCTTCGCAAAGCTTTGTCACCGGAATGCCTGTCCAACGGCTCACCACAAGCGCAATCGTCTCTTCGGTCACTTCTTCGCTCAAGCCACCTTCTTCGGCACTCTTGCGGAGCGCTTCGGTCTTTTGAGCCAGTTCCTTTTCGATGTTCACGATCTTGTTGTACTTGAGTTCAGCAGCACGGTTCAAGTCGTAACGGGCTTCGGCCTGTTCCATCTCGTCCTTTGCAGCCTTCAAGGATTTCTTCAAGTCCTGTACTTCGGCAAATGCGGCACGGCGGTCCTGCCAACGTTCCTGCATCTGCTTGACGGCAGCGTCGGTCACGGCAAGGTCTTCACGGAGTTCTTTCAAGCGCTTGACGCTCGCTTCATCCGTTTCCTTCGAAAGCGCCTGCTCTTCGATCTTCATCTGGAGTTCCTTACGCTGTAAGGTATCAAGCGCTTCCGGGACCGTATCCATCTGCGTTTTCACAAGGCTTGCCGCCTCGTCGATCAAGTCAATGGCCTTATCCGGGAGGAATCGGTCACTGATGTAACGGTTCGAAAGCTTCACAGCAGCCACGAGCGCGTTATCGTGCAGACGCACGCCATGGTGCGCATCAAAGCCATCCTTAATGCCACGCAAGATGGAAATTGCTTCGTCTTCGCTCGGTTCAGAGACCTGCACCGGCTGGAATCGACGTTCCAAAGCGGAATCCTTTTCGATGTACTTGCGGTATTCCTGAGTCGTCGTTGCACCAATGCAATGGAGTTCGCCACGAGCAAGTTTCGGCTTAAGCATATTGCCCAAGTCCATCGAGCCTTCGGTCTTGCCCGCCCCCACAATGTTGTGGAGTTCGTCGATGAACATAAGCGTGTTGCCATCTTCTTCGATAGCATCAATCACAGATTTGAGACGTTCTTCAAAGTCGCCACGGTACTTGGCGCCCGCCATCAAGGCAGACAAATCAAGTGCAAAGACCTTCTTGCCCTTCAACGCATCCGGCACGTCGCCGCGGTAAATACGTTCGGCAAGGCCTTCAACAATAGCCGTCTTACCCACGCCCGGTTCACCGACCAAGCACGGATTGTTCTTTGTCTTACGGCTCAAAATCAAAATCACACGGCGGATTTCTTCTTCACGGCCAATCACCGGCGAGAGCTTTCCATCAGCCGCCATTTCCACGAGTTCACGGCCATAAAGTTTCAGCGGAGACTGTTCTTCGGCATTTGCGGCACCCGCAAACGGATCTGAAAGCCAAGTTTCCACCACTTCGGTCGAGCCAAGAGCATCTTCAAAGACCTTCGCCAGTCCACGGTCGCCCGAGAACTTCATCAAAGCCACGAGCAAATCGCCCGGCGTTACCATACGGCTGACCTGACGAGCCGCCTGCACAGCGGCACGCAAAATACGGTTCAAGTCGCTATCCGGTTCCACATCCGGGTTTACGCCTTCCATGCGCGGGATTTTCTGGACAAACGGTTCCAAACGGCCTCGGAGTTCCGAGGTCTTCACCCCTTTAGATTTATAGAGTTTCTTCAGGGTTGCATCAGGGCCTTCAACAAGACCAACGGCCAAATGAGCCGCACCCAAATAGGAGTGCGAACAGCGGTCGCGCAAGCTCTGCGCCTTGGCCAAGACCTTTTCTGCATCGTTAGTAAAATCTGACATAATAGACCTTCTTTCTTTTTTTACGCCTTACCCTATGCAAATGGCGTGCCAAAACGCCCCTAGCTCCCTAAAATCGCGATTTTCAGCGAAAAAACGGCTTTTTCAGCCGTTCCAAAAACCATCCCTATTCAAAAAATAACACGCCAGCGTTTCAAAAGCAACGATTCAGAGGATTTTTTTGAAACAACCCTTTCTGTCATTCCCGCGAAAGCGGGAACCTCCTTACACACTTATCACAGCAGACTTATAACCTTACGGTTTCGTCACACATTTCGCAAACGGCGGTCCTGTGCGTCACAAAAAGCATAGTCTTTTCCGGGAAGGCCTCGAACAGCCGACGGTAAAGCTCCGCCTCGGTCGCCTCGTCCAGCGACGAGCTGATTTCATCAAAAAGCAAAATGCTGCCCGGGCGCAAAAGCCCACGAGCAATCGCAATACGCTGAGCCTGGCCTTCGCTAAGTCCATGCCCGCGTTCGCCGATTTCGCAGTCCAGCCCGTTCGGCAAATCATTCACAAATTCAGCGCAGGCAATATGCAAGACACGCTTCATCTCGTCATCGGTCGCAGCCGGTTTTGCAAGTTGCAGATTATAGCGCACGGAGCCGTTCATCAGCGTATTGCCCTGAGGCACGTACACAAAATTCGAACGGGTCGCCTCCGAAACAGCCACATTCTCGCGTTCCGTATAAAGTTCAATCCTACCAAAATCGGGCTTGATAAACCCAAGCAAAAGCCTAAACAACGTCGTCTTGCCCTTGCCCGTCTCGCCCATGATAGCGTTTTTGCTCCCCGGCTTAAAATCGTGCGAGAACCCGCATACCACTTCGCGGTCCCCACCCTTATACCCAAAACTTACGTTGTCCAAGCGCAACCCGAGCCGCGCGCGCATTTCAGGGCACATTCCCGACAGCGATTCCGCGCGCACTCCCAAATGCTCTTCCGCGCGCGATTCCCCCGGAGTCTCGTCAGCGCCTTTTTCCAGTTCATCCAAGCGGTCAATGCTAGCCGTCGAATGCACCAGCTGCGGCACCATCCCAAGCAACGTCAAAATCGGGTGCTGGATTTGCCCGACCAGCTGCAAAAAAGACGTCATCACGCCAAACGTAATCGTCCCATTGCGCAACCCAAGGCCGCCCCAAATAAAGGCAAGCAAGTACCCAAGCCCAAACGCAGAGCCAATCGCAAACCGAGCCACCGCCGTAAAACGCGTCCGGCGCAGGACATCGCCTTCAAGCTTATTTTGTTTTAAACCAAGGCGTTCCAGCACCCAGTTTTCGCTTTCGAGCGAGCGCAACACGGCGTTGTATTCCACGCCCTCCTGCACCTGCATCTGGATGCGGCTTTCGCCTTCGCGAATTTCAAGCGTCATATTACGCAAGCGCCGAGAAATCAGCTTCCCTACCACGACCAGCACAGGGGTCAGCAGCAACAGCGCCCACGCCAACCGCGCATCGAACCAGCGCATCAGCAAAAACGCGCCCACAAGCTGGATTCCGGTCACCGCCATCTGCGGAATCGTATCGATAATAGAAGTCGATACCGTTTCGATATCCTTCGAAAGCCTCGAAGACACATCGCCCGAATGCAGTTCATGGCCATCAAAAAGCTTACGCCTGAACAGCGTACCAAAATAGAACAGCCTAAGCGCATTCGTCTTTTTGACCGTCGCAGCGGCCGTCATGTAGTAATACAGAAGCCTAAGGACAATCGTCCCCACAACCGTAAGCACCAAGAACAAAATCATCTGCAAAATGTCGTCTTGCGTCCCGGTGCGAATCGTCTCGTCGATAAACCGCTTGCTGAGCCATATCATCAAAAGGCCACACGCTACGCGCGCGGTCCCCGCCAAAATGCGGATGACGATATTTACGCGAACATCTTTTGTTCCGCGCCACAGCCAAGCGACATACTTCATTCGAGCACGTTCACCTTTTGCCATTCACCGACAATCGCAGCGACATCGACCCTGGCCTGTTCTTCGCTCACGTCATATTCGTTGCAAAGCACCTGAGCAAGCGATTCCACAGTAAAATCACCTTGCTGTTCGGCCTGTTTCCAAAGCCATGCAGCCGTTTCGTTCAAACACAAAAGGCGGCCAAAATCCAAGGCACCAATGCCCTCGCCCATGATAACCTGTTCACCGCACACATCGCGCAATACAAAACCGTTCTTAATTTTCATTTTTTCACCTTTCTATAAATCCAAAGTAAATAATTTCTCACTGGCAAAAGAATATACCATATTTTAGATGCAATCCGAGAACGCCACGCGCTCTGCAAGCATTTTTTTCCGTTCGGCTTGACCACGCAAACCACCTTGGCATAGACCTCAGACCGCTTGCAGTATTCCCGCTGCACCAGGTTTCCATCACCCATGAGGACCACATCATCACCCGAGAGTGCAACGATTCTATGGATAACATAATGTTTTTCAGCATTTTCCAAATGCGCGACATTATCCGGGATTGCATGCGCCAGCACCACATCGCCTACGCGCAGGTCCACAGGCTTTTCCAGAATCACGCTATCGCGGCCGCCCACGATAAACGGCAACATGCTACGACCGTTCACCGGGAACGTAACGCTCACGCCCTCGCCCACTAGGCGAATCGCCTCGGCCATGATGAGCGCATCACTTTTTTTCGCGGAATCCATCATTGAATCTCACGAGCAATCGTCTGGCAGCAAAGCTTTGCAGCCTCTTCATCCGGCAAGCATTCCAAATGCCATATCGGTACATTCGAGGCAAGCCCGTTTTGCGTGAGGTGCAAACCATCGGCAATTTTCTTGTCCCAGCGCATTCCCGAAATTCCCGGCATAATCGCCGCATACGCAGACACACCTTTCAACGGGGAAATCTTGTTGAACGGAGCCTGCGACAAAAGCACAAAACCGCCCAGTTCAAATTTGACATTCTTGTAGCAAGGCGTTTTACCGCTCCACGGCGAGCCATAAGCTATCGCAACCTTTTTGCCGTCTTTTTCGAACAAACGCACTACAGGGTTATCGTCATTGAACAGCTCCGTACCCTCAATGTACTTGAGCCAAAGCCTTGCATGCGTACTTTTGCCCGTACCGCTCTTGCCCAAGAACAAATAGCCACGCCCCTTGTAGCACACGCACGCCGCATGGAACAACGCAGTGTCAAGCCCCGCAGTCGCAAGAGCATACAAGACCATAATCGCATTGTTCAGCGCAAACTGGCGCATTCCGGTAATCGCCGCACCATCGCATTTCTCGCCTAAAAACAGTACCGCGTGCTTAAAATCCTTTTCACAAACAAGCACGCCCGTCGACTTATCCAAAAGCCAAAAGTCAAATACCGGCAAGCCTTCTGCCGTACGCCCACATACAATGGACTGGCCCTCATCTTCTTGGCGGGTTTCCTCGGTAAACGCTGGCGCAGAAGCCTCTTGCACAGCAAGCGAAAACACAGGCTTTTCACAGCTCGCATCGCAAAAATCCACCTCAAAAGGCGCATAATTGCTCATTTGCGAGAGCAATTCATCGCAAGCCTCGACACAAAAAACATGGTCAGCAACTTTAAAAAATTTCTTATTCATTAGTAATCTTCACAGCTTAACCGAATCGTTTCCGAGCTATCAAGAAAACTAAAGAGCAATTTTCCGACGCCGGATACGCTCGGGAATAAGCGAAATGGTATTGATCCAATATTTAGATTCTTTGTAAATATAATATTGAGGAGCTATGGGCAATATGCGCAAGTTATTAAAACGGTCGCTGATCCAGCGTTTGAACACATTGCGTTTGTATGTTTTTTTAGCTCCAAAGTCGCCTTCGGCAAATGTCGCGCGGTACAGGATTCGGCTAAAGAATTTGCTGGGCTTGCAAAGCATTTTATCCTGTGGCAACTTGAAAACACGCCCCAAGACACCCATAATAGCAGCACAACCCTGCCGCATACCGATTTTTTTGGCAAATTCCCATGTGTATTGACGGTCCGCCTCGGTCGAGTGCGTCAGCAGCATATAGTAATCCATGTACTGCCTAAGGCTTACTCCAGAAAGCAAGGCGTGTTTGTACAAATGAACGAGCTGCATCAGTAGCGCAAAACGGATACTTGGGCTGTAAAAGCCTTCGGGCGTAAGCGTCAGGTTCTCAAGCTCTGGTTCGAGGACTTTCAGGATTTCGTCGTAGGTTTTGTTCAAGCGGACGGCATATGTTGCAGACGTGGGCTTGTGATGGACTTCTACAAGCACGCCTTTTTCGTCTACAAATTCAATGTCGTGATAATTTGGAGTTACATGTTCAAGGTTTTGAATCCCTAGACTGTGCAATAACTCTAGGACCTTGTCGAAACCGCCAGGAACATAGATGTCGATATCGCCGGGCTGCCTTGAAAGCGGATCTGGGTACAGGCGCGCGTTGGCTTGGCCTTTCAAGATGGCGCTGCGGAACCCACGTTCAGCAAACAGCTGCGTGTAACGGGCCGATTCCTGATAGAAAAGGCGGTTCTTGCCGCGGATAGCTTCGGCATCTCTTGCCCAAAGCAACATTAACAAACGTGGCGGTTGAGATTCCTTGGGTAAACGCGCTATGGCGTTATAAGCGACCCCTAACAGTGTTTGGCGATGCGCCATTGTATAGAGCGATTGCCATTCCTTGTCGGTCGGTATATACGGAAAAACCTGCGAGAGCCCGAGAGCGACTCGCAGGAGTTCACAGAACATTCCGTTGACTGTTTGATTCAAGGCTTAAGCCTTGTTATTGTCGATTTCGTCGAGATTCAGACCCAGGAGTCCATTACTAATTGTCGGAGCATCAATAGTCTGACCACCGCAAGAACCTGCCAAAAGGTTTGTTTTGCATTCAAAATCGATGGTGTTCATCTTAGGAGTTTCGTATTGCTTTTTCATGATAAATCTCCTTTGGATTAGTGCTTAATGACTTTCTTGTTGACATACATGATCTTGTTCTGAGGCTTGCCGTTAAGCTTGCGGCCCTTGAGATCGTAATAGCGGTCCTGCATCTGGATTTCACCGGTTCTGGTGTTCATCGTACCGATGGACAACGTTTCGCCACTCTTGTCCAGCAAGCGAACTTTGATGACGTCAGGAAGATTATCATAAACGTTATCTGTAGAGGACTTACCAAAACCTTTATTTGTACAAGTCAAGTATGCACGCAACGGAGGAAGAGTCACATTCTCACCAACTTTTACAAACTGACCGGCACCATAATTTTCACCTGCCGCTGCAGCATATCCATAAATATTAGCAGGTGCTGTTGCCCAATATTTTTTTGCATAAGAGCCAGTGAAATCCCAGCAAGAACGTTCCAATGTGGTAGAATATTCGTTTTTTTCTGGAGCCACTATGTTATAGGTGCCAGAGGACTTTGTAAATGTAAAGGATTCAGGCGAACCTGTAACATGTACAAGGTAGGGCGTATTGGCACTAATCGTACCCGATTCTACTCGTGAAAAGTCCAATGTTTTGTCATCCATTACATAGCCAGTCGGGACATAAACATCTGTAATTTCATCGCTTTCACTAATATTGACTTCTGCCGGAAGCATAAGAGTTGAGTACTCTGCAGATGCCGCGCCACGGGCCACAATAATTTTGTTTATCCCTGAGAACTCACCTCCTGAAATCGAGACTGCATCATTAGTGTTCGATTGCAACGTCAACGTGCTTTCGCTGGTGCTCCAGCCAGTACCGGATGCAGCCCAGGCTGCGGTTGAACCCATCAGAGCGACTGTTGCCATAGCGGCAAAACGTGTCAGATGTATTTTTTTCATTGTTTTTCATCCTTCTTTTGAAATTCTAGCAAGAAAAATAGTTTAAAATATTCTTACTTGCAATATAAAACACGTATTTACGTACTCTTTTTGTAAGTTTTTTTTCTTTACCCCTCGCAAAACGGAACAAAAAGTTCCAGTCGTATTTTAAAAAGCCTAATGGAAAACATCCCACAGCGAGAGACGCCGCATCTTGATGCGGACCGGAACAGACCGGAAAAAAGACCTCAGGTAGTCAAAAAAGATCCAGGCGACTTCGGACGGCGCAAACCAGAACAAACTAAAATCACGCGATTTGCGCTTTAGCCACCGTACCAAAAAGTGGACTTGCACTTCGCGCCGCTCCAATTTGCGGTACTTGCCAAAATTCGCCCCATTGAAAATTTCGTCGAGCATCCTTTCGCCACGCTTTCGGTCTGGCGCACAAATCATTTCCGATTCACCCAGCCCCCAGACGCGCTCCAAGACCCACATCAAGGCGCCCGCAGACCGCAACAGCCCTAAAGAAGACAGCAGCGCATTCACATCACGCCGGTCTTGCACGGAGGAATGCTTCAGGAGTATATAGTAATCGAGAATCTGCTTAAACCCGATGCCGTTTTTCAAAAAATGCTTTTGAATATGCGCAAGCTGCATCGTAAGCGCAAATTTCATCGACGGCACGTAAAAACCTTCGGGCACCAGCTCTACATCCTGGATTTCACGGTCCAAAAAGCGGAGGAGGCGGCTCGTCGAGAACGGATTAAAGTTACCGGAACAAGGCTTGTAGTGGATTTCGACGGTGACACTACGATTCTTGCAATTCAAATGGATATGGTGTTCCGAAAGCAGGTCTTTGGGGTTAATCGCAAAGCCCATCTTGGGCAACAGCTCCAGAATCTTTTTGCGGCCGCCCTCGACCCACAAGTCGATATCGCCGGCATGGCGCATCGCAGGTTCGGGGTAAAGCCTTGCATTGGCAGGGCCTTTAAGCACGGCCATTTTACACCCCTGTGCCGTAAAAAGCCCCGTAAGACGAGCTGTTTCGGCATTCAAATGCTGGTTATGCCCTTTAACCGTCTCCGCTTCGCTCGCCCACTGAAACGCAATATCCAGCGGGGGCTGCTGTTCCTTGGGCAAACGGCAAATCGCATGGTAGACAACGGCAACAATCTGCTGCTTCAGGCACACAGAATGCAATTCAAGCCACTGTTCCGCATCAAGCGTATGCGTCAAGCAGTGAGTAGCGTCGTTTGCACCAACGGCAATCCGCAAAAGCTCGTACAAAGCCTCTTTTTCAAATGAATTCATTGCCTCAAATTAGAAAATATATGGCAAAATCATCGTTTTTTACCCAAAAATCGCCGAAAAATCAGTGTTGTAGGCCGTTGTAAGTGTTGTAAACCTTTACATCGGAAATGTTCCAAAAAACACCACTAATACTCCAATTTAAACTATTTTATGGATACAAAACCAAACATCCCATACACCAAAACAACGGCACCTCTCACGAGATGCCGTTGTTTCTTTTTTACATGCTTTTCTTGTTTTATTCGAAATGGTTTTGTACTTTACTTGTATTGACAACCCATAATACTCCAAAGCCCTCTTGCGAGGGCTTTTCCATTATGCACTCTGTCATTCCGTAGCATCTCCGTCATTCCGAACGAAGTGAGGAATCCAGTTAAAGTTATAATCTCGTCGTTCTGAGCGCAGCGAAGAACCCAGTTAAATCTTGTTCTACAAACTAGATATAACTGGATCCTTCACGCTTCGCGTTCAGGATGACGAGCAGTTTTGCCGTTCAGGATGACGATGCTTCACCGTCATTCCGAACGAAGTGAGGACAACTCAGAAGGCGAGTGTTGCAAAAATGAGCTGGCTCATTTTTATAACCGAGCCAAAGAGTTGGGGGCTTTAGCCCAACCCAGTCAAGTCTTGTATTATCGTCCACCGACGAGAATTTGGTCCACCTTAATGGAGGGCTGGCCGACGGTCACCGGCACGTGTCCCGAAGAGGCTCCACAAACGCCTGCAGCCTGTTCAAAGTCCGTACCGACCATGCTAATGCGCGGCATGATTTCGTGGCCTTTACCGATAAGCGTTGCACCGCGAACCGGCTCGCAAATCTTGCCATTACGAATGACGTAACCTTCATCGACGGCAAAGTTGAATTCACCCGTTGCCGGGTTCACAGAACCGCCAGCCATGCGGGCTGCATAGAGACCATTATCCACACTTGCAATCATGGAATCGAGCGTATCCTTGCCCGGAGCGATAAACGTATTGCGCATACGGCTTACAGGTGCGTACTTGTAGCTTTCACGGCGAGCACTTCCGGTGCGTTCCACACCCACTTCCATAGCACCCACACGGTCGCTCATGTACGTTTTCAAGATGCCGTTTTCGATAAGCGTCGTGCGCTGCGTCGGCGTTCCTTCGTCATCGTACTTGAGGCTACCCCACACGCCGTCCATCGTACCATCGTCAATGGCCGTAAGGCAGGGCTGGCCAATCGCTTCACCAAGCTTTCCGCAGAACGGGCTTGCATTGCGACGGATAGATTCTGTCTCCAGCGGATGGCCGCATGCTTCGTGGAAAATCACGCCGCCAAAGCCATTGCCCATCACGACCGGCATCTGGCCACCAGTGATGTAACCGGCATCGAGCATGCGCAGCACGCGCTCGCCACATTCCGTTGCCAAAGCTTCTGGAGAATAGTTTGCTAAAAGTTCATAACCGCCAAGAGCACCCGGAGCTTCGTGCGTCGTCAAGCGTTCCGTGCCGTCCGTTGCCGTCACGTTCACGTTTACACGCAAGCGGCCACGAGTCATTTCCAGATGCAAGCCTTCGCTATTCAAAAGAGAAATCGAAGTGCAGCTGTCGGTTACGCTGGCGCCCACCTGAGCAATCTTCGGCGAGAGCGCACGGGCCGCCTTATCCGCACGGAACAAGAAGTCCTGCTTCATGGCCTGGCCGAGCACGCGCGGATCCTGATAAGCGCCAAAATTATAATCGCAAATGCGCTTTTCAGGAGCAAATTCAAAAGGCCTTGCAGCCGAGCCTTCCGCCCCCGCTGCTGCGGCGATGCGCCCGAACGCAAGCGTCTTCACAAGCTTCACGAGAGCTTCTTCGCTGTCGTCGCTCGTGAATCCGTACAGGACTTCCGTCCCGTACAAAAGGCGAACGCCGATACCGTACTCGGTACCCGCGGTCGCGGTTTCAATTTGGCGGTCCTTCAAGCCGAGGCTTGAACTGCGGGTCTCTTCCTCAAAAATTTCAACAAAGTCAGCCCCTGCACTCTTGCCGGCTTCAAAAATCTTGACGGCAACTTCCGGATTCATCTTACACCTCGCCGTTCATCTTCTTGCGCACCGGGATTCCGGCAGCAAGCATTTCGCCCTTGATACCAGGGACCGTATAATCGCCAAAATGCACCATCGACGCGACCAGTGCCGCATCGGCACTCGTCTTGCGGAACAAGTCTACGATGTGCGCCGGAGTTCCAGCACCGCCACTTGCAATCACAGGCACCTGAACCGCCTTTGCAATCATGTCGGTAATCGTGAGTTCGTAACCGTTCTTAACGCCATCAGTGTCAATGGAGTTCAAGCAGATTTCGCCAACGCCGAGCTCCTCGGCGCGCTTTGCCCACTGCAAAGCGTCGATGCCCATCGCCTGGCGACCACCGCGAATAAACACTTCGTAACCGCTCGGAATCTTGTCCGAAACGCCCACGAACTTCGCATCCATGCCAAGCACGATGCACTGGCGTCCAAACGCCTTTGCGCCTTCGGCAATGATTTCCGGATGGAGCACAGCAAGGCTGTTCACGCTCACCTTTTCGGCCCCTGCGAGGAGCGCTTCGTGCATGTCGTCCAAGTTGCGGATACCGCCACCCACTGCAAACGGGATAAACACGCGCTTTGCAATCTGGCGAATCATTTCCATGTCACACGGGCGGTTTTCGGCGCTCGCCGTGATATCGTAAAAAACGAGTTCATCGACACCGTCATCGCTATAACGCGCACCCATTTCAACCGGATCGCCAATGTCGATATTACCTTTAAACTTTACACCCTTCGTGACCTTGCGGTTACGGACATCCAAGCAGACAATTAAACGTTTCGTGAGCATATTCCAAATGTAGAAAACTGGCAAAAGCCGTCAACAACAAAGAGCCCGGTACATCAAACCGAGCTCTTTCAAACGCATTTTCCAAAGCGATTAGAGATTCTTTTCGATAGCGTTCTTGAGCGTATTCTTCGGCACTGCACCGACGACGTTACCCACTTCGACACCGTTTTTGAACAACTTCATATTCGGAATGTTCGTGATGCCAAAACGAGCGCAAATGTCCGAAACACCTTCGTCATCGACGTTGATCTTTGCAACGATTGCGCGACCGTCGAATTCGTTGGAAAGTTCTTCGACCACCGGGCCCATCATCATGCACGGACGGCACCAGGTTGCCCAGAAGTCAACAAGCACAAGCTGACCCGAAGAAATAACTTTGTCAAAGGATTCTGCAGTAAGATTCAAAGCTGCCATAAAAAATTCTCCTATATACCAGTAGGAAATATAGCAATTATAAACGATTATTTTTCACTACAACGTCATTCCGAGTCCGTTAGGACGAGGAATCCAGTTATTTCTAGCAAATAACTTTACTGGATCTTTCGTTTCACTCAGGATGACAATTCACCTAACACTTCTTTCTCATCTTCGCGCAATAGATGGGTCCGCAGCCACGGGTCTTGTCCGGCAGTATGTGAACGCCGAGCTCCGTGCGGTCCGCGCCCTCAGGCAAGTCCTCAATGCGAACAAACTCCATCATCTTGCGTTTCTTCAAGATTTTAGCGACCACGGCGTCGTTTTCAAGAGGCGAAAGCGCACAAGTCCCGTAAATCAGTTCGCCTCCAGGTCTAAGCGCATCCACCGCCGATGCAAGGAGCGAGCCCTGTTCCACCGACAAGCGCTTCACGCGCTTCACCGACCACACCTCCAAATGCGAAGGCGAATTCAGCACATGCCTATCCGAAGAGCACGGCGCATCAAGCAAAATGCGGTCGTAGCATTCCTTCTTGTGCATGCCGAACTTCACGCCATCGTAGCCCGTGACGTTGATAATCGAACGCCAAGACTCCGGCAAGGAATTTTCGAGCACATGCTGCAAGCGGAGACGTCTATCCGGCGAGCGGTCATTGCACTGGAGCGAACCTTCGCCCTTGAGCATCGAGGCAATCACGAGCGATTTGCCGCCCGGAGCAGCGCACATGTCAAGCACATCCATTCCAGGCTCTACCGCAAGCGCCTTAGCCGCAAACACCGAAGCCTCGTCCAAAAAATACGGTTCCAAGGCGTCATCAAACTGGAGCTTTGTAGCACAGCCCTCGCCCTTCAGCGATTCCAGCAACGCAGGCCAGCGTTCGCCATAAACCTCTTCAAAGTAGTCGAAAAATTCCATGACACAAATATAGACGAAAGAACGGCTCAGCGAGCCTACAGACGAGAGATGTTTTAAACCAAACATCAAATTCCATGTTCAAAAAATAAAAAACTCTCTGCTCAGGAGTAAGAGCAAAGAGTTTTTAGTTGAGCTACCAGGATTCGAACCTAGACAAACAGAGTCAGAATCTGTTGTGCTACCGTTACACCATAGCTCATCAGTGCGCACCAATTTTAGAAAATAATTTTCACTTTTGCAAGGGGTTATTGAAAATTATTTTTCAGTTTGTAAAGTTAT
This sequence comes from Fibrobacter sp. UWB16, assembly GCF_900215325.1. Lineage (NCBI taxonomy): Bacteria > Pseudomonadati > Fibrobacterota > Fibrobacteria > Fibrobacterales > Fibrobacteraceae > Fibrobacter > Fibrobacter sp. UWB16. Next base: position 193,713 of record NZ_OCMS01000002.1, on the reverse strand, counting down.
TGGCTCAAAAGTCATCCATTGCTGGTCGAGAGTATCGTTTTTCGGCAACTGCACATGAGCCGATCTCACGTAATCGTCAAAAGCAACACCTGCATTCTGGAGAGCCTTCAAAACCTTCGGGTCACCAGAATAAAGAACTATATCATGTCCGCCAGCCGGGAGATCGACAATCTTCAACATATTGCAGACCATCTCTCTCACAAAATGACTCGTACCCTTCAAACCAACAACCACACTGTTTGCCATGCAATTATCAGACAGCGTCGTATCAGTGCCGTCAAAGGCAAGCTTGACACCGCTCACCAGCACAGAAGGCTTCAAGAGGTTCGTTTCGCCAATCGAGAGCGTATCCTTTTTCTTGAATTCCGTTGCAAGCACATAACGGCTCACACCGGCAAGAGCAACGGCGCCCTCTTCATCGAGCAAGCGGTATTCCATGCGCAAGCTGTCGTGCGGGACCTTTTCCGGAGCAGGCATCACCCAGCGTCCAGAATCATCGGTCACCGTCTGCATCACAAAGCCAATGGAATCGCCTTCGACAAATTCAAAGCCGTACAAATCGGTAATCATCTGGACCTGAACATTTGCGCAAGCCGTATCACCGCACAAGACCGTACCAGACAAGTAAGCGCGTTCTCTCTTCTTTTCTTCGAGCTTGATCAAAGTATCGACTTCCATCGTCGTACTCCAGATGAACGGGCCCTTAGAAATCGTATCGCCAGACTTTACTTCGCCATCCATGTTCCATGTACGATAAATTAACGTATCGGCAACACCGGAATCGGCAAGACGAGCCACGATCTGCGGATCGCCCGGGCAGAACCCAAGCCACCATTCACCGGCAGGGATAAGCATCGAGAACGAATCACCAGCAAACACGCTCTGCGAGAACGGAGTGCCCGGCATGTAGACCTTGAAATGGTCCCCGACTACCACAGACGGTTCGACCACATTTTCATACATGAGCACACTGCTAAACACGGCAGCCTTTTCAAGCTGGATGCTATCCAACACTGTGCCATTCTTGCCCTTCGTCACGGTAGCACGCGGCTTGTACGAGATTTCCTGGTACTCGGCATCGATTACGGCAAGCTGGAACGTATCAGACATTACAGAATCAAACGAGAACATGCCCTGCTCGTTCGTCACCGTTTCGATATAATCCATTTCTGCAAGAGTATCGCCAACAGACGGTTCACGCGCAATGCGGACCATGGCTGATACAGCACGAGAACCATCGGTACGAGTCACCACGCCACCAAGCGCAATCGTGTTACCCGTGTCCGTAACAGTTCCTGTCAACTGACCGTTTTCGCTCGTGCAAGCGAACATGCAAGCGCAAACTGCGACAAGCAATCCTATATACGACTTAGCAAACTTCATCTTCACCCTCCCCATCATCGACCTCAGGCGGAAGAGCCAACTTTTCCTTGCTCAGCGGGAAGAACTGGATGTTCAGTTCGCAAACCATGGATTCACCTTCGTCCGAACGGACGATATCCACGATTTCCTTACGGAACAGATCAATCTTGCTAATGATTCGTTCCAATCCCTGCGCCGACACACTCATCGTCATACAAGATACATTTCTACGTTCCGTACTGTAGTGATCTAGCGCATCCTTACCCAAATCAATCATCTGCTTTTGGAACTGATGAACGAAAAGCGGGGCGATTTCACTGCCATTCGTAATTGCCTTGTTTACGGAATGGTAGAATCCATCATCGCCAAGCTCTATAAGTCCCAAATTCAGAAGAAGCTGGATGGTCTGTTTTGCCTGCGGGAGAGAAATTTTCGGATTCAAGAAGAGTGCGAGCTCCTGAATGTTCTTGTCGTTGATTTTCAACACGGCAAGAGCTTCGCGCGCAACCACGTAATACCACTTGCTATAGTATTCCTGCTGGTTCTTGGTCAAGTTCTTGATCGTACGCGGAAGGAGCGCAGACATCTGGTCGAAGATCTGCTGCTTCGAAGAAGCGGTCGTCGCATGAGTGAAGTCCACCATCAAGGTGAAGTAACGACCTTCCCTTTCGTTAAGCCCGAGTGCTGCGATAAATTTCGGGAGCATCTGCGGAGTGAGCGACTTGCGGCCGCGGATCAAATCCAGGTAGAGACCGGACGAGGAATACCCAGCCTTCTTTGCAAAAGACCGGTACGAGAAATACCTCTGCACGGACTTACGGTACTCGTAGTAGTCCTGGAGGTACTTTCGATAATTGTAGTAGGCATATACGTTCATCAATAAGAAATCTAATTTTTTTTGAATTTTTTGGGAACACCTATTTTTGAAAACGTACCGAAAAAAAGCCCTATTCCATTCTAAATTCGACAAAAAAGAACACTTCGAGAACACTTTTTGTTTTTTAGGTGATACGCTTTCAAAAAAAATTGCTTAATTTAAAGGAACACCCAATCCCATCCCTCGGACTTCCGGTTGTACTCCACCGGAAGTCCTTTTGCGTTATAGGCCTACGGCCGTATAACGCCAAATGCGGCGGCTCGACTCTCGTCATGCTGAGGCGCAGCCGAAGCATCCAGTTATATTTCAAGAACTAGACTTCACTGGATCCTTCACCCTTAAAGGGTTCAGGATGACGGCAAAACGTCATGCAATCTTGATTCCCGTCATGCTGAGGCGCAGCCGAAGCATCCAGTTATATTTCAATACAAGACATTACTGGATCCTTCACCCTTAAAGGGTTCAGGATGACGGCAAAACGTCATGCAATCTCGATTCCCGTCATGCTGAGCGCAGCGAAGCATCCAGTCACACTCCACCAACAACAAGACTTTACTGGATCCTTCCGCTTTCAGCGTCAGGATGACAAAGTCGAGGATGACGAGCATCAGGATGACGGCAAAACGTCAGGCAATCTTGATTCTCGTCATGCTGAGGCGCAGCCGAAGCATCCAGTTATATTTCATATACAAGACTTCACTGGATCCTTCACCCTTAAAGGGTTCAGGATGACGGTGATGCAAACAATCACTGGATCCTTCCGCTTTCAGCGTCAGGATGACAAAGTCGAGGATGACGAGCATCAGGATGACGGCCAAATGCACATCGTCAACTAATTACTATCTTATCAGCTATGAAAATAAAAGAACTTGCCTTGGGAACACTCAGTCGCATTTTACGTTACGCGGGAATACTCCTCCTTATATATATAAGTATGGTATTTTACCTGGCATTGACCGAACGCCGTAACGCATACCCGCGCGCCATCACGCACAACGAAGCCCGCACCGCCATTGCAGATAAGGCAAAGAGCATCAGCTGCACACTCGACGACGGCACCGTTCTCGAAGGTTTTGTTGTCGGAAACAAACAGAATAACATCCTGCTTTATTACCCTGACGCCGACGAAGACGCCGCCCAGTTCCTAGCCGAACTCGATAGCCTCCCGGGCTACGCAGCCACCACATTCAACTACCGCGGAAGCGGCGAGAATAAAGGAACTCCGTCGCAAGAGACATTTGTCACTGACGCGCAAATGATCTACGAATGCGCAACACAGATAAACGGCAATGCCCCAAAAGTCATCGCCGGGCGCGGTACTGGCGCCATTTTAGCGACAAAAATGGTCAAAAAGGAGAATATTACACTTTTGATTGACCCAGTTTGGAGCATTGCAGACGCCATTTCTGACAAATACCGTCTCCTTTACCCAAAATTCCTTGTCCGATCAGACCTAAAAATCGAAAAAAACGACATTTCCACCTCAAATAACATAGTTATCCTATCGGATAGAGCCCGATTCAACGATAGAACAAGCGCTGTTCAACAAGCTTTCGGGAGCGTTAATTTATCAAAGCGAGCCTCAGAAACCCTATCTGAAGCCATCCAAAACGTGATAAATAACAAATAAAGAGAATTTTTTTTCATTTGTTGCAACATTTTACTTTTTTATTATTATTTTTTATACAACAAATGTTATTGGTTACGAAAAAACTATTTTTATCATTTGCACATGTTTTTTTCGTGAAAATCTTTGACATTTGAGACTTTAATTTTTATTTTATCGTCAATCAAAAAACAAACAAAAGAGGTGTAAATGGAAAACGTAATCGTTAAAATGGATGTTCGCGGCTTCATCAGATTCCCGGAAGAAGCTGTCAAGGCTCTCAAGCTCGACAAGCTTGCCACTCAGACAAAGACTGAAGATGGCCGCACTGTCGATGTAGGTCCTTATGTTGACGTCGAAGTCGACCCGGTTGGCAAGCGTGTTGCCATCACGCCGATTAAGACCCCGAAGTCCACTTCTTTCCGCTTCATTAACGGAATCATCGGCTCCAAGTCCAAGTTCCTTTACTTCAAGGGCGCATTCAACGCTATCGGTCTTCAGGTAGCAACTGGTGCTTACACCCTCGTCAAGGAAGGCAACAAGTATGTCTTCACCGCCAAGGGCGCAAAGAAGAAGGGCGAATGGACCACACTCGCATGCCGTAACGCTGTGGGCAACAAGACGATGCTTTCCATCGACACTCGTGGTACCATCATTTTCGACCACAACACCAAGAACGCCCTCAACACGAAGGAAAACAAGACCATGGTTGCAGAATACGATGCAGCCAAGAAGACTTTCAAGCTTACCTTCAGCAAGAACAAGGGCTTCATCAACGTCCGTACCATCGCTAGCCACGCCAATGCATCCTTCATGGGCACGCTTTCTTCTCACGGCATCGCTCTTCCGCTCAAGAGCTTCCGTACCGAAAGCCAGGTCGACAAGAACGTCCTCACGTTCAGCGTTGCCGCCCTTGTTGCACAGCAGAAGGCCGCTAAGAAAAAGTAATCTTCAAAAGTTCTAGAGGTAAGATAAAATGATTGAAGTCTTCAAAGTGTTTTATCCGACCCATTACAACTTCGCAGCTCTCAGTATATTACTCGTTCTCCTTGTGATATACTTGCTGACGAAGAAGAACTTTAAGTGGACCCTCATCTTTCTAGCCCTGCTTATAGCATTCAATGTCGCTATCTACAAGCGCACTGCTGACAGGACTTGGACAATTACCATCGAACCGGAACCGTCGTCCGATCCTTACTATACCCCGCAAGCTCAGAAAATGACCTTCTCGGTACATAAGAACTGGACGATTACCGACGAAAAAGGTGAAGTCCACCATTGGTGTTGGGTAGAAGAATACTGGCAGAGTTTTGCAAGCATCGACCTTGTAGCAAAGCTTTGGGGTGAAAACTCCAGCAAAAAGATGGTTCAATCCACCGAAGGCCGAGCAAGCGAAGCTTCTGAATAGCTTAAAGCGAAACCAATTTCAGTCCGCCATTCTCCAAGCAGAGGATGGCGGGCTTTTTTATAAACTCTCCGGGAGATGCGACAATGCCGTTTGGAGTGTTCCAGATTCCCGAAATATGGTGATGCCCGTGGATGCAGAAATCGCAATGTTCCTTTTTAAGCATGCGGTCGCCCCATTCCAGATATTCATCAACCTTAATGACGCGGCTCTCGCCGTATTTACGACTGTTGCGCCCGACAAAGCGGGCTAGCGCCATGCCCCAGTCCGGATGGATTTGCTTAAATAGGAAGCGGTTGAGCGGCAAATCGAGAACCTTGCGCATAAAGCGGTAGCCCCGATCAGATTTCGGAACGCCATCGCCATGGGTCAAATACACACGCTTGCCCTGAATTTCGAGAACCAGGGACTTGTGGACCGCCACGCCGAGGCGTTTCGGGAAAAAATCACCATACGCAAAATCGTGATTTCCCTGCAATACGTGAACTTCGACACCGGATTCTACAAGTTCCGCAAAGGCACGGTACAGGTCGAAATGCGCCGATGCGACATAGTAGTTGTATTCGTACCAGAACTCAAAAAGGTCGCCAACGACAACGACATGGCTCGCCTTGCCCTTCCAGGAAGAAAGCAATTGGATCAATTTCTGTTCGCGGTCGGGGACTGCTCCCGGCGGCTCGATTCCCAAATGGGCGTCACTAATAAAATAAGCAGGCAAATCCATAGCATCAATCTTAATAAAATCAGTCGCTTTCGTTTTTTTATATCTTTGAGACATGCGCTCCATCGTCAAATTTTTGTGTATCGCAACCGTTTTGACAACGGTTCTTTCGGGTTGCTCCATGAAACTCACGCAAGGCGACCTCGAAGGGATCCCGCTGACCGACGAAAGCTACAGCTTTTTCGGGAACATCCCCTTCGTTTATAGAGGCGACACGCTGGAGCTCTCCCAAGACTTGCTCCGCGCCTACACAAAAACAGCAAGCGAAAAAGATTTCCCACGAGAATCCTGCCGCGGCGAAGCGACCATCAAGGCAACGGTAAAGCAGAACGAGCCTAACTCCGCCTGGAACATCGGATTGCTCATTCCACTGTGGCCAATCCTCCCCGTCAACGAATCCTGGACCTACGCTCTTTCGGCCCGAGTCTTTTGCAACGGAACGCTCGTTCGCCATGTGGAATTCATTGAGCAGCAAGACATTAACGCCATTTTATATGGGCATCTCCGTACAGACCTCGTGAACAAGGCTTCTAGCGAAATGCACCGCAAGCTCGTTCAGCGCTTGGCATTTGAGCTTAACGCGAACAGACTCACCGATTTAAACAGCGTGAGCGATTATTAGCAACTCGTCATTCCGAGTCAAATTGTAGAAACGTCATTCCGAGTCCGTTAGGACGAGGAATCCAGTAAATTCTTGTCTACGCACTACTAAATACCACAAAGAGACTTCGGCACTTAACTAGATCCTTCGACTTCGCTCAGGATGACACATTCTTCCTACTTCCTACCGCCTACAAACCGCTAATCACTATTTTTCTTTCGTCTTTCGTCTCTCGTCTCTCGTCTAAAATCTATTTTTACATCATGTCATACACTTTATACATCGTAGCGACTCCCATCGGGAACATGGAAGATATCACCTACCGCGCTGTGCGCATCCTTAAAGAAGTTCCCCTCGTCCTTGCCGAAGACACCCGCCATTCGAGAATTCTCTTTGACAATTACGGCATCACGACGCCGATGGAAGCCTACCATGACTTCAACAAAGAAAAGGTCACGCCCAAGTACGTCGACTTCTTGAAGAACACCGGCGACATCGCACTCGTAAGCGATGCAGGAACGCCCGGCGTTGCAGACCCGGCATTCAATCTCGTGCGCGAATGCGTCCGCGAAGGCATTGACGTGCGTGCCATCCCGGGCCCGTGCGCAATGATTACGGCACTCGTCTCTTGCGGCATGCCGACCGACCACTTTACGTTCCAGTATTTCTCTCCCAAGAAGAGCGCCCAGCGCATCCACTTGCTCGAGAAGTTGAAAGACGAAGAAGCGACGCAGATTTTCTACGCCAGCCCGCACAACATCGACAAGTTCGTCGAAGAAATCAAGCTTGTCTTTGGCGATATCAAGATTGCGTTAATGCGCGAGCTCACCAAGAAGTTCGAGGAACACCTCATCGGAACGCCGACGGAAATTTCTGCGCACTTCAAGGCCCATCCGCCGAAAGGCGAATTTGTGCTCGTGTTCAATCCCCAAGATAAAAGTGGATTGTAATTCGTGAAAGGCGATTCCGTGACAAGCACGGAATGACATGCACCAACGACTACCAACTAATAACTAATGACCATTGACCAGTTACTAAACAAGCTTAAATCTCTTCCGCGGGCATACAAGGTTTACGTCGCGGTACTTGTTGCGATTGAATTCGTATTGTTCTTGTTGCGTCCGGATACGCCGGGGCTTTACACGCAGCTTCCGCAGCTTTTGCCTATCGTTGCAGCCATCGCGTTTCTGTTTTTCAAGAACGCCCGCCGCCCCTTTGCGCGGTTCATGAACACATACGGCATCATCGTCTTTGCGTTCCTCGCCTTGGATTACCTCACGCGCAGCCATGCGGGGCTTTACCAGATTGTAACGACGTTCATCCCGATGATGCTTTACTGGTTCTCGCTTTTTGCGCGCTGGAACGTGAAGCTCTTTAAGCAGAAAAATGCCCGCATCGCACTTGCACTCGCCACAATTTCGTGGGGCTTTGTCGCTTTTGCATTCCCGCCTCTGCCGCTTGGCCCCGCCATGCTCGTGCTACTTGTGCCGTGGTTCATCATGCTCAACAAGTACAACCGCGAAACAGCAGTCTTTGCCACATTCTGGGCAAGCATGGTCTACAACACCATCAATTACTACTGGATCCGCAATGTGATGAACGTAGAGACAGCCCCTTCTGGACTCATCTTCCTTGGGCTCATTCTCCTCATCGCTTACTTAAGCTTGTTCAATGTCCTCGCCGCATTTGCTTACTCCACCGCCAAGAATCTAAAGATCAAAGGCAAAGCTTACCTGCTTGCATTCTTCCCCATTTTCTTTGCAGGAATCGAAATGGTGCGCACAACAGGTGACTTCGCTTTCCCGTGGAGCCATCTCGGCTACACTTTCGGCAATCATCTTGAACTGATCCAGGCGCTCGCCATCATCGGTGTGTTCGGCTACACCATTCTCATTGTCGCCTCGAACCAGATTGTCGCTTACGCCTTCTTGCAGAAGGGCCGAAAAAAGCTCGCACTATTTGCAATCCCGTTCGCAATTTTCATGGTTCTTCTGACATACGGAAGTAGCGTACTTTCAGCACCAGAAGCAGCACCATACTACAACGCAAACGCTCCTGAAAATCCATCCATCGCCATGGTGCAGCCAAGCATTGCGCAAGGCGCCAAGTGGAGCAAGGCCCGATTCGATTCCATCGTCACCAAGACGTTCGGCATGGCCATGGACAGCACGCCAAACGGCGCCGACTTAATACTCCTTGCCGAAACAGCCATTCCGGACCACATCCGTAGACAGCCGGAAGTCATCAACCGCCTGCATCACATGGCGGACGTGAAAAACGCAAGCATCCTCACCGGAGCACTTGACTTCAAGCGAGTTTCGAAAGACCTCAACAACCCGCGCCGATTCGAGATCTACAACGCCTCGTTCCTCTTTACACCGGGCGATCCTTATTTCCCCAAGCGCTACATCAAAAAGCACCTCGTACCGTTTAGCGAACGCATTCCATTCGACGATGTGTTCCCCATCCTGAACTACGTGGATCTTGGCGAAGGCGACTTTGTCCCCGGCAAAGAAACTCCTGTTTACGGCCCTTACAACTGGACGCCCTATATCTGCTACGACGCCATTTTCGGAGACATCATCCGCGATGCCATCCGTGCAGGGTCCCGCCTGATGGTGAACATCACGAACGACGGCTGGTTCGGCCACAGCACGGCCCCTTTCCAGCACTTGAACATCGTACGTCACCTTGCAGTTACCTACGGATATCCAGTCGCTCGCCTTGCAAACAGCGGCGTTTCAGCATTCATCGACCAGTATGGCCACTACGATCAGAACACGAACATTTTCGAAGAACGCGTCATACAAAGAAAAATGCCCCTCAAGACGAGGAGCACCTTCTATACATCTGTCGGTGAAAGTTTCGAAAAAGCCTTGCTGTGGTTCTTTGCGATTTACCTTGTAGCGCTGTTTGCGCTTGGAAAATTGAAAAATAAGTTATAGCAAACCTTACTCAATGATGTCTTTCCCGCGAAAGCGGGCATCTCCTTCTTGTTAAGTGAAAATGGAGATGCCCGCTTACTTCGACTTCGCTCAGCACAGGCTCCGGCGGGCATGACAGCATAAAGGACTTCTCAAAGCAACAGCATCGGCGGCCAGTGGCCGGCCTTAGGGCGTTCCTTGAATTCTGCATTAGGCAAGAATTCCTTGAGCTTCAACGTCCATTCCGGCTGAACAACCGTGTCCTGTCGCCCATAAAGCACTTGAATATTCTCGCTGTTCGGGATTACCGATTCCACCTTGTGCGACGCTAGATACATCAAGCCCTTGGCTAGCGATTCGGCATCGTACTTCTTGGCCTCGTCGAACCAGTCATCCTGCCAGTCGCCAAAATCTTCTTCAAAAAGTTCCTGGAACGCCTTGAGCGCAGGTTCCGTAGTCGTCTCGAGCTGGTGCGCCATAAAATGCAAGTTCGGAACCGTCCAGTTCCCAATCTCGTCGCAGAAGTCTGCATACGGCGAAAGCAATATCCACTTTTGCCCCTTTTGCGGACCCGCGGTAGAACACATCAGCGATAAAGCGCCAAGCCCCCATGCCACGACAGTGGACGATTTCTTGAAATCCGGAATGTTCTCCGGCTTTTCCAAAAACTCAGCCAATTGGCTGTACTGCACATAGTTATGGTTTGCTGAAGGAGCTACGTCCATCAGATCATCTTCCCAAATACCAAGATTCGAGGCCCAATCGGGCAGCCAGATCCATTTTTCGCTCATATTCAACCTCACTGACGTGAAGATTTTCTCTAACACTCTCTAAACTACAAATAAATGTAGCCTCTATGGGTATATATATCCAATTTTCACTATGATAGCAACTCCTAAAAAAAGTATTTTACAAATCGTATTATTTGTTTACTTCGGAACACAAAACATTGTATATTATCTGTATACTAATTGTAGGAAACCTTTAAAGAGATTTTGCAATATGAAACACTTGATTCCATCGCTCTGCTTAGCACTTCTTTTAGCCGAAACGGCCTGTTCTGCCCCCAACGCTGTAAAGCGCAACGATTCCGATTCCCGTCAGAAGGCCGCAGCAACACGCCAAAGAGCCGAATGTGCCTACAATGAGCTCGACGGCTATGGATCTACCGCAACCGCTGCTACAAAGTCGACCGCAAATACACCTACGGCATTCAACACAGGTAGCGCTGCTAACGCAGCAACCGAAACTTACGTAGACCAGGGTGCAGCCCAGAACATCAGCCAGCCGGTCATCATGGTTTCTCCGACACTTAGCATCAACAAGGATGGCGTACCGGAAGTCGCCGCCGAAAGCCCGTACTCCCGCACCACGGCAGATGCCATCAACGGCTACCTCACCAAGAAGAACTACGATGTCAAGTCTGTTGAAGGTCAGGCTGAACTGACCGGCATCCTCCAGATGCAGAACGACATTGCCAATACCGAAGACGACCTTTCCTATCTCGCAGGTATCGCTCTGGACGCCGACGTCTATATCAAGTACTCTCAAGAAGTTACAAACGACGAAGTGTCTGTCGACATCTCCGCATACGAGACTTCGACTTCGCGCCTCCTCGGTTCGCAGTCGGCTGTAGTCCGCAACAACGGCCACACGTCCAAAATCAACTTGAACTCCAACATTGGCGCAGCAGTCCGCAAAGCCATGCCGGGCCTGGAACAGAAGATTCTCGGCTACTGGAAGATGGACCTCGCCAAGGGTTCACAGTACAAGGTCGTCGTGAACATCAAGGGTGAATACTCCGACAGCCAGACCGAAGATTTACACGACGCCATCATGAAGGGACTCAAGAGCAACTTCAGCTCTGTGAAAGTCAATGTCATGACCGCAAAGACTTTGGACTTCGTCGTCTATGCGAACCCCTTGAAGTACAAGGATTCCCAGGAAGTTTATTCCAAGATTAGGCAGATTTTAAAGCCAATCGCCGAAACCAAGAAAAACAACATCACTCGTAAGCTGATCTTAATGGAGCTGAACTAGTAATGAACATCAAAAGCCTTATCCTTAGTGCTTGTCTCGCAGTAATCCCAGCTATGGCAGGGAAAATCGTTACATACACAGCAACATCCACTATTTCCCAGGAAGATGCCAATAACTCCGCTATTGCAGGTGTAGCAAAGCAGGTCAAATCCCAGATTACTGCAACACAGACACTGACCAAGTACGAAGACATCACTGACGGTAAGAGCGTCCTTGGCGAAACTTACAGAGCCAAAAACAATGTCAAGAGTAACGTTGTTCTCAAAGGCGTCCAGGTCGTTCCCGTAAAAGCGGATAAAGGCTTTAAGGCTACAGCAACACTCGATATGGACGAGTTCACCGCGGATCTCCAGTTCCGCCTGAAAACGCTCAAGCAAGAAATTGCAAACCTTGAAAAGTCTGCCCGTAAAGCAATAGAAAACCGAGTCTATGTCAATGCAGCCAACGATTTGACCGAGGCCAAAGACAAAGTCGACGAACACAATTTCTACTTGCTCCAGCTTGCAGAAGTTTACCCGCTCGACGATAGCCACCGCCTGCAGCACGGCCTCCCGGAAATCGAAAAGCTCCTCGTCGAAAGACTTTCGAGCATCACCATCATGACAACATCTGAACAGAATTTTGAACTGACACGATCGGAAATGCCGGCATGGGAAGTTATCGTCAAGGATTCTTTTGGACCTCTTCCGAATTTCCCAATCATCGCCCGCCAGAGCAAGACGCTTTCGGAACGCCGCTCTCAAAAGAACGGTACTGTTTCCTTTAAATTGCGCAATGTCAATTTCGAAAAGGGTCCATACGTTATCATCGTAGAACCGAACCTCCCGCTAGAACTTTTGAAAAAGACCGGACTTGCAAGCGCTCTTGAAGTTCCGTATCACGTGCGCAAGGCCCGCTGCGAAGTCAAGCTGAACTGCGACAAGATTGCCAATGTTTGCAGTGCCCTTGAAAACGCACTTTCCAAGAAGTCCATCTTCACAACAACGGACGAAGAATCTGGAGCACCGGAACTCACTGCTGAAATTGAGAATACCTTTAGAGGTAGGCTCGGATTCATTTCGTCATTTGACTTTACCATTTCTATCAAGGGCGACAAGATCAACTTCTTTACGACGGCAAAGGGAGTCGGCCGAAACGAAGTCGATGCAACCATCAGCGCTCTCCGAAAGACGGACTTCAGCGCCCTCCAGAAGCAGCTGATGCCGATTTGCGGAAAGTAGTCGGAATGATTCCAAACTAAAAATGTATCTTTACAAAGCCGCTGTTTGGCGGCTTTTTTCTATGCCAAAAAGAATTTTATCGATATTGTTCATTCTGTTGCTCGCCATCCCGGTTGCGGCAGGTTTTAAGGTGAACAAGGCGGGACTCCCCAAGCGCCCGCAGAATAGCTATGTGCTTGATGAAGACCGCCTGCTCACAAAGCAAGAAGTGCAGTTCATCAACGCTCTTTCTGAAGAGCTTTACAGAAAAGCAGGCTTTGGGCTTGCGGTAGCGCTCATCCATGACATCGGCTATGCGGACTTTAGAGATTACGCCTTGAACATTGCCGAAAGCTGGGGCGTTGGCGGTAAATCGAACGAAGGTGTCCTGATTTTTGCGGCGATGAAGCAGCGCAGGCGCAGTGTCGAAGTCGGCTATGGCGCCGAAGGTTACTTGCCCGACGTACTCGTGGAACGGCTCCAGCAAAAGACAATTGTCCCTGCATTTAGGGTTGAAAAATACGGTCAAGGAGTCATAACGCTCGCTTGGGAAATTGCGCAAGTCGTCGCCAAGGAAAAAGGCATTACGATCGAGGTCAACACAGACCAGCTCCCGCAAGAAGAAGAAAGCAGCCCGTTCGGACTCGCACTCATTATTTTCGTGATCCTATTTTTGCTCGTTTCGAAGAACGGCGGCGGACGCGGAAACGGATGCCTCTGGTTCTTGCTCGGAAACGCCCTTAGCAATAGCAGTCGTGGTCACCACCGCGGCGGTTTCGGCGGTGGATTCGGGGGATTTGGCGGAGGCGGCTTTGGAGGCGGTTTCGGCGGTGGATTTGGTGGAGGCCACTTTGGCGGTGGCGGCTCCGGCGGAAGCTGGTAATTTAGAGGTTCCCTATGAGAAAGATTTTAAGTGTTGCAGAATTTCAGAATTCGGAATGGCCGAAGCTCTTTGAAGAAGCGTTCGGCGACAATCTCGTATCGGCATTCATTCACGGCGATTGCCTTATGGAAGGATATTCTGCGCTGGAATTTCCGTGGACGGTCAGCTTTATTTTGAAGTCCAATTCCGTCGAAGACTTGCTCCCTTTGCAGAAGCTTACAGCAAAGGCAAAGCGCGAGAACATCGAGTTCAATCACGTATTCACCCGTTATGAAATCAAGACCTCGCAAGATGTGTTCCCGCTGGAATTTTTGCATATCAAAAGCCGAAATGTAACGATTTGTGGCGAATCGCCGCTTGCAAATTTCAGCCCAAATCTTGCGGAACTGCGTATGGAATGCGAACGCGAACTACGCGGGTTGCTCGTGCATTTGCACCAATTTTTTCTTTACCTCAAGGAATACCGCAATCCGCACGAGATTTACGTGCGTTCTACAATAACGCTCCTGCCCTTGCTTTACGGAGTCTATTACCTTTCGACCGGCAAATATCCTGAAAATCACGAACAAGTTTACGAGATGTTCCCGGGCGTGCGCATTCCTAACATGACCGATGACAAAAAAGTGATTCTAGAAAACATCAACAAGCACATCGAAGCCGTTACCGCAATCGTGAATCAAGTCGATGCGATGAAAGTTTAATCCGTTGTTTTGCGGTAGGCTTTGGGCGAGACTCCGACGAGGCGCTTGAAGAACTTGCCAAAGAACGAGACGTCCGGGAAGTTCAGAATCTTGGAGACCTTCTGGATGTCTCGAGAAGACGAGCGCAACAGCACCTTTGCATCGAGCGCGATATGCTCATCAATCCAGCGCTTGGCGTTCTTCCCGGTCTGCTCTTCGGCGACAGCAGAGAGATACTTCGGCGTGATGCCGAGTTCATCGGCATAATACTTCACGGAATGCTGCTCGCGATGCTTTTCGACAACGAGATCAATGAACTGCGCGAATAGCACCTGGCCACGGCTCTTGACGACATCCGTCGTGAGCGGTTCATCGACAAAGCCGATACATTCGTACAAAAGTCCAATCAAGTGATTCTTGAGGACCTGCAAGCGGCAAGCGTTCGTTTCCGTCGTTTCAAACTTTTTCTTCAAGAACTCGAAGCTTGCATTCAATTGTTCAAACTTGCCCTTGTCGAGCTGTTGCAACGGATTTTCACGGAACCTTAAGATCAATCGCGTATTGTCATCAAAGCGAATGATCAGTTCATCAATCATGTTCTTGGAGCATGCAATGCAGATGGGGTCAAAATCTTCTGACGCCTTCTTGGCACGCAACACCTGTTCCGGAAAAACGACGAACAAGGCGCCCGCTTCAAGGTGATAAGTCTTGAGATCGAGTTCAACATCCACAGAGCCGCGTTTCACCAAGAGGAGCACCGCCGCTTGAACTTTTACATAATTTTCAAGCCCGAATTCCTTAAGGCTGCTGAACATGGCAATCTTATCGGGCAACACGTTTGCTTGACACAAAAAATTCAACATCGAAAAATCCGCAGTGCGGATATTCGCATTTTTATGTAAAGGAAGATCATTCATTATATAAACATCATAGAAAAAAGTTGAGAAAACGTCAATTAATGAAAATGGAAGTATGTTCTAATACAAGATGGCGATTCCGCCCCGTCCCCATTCGCGGATCATGACCACATAAGAGCTGAAGCTCTAAGTGGTCAAAGAGCTCGGAGGCCGGAATGACAACAAGGCTAGATTTTTAGAATAGTTTATAGCTGAAGTACAGGGTGTACGCGAAGACGCCACGGCTCATGGGTTCAAAGAATTCGGAGGAATAGGCGGCAATTTTGGCATAAGCATCCAAGCGCCCGCCCATAGCAATTTTATCCGTCAAATCGTATTCCATAGAAGCGTGGTTCATCAGCAACATGTCCCAGCCATCGGCGCCATAGTGCGGGAGCGAGCCCGGAATCGTGTGCAGCGCATCGACAATCGTCTTGTTCTTAATCCGGAACTTCTTGCCTATCAGAACTTCAATACCCAAAACATACTTTGCACCCATATTGTACTGGTAATTGTCCATGTTCGATTCATAATCCGGATGGACTTCACGAATTAGATCATCGTAGCCCATGTCCGTCGTACCGAGCAATATGAAATAAATCTGGTGGTACATGCGGAACCGCAACGAGGGTAAAAGCCAAAGCGAGAAATCGATGCCTGTACCGATAGAAATTGTACCGACCGTCGCAAAGTCGCCATAGAATGTGCAATAGTCGAGATACGTCGCAAAGTCCACCCAATGCCCACGGCCATGAACACCGGCGTTCATGAGTTTGCCCGTCACGTCAAGCTGAAACAGCGTTCCATCGGGGCCAACTTCGCCACGAGTAAACAAAGTAAAGTAATCAAAAGGACGCTTAACCTTCCGGAACGGCTTGCCGTATTCAATTTCGGCACCGTACATGACATGCTTATCGTCCCAGCGCTGGTCCAAGTCATCTTCATTGCGGCCACCGTAGCGATAAATGTTTCCAAAGTGCGAGCCAGTTCCCAAGAAAATAGACAGGTCCATCGGAGTATTCCCTGTGATGCCGTCGCGATTGCCAAATACCTTTCTTTGCAAATAAGCGGCATGAGAAATTCCAAAAGCCCCCACTTGATTATACCAAGATGATTCATCTACACCATAGAATTTTCTTGAAAGTCTGTACAAAACTTCGCCATAAACGGCACCGCCGATAGATGTCGCAATAAGGTCATTCGGCGCAGGGTATTCCGTCTCGGCAAACATTTCCCACGTGTAGCTTCCGATGGCAGAAAACAGGAGGCTTGCGTAAAATCCATAACCTGCACCACGCGCAAGGTTGTAATAAACAGAGCCCTGATAAGGATGCCCGTAAAAATTAATCGCCCAATGATTGTGATCCCATTCCCAACCTTCCTTGAAATTGCGCTTCCAATAGCTAGGCCCGGTGCGCGCATAATCCTTATCGAGAACGTAACGGTCCCACGCCCAGATAAACCCGTTAAATCCGAAAATTTCACCTAAAACAATAAACGGAGAAAGCTCCGTGGGATTGTTCAAAGCATCGATTTCAAGGGTATCTTCAAACGTCGTATTGGTTATAAAATATTCGACATTGATAGAATCTTCAGGAAGCGTTTGGTCGGAAAACAAGGGTGCGCTCCAAGCGGCTACAGACAAAAATAACAGCGATGACAACAGTTTGCGAAACATATCACTCTCTCTTTTTCGCAAAAACTAAAACTTTGTCAAAAAATTTAAAGAGGAGTCTCGACGACTCCCCTAAACTAGAGAATGAACGACAAATATTTAAGATAAATGGTTACTTCGACTTGAGCAAGTTATCGAAGTAGACGATTGTCTTTTCGAGGCCCTGGCGGAGCGGGATGGTCGGTTCCCACTTGAGAGCGCTCTTGGCAAGCGTGATGTCCGGACGGCGCATCTTCGGATCGTCACCCGGTAGCGGCTTGTAGACAATCTTGCTTTTGGAACCCGTGAGTTCAAGAACTTCCTTTGCAAGTTCGAGCATCGTGAATTCGCCAGGATTGCCGATGTTCACCGGTCCGATAATCTTGTCCTGGTTCATCATGCGGACAAAACCTTCGATGAGGTCATCCACATAGCAGAAGCTACGCGTCTGGCTACCATCACCGTAAATGGTAATGTCTTCGCCATTGAGCGCCTGGACAATGAAGTTCGAAACAACGCGGCCGTCGTTCGGGAGCATGCGCGGGCCGTATGTATTGAAAATGCGGACAATGCGGATGTCGACCTTGTTCTGGCGGTGGTAATCCATGAAGAGCGTTTCGGCGACGCGCTTGCCTTCGTCATAGCAGCTGCGGATGCCAATGGGGTTCACGTTTCCCCAGTAGTCTTCGGTCTGCGGATGCACAGCCGGGTCGCCGTAGACTTCACTTGTAGAAGCCTGCAAGATGCGGGCTTTCACGCGCTTGGCAAGGCCGAGCATGTTGATTGCGCCCATGACGCTTGTCTTGATGGTCTTTACCGGATTGAACTGGTAATGGATCGGGCTTGCCGGGCAGGCCAAGTTGAAAATGCGGTCCACTTCCAAAAGAATCGGTTCAGTCACATCGTGACGGATGAGTTCAAAGTTGCGGTTGTCGCGCAGGTGGGCTACGTTAGCCATACGGCCTGTGAAGTAATTGTCCAGGCAAATGACTTCGTGACCGTCATTCAAAAGTCTTTCGCAAAGGTGACTTCCTAAGAATCCAGCACCACCAGTAACTAAACAACGCATAAAAACTCCCATAAAGCGTCAGTATAGTGGAAATATAGTAAAGGAGAATAATAAAGGAGATGCCCGCTTACTTCGACTGCGCTCAGCACAGGCTCCGGCGGGCATGACAATTCAGCATCGGGCATGACAGCTAGATGGCGGGGCAACGCCCGCCATAACAAATTCGAATTAAATTCGCATCGAGATGTCGAGGGCCTTGACGCTGTGCGTGAGGGCACCGACAGAGATGAAGTCGAGACCGAGCGTTGCAATCTGCTTCGCACGTTCGAGCGTCATGTTGCCAGAACCTTCCACGAGGCACTTGTCGCCGCTTTCCTTGATAATCTTCAAGGCTTCAGCCATCATTTCGTTGCTCATGTTGTCGAGCATGATGACGTCAACGCCCTTGTTGAGAAGAGCGCGGAGCTGGTCGAAGTTTTCGACTTCCATTTCGACCATCAAGCCCTGCTTGTTGTTCTTCTTGACGACTTCAAGAGCTTCGAGCACGCCACCGGCGGCTGCAATGTGGTTGTCCTTCACAAGCACCATGTCAAAGAGGCCCATGCGGTGGTTGGAACCGCCACCGACGCGAACGGCGTACTTCTGCAACGTGCGGAAACCCGGAATCGTCTTGCGGGTGTCGAGAACCTTGGTCTTACCGCCCTTCAAGGCTTCCTGGAACGTGTGAGCCACGGTTGCCACACCGGAGAGCTGCTGGATGAAGTTCAGGAGCGTGCGTTCGCCTGTCAAAAGTTCGTGCGTTGTTCCATCGAGTTCGGCAATCAGGTCGCCCTTCTTCACGACGTCACCATCTTTCTTGTGGAGCGTCACCTTGGCGTTTGCCTTGAGTTCCTGGAACACGAGTTCAATAATCGGGAGGCCGGCGAGCACGCCATCTTCTTTAGCGATGAGACGGGCATGCTGTTTCTGGTCCGCGGGGATGGTCCATTCACTGGTCACGTCACCCGTGCGAACGTCTTCCGCCAAAGCGAGGCGGATCATGGTCAAAGCATCTTCGGTTGGGAATACTGGAGTAGAATTATCGCCGTACATTACTGTGCGCCTTTTCCGGTTAAAACAACGTAAACTGTTCGTACAAGAATCTGGAAGTCCAAAAGCAAGCTCATATTCTCGTAGTAATACATATCGTACTGGAGCTTGATCTGCACATCTTCGATGCTCGTATCATAGTGGTGGCAAACCTGAGCCCAGCCAGTGAGGCCCGGTTTCATCTTGAGGCGGCTGATGTAGAACGGAATCTGTTCACGGAGCTTGCCGATAAACACAGCGCGTTCCGGACGCGGACCCACCATGCTCATGTCACCTTTCAAAACACAAAGAATCTGCGGAAGTTCATCAATGCGGGTCTTGCGCAAGAAGCGTCCAATTCGCGTAATGCGCGGGTCCTTCTTGGTGGCCCACTGGGCACCGAACTTTTCGGCATCGGTACGCATCGTGCGGAACTTGTAGACCGTAAACGGCTTGCCATAAAGGCCAATGCGTTCCTGCGAATAAAAAACAGGGCCATGGTCATCTAGCTTAATCGCAATGGCTGCAAACAAGCAAACCGGAAGCGACAAAAGCCCGAGGAACAAGCCAAAAGCAATATCGATAATGCGCTTGACACGCACCTGCCAAGGCGGCATCGTAAACGCAAAAAGTTCCTGCAATTCAAAGCCGTAAACAAGGTTAGCCTTGAAGCGTCCATTCACAACGCTATACAGTTCAGGAACAATATAAATGTGGAGCGGGAGTTCGCAAATCCAGACGAGCACACGCATAATCTCTTGCGGAGAGGTACTTTCGTGCGCAATGATAATGCCGCTGACCTTGTACTTCTTGACAAGAGCCGGCAAATCGGAATACTTTCCGAGAATAGGAACATTTGCAAACGTCTTCGGCAACACCTGGAAACGTTCATCGACAAAGCCAACAACACGCTGACCACGGGCTGGAGTCTTTGCCAAATCTTCTGCAATCTTTCGGCCCGCTTCCGTAGCGCCAAGCACAAGGATGTTGTTCGCACCATATCCCAAACGGAGCAAAGCCCGCAAGAAGATATAGATGAGCATACGGAAAAAGCCGACAAGCAAAATGGCTAAACCGCCATATATAAATATCCACGGGAACCGAGATCCATAGAGATAGCCTTCGCTGAGCGGTTGGTTCGTGAAGACTTTCCCCATGAATTCAGCACCGAAAAGACAGACAATCACCAAGACCACACCAATGACAACGGCCCTGAGGACGCGCAAGACTTGGTGCGTTCTTGAAAGCAACAACCAGGAGCGATACAATCCGGCAAAGGTAAATAGAGTAAGCCACCCGATATTCAAGACAAGTCCGTACTGCCAATAGCTTTCGAACGTCTTGCTCGGGTCAAACTTATCTACAATCCAGCCACTATGGAACTGAACCCAAAACGCCAAGGCGAAACAAATCGACAAAGCGGCAAAATCCGAGAGGATCAGAAGTACTCGTTCCAAAGTAGTTGCGCGAATCATATACGACCTTTAATTAAGCGAGGAAGCGGATGACCTGGCTCTTCTCAACGATTTCGGAGAGAGAGTTCACTGCATCGACAGCCTTGGAAAGCTTGCTGTCGAGAGTCTTTTCCGTAATGACGACGATGGACACCTTGCCCGGGTCGTTCACGTTCTTCTGGATAATCGTTTCGATAGAGATGTTGTTGTCTGCAAGAATCTTCGTGATCTTAGCGAGCACACCGCAGGCGTCACGGGACGTGAAGCGGAGGTAGTAGCGGGCGCTAGTTTCGGAGATAGGAACGAGCGTTGCAGAGTTTTCGACGTTGAACCAGCCCATCGGGAGTGCCTTGCGGCTGCCCTGGTCGGTAGAACGAGCGAGGGACACGAGGTCGGCCACGACTGCAGATGCGGTCGGGAGGCGGCCAGCACCGGCACCGGTCTGAACCGTTTCGCCGAGATTGTCGCACTTGAGGTAAACAGCGTTGATAACGCCATTCACGTTAGAGAGCAAGTTCGTGTTCGGGACGAAGCACGGATGGACACGGGCGTCCACGCGGTCGCCGTCGCGGTGGTAGATACCGAGGAGCTTCACGCAGCAGCCGAGTTCCTTGGCAAATGCGATATCCTGGGCGGTAATCTTGGAAATACCGGTGACGTGAATCTTTTCGAAGTCCACGCGCTTGCCGCTGCAAAGGCTAGCAAGGAGGGCGGTCTTGTGGGCGGAGTCGATACCTTCGATATCGAAAGTCGGGTCAGCTTCTGCAAAGCCGAGCTTCTGGGCGTCCTTCAAGACGACGTCGAAGTCGAGACCTTCTTCAGCCATGCGGCTGAGGATGTAGTTGCAAGTACCGTTAATGATGCAGCTCAGGCTTTCGACCGTAGAGCCAACGAAGCCTTCCTGGACGCTGCGGATGATAGGAATGCCACCGCCGACAGCAGCTTCGAACAGGACATGCAAGCCCTTCTTTGCAGCGAGCGGGAAAATTTCGTGACCGTACTTGGCAAGGAGAGCCTTGTTAGCCGTAACCACGTGCTTACCGCTTTCGAGAGCTGCGAGGATCCACTTGCGCGGCATGTTGTAGCCACCGGCGAGTTCCACGAGCACGTCGATATCGTCGCCAGCAATCATTTCGTCGGCATTGGTCGAGACCTTGTAGCCCTTAGCCTTGTACGGGGCCACTTCTTCTTCGGACTTAGCGCAAATGCAGGAGAGTTCCAACTCAACGCCAAGCTTTTCCTTATATTCGGCAATCTTCTGTTCAAGAATCTGAATGACACCACCACCAACGGTACCCGTGCCAATTAAACCAATACGCAACATATAGCGTCTCCATTTTAAATTTTACGCGCTATAATGTAGTAAAAAGTCACTCCAGCGTTTTCAACAGCGAGTCCAGGCGATGGGTCATTTGCTCTGCCCCGGTACGGCAGAGATGGTCATCATCGTAATTCATCCCCTCAAGGTAATCATGTTCCCCCATTTTATGCTGGTCAAAGAAGGTGAAATTGCCGTATTTCTGGGCTAGCCCATTTAAACGTTCAATGATTTCAGGAGCATCGCTGTTGCGCAGCCCGTACTTTCCGTAAGCATCCACATTCTTGTAATTGGGATTTTGAGGGAACTCCACCCCGACCACCTTAATGTTCCTTTGTGCAGCAAGTTCGACAATGTCCGCGAGGTAGCCCATTGTTTCTTCGAGACGAACGCGTCCCGTATCCAGCCAATTCTTATCCTTTTCTGGGCGAGGGCTCCCCCTCCACTCGCTACATCCCCTTAACGGCATATAGCCGCGTTCGGTCAAATTAGCCGCATAGGAAGAAACCTTGGGAACATCCTGTGTCATTTCAAGCAAACCGTCAGGGATTCCAGACTTCCAGAAATCGTGATTGGCATCGTAAACGTAACCCTTGATACTGGGGCTACTATTATAAAAGAAGCTGTTTTCCTTTGTAAGCCAAAGCCTGTCAAAACTGATATCGACAATGATATACTTTAACTTTTTGTAGTGGGGCAAAATGTAATTTATGGCCATATAATGGGAACTGTGAAGGTTTCCATGCGCACTGGCAAAATTCACTACGAAAAACTTGTCACTGAACAACGATGGGATAACACCGTGATGCGCTCTCGAGGATCCCAAAATGGCTACATCAGCCTGGTCATTGTACGTCCAGACGAGTTCCATCTTGTAACTCCAATGAGCTTCCTGGAATTCATTGTTTTTCACATAAAAACCAGCGCTATCTTCATCCAGCACAAAATTTTCAACCAGATTGTCCGAAGAACTGCTAGAACTTTCGTCGCCATTGCGAGAACTAGAGCTTTTACCGTCATCGCGAGAACTCGAAGAGTTCGAAGCAACCTCTTCGCTGCTGCTTGATTCTACGCGGCCTGATTCTACACTGCTTGAGCTCGATTTCACGCTGCTAGAACTCTCGATGCGTTCGGCTGAGGAACTCGATTTTTGGGAACTGCTAGAGACCCAGCTTGAGCTACTGGAGAGCGCAATCGATTTGCCCTGAATCCAGAGGCTCGGATGCCACAATTCTTCGCCTTCAACAAGACTTGTAACAGAACTATCTGCCAAATGGACAAGAACTATTTTCGAGTGAGCCCCTTCTACATTTGTAAGAGTAGCCACAAGATTCTGGTTCACACGCCCCGTAGCCCATTCGGAATGGTCAAATACAAAGCCCTCAGGCGCCCTCACGCTTTGAACAAGATTTCCAGAGCTGTCCGCAATAAACAGATACTCGTGGACTCTGTACGTTTCGCCAACAAAAGCCGCGCCTATTTCACCACCAAAATCAAGAAAAGCCGTACGCTTGCTATAATCTTTAGCAAGCGACACGTTGCACGCCTGTTCCTTATTATACCAGGTTTTCTCTTTTTTATGGACACGAGCGCGGAGAACTTTCGACCCGGTCACAGCAAGCGACTCGTCTTCACTGATACCGCCATGGTACGAACCGTCGAACAACTTTATCGGAGTTCCGAACTTTCCATTCATGAAAGTCACTTGCCAAGTGCTTGCACTTTTGAAAGTCTTATCATTTGAATTATCACCAGCATTAGTCACGTAGGTAATAACGGTATCGCCATTAACAAGCACGCTCCAGCGAGGAATAGCAGCGCTCTTGACATCCAGCTTTACAAGGCCAGAGCCGTTCGGATCCAAATTTCGGACATAAAGTCGGGAAGTCTGGTCGACACCTTCAATACCCGTACAGAACGCCACTTTAGATCCATCCGGGGAAATATCGGGATGATAAGCCGGAATCGTATCTTCAATTTCTACAACATCATTTTCTTTTGTATAATCAATGTAATTGAGGTTGCCTGTAGCCTCGTTTTTAAAGACAAGCTTGACTTTAGAAGTCTTTGTATAATCCCACAAATTCAGTGCAGAAGCAACCTTCTTGACAGGAGAATTCACCTTCTTTCCGCCCTGATCCAAAAAAGTCGCATTAGGGATTGCACCTAGAGCCAAACGAAATCCAACATAGTCGGCAAGTGTAGACGGTGTGACCGCATAAATATCGCTTCTAGAATAAAGGTTTATGGAGGACAAGTCATAATCGTAACCGCCCTTAACAATACGTTCATCCGCTTCGTTCGTGTTCGATGCGCCAGCGAAATTTTCAACAATCGAATTATTCAACAACCCCTTAAAGTCATTGACAAATTCCTTCACACTTTCAGAAAAGACGAAGTTTTTTCCATCGGCCTTTGATGCCACCTTAACCCATTCCGCTTCGGTCGGGAGCCTGAAGCCCTCCTTGTCCAAATGGAACGAAAAACCTTCTAGACCAACGCAATGCCCAGCCTTGTCCAATGTCTTTTTCGAATATTCATAAACGGTATCTAGATTCTCATTTTTGCTTTTTTCATTTGCATAGAGGACAGCATCAAAAAAGGTAATACTGACAATCGGTTCATCATCTTTTCCGCAGTCCAAATTCTTCACAAGAGTTGACGACTCCAAGACCGACATAAAGTCGCCACAAGTCACTCCTCGGACATCCATCCAAAAATCATAATCAAGTAAGACCCTCATTTCTGGGGTTTCATCAAATTTGGCACCTTTCTTATTTGTGCCGAGAACAACGGTATCCTTTGCGCCCTCCACAAGTTGCATCCGGTCATCTACAAATGCAAACCGCGCATGGCTATCGCTCCCCAAATCCACTACACTTTCCGACTCCGATACTGAATTCGAAAAGCACCCCCACAAAACAAAAACTGTAAAAATAATCCCCAAAAACTTATAGAACACTGTTTCTCCTTTCTTCACCACAAAATCTACGATATAATCGGGAATTCGGCAACAAAACGCCATTCAACATATACTGAAAAAAGCCTTTAGTTTACTATATTGTTGGCCATGGAACAGGAAGCTGCAAATCCAACAATCGGCTCGATTCTGAACGAGCAAAAGTTAAAGAACATCGTTTACCCGGCCAGGCTCTTCAAAGCCCGGTTAAACGAGGAGTTTTTGCGCGCGAACCGCACCCGCAAGCCATTCCTTTTCATCAAGATTTATTCGCACCAGTTCGATGTGCTCGGCTGGGGCCGTCCCTCTAAAATTGTCGAAAACACCTGGAAGATCAGCGTGCTTACGATGTTTTCGCACCTGCGCTTTATCGATGTTCTCGGTTATTTGAGTGACAACAGCGGTATCGGCATCATCCTTTTGAATTCCGACATGAGCACGCTTGAGGGCATCCGCAAGGAAATTCTTCACAAGCTCAACGACGCTGGCCTTATCCAGGCCCTTCGCCACAAGCCTAAGGCACCCATTTTCCAAGCATACCTTTACACCGGCTATCAGGAAAAGGACAACCTCGAAATGGACGACAAGCTGAAGGAATTCAACAGCACCAACGGAAGTTTCTTCACGCTCAACAGGCTTAACCTCTCGGATATCTGGGTTCACCCCCACAAGATCCGCTTTAGACACATCATCAAGAGAATCGTAGACATCACCTGCACTTCCGCAGCATTGGTTGTACTGTCCCCGCTCCTTTTGTTCTGTGCACTCGCCGTAAAAATCAGCGATCCAAAGGGCCCGATTATATTCAAACAGACGCGCGTTGGCAAGAATGGCGCTCTGTTCACCATGTACAAGTTCCGAAGCATGTACGCCGATGCTGAAGAACGCAAAAAAGAACTCATGGCCTTGAATGAGACAGGCGGCAAGACCTTCAAGATGAAGAACGACCCTCGTATTTACCCGTTCGGACACGTTCTCCGCAAGTTCAGTCTCGACGAACTGCCTCAGCTCATCAACATTCTCAAAGGCGACATGTCCATCGTTGGACCACGCCCGCCAATTCCGTCCGAAGTGGCCGAATATGAACCGTGGCACCGCATGCGCCTTTCCGTGACACCGGGTCTTACTTGCATTTGGCAGGTCAGCGGCCGTAGCAACATTCCGTTTGAAGGGCAGATGCGTCTCGACAACGACTATATCCGTCGCGATGGCAAGCTCGGGGACGACTTCAAGCTCATCTTGAAGACGTTCAAGGTCGTGTTCAAGGGCGACGGCGCATACTAGTCACGCTCTCGTCATGCTGAGTTCGAAGAACGAAGCATCCAGTTAATTCTAGTAATAAATTGACTGGGTCCTTCCCCTTGCAGGGTCAGGATGACGCAGGAATAAAACATTCTTGAAACTCCTTATTACTTTTAGTATCTTTAACTCTCGGTGTATGGTCGAACCGGTGTAGGGATATATCCGGTGTAATTTAGGAGTGTAATATGAAAAAATATTTGATTTCTACGGCATTGCTCGCAGCTAGCGCCTATGCCGCAAGCGTTACGGTCGATCCGAGCGCAACAGCCCAGAAAGTTACGGGTTTCGGTGGCGCAAGCGTTTACTACCAGAGCTGGATCAAGAACCTCCCTGCCGAAGATCAAGAAGCCATTTTCGACACAGCATTTACCGGTCTTAACCTTTCCCTACTCCGTGTCGGCAACTGGTATCAAGACGAAGACGCCACGAAATTGCAAGACGATATCGACATCGTCAAGGCAGCCAAAAAACGTCTCGGCGACCACATGAAAATCCAGATGTCCAGCTGGTCTGCTCCGGCAAAGCTCAAGCCGAGCGGCAACTTGAACGGTAAAGTGGACGGACAAAAGATCAAGAGCCAGAACACGCTCAAGCCCTCGAACAGCGACCCGTATGGCAAATACGTCTACAGTGATTTTGCCAACTGGTGGAAGAAGAGCCTCGAAGCCTACAAGGCCGCAGGCATCTCTCCGGACTACATTTCTCTCCAAAACGAACCGGACATGGAAGCCGATTACGAAGAAACCCTCTTCGAACCGACAGAAACAAATGAAATCGCCGGTTACAAGGAAGCTTTGAACGCCGTCTACGACGCCGTGAAGGGACAGACTAAACTCCTCGGACCTGAACCTCTCGGCATCGGCTACAGCAACTTCGAAAAGTACGCCAAGGAACTTGACGCCAACAAGCTCGACGGCTACGCCTACCACCTTTACCATGCCGGTGACGGAAACGACAACTCAGGCAACAACTACCTCGATCCGGAAAACTTCCGCAAGCCGATGAAGGCTATTGCTGACGTGTACGGCAAGGGCGACAAGCCCATCATCATGACAGAATTCTGCCCGATGCTCGACGAACCGCGCGAAAAGGACATGCTCGGTCTCGCACAGATTATGCAAATCGGCTTTACCGACGGTCGCCTCTCCGGCTACATCGCCTGGCAACTATTCTGGGGTTACCACTCCCAGATGATCAGCGTCTGCCCGGGTGCAGGCTGGGACCTGGACGGCAGCGGCAAATTTGTTTGCGATGAAGCCGGTTTCAAGATTCACCCGGAATACCACGCCATGCGCCACTATTCCAAGTTCGTGAATCCGGGTGCAAGCGTCATCGCCTCCACGACTGCCGAAGCAAACCTCAAGACGGTCGCCTTCCTCAGCGCAAGCGGCGACTCCGTCACAACAGTTCTCGTCAATACGGGTAGTGCAGCCATCCAGCTCGAGAACCCGGCCATCGCAGGCTACGGCCTCATTACCGCCGTGCAGTCCAAGGAAAACGGCCTCAAGAGCAAGAACGTGACAATTTCAAACTGCACGGTCTTGCCGGCTCGTTCCATTACAACACTCGTATATAAGAAAGGCGCCACAGTCGATTTAGTCGCCAACTGCAAGGACGAAACAAGCGACTCCAGCTACGTCGAACCGATTATCGTTCCGACCGATGATGTCGTGATTGTCGACTACACGACTTCCACCGATGTTTCTGGCTGGCAAGCCATGAGCGACAAGCTCTCCGACGTCACCTACGGCACAACCGCCATCGACGGCATTGCAGGTTACGCCAGCGTTCCGCTCGCCGGCTGCGACCAGTCCGAAGAATCTTGCGGCTACCAGAACCAGCTCTTGAACATCAGCGCCGAAGGCGCCAAAGCCCTCTCCTCTTGCGCAAGCCTCGTTATCACGATGCGCAGCCAGGGCACTTCTGACGCTTACGTGAACGTGGGCGGCGCTGCAGGCAGCAGCTGGGTCGATTACGAATATGGCAAGCTCGCCGCAGGATCCAAGTGGAGCGAAACCAAGGTCTCCCTCAAGAAGGAAGGCGAAAACGGTTCTACCGCCCTCACTTTCAACAGCGAAGCCGCAGGCATCTACATCGCAAAGATTGTCGCCACGGGTTGCACGGGCACCGGATCTGCAATCAAGATGGCCCACCGCTCCGTCATCAACGACTCCAAGATGCAGGCATACATCTTTGACATGAACGGCAACCTCGTTTGGAAGGGCCTCAAGAGCGAAGCTCTCAACGAAAACGGCACGCTCAAGCCGAGCATCCGCCAAGGCGCCTACATTTTGAAGACCAAAGCCAACGTCCAGCGCGTCATCAAGAAGTAACAGGATTTTCTATTATTCATTAAAACGGTCCGCAAACGCGGGCCGTTTTTCCTTTTTAGACTTTCTTCATTTTTACAAAAATTTTTCGGAATAAAATCCTCGTTCGTGCGTGTTAATATAATGGGTAGGGAACTCATTTCTGTCCATGAACCCGACATCATCGGGCGTTTAACTATGAAAAAATTATGGAAAACAACAATAACATATCTGAAATTCATTGGGGCAAAACCATTAGCGAGGCTAGAACTTATGAGGAATATAGGGGGGCAGGTGTTTTTGCAGACCTCCTTACAGATAGGACATTCAAGAAGG
The DNA here is from genome assembly GCF_900215325.1 of Fibrobacter sp. UWB16. NCBI lineage: Bacteria > Pseudomonadati > Fibrobacterota > Fibrobacteria > Fibrobacterales > Fibrobacteraceae > Fibrobacter > Fibrobacter sp. UWB16. The sequence continues at coordinate 165,110 of NZ_OCMS01000002.1, read as the reverse complement.
CCTTCAATCCCGATACTAAAAACAAAGTCTGTTTGATTGCGCTTTTGAACGCTGTGCTCGAAGGCGAAATCGCATCGCCAATTGTTGATGTACAGTCCCGGAACAAGGAATTTAATGATGGGTCAAACGAAAATCGAACAACAGTCTTTGACCTATATTGCATTGATTCTGCACAGCGACGCTTTATCATCGAAGTGCAACTTCTTATGCAGGAAAACATCGTCAACCGTGCTATTTATTACGCATCACAGACGATTATTGCACAAGGGGTACGCGGCAAGCAATACAATTATGAACTGAATCCCGTCGTTACAGTTGTTTTCATGGAATTTAATGTATTTGCCGATGACCGCTACATTCGTCGGGCAAAGCTTCGCGAGATTAATGGAGCTAGCGTGAGCAACATACTCTCTTTTGCATTTGTGGAACTTCCAAAGTTCAATAAGCCATTGGACCAGCTGGAAACAACTCTAGATAAAGGACTTTACGTACTCAAGAACATAAAAAATATGACGCAGATGCCCAAGCAGTATGCCAACACAGCTTTTGAGCTCTTGTTTTCGACCGCATATTTGGCTAAATTATCGAAAGAGGAACAGAAAATGATTGACGAAGCTCAAAAAGCCAAATGGGATGAATATGCCATCAACAAGGCTGCCATTGATCGGGGCCAGAATATGGCTAAACACGAGATGGCAAAGAAAATGCTTGTCGAAGGTGATTCTGTAGAAAAGGTCGTACGTATTTCTGATCTTCCAGAATCAGATGTTCTTGCGATTAAGACGGAGATCGAGAAACAATAGGACCGCAGGCGCTCCTGTTGCGCTCGACATCCACGTCATTGCGGGGCGGTTGCGCCAAAGCAATTTCTTTTTAGCTCGGATTGATGTCCGGGCTTTTTTGTTTTCTGGATGGCGAATGCAGAACGTCATCCTGACACCGGAGGTGGAAAGATCCAGTAAAGTTTTTTTGCGGAACGAGATTTAACTGGGTCCTTCGGGCTTTTCGCCCTCTGGACGACGGTTACGAGACTTTACTGGGTACTTCGCTACGCTCAGGACGACGCGATGTATTGTTCAGGACGACGTGAAGGAGATTCCCGCTCAAGGCGGGAATGACATCTTTTTGCGGCGGGAATGACATGTAAAAAAAAGCCGAAAGGCACCTGGTGGAGAGCCAGGTGCCTTGGAGCTGTATTATGTGAGACTTAATTAGTTTCTAGTATCCTGAACGCAACGGATCGTGAATGCAAACTTCTTACTATTCGAAGTAACATCGCTTTCATCGGCACCCTTGATAACTAAGCCATAGGCCTGTTTATCATCATTTCCCGTAATGATTTCATCATAGGACCAGAAGAAAGCCTTCTTATTCAATTCTTTAACCTTGGTTCCATCGTGATATCCCAAGAATTGAACATTAAAGTTAATGACTTTTTCAGGATCTTGTTCATCGTTAAGATTTGCAAAGCCTTCCTGAGCTTCAGCTGCCATTGTCTTAAGATCTTCAAGTTCAAGCTGACTCGGCAATCTCCAACCTTCCGGGCAGGCACCAAAGACGGTATCAATACTTACCAGCTTCTGATCCTTAAGTTCACCGTTTTCAGACAAATCCTTTCTCAAGTCGCCTACACCCATTGCAGAATTCCAAGTGTAATAACGGCCCTTACCTTCACCAGCATCGAAGTTTTCAAAAGCATCTTCCTCAAAAGCAAGTCTACTATTAGTGATTTCAAGAGACTTTTCTATGATTTTACCATCATCGTCCTTTTTAGTGTTAACAACAGGCAGCTTGTATACGAATGCAAGGTTTTCTGTCATCACCTTCAAGTTATTGATAATCGTGTAACCATAAATCGTTTCATCACGTTCATCGCAGAATTCCTTCTTTGCATCGTAAACCACAAGACCGCATCTTACTGTAGCATCATCTGTACAGGATTCCTTTAAGACTTCAAGCGTAGAATAGAATTCCTGCACCGGGCCTAATTCATATGCGACAAGTTTTTCACCAATCAAGTTTCCAAAGAAACCAGCACTGCTGCTGCTAACGCCACCAGTACTAGACGAAGATGCCAAAAGATCAATGCCTATATTGTTATAAGCAGTTTGAAGTTGTGCCATCTTATCTTCATCACAGTAAGTCCAGACAGAGTCAGCCTTTCCATCCATGGTCTTACCGCAGTATTGGTTTACACCGAATTCTTCGCCAGCGCACTTTTTGGTAATAATGCCGTTCCAGCAGAATTCCTTCTTGGTAGTTCCACGGAAGCCAACAATCTTGGTCGGGTTACCCTTCTTGTCAAACTCGACTTCGTTACACAAGGTTGCAACAACACCGTCATTACAATATTCTCTATTGACGGTGAATGTTTTACCATCGCACTTGTCATAAAGCTTGCCGAGAACGCAGAACTTGAATTCCGGGTCATAAGAGTCTTCACCGCACATAGCCTTGTAGATTGTCACTGGGTTTGCGTCACCACAGGTAACCGTCACGGTACCATCTTCATTGTCCTTGCTGACGCAGCTTACGCCGTTTTCACCATCATCACCGTTCCACACGGTACCGACGACTTCACCAGCACAAGACACTTTGAAGCCCTTCTTACCAGTATCTTTATCAGTGAATTCATTAGCGGTACAGTCATCACCCTTATCACCCTTTGTACCGTTCCACAGATAAACCGGATCTGCATCACCGCAAGTGACCTGAAGACCATCTCTACCTTCTTTAGAGTAAGCCTTAGCTTCGCAGCTAACGCCGTTCGAAATCTTCACCGGATCTTCGCCAGCGCACTTCACGAGAATGCCATCTGTTGCTTTTTCAGTCGTGCAAGATTCACCAGCAACGCCGTTCCTCAACTGACCAACTTTATCGTTGCCGCAGTAGACGTCATAGCCATCAGTGACCTGCTTAACGGTGCAGCTTTCACCAGTCTTACCAGTGTCACCCTTCTTGCCCTGAGCACCAGTAGCACCCGTTTTACCAGTAGCACCGGTTTTACCATTCAGCAAGACGCCAACGGAATCCCCTCCGCAAAGCACCTTATAGCCGTCGCCAGTCTTGAGGGACTTCACTTCGCAGCTAGTACCATTAAGACCGTTAGTTCCATTTGTACCGTCTGCTCCGTCTTCGCCGGAACACGCGATGAGGCCAAACATGAGTGCGGCACAACCCGCAACACTGAGTTTTGTGTAATGCATAATATGCTCCCTTGTTGATTTTCTCCAATCTTTGTGAAAAACTTTCACAAAACAAAGTTTACATTATTTTTTCGAGAAAATTAAGTTTTGCTTACAAAAAATTATTTCAACTTGGAATAAAGTTACAATTTCACACCCTTTTTCTTACAAAAAGATTACGTTGTTTATTTGTAAATTTTTTGCAATATTTGGCGAATTTATTTCAAAAACGGCAATTTTGGTTTTTGACAATTTTAGACAAAAGAATAAAAATATCGATTGATTTTTAAATTGTAAAATTTAGTTTACAAACTGAATTTTAGCAAGATTTTCGAGTTTTTTCGTGTTTTGATGAGATTTTTGGGGGAATTTTACTGGATCCTTCGGGCTTTTAGCCCTCAGGATGACGAGTGTAGAACGTCATCCTGACACCGAAGGTGGAAGGATCCAGTAAAGTTTTTTGCGAAACGAGACTTAACTGGGTCCTTCACTTCGTTCAGGACGACGAGATGGACAGTTCAGAGCGACGAGAAGGAGATTCCCGCTCGGTGGCGGGAATGACAGCTATTTGCGGTGGGAATGACATGAAAAAAAGACCCCGGCACGGTGGCCGGGGTGACAATGTAAAGGTGAATTCCGCTCGTGGCGGAGTACTTGTTAGTTTGTTTTAACTAAGCCCAGTTTTCGGCCTTGAGTTCGCGGCCCCAGATTTCCTTGACCACGTCTTCGACCTTGCGGTTTTCGAACAACATCTGATAGACGGCTTCGACGATCGGCATTTCAACGCCGAGCTTCTTAGCAAGCGCGCGCGTGCTACGGCAAGTCGGCACACCTTCGGCAATCATCTTCATGCCTGCAAGCACTTGGTCGAGCGTTTCGCCCTTACCAATGTGTTCGCCCACGTAACGGTTACGGCTATGCTGGGAAAGGCACGTCACAATGAGGTCGCCCATACCGGCGAGGCCTGCAAACGTTTCGGGCTTTGCACCGAGAGCCTTGCCCAAGCGGCACATTTCGGCCTGGCCACGCGTGAGGATGGCAGCGCGGGTATTGTCACCGATCTTGAACTTGCCACTAGCTTCAAGGCCATAGAGCACACCAGAAGCAATTGCAATCACGTTCTTCACGGAACCACAGAGTTCAACACCGACAATATCCGTAGAAGTATAGACGCGGAGGTAAGAGCAGCTCATAGCCTTCTGCACGATCTTTGCGGAGTCTTCGTTCACGCAAGCAGCAACAATGGCGGTCAGCACGTGGCGGCTCACTTCTTCGGCGTGAGACGGACCGCTAAAGGCAACCATCTTGTCTTCGGTCAGCCATGGAACCTTTTCGAGGATGACTTCGCTCATGAGCTGGTCCGTGCCTTCGAGAATACCCTTCGTGGCGCAGACGACAATCGGTTCCTTGCCCTTTGCAGGGGTCCAAGAGCCAAGATTTGCGGCAACGCCAGCCATAAACTGCGATGGAACGACGATAAGGACCATATCGCAGCCTTCGAGGGCGGCGTGCATATCGGTCGTGTACTTAAAATCAGCCGGGAAAATAACGCCAGGGAGTTTGTCCTTGTACTGGTGTTCGGTGGAGAGAAGGTCTACTTCTGCTTGGGAATTGGTCCAAAAAGTGAGTTCGTTCTTGTTTTCGTAAACAACTTGACCGAGGGTCAGGCCCCAGCCACCGGTACCTAAAACTGTAACTTTCATAATATCGTTCCTAGTTAATAGTCTATAGTCTTTTGCCAATGGTTCACATTGCCAAAAATTATTGCCGCATATAATCTACAATATTTTATGGACTTGCAGCCATCAATATTCATAAAATGTAAGCACACATAGGTTCTTATCGCTGTCACCCCGTACTTGTTACAGGTTCACTCTTATGCAGTCCCGAAATGGTGATGCCGGCACAAAGGCCGGCATGACAATGCAAGCAATCCGTTCCTCAAAGCGAAGCGAGCTCACAGGCACAACGTGCCGAGCCCATAGCCCACTTCTTACTTACTTTTTTCGCTTAGAGCCGAAGCCGTTCTCGGTGCCGTTGAGGAGGCGCTTGATGTTCGACTTGTGCTTCACAATGACGAACACAGCGACAATCACGGCGAGAATCATCTGACCAAGGTTGATGCTTTCGAAGTAGTATTCCGGGCAGACATAGCCAAACACAGAAAGTGCGCCGAGAAGACCGCAACCGAAGATGCTACCGACGGAGACATATTTCGTGGTGACCGTGAGGATAATCCAGAGGGCAAATGCGCAAAGAACCGTCAAGGGCGAAATCGCGAGGAACACGCCAAGTGCAGCAAGCACGCCCTTACCACCGCGGAAACCTGCAAAGCAAGTGAAACTGTGGCCGAGAATCACGAGGAGACCTGCAAGGAGCGGCACCCAAGCGCTGTAATCGGCACCGCCAGCAGCGACCTGAGCTTCACACATCTTTTGAGCGATAAACGGTCCGAAGAAGCCCTTCAAAAGGTCCATGAACACGACCGGGAGAGCAGGCTTCCAGCCGAGCACGCGGAATGTATTCGTGAGGCCCGCATTCTTGGAGCCGTAGTCACGAATGTCAAAGTCCTTACCTTTCGCGAGTTTTGCGATCCATATGGCGCTGGGGATCGACCCCAGCAAGTACGCTATTGGAAGACTCAGTAAACTGTTCAAGTTCTTCATCCTTTCTGAGGGTTAACTTTCTATCGAAATTCAGGCGGAGCGGAGCGCCCTGCAACTGGAATTCGTCATAAAACTTTTTGAGCAAGTAGCGCTTGTACGATTCGTCGACAAGTTCCGGCGTGCGGGTTTCGATGTCGATGACCGGCGGTTCCACCATGATCTGGCAGGCACGAGTAAGCATGACGACACGGCCGTTGTGGCTCGGAGGAGCCTTTTCCTGCAAGAAGTTCGCAAAGCTTTCGGCAACGCGGTCACGGCCAAGCACACGGCGGCAGTTGGCATAGACGGTCTGAATAGCCTGAATCACGCGGCCTACGCGCTGGCCTTCCTTGGCACTGATCGAGAGAATCGGTACAAATTCAAGCATCGGTTCGCGTTCGAGGAGTTCCTTGACCATGTGGTCGAAGGACTTGTCGTTCTTGTTCGGGAGGATATCCCACTTGTTCAGCACAACGACGAGGCCCTTACCGGCCTTGCGGATTTCCGTGATGATGCGGTAGTCCTGGATCTCCATGCCACGCGTGCAATCGACGACGAGCACAGACAGGTCTGAACGGCGGATGCTTTCGAGCGTACGCATGTTGCTGAAGACTTCCACTTCGTCTTCGACGCGGGCCTTTTTGCGAAGGCCAGCAGTATCGGTAACGACAAACTTCTGTCCGTCAACGACAAAGTCACAGTCGATGGAGTCGCGGGTCGTACCCGGGATGTCGGAAACAACGGCGCGGTCTTCGTTCAACAGGCGGTTGAGGAGCGTACTCTTGCCTGCGTTCGGGCGGCCGAGAATGGCAAAACGCACGGGGCGTTCTTCGCGGCGTTCGCCACGCACCGGAGTCGGGAGCACGGAGACAACTTCGTCCAAAAGCGAGAGGCAAGCGTAGCCGGTCAAGGCACTGACGGTACGCGGCTGACCAAAGCCGAGTTTGAGGAATTCGTAGCTTTCCTGGCGGTCGCCCTGCAATTCGCTCTTGTTCGCGACGAGGATGACCTTCTTGTCAAGCTTGCGGATGAGGCGTGCAAACTGCTGGTCGAGCTTGGTGATGCCCACGCGGATATCGACCATGAAGAGCACGAGGTCGGCTTCGTTCACGGCGTTAAAAATCTGAGCGCGGACGCTGTCCGCCAAGACGTCGATAGAATCATCGGGCAAGAATCCACCCGTATCGACGACTGTAAATTCGTGACCCTTGTAAATCGCATTCTGGTAATGACGGTCGCGGGTAACACCATCGCGGTCGCTCACCACGGCAGCACGGCGGCCAAGAATGCGATTGAAGAGGGAGGACTTTCCGACGTTCGGACGTCCAATTATGCAAACGATAGGTAATTTCATCGGGCACAAATATAGAAATTGTGTCTAGGGGGCGTTTAGACGAGAGAACGCCGCTACGCGGCTAAAGACGAAAGACGAAAGCTTTCAAAATCGTTACTATATACAAGAAGGAGATTCCCGCTCGTCCCCGTCAAGCGAGGACAGGTAGGCGGGAATGACATGCAAGGCGAGTGCAGCAAGAATGAGTATACTCATTCTTATTACCGAGCCGCAGCTGTCATGCCACGAAGTGGAATGACAATGGAGCCGGGCGATGCAGAAACATGCTTGCATGTTTCTATATCCGAGGCGAACATGTCAAGCCCCTTTAGGGGAATGACAGGTTCCGGCGGGAAAGCCTCTTCCTACCGTCTACTTTCTACTGCCTACTAACCTCTGTTAATTTCTTATTGCATATTTTTTAGCCTAGAATAATATATCTTTGTAGTGTATTATTTAGAGTTTTTCCCCACAGGTGGGAAGGACATACGAGGTTACTTTGGCTTCCATAAACGGAAAGACGGAAACTCTTTGCATTTTCGGGCATCCGGTTGCTCACAGCAAATCGCCCGCTATGCACAACGCCCTTTTTGACGCCCTTGGCATCAATGCGGCTTATCTCCCCTACGCACCCGAACCCGAAAATTTTGCCAAAGCCATTGAAGGCTTCAAGGCGATGAAGTTTCGCGGAGCAAACGTCACCATCCCCTACAAGACGGAATTCTTCAATGCAGACGGAACTGCCCGCCTGGTGGATGAACTTTCGGAAATTTCGAAGTTCACCGGTAGCGTGAACACGCTGTACTGGAAGGACGGCATTGTCGGCGGAACGCTCTGCGGGACGACGACGGACCCTTATGGTTGCGTGCGAAATCTCGAAGAGAATGGCGTAAGTCCGTCTAACAAGAAGATTGCGCTCCTCGGAAACGGTGGTGCAGCGCAGTCGATTGCGTTTACGCTTGTGGAACAAGGAAACGAGCTTACTATTGTTTGCCGCACCAAGGAAAAAGGCGAAGCTCTCGCAGGTTCTCTGAACATGTTTTTCCAGTCGGGCAAAGCAGACGACAAGAATTTCAAGACCGTTCAAGTCACGACGTTCACCGAGTTTGCAAGTATTTCTGCAAACTTTGACATCATCATCAACGCGACATCGGTCGGCATGAGCCCAAACATCGATGCCTCCCCCATTACAGACGAATGCCTGCACAAAGGCCAGGTCGTCTGCGACATCGTCTACACGCCGCCACACACCAAGCTTTTGCAGATGGCAGAAGCCAAGGGTTGCAAGATTGTAACTGGCGAAGGCATGCTCGTACACCAGGGCCTCGAAAGCTTTAAAAAGTGGTTCCCGAAGGAAACCGAAAACAAAACAAACGAAGAACTTACTGCGATTATGCGCAAAGGAATGCAGGGCTAATATGAAGAAGCATCTCTACTTTACCGGATTCATGGCCAGCGGCAAGAGCCGTACAGGTCGCGCCCTCGCAGACCGCCTCGGACGCCCGTTTGTCGATACAGATAACGTCATTGTAGAACGCGCCGGCAAGTCCATTAGCGAAATTTTTGAACAAGAAGGCGAAGCCGCATTCCGCAAGATGGAACGCGACGTGATTGCCGAAATTGCACAGAGCGAAAAGCCGCTCGTCGTTTCTCTCGGCGGTGGCGCTCTCACGCAGGCCGAAAACTTGAAGGTCATCCGCGAAAACGGAACGATTATTCGCCTGTGGGCAAAGCCCGAAGTGCTTTCGGAACGCATTGGCCGCAAGAACACGCGCCCGCTCCTCGCCAACCTTTCGGACGAAGAACGCCTCGAAAAGATCAAGCAGATGCTAAAAGACCGCGAAAAGAATTACGCCAATGCGGACTTTAGCGTCGAAAGCTCGAACGACTATTCCGAAACGCACGTCACGGAACGCATTATGCACATGCTCAAGTTCTGGGAAAGCCATGCGCTTGACGTGCACCCGAGCGAAGGCGGCCGCTACCCGATTTTCATCGGCAAGAACATTGTGCCGGATGCAGCAATTATGCTTGAAGGCTTACGTCTTGCCCCGACTTACGAATTCTTGATTTGCACGGACACGACGATTGCCAAGGAACAGAACACGAAGCTTTCGGAACTCCGCGGCCAGGCAGGCCGTTGCCCGATTTTCAAGTTCCAGGCAGGCGAAGGCCACAAGACGCTCCACAACTTGAACCAACTTTACAGCTTTATGCTGCACCGCGGTTATACCCGCAAGAGCTGTCTTTTGCAATTCAGCGGTGGCGTCGTAGGTGACATGGCTGGCTTTGGTGCCGCCACGTACCAGCGCGGCATTCCGTTTGTGCAGTTCCCGACAACACTCTTGTCGATGGTCGACAGTTCCGTTGGCGGCAAGGTTGCCGTGAACCATGCCGAAGGCAAGAACATGATTGGCGCATTCTACCAGCCGAAAGCGGTTGTCTGCGACATTTCTGTGCTGAACACGCTCCCCCCAACCGAATACCTTGCGGGTCTTGCCGAAATCGTCAAGTACGGCGTGATTTACGATGAAGAATTTTTCACCTACCTTGAAAACAACGTTGAAAAAATCAAGGCTCACGACTTTGACGTGTTGAAGCACATGATTTTCCGCAGCTGCCAAATCAAGGCCGAAGTGGTCGGTATCGACGAAAAGGAAGCAGGTCTCCGCGCCATCCTCAATTACGGTCATACGTTCGGTCACGCGATTGAAAAGCTCACGCATTACGAGCTTTACAGCCACGGCATCGCCGTTTCTTTGGGCATGCGAGTGGCCGCACGCGCTGCAGTGCTCCTCGGAAAGCTTTCGAAAGAAGATGAACAACGTCAAAACAAGTTGCTCGACGATCTCGGATTCCCGAAGACATACAACACAGATGTCGAAGCGGCTTGGGCTGCAATGGCTGTCGACAAGAAGGCCGAAAAAGGCACTAGAGTTTATATTTTGCCTACAAAGATCGGAAAGGTCGAAAAAGTTTGTAATATTGATAAGGGTATTATTGCAGATGCCTGGAAAGCCATCCAGGCAAGTGAGGTTTAGATGAGTATATTGGTTACCGGGGGAACGGGATCACTTGGGTACAGTATTCTATCTAACTTAAGCGGCACTAATCACGAGCTGTACAGCTTCAGTGATGAACTTCCGCAGCCGTGGCAAAAGGTCGAAGGAGTACAGTACCTGACCGGTGATTTGCTAGACTTCAGGAATGTGCTGGAAATGATTCAGAAAGTTTCACCGACGCACATTTACCATTTGGCTAGCCAATCCTCTGTGGGGCTCAGCTACAAGAAGCCTTACGAAACGCTCAACATCAACTTGTTGGGTACGCAGACGCTACTCGAAGCGGTGCGACAGGTTGTGCCGAAGGCAAAAGTTTTGCTCCTCAGCAGTAGCGAAATCTACGGCCGAACAGAACAGCAATTGACATACTTGCACAAGGAAACAGACCCTCCTAACCCGCTTACTCCGTATGCCACGTCCAAGGCATGCATGGAAATTCTCGGGAACCAGTTCCGCAATGCAAACGGCTTGCACATCGTGTTTGCTCGCCCGTTCCACTTTACGGGTCCGCATCACAGCCGCCGCTTTGTAATCCCATCCATCGCCTACCAGCTAGTGAAGATAAAGTATTACGGAGCAGAACCGGTCATTTATTCGGGAAGCCTCGACGTAAGCCGTGACGTGGTTGACGTTCGTGACGTTGCCCGCGCCGCCATCCAGATTTTGAATACCGCCGAATCCGGCGAAGCATTCAACATTTGCTGCGGAAAGTCCTACACGTTCCGCGAACTCGTGGAAATGCTCGTGGACATCTCCGGCGTGAGCGTGGACTTCCGTTTTGACCCGGGTTACGACCGTTGCAACGATATTCCGCTCTTGATTGGCGACCCCACCAAGATTATGAATCTCGGCTGGAAACCCATGATTTGCATGGAAGACTGCCTCTCGGACTTGTTCAACGAAATGGTGGTCCGCCGCCGCGTAGAACTCAAGATGGGCATGGGCCGCGACTTGCGCCTGTAACTTATTCCGTTTATCGGCGGTTCATTCCGCGATAACCGCCTTTCAGCGAATTTCTGGAATAAGGCTGTTCCTCTGGAACAGCTTTTTTTTATTTTTTCAAGTATGAGATTACAAATAAAAAATATTACGCTTACCATTTGCGCATTGTTCGCCCTTTCTGCAACAGCATATGCAGCAACCGTTACGGAACCTCAAGGTGCCGACAGAGCCCTCACTGTAAGCGATTTTATGCCCCACAAGGCTATCACCAAGGAATTCAACGAAACTTGGAGTTACCAGTTCGTGTTCGACAACGGCACGCGCGCCTTTGTGAACTATTCCCTGCTCAACGTACCTGGATCGGGCCGCAAAATCGGCTGCGACTTGAGCTTTTGGAACTTCAAGGGTAAAACCTATTCCGTCGGTCGCCAGTACCCGCCTGAACGCCTTGTCGCAAACAAGGAAAAATCAACGATTACCATCAAGACGGACGAATACATTCTCCAGAACAAACCGGGTAAAGGCCACCGCGTCCTTTACAGTGCCGACAAGGGTGGAAAGTTCCTCCTGGACGTGACATTTGAAAGTGCTGTCCAGGGGATGGTTCCCGGGAACGGAGTCTGGACTTACGGCAAGGAAAAGTTTGCCCAGTATATCCATATTCCGTACGGTCGCGTGACGGGTAAGATTGCCTACAACGAAGATACTTTGACGGTCAAGGGCTATGCCTACATGGACCAGACTTGGCAAACTACCCAGGCAACGGAAATCGCCGCACGTACCATCAACTTTAGCACAAGCGACAAATCACCGATGCACGCCGGACGTATTACGCTCACGACGGATGGGCAGATTATGGGTTACGCCTTGTACAACGGCCCGCAGGGCATGAAGGTCGCCATCCCGACTAAGGTCAAGGAAGGCGGTGCCGACTACAATGGCAAGAAGTTCCCCAAAACGACATTAGCCTTCGAATGGAAGAACGGCGTCCCGGCCATGGTGTTCCCCGTGAACAAGGTTTTGCAGAAGGCTTCGCTTTTGGACAAGATTGAAGGCTGGTTTGCAAAGAAGGCCATGAAGATCGCCGCCGGTGGCGAAGTGCTCTTCTACCGTGGTAGAAGCAAGAACGGTCTCGGCAAGAATATCGACTGGGCAATTACAGGGGTCAAGGACTAATGACTAAGTTTAGACCTTGCATCGACCTGCACGATGGAAAAGTAAAGCAGATTGTCGGAAGTTCACTCTCCGACAGCGGAACTGGACTTAAGACCAATTTTGAAACTGACAGATCATCCGCATGGTTTGCCGAACTCTACAAGAGAGACGGCATCAAAGGCGGGCACGTGATTATGCTTGGCAAGGGAAACGAGAGCGCGGCAAAGGACGCGCTTTCGGCGTATCCAGGGGGCCTGCAAGTTGGCGGTGGCATTAATGCCCAGAACGCACTGGAGTACATCCAGGCCGGCGCATCGCATGTGATTGTGACGAGCTGGATTTTCCCCGACGGAAAACTCGACCGCGAACGTTTAGCAGAACTCGTGCGCACGGTTGGCAAGGAACATTTGATCTTGGACTTGAGTTGCAAGCGTACCGGCATGGTCGACGGCAAGCCGCAGTGGAAGATTGCAACCAACCGCTGGCAGACAATTATCGATATCGAAATCAACAAGGAAACGCTCGAAGACCTAGCCAAGAGCTGTGATGAATTCTTGATTCACGCAGCAGATGTCGAAGGCAAGCAGCAGGGCATGGACGACGAGCTCATCAAGTACCTCGCCGAGAACAGCCCAATTCCTGTGACATATGCAGGTGGCGCAAAATCGCTTGAAGACTTGGAACATTGCAAGGAAATTTCGAACGGCAAAATAGACCTCACTATTGGTAGTGCATTAGACTTGTTCGGTGGCAAAGGAGTGAAGTATGACGACTGCGTCAAGTTCAACAAAGCTCAAGGCTAGCGACAAGCTCGATTCTCGCCCGGCCATCTTTGGACGCAAAGTCACGAGCACCTTCCGCAAGATGTTCTCGTTTGACCACAGACCGCCCGGAAACATCCGCACTTGCTGGATCCCGCCATTGGTAGCGCTCACGCCTCTCCTGAACGTGCCCAAGCTCCTAAAATTGCGTTTCTATTTGAAAAAGGAACGCCAAAAAAGAGACCCGGACGATGTGCGCATTCTGTTTTACTCGGACAATCTGGACGAGACGAACGGCATTGCGAACAACTTGAGAAACGTGATTCCGTACATGCGCGCACATGGCATGAAGGCTTACCTCGCCGGCAGTGCATTCAACACCCGCCCTTGCGGTGTGATTGAAAACAGCTACTGCATTTTGTTGCCGCGCTTGTTCAGCATGGAACAGCTCGGGTACGCGAACAGCGAACTTGCCATTCCGCGCATTTCGCCGGCACTGAGATTGCTCAAGCGCTACCCGATTGACATGATTGAACTGGAAACCCCGAGCCCTGGCGCTTGGGTCGTTTGCCTATGTGCATGGATTGCAGGCATCAAGGTCTTTAGCCACTACCGCACCGACGTGCCGACTTACGCAAAAACGCTTGTGAAGGCGAAATGGATGCACACGTACGTACTTTGGCTCATGCGCATTTTCTACTGGATGGCACGCCCGGTCATCAGCCCTTGCGATGACTATGCAAACATTCTGCAAAAAGACTTGAAGGTGCCTGCAAACCAGGTGCAGATTCTCCCCCGTGGGCTGCCGCTGGATCGTTTCTCGCCGACATTGCGCGGTAAAGGCGCTTGGGAAAAGTTCGGCAGCGAACGAGCTAACAAGCCTGTACGATTTGCTTTTATCGGTAGAATTTCCAAAGAAAAGAATCTGGAATTTTTGAACTCTGTGTGGAGCAAGTTCTCTGCTAAGCATGACGATGTAGAACTCATGTACGTGGGTTACGGCTGGTATCTTGAAGAAATCAAGAAGCAGTTCAAGGACAATCCGAGCGTATGCTTTGCTGGCGAACAGGGCGGCGAGATGCTCGCAAGCCTTTATGCGGATGCGGACTTTTTCTTGTTCCCGAGCACGACGGACACGTTCGGCAATGTGGTTGTAGAAGCGATGTCTACGGGCACGCCCGCTATCGTAAGCAACTACGGTGGTCCGCACGACATTGTGCAGGATGACAGCTGCGGACGCATTTTGCCGATTGACGAAGCAAAGTGGCTGGAAACGCTCGAAGAATGCCGCACCATCAAGCTTGAGAAGCCGGAACTCTACGAACAGATGCGCATCGACAGCCACAAGCGCAGCGAACGCTACACGCTTGCAAGCTCGACCAAGACGCAGTTCGAATATTTCAGGAAACTCAAGCAGGAAACGTACGGGATTTGAGCATTCCAAAGGAGATGCCCGTCCCGGAACAGAGTCCGGGATGACAGATTTGGCATGACAATATAACTGACAAATGACTCCTGATTCTTTGAAACGTTTGCGCGAGTGGTTCAGGGCGAACGCGGCAGAATTGCCGTGGAGACCTGCGGACTTGGACGCAATGCGCGATCCGTATGCCGTATGGATCAGCGAGACGATGTTGCAACAGACGCAGGTTTCAACAGTCAAGGATTATTTTATCCGTTGGATGAGGCGGTTCCCGGATGTGGAGACGCTCGCCAAGGCTGATGAAGCCGAAGTTTTCAATTACTGGCAAGGTCTTGGGTATTACAGCCGCGCTAGGAATATATTGAAGACGGCGAAGATTGTAGCCGCCCTTTGCTCAGCATCGAGGACGACGGGAATGCGAAAGATGCCCGAGACGCGCAAGGAACTCGAAGCGCTACCTGGAATCGGAGCATACACAGCTGGGGCCATTTTAAGCCTCGCCTACCATAAACGCGAAGCGATTTTGGACGGTAATCTCGTCAGGATTTTTAGCCGATTGTACGAACTTGACTTTCTGCCGACTGACAAAGTCAAAGAAAGGAGATGCCCGTCCCGGAACAGAGTCCGGGATGACAGATTTGGCATGACAGTCAAAGAAGCACGCATGACAAGTAACGAAACGGGCGTGACAGAAAAATCATCCTCCGAGATTTATTGGGAATATGCGTGGGAAGTGGCGGATTCTCCGAAGGCCTACATGCACAACGAAGCTCTGATGGAGCTCGGACGAACAGTTTGCAAGACAAAGTCTCCGCTCTGCGAAACCTGCCCGCTCCGCGGTGAATGTCGCGCGTTCTTGGATGGCCGCACAGCTGAATTTCCACCCACTAAAAAGCGTACCGAAAAGAACTGGCACGGAACCGTACTTGTTATTGAAAGTGCGGACGAAAAAATTTTAGCAGTGAACGGCGGGCAAAAATTCCTGGACAAGCAACTTGCACTCCCGCATTTCGAAAGCGCTCGCCATGCAACCGTAGCTCTCCCCGCCAAGGCAGAAGATTACATCAACGCCGACGAGGTCGAATCCGTTGAACACTGCGGAACATTCCGCCACAGCATCACGGTGCATAAAATTGAATGCGATATATTGCATGTGCGACTCGCAACTAGGGCAAAAGCAACTCATTTGCCTAAATCAATCGTGAATAGCGAAAAACCAACCGCTTTTGAATGGATAGAAAAAGCGAAAGCCTTTGAGACTTTCGCAAATTCATTCAGTTTAAAAGCTTTAAAAAAAATATTTTAGGAGATGCCTGCATCCTTCGACTTTGCTCAGGACAGGCTCCGGCAGGCATGACAGTCGGGACTAGAAGGCTTTCTTTGCAGTGCAGAAGAATCGAATGCGGCTATATTCGCCATTTGGAGTTTCAATCACTTCTTTACCCAAAGCCTGAATTATTGAGCCAGCCAAAGAAATTCCATACTTCGGGAAACGCTGTTCAAATGTTGCATCCCAGAACCAATCGCCCTTTACAATAAAGGGATCCTTGGAACGGAGATTCCATTCTGCATCGCTCCTATAGCGCAATGAATGCGAAATACGGAACATCTTTTTAATCAGCCAATCGGCACTAAAGGCAACAAAAAATTCAGCCGGATTAACTTCAAAACGCTTTTCATCACCATCGATGCGTTCAAAGCCTGTAAGCGCCGTAAAGTTAAACATATCCTCATACCAGAGCTTTAACCAAAATTCACCCGTAACGCCCTTGATCCAGGAATTGATGCGGTCAACATCACCATGACGGAACGTATAGATTTTGTCTTCAACGAATTTTTCTGTTTTAAACGTTTCGGCACCATGCTCTGCCCAAAAACTTCCACGAAGGCCAAAGCCAAGGAAAGTCGTGAGAGAATCTTCAAAACGGACATAGCCTTGCAATAAATTCATGCGGCCACTTGCCGTAAGAGAAATCGTATCGCCATCAAAAAATTCATGTGTATCGGCAATCGGATTCAAACGAGTACCAGAAATATTCTTTGCGCCAACAGTAATATCCATCTTGTCGAATGCGGGCACCTGATATTCAACGCTGTCTTGCACAAGCCAATCACGATCGTTCACGCCGAACATGACATCAAACTTGAGCTTATCCATCGGGCGGACACGCATTTCAAGGAACGGCCATAAGACACGGTCATTTTCAAGTGCGGTATAGACGACACCATCGTCATTGACAAAGCGGAAAGCAAGACCCGCCGAAAGCTGAAGCATGCTACGCTTGCAATTTTCACCACAGCTGTAAATAACGGAGCCATTCACTTCTTTACGTTCGCCATTTTCCTTTTTGCTATGATTTTGGTATTCTGCATTTTCGTAGACAAGCGTTGTCGAGAAGTTACCAAAGTCGGCACGCGCTTCGATACGCGGCTTATACAGCACTGGAATCCACCTGGAACTTTCAGTAAAGATCCACATGTATTCCATACCAGCAAGAACTGAAGCATTTATGAAATCATTGGTATAGCCAAGTCCACCATATGCCGAACTGAACATCGGCCAGTTCTCGCCAAAGAACGAGAATTGACCATCGGTTTGATATTGACGATATGCATATGCAGAACGGAAACAATAATGGTCATCTTGGAACAAGCGGAAAGTCGCCCAGAATCCATGAAACAACGGAGTACGAGCACCAACCTCTAAAATTGGAGTTCTATTGATAGGTCTATCTTCAACATCCGTCAAGAAATCCTGATAAATCAAATCGCCAACTTCGTTACCGGTTTTCATCCAGACCGAGGGTGTTTCAATGGGATCCCAGCTGGGCAACACTGACAGACGATTAAAAAGTTGACGATAGCGCAATTTACGCGGTGTCCATAATTCACTTTCAGAATGAATACCGCCAGCACCCAAAGCACGATCAAAATAGAACGTCGGAGAACCAATCAAAAACGTTCCATCATCACGGGAGACAACTTCCATGCCTTCCATTTCGGCATCAACAGAAGCCAAAACACAAGTTGCAGAAACGGCCAAAGTAGCAAATATTTTATTTAAAAAGGAGTTCATTACCAAATACTCCTTTCAATAGATACACCCGCAGAGAGCATATTAGAACGTTCCGGAAGAGTCCAAAGCTGTTCCCACATCACATGGAAACCAGCACTATATTCTTTATACTTAAACACAGGCAAGCTGATTCTTGCGTACCAGCCAAATTCAGTTTCGTTATCCGTGAGCGTACCGCCTCGTTTGGTATAATGAATTTGTTCAGCATCGGCTCGGGTCCAGCTACATGTAAAGCCCGCGCCAAGGATAACCGGGTGAATCAATTGCCATTTCCAATCAGCACCGACACGACCCATAAACTGGTGAACGCCATCATAATAAATATCGGTCATCGGCTTAAAATAGGCGTACTGAAACATCACGACTCCATCGACGTTTTCCCAATAAGTGTAACGCACGCCAACACCACCATATAAAGTATTTTCGACAGCATCCATCAAATCACCCATCGGGTAGATTTCGCCACCTTCAAGGAAAACGGACAAATGCGAGAACGAGATATCGTTTGCAACTGCCGCAGAGTCGTTTCTAAACGCAAGCGGATCTTCAGCATGCAAAAGCGATACCAGACTTATAGCTAGGATCGTAATGAGTTTTTTCATTTTTTGTATTCCAAAGCTTGTGCAAAAAAGCCATCGAGACGAGAATCCTTGAGGCCAGGCAAAACGGGCTCGCCAACTTTCACAAATTCAGGATGAGCCTTGACAAATCGTGCGATAACTCGCGTTGTTTCCGTCGGGTCGGGGCTGCAAGTGGCATACACGAGGCGCCCGCCTGGAGCGAGTGCGGCAGATGCATTTTCAAGAATCCGGAACTGTAGCTCGGCGACTTCGTTGATGGATTCCGGAGTCATGCGGTAGACGGATTCTGGACGGCGAGCGATCACGCCCATGTTGCTACAAGGAACGTCTAGGAGGATGCGGTCGAACTTAGACGAGAGACGAGAGAGGAGAGAGGAATGCTGCGGGGAGGTCGCGGGAGCTTGGGCTGGGGCAAGGTCGATGACTTCGGTCTTGATGTTTGTAAGGCCGAGGCGGTTCATCAGGTCCTGCATCTTTTCAAGACGCGAGGCGGACGAATCGCTCGCAAGAATTTCAAGCGAGCTATCCATTTCTGCCATGAGAGCGGTCTTGCCGCCGGGAGCAGCACAAGCGTCCCAGACTTTCAAGCCAGGCTTCAAGTCGAGGAGTTTCACGACTTCAAATGCAGACGGATTCTGGAACGAGAATTCACCCTTCACAAATTCCGGAAGCGCAAGCAAGAGCTTCACGCCCACGTCACGCGGGATTTCAATAAAGCGGTCGTAGAGAATCGAGGCGCCCGTAATGCCGATTTTTTCGGCAAGCACCGGAGCGCTCGTCTTTTGCAAGTTCACGCGGATCCATTCGGTCGGGCGCTCCAGCGTCGCCTTCGCCAAGGCTTCGGCGCGGTCGCCACCGTACACGTCGAACCAACGACGCACAAGCCATTCGGGAACGGAATTCTCGACGCTCACGCGGCGAACGCGCTGCGGTGGAAGCGCAGGCTCGCCCTGGCGGCGAGCAGTGCGAAGCACCGCGTTCACAAGCCGCGCAGTACTCTCGCCAAGATTTGCAGACTTTGCAAGTTCCACGCTATCGTTAATCGCAGCGTAATCCGGCACGTCCATAAAGAACATCTGGAAGAGGCCCATTTCAAGAATCACGCGGGCTTCGAGCGATGGCAATTTCTTTGTGAGCGACTTGACGAAATATTCAAGGTACAAGTGCCTGCGGCAAACGCCCAGAGCAAGTTCCATCGCAAAAGGAGAAAGTCCGCTTTCCTTGATGAACGAGCCGTCTTTTTGCCAAAGCAAAAGAACTCGATAGGCTTCTTCACGTTCCGTTAGCAAAATTGAAGTCCCTCGCGCTTTTGAATGCCACGCATAAAATCAGCCACAGGCATCGGCTTTTTGCCTTCGGCCTGAATTTCAATCACTTCGAGAACGCCTTCACCAGTGCCGACAAAGAGTCGGTTGTCCTTGAATTCGACAACGCCCGGAGCAAGACTCGGACCATTTTCGGGAGTATCCGTCTGGCGCAAGTACACCATGCGGCCACCGAGCTTTCCATAGCCACCCGGCCACGGATTGAATGCACGGATGCGATCGTGAATCGTGCGTGCCGGCAAATTGAAATCGATCAAGCCTTCTTCTTTCTTGATTTTCGGAGCGCCACTTGCCTGAGCGTGGTCTTGCGTCAAATCCTTTTCGCAACCGTTCTTGAGCTGGTTCAAAGCATCGTCCAAAGCATCGCAACCCGGAGCGACCATTTTGTCGAGCAAGCTTGCGGTTGTGTCCTGATGGTCAATCACGACCGTGCGTTGTGCAAGAATCGGACCGTGATCCATCTTTTCGTCCAAGCGGAAAACGGTCACGCCCGTTTCCTTGAGGCCATCGGCAATGGCACGCTGCACCGGGGCGGCACCGCGGTACTTCGGGAGCAAACTGCCGTGAACGTTCACAGCACCAAACTTCGTGATGCCCAGAATGTTCTTGGGCAAGATGGAATACGCCACGACGACATACAAATCGGCATCGTACTTGCGGAGGTCTGCTTCGAATTCAGGAGACTTCAAGTCCGTCGGCTGCAAGACCGGCAAATTGTGCTTGAGCGCAGCCTCTTTCACAGGCGGAGGCGTAAGCACGCGGCCACGGCCTGCCGGGCGATCGGGCTGTGTGACAACAGCTAAAACTTCGTTATCGGAAGCAACGAGGTGCTCCAAGAATTGTGCCGCAAACGCGGGCGTTCCCATAAATACAATTTTCATACCGCAAAATATAGGTTTTTCTTTGCCACTCAAAAAAGGCGATTCCGGCTCGGAGGCCGGAATGACATCTGAGTTTTCTAATTCATAATGTACTTTTTGCATTAAAAAAAACACCTTTGGCGTGAGCCCTTATTTTCTATCTTTGGGCGCATGCGAGTACTTTTACAACTAGCCCTGATTTTGGGAATTTGCTACGCAGGCGACCTCATTCATGATTACACGGGCATTCCCGTTCCCGGCAACATTCTCGGAATGCTCATCCTGCTCTTGTTACTTTGCCTAAAAATCGTGAAACTCGACCAGATTCGCGAAGTGAGCGATTTCTTCTTGAAGCGCCTTTCGTTCTTCTTCTTGCCCCCTGCAATCGGCCTTATGCTCGTCGGCGATGACGTTAAAAGTCAATGGCCACTATTGCTGTTCCTCTGCATCGTGATTACGGTCGTGACCATGGTAACAACCGGCTGGACCGTTCAACTTTTAAGCAAAAAGAACAAAAACAAAAATTGATTTTAACGCGCTATGTTTGGAATTATTCTTACAATCATCGCTTTTGAGCTTGGCGTCACCATCCGCAACAAATGGCGTAACCCGCTTTTGAACCCAATTCTCATCGCCACCATTCTCATCATCGGATTTTTAACCGTCACGGGAATCAAATACGAAACATACAAAGTAGGCGGCGATTATATTTCGTTCTTTCTCGGACCTGTAACAGTTCTGCTTGCCGTTCCTTTGTACAGACACATCCAGGCACTCAAAAACAACTGGCTCCCGATTTTAACGGGAATTCTCGTGGGTTGCATCACAAGCATCGCCTGCGTGATCGCTTGCGCCAAAATTTTCAACATCAGCAAGACTCTGATGCTTTCGCTCATTCCGAAGTCCATCACCATTCCGATGGGTTCCGTGGTATCCGAGCAGATTGGCGGTATTCCGTCCATCACGATTGTGGCGATTGTCATTACGGGAATTACAGGCGCCGTGACAGCACCGCTCGTTTGCAAATTTTTCCGCATCGGGAATCCGGTTGCGCAAGGCGTTGCCATCGGAACCGCAAGCCATGCGCTTGGAACGACAAAGGCGATGGAAATTGGAGAAGTTCAGGGTGCGATGAGCAGTTTGTCCATCGGAGTCGCGGGCGTGATGACCGTATTCGTGACGCCGGTATTGCTTAAAGTGTTTGCGTAAAATGTAACTGGATCCTTCAGGCTTACGCCTTCAGGATGACAATGTGAAAATAACAGCTCATCAGGATGTGAGGGAGATGCCCGCTTTCGCGGGCATGACAATGGAACAAGATGGCGATGCCGGAATAAATCCGGCATGACAATGCAACAAGATGGCGGATCAAGTCCGCCATGACGCTACGGGCTCTGGCGGGCATGACAATGCAGGCTATCTCGCGGGACTTTTTCCGATTAGCACGGTCGAGATGATGCTTTCGGTTTCGGGAATGTCGAGAAGCTTTTTGAGTTCGTCGTGATAGAAGAAATGTTCTTCGCGAGCGGTCTTGTTGAGCAAGCGCGCGGAGACGTAAAGCGATTCGGCGAGCACGCCCGCATTCAAGTTCATGTAGCGGTAGCCGCGATTTCCAAGCACTTGGCAGGATTCATTCAAGTTCGAAGTAAGCACCACGGCGAACATGGAATTTTGAACTTGTTCGGGAACGGCAAAGCACTTGTTAAACTTTTTCGGATTGGCAGAACCGCTTTGCATGTAGATGGACTTGCGAACTGGGATGTAGCGGTACACGCCTGCATACACGAACATCACATCAAAAACCACCACCCAAATTTTTATAAGTCCTGCGCCAAATGCGTTCAACTGCGCAAGTTCCAACCAGCGCAACAACGACGAGAAATCATCCAAGTCTAGCGTTCCGTGAACAAAAGGCGCGGCGACTTTTTTATCGGTGCGCAAATACCACAGTTCACGCAAATAATACTCGTTCGTAAACTTCGACGGCGTCAGCGGAAATTCATCGCCCGGGAGCGCCTGCACATTCAAACGGCGCACCTTCATGCAAAGGTTCAAATCGTCAATATTTTCGAGATGGTTCTGCAACATGAATCGCGACGGATAGCGAGAAATTTCAAAATTACTCTCCGCCTCGCCCACATACGCACTCATCTCCGCATGGTTCGAATACGCAAGTTCACCGACGCCATCATCGACGGAATTGAATGCGACCATGCTCTTTTCCGGAAACACAGCAATCGCCGCCATCGGCATTTCAGTCGCCCCAAGCTTGAGCGCAACCGCAATAGAATCATCGACAAACCCGCCTAGCGCAAAGACTTTTTGCCCGCGCGACTTTGCCAAAAGAATCGTATTGGCGCAAGCAGAGCCCACATCCATTTGCACCTGTCGATACGCCGCCTCGCGGAATCGCCAAACCGCTCGTTCCAAGAGCCCTGTGTAAATGAAAATCGTCTGCGCTTCGGTTATAAAATCCTGTTCCGGAAACGATGCAAGAATTGATTTGCGAGCATCAGCACCGCCCAACTTGACGAGCTTCGATTCCTCGCGATCCACGTAGTAAACGCCATCGGGGACGTCTCCCCCATGCACCACGGCATAGACGCAAACCGGATTCAGATAATCCGCCGAAATCGGTGCCAAAAGCGGCATGAATGCGGCCGTCAGAGGATAGCGATTGCACCCCTCATAACGCTTATCGGCATACGCTTGCTTTTCCCAGTGCATAATGACGGGATCCCCACTTCCATGGGGAATATACTGGGTCGATTCGTGGTAAATTTCCGAAAAATAGCGCATCTAGGCCCAAAGATAAAAAGTTTAGCGTTTGTCAAATGCGTTGTGTCAGATAAATAAAATATTTTTTAACGTTTTTCGTACAAAAAGTGGAATTTTCGACCAAAACACTTATTACACTTTTTATTCCGATATATCATTTTACATAGCATAAAACAACGCCCTCTATATATCTTTGGTAAAAAAGAAAAATCACCTTAAGAGGGTTTTATGCAACTCAAGAAAATTTATCCCAAGATGAGCATTCTCGGAATCGCCGCAGCAATGGCCTTTACCGCCTGTGGCGATGACAATGCAGAAGCAACGTTTGCCAACGCTCCAGGCACTTCCATTGCAGATAACCCTGTTCCGGGTTCTAGCAGCGACATGTATCCAACTTCTAGCGACGCTGTACTTGACCCGACCTCCAGTTCCTCCAACACAATTCTCCCCACAGAATCTTCAAGCTCAGCCACTGCAGTTGACCCGTCAACGCTCCCCGCAGAAGGCCCCATCACTATGCCTGCAGGTCTCGGCACTTTGGTCGACGACTTTGAAGATGGCGACAACATGAGCAAAATCGGCGATTACTGGTACACCTACAATGATAACGACAACGACGGTGCATCCATCATCACGACTCCGCTGAACGAAGAAGAAAACATTATCCCGGGCCGCGTCAACAACGGTTCCAACTACGCTTTGCAAGTCAACTACACGCTCGACAGAGGCGAATACGCTTACGATCCGTACGTGGGTTGGGGCCTGCAGATTGCACCGGACGACGCAAACGGCCGTTACGGTGGCCTTACCTACTGGTACAAGGGCGGCGCTCACGAAGTGCATGTCGAAATTACCGACGTCGAAGACTACGACGTGCATCTCGCCAAATTCCCGGCATCCCGCACTTGGAAGCAGGCCGTTGTCCGCTTCAAGGATCTCGTCCAGGGCGGCTGGGGCAAGGAAGTCACGTTCGATGCCAAGCACCTCATGGCAATTAGCTTCCAGGCCAAGGGCAACAAGAGCAAGGTCGTAACCGACTCCCTCTTCATCGACAACATCTACTTGCAGGATTCTTCTGAAGTTGAAAAGGACCAGCCGGATATGGAAATCATGGATCCGGTCATTCCAACCGTCACCTTCACCGATGCCGAAATCACCGTGACGAACCCGTTGCAGGAAAAGGCCATGAAGTACCTCAACAAGGGTGTCAACTTCACCAACTGGCTCGAAAATGCAGATGGCAAGTTTAAGTCTTTTGAATTTGGCGAAAAGGATGTCCAGATTCTCGCCGAAAATGGTTTCAAGAGCCTCCGCTTGCCGATTGACCTAGACCTCTATGCCACAAACCGCGATGCATTTATCGCAGGCACCGACACAGAACTCAAGTTTGATGACGACACCTTGTTCTTGGTTCTCGACTCCTTCGTTGAATGGACAGCCAAGTACAACATGTCTCTCGTGATCGACTACCACGAATACGACAACAGCTACAATGTCACTACTTCCAAGGACGAAAACTACATCAAAATGATGGCCGAAACCTGGAAGCATGTTGCAGCCCACTATGCCGAAAGCACTCGTGAAGATTTGTTCTTTGAACTCCTGAACGAACCGGATATGTCCAACGGAAAGGTCACCTCCGCTCAGTGGACGATTGCAGCCCAGGCGATGATTGACGCCATCCGCACAGTCGATACCAAGCACACCATCCTCTTCGGTGATGCCCAGTGGTACTCCATCAGCTTGCTTACCCGCCGCACTCCGTTCACCGACGACAACATCATCTACGTGATCCACACCTACGAACCGTTCGTCTTCACGCATCAGGGCGGTTCCTGGACGGACTACGCGACCATCCACGATATTCCGTTCCCCTACGATCCGGCTAAGTGGTCTACGATCTCTGGCGACTTCGGTGTCAACAAGAACACAAAAACCGCAGTGAAGAACAACATCAAGAACTACTACAAGACAGGCAGCAAGGAAGCCATCTTGGAACAGATTCTCAAGGCCAAGAAGTGGGCAGCCACCAACAACGTGCCGGTGATCATCAACGAATTCGGCGCATTGAACCTCCGCTCTTCTGCAGAATCCCGCATCAACTACCTCACGGCCATGCGCGAAATCTGCGACACTCTCCAGATTCCTTGGACTCACTGGGGCTACACCGGCAACTTCTCCGTGATTGAAAACGGCAAGTTGATCGAAGGCCTCGACAAGGCTCTCGGCGTCGGCAAGTAATTTTTCTCCTTGAAATCCACACACAAAAAAGCTACGCAGAAATGCGTGGCTTTTTTAATTCGGAATTAAGAAATTGACAGTTTTTAAGTACAGTCGATACAGACATCCAACAAAATACAACTTTTAGCGACTCTTCGCCATGGGGATATTAGGTATCTTTTAAATACAACAATGGAAGATCCTCATCTCCTCCAAAAATAAGCCGCATGAGCAATCATGCGGTTTTTCCGTTTATTTCCATTTTTCTACGTTCTCCTAAAATTCTAAATTACAATTATGAAGTTTAAAATCAAGAGCATTTTTGCAGTCTGTACCGCATTGTTGGCGGGAACAGCAAGCGCCGCCGGCTTTTATGGCAACCAGAGCGACATCAAGTGGAAAACCGCAGGCACCGAACATTTCCAGTTCATCTACCCTACAGAGTATTCCTCTCACGCCGCAAAAGTTTCAGCCTATGCCGAAGCAGTTTACGACTCCGTCACTAGCCGCTACAACAAGCCGCTCCCACGCATCAGCGCTGTTTTGAACAACGCTCTTTACAGCAACGGCAGCGCCATCCCGAGCGAAAATGCATTGAACCTCTGGCTCACCAACTGGGACTTCAAAATCCGCAGCAGCCACGGCTGGATTTCGGATGTGGTCACCCATGAATTCAGCCACCTCGTGAGCATCGAAAGCGGGAGCAAAATCGTCCCGAACCTTTACGGTTTCCAGTTCAGCTATACCGACTATTATAACGAACGCACGAGAACGGATTTTCTCACGATGATTCCGTTTACGTTGCAGCCGCTTTGGTTTGCCGAAGGTACAGCCCAGTACGAATCTTCGCGCATGGGTTTTGACGCCTGGGACACGCATCGCGACATGCTCCTCCGCACTGCCGCCTTGAACGACAGCCTCATGACGCTCCCGTACATGCACGAATTTTCGGATAATTCGCTGCTTGCAGAACTCGGGCCATACACGCAAGGATTTTCACTTGTACTCTACATTGCCAAGCATTACGGCGATGACGCCATTCCAAAAATCTGGCACGAACTCGGAAAGCCTTACCGCGCTACGCTGAACGGGGCCATCAAAAGCGTACTCGGCATCAGCGAACAGCAACTTTACGACAACTGGAAAAAGGAAATTACCGAGCATTACCAAGCGCAAAAAGATTCTCTCGGCACGCTTGTCGAAGGTATCAAAATCACGAAGAACGCTTTCTGGCAGGACTTCCCCGTCGTGAGTGGCAAGAACCTTTACGGCATATCGAACTTTGGCGGCCCGTGGTTTGACGGAAGCGTGTTCAAGATTCCGCTGGAAGACATTCTCAAGACGAAAGACGAGAGACTAGAGACGAAAGATAGTACGGCGACAGATTCCGCGAAAGTCGCGGATTCCACGAAGGTCGATAAGGCTCAAGATTCCACAAAGGTTGAAATTGGCGATATCGAAGTGGAAGGCGCCGACAGCACCCTCATCAATATTTCAGAATTTGCAAAGTCCGGTTTCAAGGCCAAAAAGCCTTGGTTCGACAAGGGCATCGACGTTTTTGAAGACAGCGCGCACGGCCCCATTCTCGCTTACATCAGTTACCAGAATCGCGACAAGGACGGACACGCACACTTTGACGTTGCCGTGAGCGACACCAACAAGAACGAAGTTGCCATCACGTACCTCGTCGATGCGGTTTACCCGTCATTCAATAAACAAGGCTCCGCAATTGTATTCGTGAGACGCGAGCCGTTCAGCACAAGATTCGTATTGAGCAAGATTCCGTTCAATAGCGATTTGAAGAACGCCTCCACCGAAGAACCCATTGACATTTTCAAGCCGGACACTTCGTTGCTCTACTATAATATTTACAGTCCCAAGTTCAGCCCGGATGGAAAACGCATCGCATTCAGTTTCTTTGACGACAAGCAGCGTGGCATTGCGGTGATTGACACAAACGGTGCAAACTTCAAAGTCGTAAGTACCGCAGGCTATGACGAACGCGATGTCAACTGGATCGACAACGATAAGATTGTTTTCGCAAGCAACAGAAATAACATTTTCAACTTGATCGAAAAGGACTTGAACACCGGCAAGGAACGTGCGCTCACAAACGTGATCGGTGGCGCATTCACGCCGACACTTTCTGGCGATACGATTTTCTTTACGCAGTACGACAAGGACGGTTTCTCGCTTTACAAGTTGCCTTACGCAAAAGAAGCAGCCCCCCTGTTCCGCGATAGCGTTGTCGTGACCATCCGCGATAGCGTTTTGCAAAAAGCCGATACCATTCAGGTCGCATGCACCGACACGGTCAAAACCGCAGATTCAACAAAGGCAACGAATGTCGCCGTTAACGTTGCTGATTCCGCAAAATGCACACAAGTCGTCTTGCGCAAGGACGTGATTCAGGTGGAACACCGCGACACCATCAAGGTTACCGTCAAGGACACGACTCAACACGAAATCACCTTGCATGGGACAATCCCGCAAAAGCCCCACAAAGAGCTTGAGCTCGTCGACCGCGAATTTGCCGGAGCCGAACGAAACTACAAGCCTATACCGAACATTCCGCTGTTCGTCCCAATCTTTAGCATCTCCGAAAACGCCCCGAGCATGACGGTCTTTGGCGAAGGTGAAGTCAAGGCTAAGCTTGGACTTGCCGTTGTCATCAGCGACCCGCTCAAGAAAAACACGGTACAGCTAGGACTGTTGCTGGAACTCGGCAAAGGACTCGACTACATCAATGGCGACGGCCTCAACCCCAAGCAAGAAAAGGAATTCTTTATTGCATGGGATAACCGCAGCACGCCACTTGATCTTGGACTTTCTTACAGCTACGCAAACTACACCAACAAGGACACCGTCCGTTACGAAGACGTTGGAGCCCACGGCGGCGATAGTATCGGAACAACTCATTACGCTTACGCCACACAAGCCATTACGGGTACCGCAGGCTATAGCATTTTCAAGAGCATCGATACATTGCAAGCGGCCATCAGTTACGACTGGGCAAATGTCAACTTCTACGATGAAAGAATCGAATGGACGTACCAAAAACGATTTAGCGCAACTGTCGGCCTCGGGCTTTATGGCGACCACGAAGGCGAAGGTGGCTCGGGAATTTCTGGACAAGGGAACGGCCTCTTTGCCTATTACCAGTACGCCAACAGCGACCTTAGCCGCCCCGGCTCACTTTATGTCACCGAGAACGGCAGAATCGAAAGCCACTACAGAAACTTCACGTTGCACCAGTTCGGCTTGAACCTTTATGGAAGCGTGCAGACGCCGCTCCTCCATGCAAGACTTGCCGCAGGCGGTAAACTCACGACGTTCTTCTGGAACACCGATGACGTAAGCGACACGCTCGACTCGTATTACCTGACCCCAGTATTCCTCGACGGTTATCCGTACTTGCGCAGCAATGAAGATTACACTCTCGCAGGTACAAAGACTGCAATAGCAGAACTCCATTACCTCTACCCGATTTACGATGACTGGAGACACGACCTCTGGATTTTCTCGACTCGTAGTTTGTACGTAGACCTGTTTGCACAGATTGGCGCCGCATGGGATGGCAAGTTCTGGACAAGCAAGCTTACGAAGCACGAATTCTGGGACCGTTCCGTAGGTTTAAGCTTCCGCATGAGCAACAAGATTTGGGATAACATTCCGTTCGATATTTCGCTCACGCTGGCACGTGGATTGAGCCGCATTGGTGAGGACAAGGATTTGCGCGGTGGAACGAAGTTGAAGCCGATTGACTTGCCGCTGTTGCACAAGAATATTTGCCCCACGAGAATCAAGTTTTCCATTGGGATGGGGTTTGCCAACAGCTGGCAATAAAGGAGATGCCTGCTCAGCGGCAGGCATGACACATAAAAAGGCGGCGAAGGCCGCACGGGCCCCTCCCTGCACCCTCCCCATCCTTGGCCGACGCTTATTGCATTATAAAACGTATCTGCAATTATAACTGTGTATGCAGTTCTAGATTAGCATAAACGAAAGGCGGCTTAGAGCCGCCGTTTTTTTATGGTTTAGTAGTTGAAGCTTGGATTTTTGGATTCGCCGGGGAGGAGCTGGCCGGGGCTGGTGCGCTCCGCATCGCGGCCTTTGAAATTCGGATTAAGCTTCTTGATTTCGCGAGATTTCACTTCGGCCTGAACATCAATCAAGTGGCGTTCCCATTCCTGAATGGCGCCATCAAGTTCCTGACGCGCATTAAGCATGAGTTCCTTGAGTTGCATGAGTTCAATCATGCGTTCGCGCTTCATCACCCAGAGTTCCTGTTCTTCGGGCATGCGTTCGATATTGAACAGCAAATTCAAATACTTTTCTTCGGCTTCACGGTACGCTTTGTACGTATCTTCGTAAACGAGATTACGGTCATCAGCCATGGTCTGCTGCGAGGAGACGTGAGTTGCGCAACCGATGAAGTTCATCGCGACAGGGAGAAGGAAGAGAGGGATTGTCAAACGCATAAAATAAAGGTACAAAAAATAATAAGCAGAACTTAGTTATTAGTCAATGGTTATTAGAATGTTGCCATGACATTGAATGGAGATGCCTGCTCGGTGGCAGGCATGACATTGCAATTTATTCAGCGGCGTCGGGGATGTCACGCTTGGTGTTGTAAAGTCTTTCGTACGAGATGTGGCTCGTGAACGTGACAGTATCCTTTGTTTCGGGGTGGATCATCGTGTGCGTTCCGACCTTGACTTCACGTTCCTGGCATGGGAGACCCGTTTCCGGTTCAATCATGACTTCGAACTCGGTGCGGTATTCGCCTTTGAGTCCAGAGGTATAAGCCTTAAACTTGTCCGGCACAATCTTGCTGCCCACGTGCTGTTCCCAGATGAAATACGGGAAGCTTTCCGTTTCTTGCAAGTAGACGACGTAGTCCAAACACTTGCGGTGGTCGCGATTCGTAAAGCCCTTCGTCACCACGGAGTCCACCTTGATAAGCGCAAAGTTCAAACGGCCCTGCTGCTTGAGGAGTTCAGTCACATTGCCCTTGACCGGCACGACGCCCTTGAGCAAGTGGTCCATTTCCCAGCGGTGCTTTTCCAAACGCTTGAGGTGCGGCTTGAATTCAGGATTCAAGAGCTGATCGCGCCAGCGGCTCGGCATCGGGACATGGGCAAGCAGCGTGTCATAGCCATCATCAATGCCGGTAAGGCTCGTCACATTGCGGTCCACGGCAGCGATGTTCACTTCCTTGATGCGCCAGGCGAGTTCCGTCGGCATAAAATTCTTGAGGTATCCGCGAGACTTGTCAATCACGTAATTGCGCTTGACAAACGTCGTATCGCCTTTTGAAGAGTAGTTCAAATCGGCATACGTCGCTGTAATCGTCCCCATCTTTTCTTCGCCCTTCAAGTCCAGCGTCGCATAAAAGCTTTCGGTGTACATTTCGAGCGTGACAGGAGCGTTTAATTTATAGTCAACGGATACTTCAGATTCGCCACAAGCAGTGAGCATTGCAGCGACAAACATTCCACTCAAGAATTTTATTTTATTCATCAAGATAACCAATTATTGATTGACAATAGACAGCTGTTTTGCTGCGATTAAGCCCCTTTCAGAAGAGACTTCGACAACGACTGTTCCCGGGGCCTTGAGCTTCGTCATTTCGCGGGCGGTTGCATAGCCACCACGACGCGAGCGAGCTTCAAGAGTAAAAGCTTCCATCTTGTTCGTCACACGGAAATCGTGTTCCCAAAGTTTTTCGCCCTTATTCGTGAGCGAGCCTTCGTAGAAAGCAAATTTCAATGTGTTAAAGTCGAAACCCGTTCCATAACGCAACTGGATGATGAGTTCATCAGCCATTCTGAAAACGCTACCCGTATCGGCAACATAACCCACAGCCGGATTCCATTCACGGCCACAGGCGATAATGGGTTCGGATTTTGAGCAACCTGCAAAAAGCCCACCCAAGGCTAAAGTTGCAAGCATAACGACTTTCTGTTTTCTGTTCATTGTATCCCTCTCTTTTTTGCCCAACAGCACTTTCCAAAATAGCAAAAAACTATCTGTCAAGTACAAACATCATCTCAAGATGGGGCGTTTGAGGGTAAAAAGCAAAGCCTTCGGCATGAGAAAGGGCAAATCCGGCCTCGGAGAACTTGGCGAAATCGCGAGCAAGCGTCACCGGGTCGCAAGAAACGTAAATCAGGCGGTTGACAGAGCTTTTCACGATGGCGGTCAAAGCTTCTTTGGGGAGCCCCGTTCTCGGCGGGTCTACGATGAGGGTTGCGGGGACTTCGACGACGTTTTCGACGAGCCAATCTTCGGCAGGAGCCGAGACGTTTTCTACAGCACAAGACGCCGCGCGATTTTCAGAGTCACAAGAAGCCGCGCAGTCTCGAGATGCCGCAGAATTTTCGGGAAACGCCGCCGGAACAGACAAATTAACTTTCGCGTGTTTAAAGCAACCTTCTTCGCGTTCGACAGTCGTAATCTTCTTGAACTTGTCCTGCAAAATACAGGCAAAGAAACCGACTCCGCTGAACAAGTCAATCAGCCAAGCGTCAGAGGACTTGCCACTTGCCAAGCCTTCATCTACAGCCTTGCGGACCGATTCGACAAGTTCTGGCAAAAGCCCCAAATTGCTCTGGAAAAATACGGATGCGTCCGCTTCGATTTTGCGGCCTGCAATTTCGACATGGCTCACGGCATGAGCATCGAATTCGGACTTGTGCATTCCTGGGTAATAGAATGAGATTTCGCCAGCACCGTTATCGAAAATGTTCACATCGACATCGCGGCGATCGCTCGGATTGCGATTATCCGCGAGAAGCGTCGCGGCAGGTCCACGCAAGAATTCATTCAAGCCGTCCGTGAGCACGGGGCATTTTTCAAACGGGACGATGTTATTGCTTTCTTCACCACGGAAACCAAAGGCAGCTCGTTTTGCAGCACCATCGCGATCTGCAGCACCATAACCGGAATTGCCGCGGAACACGACTCGGGCACGATTCCTGTAACCCCAGGCATTCCCTGTGTGAATGACAAAATCTTCGGGCAGTTCCGCATGAGCGAGGCGCTTAAAATTTTCACGTTCGACTTTTTCAAGATATTCCGCTTGCTTTTCGGAAGCCAGATGCTGCAAGCTGCAACCACCGCACTTGCCGTACAACGGGCAAAGCGGTTTTACTCGATCGGGGCTTGCTTCCAGGACTTCGACAATGCGGCCCTTGGTAAAGTCCTTTTTCTGGAACGTGAGGCGCACCTTGCAGAGTTCACCCGGTAACGCTCCCGCCACAAAGCACACGCGACCATCTTCCAAGCGCGCCATGCCCTCGCCCCCCTGCACCATCTTTTCGATGCGGAGCATCAAGCATTCACCGCGCGGCTCACGGCTAGAGTCACGGCGGTCATTATTGCGATTCGGACGAGAATTACCTCGATTAAAGCGGTCTTGTTTCGAGTGATTGTTTCTGCGGAATTCTACCATAATTGCAAAAATAGAATTTTTACGAGCCCCTCACGAGAGGGTAATGCCCAATCAAGTTGGGCATGACAAGGCAATAACATGTAAACGACATTACCGTATTTATGCATTTCATCACGTATATCTAATAGTCTGTCATTATTACCATATTCAAATTGCATATTTTTTCTAAATTGTCGCCCAATGGAAACGACATCGATAGTTTTGCCTAGTGCTCTCACTGCCGCGAACAGCAAAAAGCTGCTTTCGAGTTGCAGGAGCGCCCTCACCAAAGGGGAGCTTCATCTGGACGGATCAAGCCTTGCCTCGATGGACTATAGTGCCGATGCCTTTTTTGCACTTTTAGCGGAACTTTCCGAAAAGACGGGCAACAAGCTCGTCCTCGAGCACTTTCCGCCCGAAATCAAGCAGCATTTGCAGAACCTCCGCAAGATGGTTCCGCCCGAGAAGCCGCAGCGCGAGACCAACAACATCCTCGAAATGATGGGTGGTGCCGGATTTTCGCTGCTCAAGGAAGTCTTCGAAGTCCTCGTTTTGCTCTTTACGGCAATTTACTGGACCATCGTCGGACCGTTCGACAAGGGTAAAATCCACTTTGGCGGTATCACGAAGCAGATGTTCAAGTCGGGCAGTGAAGCCATGGGCATTTGCTTCTTGTTCGTAGGCCTCATCTGCCTTACGATGGCTCTCCAGAGTTCGGTGATGCTGAATGCGGTCGGTGGCGGCTCTTACCTCGCTTCGGGGCTTGGGTTCCTCATTTTTGCTGAAATCGGCCCGCTCCTCACGACGATTATTTTGGCAGGGCGTTCCGGTAGCGCCATGGCGGCAGAAATTGCAAACATGAGCGTCTGCGAAGAAGTCAAGGCATTGAAGTCCATGGCCATCCCGCCGGTGCAGTACCTCGTGGTCCCGCGTTTCATTGCCTTGAGCATCACGACGCCGATCCTCTCGTTTAGCGCATCCATCGTCGGTAGTTTCGCCGGGTTCCTTATTGCGTATTTCTTCTGCGATATTTCTTTCTCGAACTACATGATGGGGCTTCGCGACGGCATCGACCCGATGACGTTCCTCAAGAGCACTATCAAGGCACTTGTATTTGGCTGGATTGTAACGCTCATCGCCTGTAACAAGGGCCTCAACGCCCACGGCGGTGCAGAAGCGGTCGGTAAAGCGACGACTTCAAGCGTCGTTGCAGCTATTTGCACGATCGTGATTTCGGATACCCTTTTCGCCTTCATTTTCTACTAGAGGTCAATATGGACGAAATTCTAAAAGTTGACCATTTGAAAGCGAGCTACGGCAACGAGACTATCCTCAAGGATATTTCGTTTGGTGTGCGTAAGGGCGAAATCCGCATGGTGCTCGGCAGTTCCGGTTGCGGTAAGTCGACGCTTTTAAACAACGTGCTCAAGTTCATCAAGTCCGATGCGGGTACGATTACGTACTTCGGAAAGTCGTTCGGCCCGCAAGAAGGTCTCGACAGCGAAACGCGTATGCGCACCGGCGTGCTCTTCCAGAGTGGCGCTCTGCTTGCGGACTTGACCGTCGCCGAAAACGCGATGCTCCCGCTCAAGCGTAGCATGCCCTACATGCCCAAGAGCCAGATGGAAGCGATTGTCGCAGACCGCCTCGAGAAGGTGCACCTGCTCCACGCGTTCCACAAGTTCCCCGGCGAGATTTCTGGCGGTATGAAAAAGCGTGCAGCACTTGCCCGCGCGATTGCGCTCAAGCCGGAACTTCTGTTCTGCGATGAACCATCCACAGGCCTTGACCCGGTGACTGCCCGTTCGCTCGACGAACTGCTCCTCGAACTGCGCGACACGCTCGGCGTTTCGATGGTGATTGTGAGCCACGAACTCGAGAGCATCAAGATTGTCTGCGACCGCTTTGTGTACCTCAAGGACGGCTACGTCCTGAAAGATGCGACTTTGAAAGAAGGCATGGAATCTGACGATCCCATCCTCAGGCATTTCTTCAATAGGCAATGCCCCAAAGAATACAATGACGAAGACTTTTACCACTTTGACTTTATTGATTGAGTTGGAGAAATAATGGAAACCACCCGATCCGAAAGAATAAAACTTGGCGCATTTATGCTCTTTTGCGGAGTACTTATTTGCGTGTTCCTGGGTTACGTGCTCAAGCGTTACCTGAGCGAGCAATTTGACAACTACTACACCATTTTCGACACGGACGTGAACGGACTTTTTGTCGATGCCAAGGTGAAGTTGAACGGTATCTCCGTCGGTAGCGTCACAAGCATCACAATCAACGAACAGGACTTGAACCAGGTCGTCGTTGCGTTCAAGGTAACGCAAGGAACACCAATCAAGATTGGCACTCGTGCAGGACTTACCGCAGGCATGAACCTCACCGGCGAAAAGCAGGTGATCCTCTCTGGCGGAAGTTTCAATGAACCGAACGTTCCTGAAGGCGGCCTCGTCCCGGCTGCAGCCTCAATGTTCGACCAGATTACAGGCCAAATGGGCGACCTCTTTGGCAAAGTCAATCCGATTGTAGACGGGCTGGTCCGTGTGCTGAATCCAGAAAACGCCGAAAGCATTTCTCGCACACTCCAGAATCTCGAAAAGACGACCGCAAACTTGAGCTACATAACGGCCAATCTCGGAAAGCCGCTCAACAACATGAGCAAATCCGCCGCTTCGCTGCAGAAGATTCTTGCAGAAATCGAAGAAGCAAAGCTCGCCGCCAAGACCGAACAAAATCTTACAGTGCTCAAGGAAAAGCTCGAAGCGATCGACACCAAGGGTTTGAACGAGAACTTGATGCAGACCGCCGAATCGATGAACAAGCTCGCCCAGCGCGTGGATGCAATCGTTTACAAGAACGAAGACCAGGTCGGAAATGCCATGGATGAACTCAACACGATTCTTGAAAACCTCGAAGAATTTTCACAGAAAATCAAGAACAACCCGTCTGTACTTATCCGTTCCGAAGGCAAGAACGGTCGCTAAAAAGGAGAAACCAAGATGTTTAAAGCAAATCGTTTGTTGGCAGTCGCCGCCCTCCTTTCCGCATTCACGCTTACGGGTTGCCTCGGCGGTTCGACCGAACCTTCCCGCTATTACACCGTTTCGGCAGAATCCATCTCCGTCGCAGGCGCTACTAGCGATACCCGCGTACACGTCAAGAAATTTACGATTGACCCGGCCTACCAGCGCACGAACATTGTCTATCGCGAATCTCCGTACGACTTCATGTTCTACGATCTGGACCTTTGGGCAACTCGCCCGGAACAGATGCTCACGCAGGTTGCAGGCGAATACCTGATCAAGAGCAACATGTTCAAGTCCGTGGACTTGAAGCCGATGGGCAAGCCAGACTTTGAATTGCTTGGCAATGTCGATGCGATTGAAGAAATCGACGAAGGCAGCTCGCAAGAAGCTCACCTCGCCGTGCAGCTCACGTTCCGCAAGGTCGGTGAAGATGCTCCGCTGTGGGAAAAGCGTTACGACGAACGCCAGAGCATGAGCAAGCGCGATGCACATTCTGCAGCCGAAGCGCTCTCGAAGCTCTACGCCAAATATATGCAAGACGCACTCGAGAACATCTCGAAAGTGAAGTGACGTTTTACGTCATCCTGAGGGGTTCTCCCCGAAGGATCCAGAGCATTATTTAACTGGATGGGGACTGCCCCCAACTCTTTGGCTCGGTTATGCCCATGCAAGCATGGCCGCAACACTCGCCTTCTGAGTTTTCTTCGTCCTAAAGGACTCAGAATGACGAGTGCAATTAAGCCCACACAGTGGGCTTTTTTTATTCCCGTCTAATAGTCGGGACGCTTGCGAGCAATTTTTTCGTGTAATCGTTTTGCGGATTCGTGAGGACGATATCGGCGGGGCCGTGCTCTACGGCATGCCCAAAGTACATGACCAGAACTTCGTCGCTCAAAGCACGGACCACCTGCATATCGTGGCTGATAAAGAGGATGCTGAGCCCGAGTTCATTACGCAAATCGTCGAGCAAATGCAAAATTTGCGCCTGCACGGACACGTCCAATGCACTCGTCACTTCGTCACAGAGCAATACCTTTGGGCGCACCATCAAGCTGCGCGCAATGCACAAGCGCTGGCGCTGACCGCCCGAGAATTCATGCGGGAACTTGTCCATTGCCCCTGCCGGGAGCGAAACACGTTTCAAAAGCTCTACCGCACGGGCGCAAGCCTCGTCATACGGAACGCCACGAGCAATCACAGGCGCCGTCAAGATTTCCGTCACCGTCTGTCGCGGGTTCAAGCTGCTGAACGGATCCTGGAAAATCATCTGCACCAGGTCCGAGACGCGTACAAAATCTTTTCCGGTTCCGGCCTTGCCGCCGTTCACCGGTAGTCCAAACAAATTAACCTTACCGCTAGAAACCGGCACAAGCCCAACTAAAGACTTCACGAGAGTCGACTTTCCGCAGCCAGACTCCCCCACAATCGAAAGAATCTTGCCTTGCGGGAGCGTGAACGAAACGTTATCTACGGCAGTGAAATAATCCTTGACCTTGCTAAAAACGCCCCCGCGAATCGGGAACTTGACCGTAAGCCCGTTTACCTCGATGGCAGGCACCGTTTTATCAAAATTTTCGGTATTCATCAACCATCCAATTCAGCAAGGGCGTCCTGAACGTTCTTTTCAGTCGCAATCAAAATCTGGCGGCATTTGCGCAAAAGCTGCGTAGCCTCTTGAACCTCTACAGCAAGTTCATCAATTTCCATCTCGGAATTGTCGATTTTCGAGAGAATTTCCTCTAAACGCTCCATTGCGTTTTTATATTCAAAATTTTGCGCACTCATGTTCACGAATATAGTTAGATTTATACCAAATGAATTTGTTCAATCGTTCCATTTTACCGTTTTTTATAGTCTTCACCTTTTTAGGCCTATTTCTTGTCGGGTGTCTTGATGCACCGGACTATCCCAAAGACATACGCCCTGTAGAATCCATCATCGTCATGGTCAAGCAAAGCCATAACGACTACTCGACAACGCTCAAGGTGAACCCATCAGATACGGCAACGATTACAGCATCCATCACGCCAAAAAAAATTGAAGATGAAATGACCTACGAATGGTTTTATGAAACCGATGGTCAAAAAGAACTCCTCAAACGAGGCCAGCAATATTCATTTTACCCCACCCGCTCAGACAAGAACATCCCCAACAAGCTTATCGTAACCGACGGCGACGACAACAAACTCGTGTTTGATTTCACGATTATCATCAACACAGCTCCGGTTCTTTCGGATTCAACCATCCCTGCTGACGGCGACACACTCTACGGCACAAAAGAATCGGCATTTCTTTTTGAATGGTATAGCTTCGACATGGACTATTCCAACGGCGATACACTTTTCCATACTCTTGAAATTGATGGAAAGCCATACGAAGTCGGAACGCTCCAGCAAGTCAAGCAATCCGGCTTCAAACCAGGCGAGCACATATTCCGCATAATCGTCAGAGATCTCTATAACGATTCGGATACGCTAGCCTACAAAAAATTTTACGTCGTCGACACGCTGGAGGCAAAATGAAATTCATAAAATCATTCGCCGTTGCAGCAATTGCCTACCTGCTCCAGTCCTGCTTCAACACAGACGATTACATTTTTAACGAAGCGGATACATCAGAGATAAAGGTCGAAGCATCCGTTTCGAGATCGATTATCGAGACAACTCCTTTAACTAAGGCAGACACGTTTCTCATTACCGACACCGTCTACTTCTTAACGAGAATTACACCTAGCAAAGTCATAAAGCTCCAGAACTACCAATGGCTTATGGATGGCAAATATTGTTCCTCCGATTACAACTTCAAAAAGCAAATCGAAGAGCCAGGCCATCATAAATTCACATTTGTCTTAAAAGACCATTTTGGCGACATGCACTACGATTCCGTGGACGTCTGGGTAGCAGGGCACCCGACATTAAACGATAGCGCCTTCATCCCGGCAGAGGGGACGCAAGCCATAGACCCAAACGAAACGGTTTACTTTACATGGAGTGCAAAAACAGAAGGCATTGACCTCAAGCACCACTACCACTTTACATTGAGCGAGCAAAAATTTGCAAATACCGAAACAAATTTTTCAACAATCGACACCATCTTAAGCGAGCCCCATTTCACACTTCACAACAAATTAAATCCTTTTACAAAATATAACTGGACCGTTCAAGCCTTTAACGAATATAACTTTGCATCCGCAGAATCCATCGAAAGTTTCTTTTACACAAAAGGAATTCCAGGAGAAGGCTCACTACAGGCAACCATTGACATTGGCCAAGCCACCTCTATTCCAATCCGTTTAACGCTAAAAAACAAGACGGACAAGCAGTTCAGCTACAAATTCAATCTGTCTAGATCAAACAACGAAATTTCCCTTGGAGCCATACCTTCCGGGAATTACAATTTGACAATCAAAACAGATTACCCCGACTTCGGCACAATCCAGCAAGACGTAAAAATAAACGACGGATTCGTTACAACAACAAAAAGACTAACATTAATCGATTCCATTCCACCTACCATTTATTCCATCAGCAAGCTCGACACGATTGTTTTTGAAGACACGCTCCGATTTGTCGTCAAAGACGGTAGCAAGGCCATCTCAAACCAAAACATTATAGTCCGCCTCGAAGATGAACTCGTCGCAAACCATTTCTACAACGACAGCATCTTAACGGTCGTCCTTAAAGAAACGGACAAGAGCTGGGCATACCGCATTCTCTCCGTTTCGGCAGTTGACGGTAGCAACAACGGAACCGCAAAATACTTCTACATTAGGCCAAGTACGCTCTGGTTCCAGGCAAATGACGATACCACCATTGATAAAGATGGGATTATCACCATGTTCATCTACGATAGGAATCCGTATGGTTTTAAAGTCGATTCCCTAAAATTGTTCAACCTCACCAAAAACGAGACCATCATTTCTGTCCCGAGCACAAATAACACAGGGCATTTTTCCGCAGAACTTGAAGCAAGCTTATTTGATGAAGAACAAACGATAGAGTCTACCGTCATCTACCAGAACGGCATAAGACAAAGCAAGG
This sequence comes from Fibrobacter sp. UWB16, assembly GCF_900215325.1. Taxonomy (NCBI): domain Bacteria; kingdom Pseudomonadati; phylum Fibrobacterota; class Fibrobacteria; order Fibrobacterales; family Fibrobacteraceae; genus Fibrobacter; species Fibrobacter sp. UWB16. Next base: position 125,254 of record NZ_OCMS01000002.1, on the reverse strand, counting down.
CTTGGAAACTGTACGTTAAGGATGCTGCAACGAAAAAGGAGGAAAACTAATGAATCGTAAATTTTTCTCGCTTTCGTTAGTCATTCCGGCAGCATTCTGGATGGCAGCATGTTCTGATTCCGAAATAAGCTCTTCGGACATTTCCACAATCACGCAGTCCATATTCATCGTTCCCGAAGGATACACCGGAGAACCTTATAACCGCAGCTATACTTCGGATGAATTCTACGTCAACGTCAACGAAAAAATTCGCATCTGTGGCGTTTATTCTATCGACGGCAAATATGTATCGACTGAAAAGGCGATGCCTTACTACAACACGCACAAATGGACCATCGATAATGAAGAAAATCATGGATCGTCGGTCTACTACAGTTTTAGCAACGCAGGCATACATAACGTAACGTTTGAAACGGTCGACCATCTAGGCGACACGTTGATTTCGCACGCCAAAATTTACGTCAATACACCAGCCAAAGTTACACTGCTTTCTCCAGCGAACAATTACAATCAAGTCGACGGCGATAATGAAGATGGCCTTGAACTCGCCTGGAGCGTTTATGGCGTAGATTCCTGGGAAACTGCATCATGCATTCTCTATGCAGGTTACGACATCAACTCCGTCTGGAATTCACCTCTCGGCAAAGCAGATTGTTTCCAAAGCATCAATCTGACAGGCAAGCTTGATCTTTATAAAAACAATGTGATCGATTCTTCAAGCAAGAGTACAAACAATACCACGATATACTGGGGCATAAAGGCGACAACCGAAAGCAAAGAAGGATATAACGACCAGGCATTCAGCGACATTTTCAGTTTTTCGACAAAGTTGCATAACGAAGGCGATGCCATCATCCAAATTCCTGTTTCGTGCCTATACAGCCAATTCCCTGAAAAATTCCAGCTGACGGGAATATTCATTTCGTCTGCAGGCGACACGCTTTCGGCCATGTCGACATCAAACTCAATCATCCAGGAAACGCTCCCCCCGCAATCAAACCTGAAAGTCCTCGTATGCGATGACATTCGCAAGGAATACGGTTGTGATTCCATCATCGTTGATCTTGCTCCAAGTACAAAGACCATCACAGACACATTGTTCTTGCGCGACAGAACCAAGCCCAACATGATTCCTGTCGAAACTGAATTACATACCATTTCAGCTATACGTTTTTACATACTCGACAACGGTTCAGGAATCAACGCCTCGAAAGTCCAAGCCGTCATGAACGGCGACACGCTTGAAACAAAATTCGAGGACAACATCCTCTCTTTCGAAAACACATGCCAAAAAGAGTGCAATCTCATCATAAGCGCCGAAGATTACGCCCGCAACAAAGTCCCCGAAGTTTACTGGAAAATCAAAGTCAACAAAACCGGGACATCAATATCTGGGCCTTATGCAAGAATGGAGGACAACGAATGATCCAGAAGACCTCCCTTGCCATAATCGTTTTATTATTTGCACTTTGCGGCAACGTTTTTGCACAGAAAACGCGCTATTTACAAGTTTCAACGAACCCATCAACCGTTGACCTGTATGTAGGCAAAGTTCTTCCTGATTTTGCAAGCAAGCCCGATTACACATCTCCTGCATTTATACCGGTTCCCGAAGGCAAGGACAGCGTAATCGTTTCATTTTTCCACCCCGATTATGCAGATACGACAATAAACATTGCGCTTGCCGCAAACGATACGTCGTTCATCATCGTGGCACTCCGCCAAACTTATGATGATGACATTCTTGTACACAACCAAGATTTGCTAAAGCACAGAAACAGGCGCATTTTTGGCGGGTATCTTAAGTGGGCATCTATTGCACCCTTTACCATTAGCGGGATTTCTGCAATAGTCTCGCTTTACAACATCAGTAAAGCGGAAGACCACAAAAAGGCAATGGAAAAAACGCATTTCAGAACCGAAAAATACGAGCGCCACATGGAAGATTTCAAGAATCACAAAAACAGAGCCGAGACTTCCAAAACGGTTTCGAAAGTATTTTTCGCAACAGGTCTAGCATTCCTTACCGCAGGCTTCGTCCTTTCATTCTAGGTAAAATATGAAAAAGATTTTCTTACTCCTCGTATTCGCCCTAACAGCCGCCTTCGCAGAACCCGAAGGAGTGTTTGTCGATGTAGAACTTATGTCTGGCACGCATCAACGAGCTAAGTTCCTAGGCATCGAAAACGATACTGTAAGCCTTGGCGGTTACATCCAGAACAAGTTTACTGTTGTCAAAATTGCGAAGAAGCAATTCAAGAAAATCGTAGACGAAAAAGGAAACGATTTGCTGAACGAAACGTCCAAGCCACAGGCAACGGACACCGTCGCAAGTTCTTCGAGTACAAAAGTAGATACAAAGCAAGCCGCAATTTCATCGTCCAGTTCAGAAGCCCAAGCGCCGATTGAATCACAGGCTCAAGATTCCTTAGAAGCAGCCCCAAAAACAGAAGAAATAGAAAAGCCGACACCGCAACCCATCAAAACAATACTTGTTGCATACACTGCAAAAGGTATCGAGCCCTCCATCGCCGACCAGTTTACAGGCCTTACCGCGCGATTGCTCATGGAAGCCGGCGAAAAGCCGCAAGTAATTCGCAAAAGCGACATCAGCAACTGCGACGACAATATCTGCATTCAAAACGAACTGGCCGCGCATGGTTTTAGATCTATTTACTTTGGTGAAATTGTCCAGAATATCAAGACGGACAGTCTGACGTTAAACCTCACCCACGCCTTCTATGAAGATTCTCTCCCGATTTTGCATAGGTCTAGCGTAAACGTTTCAAGAGCATCTGCTTTTGGCGACGCCATTACGAACAACAAATTAAAGAACCAGTTGCTAGACGCCCAAGGCAAGGAAACCATCAAGACCAAGAAAAACAGGACTTACATTCACATCGAAACAGACCCCGATGGCGCTACGATTTCTCGCTCTGAAAAAGACGCCATATGCAAATCGCCCTGCACATTCGTCACGTCGGACACTACAAAGTTTACCGTCCATGCTTACTGGAACGTCGATAGGCACCTTTGGGGCGCAAGCACAAATATCACACCGCTCCCGGGCGACACGGTCCACGTTTCGCTCAAGCTCAAGCGCGTCACACCTGAAATCAGGATACTGACATTCCCAGAAGGTGCAAGCGTCTATAAGGCTGGCGCTCCAATTACAAAGCGCTCCAAAGCCATCGCCAAGACTCCAGAAAAAATTCCGGTGTACAACATGGGCACCGACAGCCTCCTGATCCGCAAAGCGGGTTATCGAGATACGCTCATCAATTTCTATGTGGCCCCCGTCTCGCAAATCGACTTGAGCGTTGACCTAGAAAAATTAACGGACTTCGATGAAATCGAGAAACAGAACAAGTGGCTGCACGACAAAAAGATGCAAACGATTGGCGAAGCCTTTATCGGAGGCGCCGCAGGAACAATCCTCATCGGGTCTTTGCTCATGTACTTTGCTCATTTGGACTACAGCGATGCCGAAGACATCAAGTCAGACCTTAAAATTCCAGGATCTGCAAAAGGCAAGAATTATCAGGACAAAGTCAAAAAGAACAAGAAGCTTGTAGACCAGGGCGACAACAAGGCCATCGCGGGTAGCATTTTGTTAGGTACAGGCGCCGCCCTCCTCGGCGTCGGACTTTACTTCTATTTTTAATTTTCTAAATTTGCCCCAATGAAAAATTCTATCCTTAAAACAACAATAGCTTTAGCTCTCCTCTTTACTGCATTTACATTCGCGGACGATATCGTTTCTGTAGACGCTGCAAGTGCTGTCGCAAGCACCGCCGCCGATACCGCAAAATCGACAGGCATTTACAATCAGATTATCGACTGGTACAACGAAAACTTGAACTACGGAACAATTACGCTTTTGATGGCGATTGAAAGCTCGTTTATTCCGTTCCCGTCTGAACTTGTCGTACCGCCCGCCGCTTACAAGGCTTTACAGCCGGGTTCGGGTCTCAACATCGCACTCATCGTGTTCTTTGCAACGCTTGGCGCACTCATCGGCGCATACGTCAACTACTTCCTTGCCAAGATTCTCGGTCGCCCGATTATCTACAAGTTCGCCGATAGCCGTCTCGGACACTTCTTGCTGCTCGATGTCGAAAAGGTTGAAAAAGCCGAAAACTACTTCCGTGAACATGGCGCCATTTCGACATTTGTCGGCCGCCTCATCACGGTCATCCGCCAGCTGATTTCGATTCCGGCAGGCCTTGCAAAGATGAAACTCGCTCCGTTCACGCTTTACACGTTCCTCGGCGCCGCCATCTGGAACTGCGTCCTCGCACTGCTTGGTTACTTTGCCCACGGACAAAAGGACATTATCGAGAAGTACAACTCCGAACTCGCCATCGCATTGCTTGGCTTCGGTGTGCTCTTCATCGGTTACATGGTCTGGAATGCCATGAAGCCAAAGAAAAAGCAATAGACTAGAAATTGCAATTTTTGACGCAGCGGTTATTCTGGAATTCCGCTTCTAGAGTGACCTTGCCAAAGGTGTAGCGGTGGTACGGTCCATGGCGAAGCCCTCGTTCGAAACGAACGTCTTCGTGAATATTGCCCATTTCGTCGTAGAACTTCACGACGCCATGAATTTGGCCATTGACATAGGGAATTTGGCGACGGAGCTTACCGTTTTCATCCCAAGATTCCATCATGCCATTTAGCTCGCCGCGACGATACGTCTCGCGGCTTTTCTTTTTGCCGTTTTCGTAATAGACAATGCTAAAGCCTTCTTCTTCACCATCTAGGTAGCCGACGGTCTCGTGTAGCGTTCCGTTCTCATCATATGAACGTAAAACCCCATCTAACTTGCCATCCCTATACGGGGCTTCAACGGCTATTTTTCCGTTCGGATGGTACGAAAGAGCCATCCCTTCGCGAACATCAGTACCCTTTTTGACCGTGTAAATTCGGGCCAATTGACCATTCTCATACGTCGTGCGGACCGTATCTAGCGCCATATTGGCAGGCTTTGGCGCCGCAGAGGCCGATATTACCGTGCCCCCAATCACTATACACGCCAAAATTGTAAAAAAACGCTTTTCCATCGCATTATAATGTAGCATTATCCTTTTAGATTATGTATTTTGTGACGGTCATGAACGTTACTTTTTTAAATCCCCCCTTCCACCCGATGTTCAGTCGGGAATCTAGATCCCCGTGTGTTACGAAGTCCAGTACGCTTTACTGGCCCATGTTTTTGAGCTATGCTGCCGGCGTTTGTGAAGCCGACGGTAACGAAATCCAGCTGATTGACAGCCCCGCCATGGAACTCGACTTGTCCCAGACGCTCGAAGGCATCAAGAAGTTCGGTCCGGAACTCGTTATTTGCAGCACTAGCACCCCGAGTATTTTGAACGACCTCAAGGTCGTCCATGCGATCAAGGAAACTTTGCCGAACGTAAAGGTTGCCATCATGGGTACGCACGCGACCGCAGAGCCGCTCGAATCCATGGAAATGGAACCGTCTTTGGACTACGTGGTGATTGGCGAAGCCGACTACACCTGTAGGAACCTCGTCCGCGCCCTCCGTGGCGACGGCGCTCCTGTTGGTCAGTTTGCAGGCCTTGCCTACCGCACCGCCGAAGGCAAGGTGGACTTCCAGCCCGAAGGTCCGAAGATTGAAAACCTGAACGAAATCCCGTGGGTCTCGAAGGTCTACCGCAAGCACCTTTACAGCTGCTACAAGAAGTATTTCTACGGTGCAAACCTGAACCCGCTTATCGTGATTTTGTCTGGTCGTGGTTGCCCGAACCACTGCAGCTACTGCGTGATTCCGCAGACGCTCAACGGTCACAAGTTCCGCCGCCGCGATCCGAAGGACGTTGTCGACGAACTCCAGTACATCAAGGAAAACTTCGAAGATTTAGGCGAAGTGTTCTTTGAAGACGATACGTTTACGGCAAGCCACGAACACGTGCGCCAGATTTGCAACTTGATTCTCGAACGCGGTCTCAAGATTACGTGGAGCTGCAACGCCCGCGCCGATGTGCCGCTCGACTTGCTCAAGCTCATGAAGAAGGCCGGTGGCCGCGAAATGTGCGTGGGCTTCGAAAGTGCCTCCCCCGAGGTTCTCGAAAAGATCCACAAGGGCGTGAAGAACACCGACAAGGCAATTGAATTTACGAAGAATGCCCGCAAGGCAGGACTCCTCGTTCACGGTTGCTTCATGGTCGGTAACCCGGGCGACACGCCGGAAACGCTCCGCATGACGCTCGACTACGCCAAGAAGCTGAACCCGAACACAGCCCAGTTCTACCCCATCATGGCATACCCAGGCACCGAAGCTTACAAGGAAGCTCTCGCCAGCGGCGCTTTGAAGTCGAAGGATTACAGCCAGTGGCTCGACAAGGACGGCTTCCACCGTACCACAATCCAGCGCGGCGAACTCACAAGCCAGGCTCTCGTGGACTTCTGCGACAAGGCCCGCCGTGAATTCTACCTGCGTCCTAGCTACATCATCCGTCAGGGCATCATGGCGATCAAGAACCCGCGTGAACGTTACCGCGTTCTCCGTGGATTCGGCACGCTCGTGAAGCACCTGTTCAGAAAGCATGGAGAACTCGCCCCGGTCGCAAGACAGGCTCCGACTAATAAGACGTAGGGGAAAACCTAAGTTTTTCCCCTAGACTCCTATCCTTTACTGCGGCTAGGAATGTTTTGATAAGTCGTAAAGGGAAACCCGAGGTTTCCCTCTAGACTCCTTTCCTTGGAATCATACGTCATTCTGAGAGGCGAATAGCCTCGAAGAATCCAGTTAAATTTCAAAAGCGACCCGCAAATAAGCGGGCCGTTTTTTTTGCGAGATTCTTGTACACATTTTTGTTATTTTTTCACAAACAAATTTTCCCGTAACAGAGGCCTTATGATTTGCAAAAAGTGCGGAAGAGAATACGAAGACGATATGCCGAAATGTCTGTGGTGCGATGCGCCTAAAGATTGCGAACCCACGCCGACAGAACTCTATTGCGACTCTTACAAGGATTCTCCTGAAAAACTTGTAGACCCCAAACTTGAAAAATCTCTGCTAGACAACCTCTATCGTGGAAAGAGCGTCATATCGTGGACAAAATTTACGATTGTCTTGAACATCCTTTTACTCCTTGTAGAAATAAAAACTTTTGAACCCATCAATGCCGGGATTGAAGGCCAAAAAGTCAACATTCCCCTGTCCAATGAATTCTTTCTGGCAGGTTTTATCCTGATCGGTTTTTTGCTCTTTATAGCAATACCCACGTGCGTGTACACTTGGAAAAACTGGGTATGGATTTACCACGCTCAAAAAACACAGGGCTCGTTCACAGAGACCTTCTTTGCGCCATGGGGAGCCGTTTTATGCTATTTCATTCCTGTTGTGAATTATTTTATATTCAAAGACTTGCTTAAAAGTCAAAACAAGACGTTAACGATTCTAGGCGGCAACGCAAAGCCCATCCCAAGCAAAATGCTGAAAGGATACCTCGCCATCAACATCATCATGCCCATCTGCAATTTCGTGAGTTTCTACAACAACAATGAAGTGACCTATTTGCTTCTTGGGGCCATTTCATGGGTTATCTTCATCATCTGCAATTTAAAACTCATAAAGGCAGCAATGAACAACGAACGCGAATTGCACACATTGCTTTATAACAATGCCGTAAATCACAAGGCTGAAGAACTCATTGCCCAGCGCGATGTAGAAAATCAAAACGCAGACCCGTCCTAGATGCATCTCTAAATTTCAGGAGCGGCCCGCAGTTTTGCAGGCCGTTTTTTTTGTACAATTTTTATGACCACAAAGCCGAAGACATTTTATTTCAGTCGGTCAAACTTTTTCATTTCTTTGTCCAAAAACGTGTCGACGTACTTGGCGTAAATAAGCGTCGTATCCAAGTTGCGGTGGCCGAGAAGTTTGCTTGTCGCAGGTAGCGGGATTCCAATCGTAATGCATGTTGTTGCAAATGTATGCCGCGCCAGGTGACAATGGATATGCTTGTAATGCCCTAGCTTTTTCGCCCCTTTACGGAGTGTGCGGTTGAACGTCGAATTATCCACCACATGGAACACACGCCCAGAAGTTAGCGGGTTCGGGAGCAACAGCCGCGCCTGCACAGGAATCGGGATGTACACCGCCTCGCCCGTCTTGTGCATTTGCTTACGGATTTTCCAGTCGAAAATTTCCGAGGCATCAAGCGTACGCAAGTCCCCGTAACGGAGCCCCGTAAAACAGCTGAACAGGAACACGCGCATCACGTCATCTTCTGCCCGCGTCAAAGCGACATGCGACTCCATGTAACTCAAATAAAGATGTTTCAGCTCACGCAACGTCAAAAATCCACGACGCGAGTAGGCACGCCCCACCTTCACGTTTTCAAACGGGTCGCCATGAATCACTCCGTCCGCCTTCATCTTGTTGCAAAAAATACGGAACACCGAAAGTGCCTTGACCACAGTCGCTTCTTTATTGTGGAGCGTTTCCAAATAGCGCTTGTAATTCCGCACCGTCTCAGAAGTCACAGCATCGCATTCGAGCTCCGGTTCAAAAAGCGCAATTTTCTTCAAATTCCAGTAATACGTGCGTACCGTCAAAGGTGCAAGTTCATCAGCATCTTTCTTTAAATAGTCAAGCGCACAGTCCAAAAAACGCATAAAACCTCCAATTGTTTATATATTTATGCTAACGTATTTATTACACGTTTTTACGGAGGGAACCATGAACGATATTATCCAGGCGGTAAACATCTGTATAGACTTGTTCAGCCTTTCCATATTGTTCCTCATTTTGGTTCTCCTCTGGGTCGGGCATTGGCGTAACGACAGGCTTCAGTACAACTTCACAGGCATGATAATCGCCTACCACGGCGTGATTATCACGTACGCCATCATCCACTTTTGCGACGGTGAACTTTCGGCCCCAGTTTACGCAATTGTCGATTTAGTCAGCTTTGTTTCGAGCGCGCTATGCATCTACTACTTTTCGCAGTACGTATTCGCGTTCCTCGAAAATAGAAAGTGCGAACTCAGCAAAATCACACACTACACCATTTACGCCCTTTGCGTCCTTGACTTTTTGCTGAACGTCGGCGTAGACATCTCTACAGGCGACATTACCCGCGACTGGACTTCAAACGAGACAATCGTTTCTTGGCTTGCCACAGGCGTTTGGGGCATTCTCATGACGGGAATCATCATTTATTACCGCAAGCAGTTTGGACTACGGACTTTTACCTTCTTTATCATCTACTTTATTCTGCCCTTTATTGCAGGCTCGGCAGCTCCGTTTGTCGAAGGGATCCGCGTGGATATCGTCAGCGTGGTCTTCGTAATTGTCTGCCTTTTTGTCGGTGTTCAGGTCAGCGAAAACACATCGCATAAAATGTTCGAAAAGCTGAGTTTCAACGACGCCATGACGGGACTTTTCAACAGAAACTACCTTGTGATGCACCCCGACGATGTGAAGCGCAAGCTCCCATGCAGTTACGTGATGTTTGACCTAAACCACCTCAAGGAAATTAACGACAACTACGGACACAGCAAGGGTGATGAATACATACGAAACTTTGCCGAGATTCTAAAGAAGATTCTCCCCGAAAACGCCGAAGCCATCCGCACCGGAGGGGATGAATTTTTGGTGATTATTCCCAAATTCAACCGCGCAAAATGTGAAGCGTTTTTAAGCCGTTTCATTGAGGAATCCAAACAAACTCAAGTTCAGGGAATTACGGAAAGCGCCGCCTACGGCTTTGCGGTCCGCACGACAGGCTTGCAATCCGAAGAAGAGGTCATCGCAGCCGCCGACAGGCAGATGTACCTGCAAAAGAAGGCGTCACGGGAAGGGAGATGATAAGCAGTTAGAAGTAGACAGTAGGAAGAACAAAAGCAAAGGGAATGCGCGCGGAAAGCGGCGATGCGCCAAGCATACAAAAAGACCTGGAACCAAGTCCAGGTCTTTTTGCAATTTTTTCGAGATGGAGATGCCCGATTTGATCGGGCATGACAAATGTTGCGCGAGCAATTCAAGCTTTATCTAAATCGGCCTGAATCGCAAGAACATCAGCTTCAGAAAGATCAGTGAATTCAATAATTTCTTCAACGGGCTTCTTTTTCAACAGCATTTTCTTCGCAATTTCGAGATTTCTTTGATTGCGACCTTGTTGCAAACCGCTATCAATAGCCGCTTTATGGATTGCGTATTCGTCCCATTTGGCTTTCTGTGCTTCGTCAATCATTTTCTGTTCCTCTTTCGATAATTTAGCCAATTTCGCTGTCGAAAACAAGAGCTCGAACACCGTGTTCACATACTGTTTGGGCATCTGCGTCATGTTTTTCATGTTCTTGAGAGCGTAAAGACCCTTGTCGAGCGTCGTTTCGAGTTCGTCCAGAGGCTTATTGAACTTTGGAAGTTCTACAAACGCAAAATTGAGCGCATCACTAATGCAAGACCCATTGATTTCGCGAAGCTTTGCTCGGCGAATGTAGCGGTCATCGGCAAACACATTAAATTCCATGAACACAACTGTAACAACAGGGTTCAATTCGTAATTGTACTTTTTACCTCGTTTTCCCTGAGCAATAATCGTTTGTGAGGCGTAATAAATCGAACGATTGACAATGTTTTTCTGAAAAAGAATCTGCACTTCGATGATGAATTTTCGCTGAGCAGAATCGATGCAGTGCAAGTCGAAAACTGAAGTACGATTTTCATTCGAACCGTCGCTGTATTCCTTGTTACGAGACTGCACATCCACAATCGGCGATGCAATTTCACCTTCAAGTACGGCATTTAAAAGCGCAATCAGGCAAACCTTATTTTGCGAATCGGGATTAAAAGCCTTTTTGAAAGTTCTGTCGAGAAGAAGATCCGCGAAAACGCCCGCGCCTTTGTATTCTTCGAAAGTTTTAATTTCGCCAATCATTTCACCATGGCTATTTTTTGTTTCAGCCACATTACTATTGTTTTCCATATTTTTCCGGTGTTAAAACACCCGATAATGTCGGGGCCATAGACAGAAAATTGCTCCCTATCCATTATATTAACACGCTTTTTTGGGAAAAATGTTTCGCTATTTTTTGAAATGAAATGAAATTTTACAATAAGAAAAATTCATCGCGAAAAGTCGCACTTTTTCACGAGCTTTTCTTTAAACTGTTTATCTTCCATAGCATCTAGCAAATCAAGGATATCTTCCTTTTCAGCGTATTTACCGTTCCATCCGATTTCACAGGATTCATCGATGTGGAAAGAGCCCTTGTATTCATCATTCATAAAGCAATCGGCAAGAAACAGATATTTTCCGCTCTTTTCAAAGAAGTCCTGATTTGCAGATACAGCAGGCAACAGTTCGATATCTTTTGTCAGAGATTGAACATCTTTTATCTGCGTATTGCGCATTCTAGACATTTTTGAACCTTCTAAAGATCCTCCATCAGGCACATAAATGCTACACATATAATCTTTATTATAACTATGGATTTTCATAGAACGGATTATACTTTCGCAAATAGAAGAATCAACCTGATCAGGATAATAAATAAACTTAACAATTTCAGGAGGTTGCCAATCTTTTCGCTTTGAAGGAGTTCGATCAGACCAAATATAAACTTGTCGCTTTTTAGTTTTTACTCCATCGATAGTTACAACCGTATCAAGCCTTCCCGCCTCGCTAAACTCATTAGGATTTTTTGGAGGCAAAAACGAAATCGGATATGCACCATGATAGTACGTCATTTGAATGAAAGTCATAAGCTTACGCCCTACAGAATCTTTAATCTCGTAAATACCCAACTCAAAATGAGGAATATTTTCCACAGAATATCCCTTGGGCAACGCTATATGAAATGGCCGCAGAACAAAATAGTCTTTTGTATAAACAGATCCCGACTCCTTTAAACTAGAAACTGGTTCCTCGTTCGATTTAGAACAAGAAACGCAAAACAAGGTCAAAAGGATTGCAACAAAAACGCTTATTAACTTCGAGGATTTCATCGTTGTATAAACTACATAAATAAACATACAGAATGCAAAAAAATTAGCCTATGGAGTTTATCCATAGGCTGTTTTTAAAAGGTGATGCCCGCCTTCGCGGGCATGACAAGTGCGCCGCGGTTTACTTTGTAGCTGTTGCAAAAGCCTTTTCAAGCTTAGCGAGCGCTTCGTCGCATTCGGCCGCGGAGACGTTCAGCGGCGGGAGCAAACGGAGAACGTTACCCTTAGCGCTGAGGACCATCATGCCTTCGTCGCGAGCGGCAGCAATCACGTTACCGACCGGGAGCGATTCGTCGAGAGCGAGGCCGAGAATAAGGCCTTCACCACGCACGCTCTTCACTGCCGGGAACTTTGCGGCGATAGCTTCGAGGCCAGCCTTGAGCTGAGCGGAGCGAGCTTCGACATTGGCGAGGAATTCCGGCTTTGCAATCTGGTTCACGACAGCGAGACCCACTGCGCAAGCAACCGGGTTACCACCAAACGTCGTGCCATGATCGCCAGCCTTGAGCTGATCAGCAACCTTCTGGCGGAGGAGCACTGCACCGAGCGGGAGGCCACCGCCAAGAGCCTTGGCAAGCGACACGAGGTCAGCATCAATGCCATGCTTCTGGAGGCCAAGGAATGTGCCGAGACGGCCCATACCTGCCTGGACTTCGTCGACAATCACGAGGCAGCCGAATTCTTTCTTCAAGCTGTTGATGGCAGCGACCATTTCATCGGAAACGGTCATCACGCCACCTTCGGCAGCGAGAGATTCGAGCATGATGGCGCAAGTGTCGTTGTTAACTTCGGCCTTGAGGGCTGCCACATCGTTCCAAGGAACGTGAACAAAGTCACCCGGCATGGAGCCAAAGCCTTCGCGGATGGCCGGCTGACCCGTTGCAGAAAGGGCTGCAAACGTACGACCGTGGAAGCTGTTGATGAACGTTACGATCTTCTGGCGGTTCTTTTCACCCTTGCGATCGAAATACTTACGAGCAAACTTGATGCAGCCTTCGTTAGCTTCGGTACCGGAGTTGCAGAAGAATGCCTTGTCGAAACCCGTTGCAGCGAGGAGAGCCTTAGCGAGGTTCACCTGCGGGAAGTTCGGATAAAGGTTCGAAATGTGGAAGAAGCTGTCCATCTGTTCTTCGACAGCCTTCTTGATAGCAGCATTCTGGTGACCGAGAGCGTTCACGGCGATGCCAGCGACAAAGTCAAGATACTTCTTGCCGTTCTTGTCGAACAAGTAAGAACCTTCGCCACGGACAAATTCAATATTGGCCTTGCCATAAAGCGGGGCGATAAACTGCTTGTCTTCTTCAAAAACGGAATTAGCCAAGGATTGTGCCATAGTTCAGTTCTCCATTAATTTGTTTTACAAAGTGGTCGACATCCTTCCAGCCGACAATGTGAATGCTCTTGAGGCCGCGTTCAATGCTCTTGAAGCTTTCGCGGACCTTCGGGATCATGCCGCCGTTGATGACGCCAGAAGCAATGAGGGCTTCGCTTGCATCTTCCGTGAGTTCCGGAATGACGGTCTTGGTATCGTCCATCACGCCCGGGACATCGCTCACCAGCACGAACTGGTCAGCGTGGAGTGCCACAGCCAGTTCGCTTGCGGCAGTATCGGCATTCACGTTCCAGCTCACAGCCTTGCCGTTTTCGTCCGGACCGATAGAGATCGGGCTTACGACCGGAACAAAGCCAGCAGACCAAAGTGTTTCCACAATCTGCGGATTGACCTTCTTGACTTCGCCCACGAGGCCAAGATCCACCTTGCCCTGCTTCTTGACCACTTCAAACAACTTGCCATCAACGCCACTGAGGCCGACAGCGTTGCAATTGTTTTCGAGGAGCATTCGCACGAGCTTCTTGTTGACGTGACCCGAGAGCGTCATTTCGACCATCTTCATGATAGAAGGCGTCGTGACTCGGAGACCGTCGATAAATGTGGGTTGTTCTCGGAGCAAGGAGATGTTCTCGTTGATGTCCTTGCCACCGCCGTGCACCACGGCCACTTGGCAGCCCATAGCCGGAAGCTTGCTGACTGCCGCCACAAAATCGGCCAACTTGGCTTCGTCGATCGCCAAGCTGCCACCAATTTTTACAACCACTTTTTTCATCGCTTACGATGTCCTCATAATTCTCAGGCGAAAAACGAGCACCATTGCCCGGATTAGCCCGAAAAATTTACCGCAAATGTAGAAAAAATTAAGAACCAAGACCCTCGGGGCCGAAGATGATTTTGAGGTAAATCCTTTTGGAACCTTTTTTCAAATCATAGGTATCGAGGAACGAATAGGAATACGAGGCAGAAAACCTCGCCCAAGTGATATTTACGTTCAAATCGGCATGGGCTCGCAAATAAAACCTTTGCTCCGGACTAAAGGCAAACCAGTCTGTATTGTAGCCAACTCCAATCGAAATAGGAACGTATTTGCGCCAAATGAAAAATTCCAACGTAGGGTTCAGCAATGCAGCCACAACACTCCAAACACGAAGCATCTTATCGGAATAGGTTATAATTGCAGAAACAGAAGATGTCAAGAAAAACAAGGAATGAAAAGCGGCAGTAGCTCCGGTTCTCGAGCAAGAATCAGTCTCGTCAGAAAGAAAATGCAACCCCCAAAGCATCGAATTTAGATACAAGCCATCTGCAATGCGTTGACCAAACCACACCCCAACTAGATAATCGGCATGATTCGTCCAAGCCGTCACATCCATGCCAAAAGAAAACATGTACTTTGACGTCTTTATTTCGTGGCTGTAAAGTTCAAAAATTCCAACCGAGCGCGTCGAATCTTCACTTGTCGTTTCAGCATGCACGCCCTCCAAATCAACAGGCGCGCCCTCCACATTTGCTCCCATAACAGGAACCGTTTCCGCAAACGAAAACGAGCATATAAGGATTATAAGGCAAACAAGCTTACGCATTTGGGTAAAAAATACAAACAATCCCTCTTTTCTTTCACTTTTTCACTCTTCAAGCGTAATTTTTTTATATCTTTTGGGAAAACCTAACCAATATAAGAGGTATTTTATGGCAATTACGAAAGTTTGGCTCGATGAATCTAGCGACGAATGCGTCTCCTGCGGCGCTTGCGAAGCAACTTGCGATGCAGTCTTCTCCGTTCCGGAAAAGATGGTCGTTAAGGAAGGCGTTGACTTCAGCGCATACGAAAACGAAATCAAGGACGCTGCAGACAGCTGCCCGGCCGGCGTGATCAAGTTCTCGTAATTCGAGCATTTAGGCAAAGTTATCGCGGAACCCCGCGATGGTACGAAGCTTTGCTTATCTTGTAAGATTGAACACAAAAATAGCACTCGATTCTATCGAGTGCTGTTTTTGTTTGTTTTGAAAGGGGGATGCCCGCTCGGCGGCGGGCATGACACCATTAAAATCCCTTCTTCATAGACTTAAGAAGAGCGTTCAGCTTGGCAGGCTGGGCGGCCTGCGGCTTCTTCTGAGCAAAGCCCGGGCGTTCCTTACCGGCAATCTTGTTCTTGAGGTCGGCAATCGTTGCATGACCCTGGATGCCACCCTGCGGGCGAGCACCACCATCGCGATGACCAAAGTTACCACGCGGGCCACCCACGCGCTGACCGCGAGGACCATTAGCGCCAGCACCGGCAACACCGTCCGTCTGTTCCTGCTTCATGGAAAGGCTGATGCGCTTCTGGTTTGCATCGACTGCAACCACGCGGACCTTCACCACGTCACCGACCGTAAGCACGTCCTTAGCGTCCGTCACATACTTGTCGCTGATTTCAGAAATGTGAACGAGACCGTCCTGATGCACGCCGATGTCCACGAAAGCACCGAAGTTAGCAACGTTGGTCACGACACCTTCCATCCAGCTACCCGTCACGAGGTCGTTGATGGTCTTGATGCGGTCATCGAACTTAGCATAACGGAATTCCTTACGCGGGTCGCGGCTCGGCTTCTGGAGTTCCTTGAGGATATCTTCCAAAGTAGCACGACCGACTTCGTCGGAGAGGAATTCGTCGAGCTTGATGCCCTTCACAGCGTCTGCATTGCCGACCATTTCCTTGACCGGAACGCCGACCTTTTCAGCCATCTTTTCGACGAGGGCGTAGTTTTCAGGATGCACGGCGGAATCGTCGAGCGGGTTTTCTGCACCCGGGATACGCATAAATCCTGCGGCCTGTTCAAAAGCCTTCGGACCAAAGCCCTTGACCTTCTTCAAATCTTCACGGCTTGCATAAGCGCCGTTTTCTTCGCGGTACTTCACAATGGCTTCAGAAAGCGTGTTGCTGAGGCCTGCCACGTGAGAGAGGAGCGGAGCAGAAGCGCTGTTCACGTCGACACCGACCATGTTCACGCAGCTTTCCACGACTTCGTCCAAACGCTTCTTGAGTTCGCGCTGGTTCACGTCGTGCTGGTACTGGCCCACGCCAATGGACTGCGGATCGACCTTGACAAGTTCAGCGAGCGGGTCCTGCAAGCGGCGGCCAATGGAAATAGCACCACGGGTCGTCACGTCTTCCTTCGGGAATTCGGCGATAGCAATCATGCTTGCGCTATAGACAGATGCACCAGCTTCGGAGACGATAACGCGCGGCGGAACCTTGCCCTTGAACTTGAGAGCCATTTCGCCACAGAAAGCGTCCGTTTCGCGGCTTGCCGTACCGTTACCGATAGCGATGAGATCAATCTGATACTTGTCGATGAGGCTCATCAAATAAACTGCGGCACCGGCCTTGTCGTTCCACGGTTCATGCGGCTTGATGATGCCGTGATCCATGAACTTGCCGTTCTTATCGAGCACAGCGACCTTGCAACCCGTACGGAAACCCGGGTCGAGGGCAAGCACTGCCTTGTGGCCTGCCGGAGCGGCAAGCAAAACGTCCTGGAGGTTCTTGGAGAACACCTTGAAAGCTTCTTCTTCGGCGGCGTCCTTGAGGAGGAGGCGCACTTCGCTTTCCATGCTCGGCTGGAGCAAGCGTTCCCAAGCGTCCTTGCACATATCTTCGAGATACGGCTTCCAGACAGAGTCGTGCTTGATGACCTGATTCTGGAGGTAACCGATCATTTCTTCGTTCGGGACTTCGATGGAGAGGCGAAGCACCTTTTCCTTTTCGCCACGGCGGAGAGCGAGCATACGGTGGCTCGGGATCTTGGAGACCGGTTCGCTAAAGTCGTAGTAGTCCTTGAACTTGGTTTCTTGCTTTTCGAAATCCTTCTTGACCTTAGAAACCATGACGCCAGTCTTTTCGACCTTGTTGCGGAGGTACTGGCGGTATTCGGCGTTGTCTGCAACTTCTTCGGCCAAGATGTCTGCAGCACCCTTGAGGGCGGCACGCGGGTCGGCAAGGCCCTTTTCTTCGGACAAATAAATGCGTGCAATTTCTTCTGCCGTGTTTCCGGTATTTTCCTGAGCCCACATCAGGCGGGCGAGCGGTTCCAAACCAAGTTCCTTTGCAATCGTTGCGCGAGTACGCTTCTTCGGCTTGAACGGAGCGTAAATATCTTCGAGAAGAGTCTTGTCCTTGCAAGCTTCAATCTGAGCCTTGAGTTCCGGCGTGAGCTTGCCCTGTTCCTCGATGCTCTTGAGGATCGTTTCCTTGCGGTCCACAAGTTCCTGGAGGTAGTCGCGACGGTGGCTGATGTCGCGGAGTTCAATTTCGTTCAAAGTTCCCGTTTGGTCCTTGCGGTAACGGGCGATAAAGGGGATCGTGCCCCCCTGGTCCATAAGTTCGAGCGCCTTACTAACGCGCCACACTTCAAGATTCAGCTCTTCGGCAATAATCGCAGAAAAATCCATTTGAGATTCCTACTTGTAGATTCCGTTTCCGGATTTGGGGTCCACCGAGCCATACACCCCTCATTGGATAGCACAGCCCGCACGGCCCTCGGTGACACAAGCCTGGCAACCACCGCTGCCAGACACCCCGTTCGGGGGTCTAGTGAATATAGCAAAAGAAAGTGTCAAATTTTCGACACATGGGGGCAAGGCTCAAAAAAGCCGTCAGGAAACAGCAGAAAAGCGGCCGTGACGCATCAAAACACCTGCAACACTTTTAAAATTTTAGTTCACCAATGGCATCCCAACCACCCCATTAAAAGTTACCTTTGGAGTATAAAAAAGGGATGTTTCTATGAAAAAATTCAATTCGAGAATTTTCGTTTTCAGTCTTGCCGTTGCATTTGCCACAGAAGCATATTCCCAGGATTTTTGCAACACAGCAACCCACAGCGGCGAAAGCACAGTCGTCACTTCCAACGACATTAACGATATCGGTAACTATAGTTACGAACTTTGGGCTGACATCGGCGACAACTCCGCCACGTTCTACACCGACGGCTCATTCTCCTGCGAATTCAACAACGTGAACGATTACCTCTGCCGCGAAGGCATCCGCTACGGCATGAACAGCGGGCTCAAGTACACTGACCTCGGACACCTTTACGCCGACTTCAAGCTGACCGACCCGTCTTTCAAAAGCTATTCCAACGTGACTTACTCGTACATCGGTGTTTACGGCTGGTCGCAGGACCCACTCATCGAATGGTACATCGTTGACACCTGGAGCCCGTATCGCCCGAACTGGATTGGTAAATCTACTGCAAACTGTGACGAATGCGGCTTGCGTGGCATAATCACCGTTGACGGCGCCACATACGAAGTCTACGTCGACAAAGTCCAACGCGGTTCCATCGAAGGCGACAACACGCCGTTCACGCAGTACTTTAGCGTGCGCAAGACCAAACGCGCCTGCGGCACCATCGATATTACAGCCCACTTTGACGGTTGGAAGAGCTTAGGACTTGAACTCGGCAACTCCATGTACGAAGCGAAGGTGCTCGGCGAAGCGGGCCAATACCCCGAAAACGGGAACGCCTCCGGCACACTCGATTTCGCTTACGCAAAGGTCTACACCGGCGAAGCAAGCTCCACGGCCCTTCCCCAATTTGCACCGAAAACAAACACAATCACTAGCGCGCAGGTTTTCGATATGCAGGGCAAATTCCTCGGAAACGTAAATGCCACAAGCGATATCCAGAGCGCCATCAAGAACAAGTTCCATAGCACAGGTATTTATATGGTAAAGCTCGGTTCTGCAATGAAGAGCGTCTCCGTAAAATAAGTTCTTTTTCATAACAAACCACACTCTAATCATCAAGCTTGCGATTTCCCCAATCGCAGGCTTTCTTATATTTAAAACAATGGAACAAGAAAACATATCTCTCGCAAAGCAAATCAAGACCGGGTTTGCCGCATACATCAAGGCTTTTCGCCTTATACGCGCAAACAAGCTCACAAGATATTTGCTCATCCCCGCCATTTTGAACATCATCGTCGTGGTCGCGTTCATTTTCTCGGGCGTCGGCATTAGCGACTGGATTAACGGCATCATCGAGCGCAGCACCGAAAACATGAACGGCTGGATTCACGCCGGCATGGTCGCCATCAAGATTATCCTCCCCATCATTTTCTTTGCGCTGTTCGTTTTCATTGGCGGAACGATTGTCAACATTTTAATGTCGCCCATTTACACGTTCCTCTCCGAAAAGACCGAAACCATCCTCACCGGGAAGGAGTTCCCGTTTGACATGAAGCAAACGCTCAAGGACATTTTGCGCGCCGTCGTGATTGCCGTTCGCAACACAGCGAAACAACTTGTCTTGACCGCACTTTGCCTTTTGCTGAACTTTATCCCAGTTGCAGGGAGTGTCGCTTCGCTTGTCCTAATTTTCATCATCAATGCGTATTATTTTGGTGTTGGATTCATGGACTACACTTACGAGCGTTGGCGCATGTCACCTAAAGACAGCCGCAAGGAAACCCATAAATTAAAGTACGTCGCATTCGCAAACGGTACAGTGTACTCGCTACCGCTTTATCTCATCTGCGGTTCGTTCATTGCCGCATTTATCGGAGGCGTTTCGACTGTTGCCGCCACGCTATCGCAATTAGAGTTCAAAGAGAAATAAACTATATTAAAGAAAAATAAGGAGAAAATATGGACGCTTTAGATACTGCAAAAATCAAAGAAACTGCATGGGAAAAACTCGGTGGAAAATGGAGCCAAGCAGCAGTCGCCATCCTCGTATTTTTACTCATTTCTATAGTAATCGACATTCCTTCAGCATTCTTCGAAAAAGACTCCACCGGCAGAAGCGTCTGGAATATTATAGAAACACCGTTTGCCCTTGGCCTAGACATCGGCCTTTACGCTTATTTCCTGAATCTCGCACGCAACAAGGAAATTCCACTCAAGCGATTGGTCGTTGGCTTCACTAGCGGTTGGGGCTTTTATTTCAATCTCATATGTACCCAGATTTTGGCATTATTGTTCATCTGTTTATGGGCATTACTCTTCATCATTCCCGGCATCATGAAGGCTTTTTCTTACTCTTTGGTTTACTTTATCATTTTAGATCATCCTGAGTATTCGCACCTCGAGATTTTGCGCAAAAGTAGCGACATGATGTACGGCCACCGCATGGAACTGTTCGTACTCTGCTTGCGATTCATCCCCTGGATTCTCTTGGGAATTGTAACTTGTGGCATCGGGTTCCTGTGGGCTTGCCCATACATTACAACCGCTTTCTGCGAATTCTATCTGCAATTGAAAGCCAAGTACGAAGACTCTCCGGAAGTTGTAACGAACGCATAATAGAAAGCAAGTTTTGTTTTCTATTTTTGCGACATGCTCAAGAATTACATTTTTGATTTAGGCGGAGTTCTTTTGGACATCCGCATGAAAAACGCTTACGAACGATTTGTCGCACTCGGTTTGCCGCCCGCTGAACTTGAGCCGGGCGGTTCTGCTTACAAGCTAATGGAAGATTACCAGCTCGGGTTCATCACGAGCGCAGAGTTCTGCCAGCAAATCGCAAGCAAGTGCGCCGCAAATGCTTTCGCAAGATGCGCCGCGAGCCCGACAACGCCACACGATATCGAAGACGCCTGGAATTCCATTTGCTTGAGCGTTGCTGATCGTAAATTACAAGCACTCCGCAAACTGCGCAAAATGGAAGGTGTTGCAAGCGTTTCGCTTTTGAGCAATACAAACGAATTACATTGGGAACGCTGTTGCCAAAACTGGTTCAATGCGAACGGCAACAAGCTCGAAGACTTTTTCGACAAGATTTTCTTGAGTCAGGAGCTCCATTTGCAAAAGCCCGATCCCGAGATTTTCAAGACAGCCATTCGCGAGCTCGGAGCCTCCCCCGCCGAAACAATCTTCCTTGACGATAGCCCCGTCAACACGGCCGCCGCAGCCGCCTGCGGATTACAGACGCTTACCGTAACGGCGGACGTAGACTGGGTGGAAGCGCTTTTTTCGCAAGTACCTTGAACAAATGTAAACATTTTCTTATTTTTACGCTACATAGCGAGTTTTTGCAACCAAATTCTTGAGCTTTGAGCACCTTGAATTCTGTATAGCAGCCTCGCCATCAAGGAGTTAAAATGAGAAAAATCTTTCAAGCGATTTTCGCGTTAGTTCTTTTATTAACGGTTTCGCTTTTTGCACAAAACATGTGCATCGAACTTTGCACCCCCTGCCAAAACAAAAAAGACCAGACCTGCAAAAAAGTCGATAAGCGTTGCCACTGCGCGGCACTCCTCGACAGCATCAGCGCAGCCCAAGCAAGCAAAGACGCCGCATTTGCAGAAAGCATAAACAAGCTTTCTGACGAATTGCTGCAAACATGCGATGAAACAGTCTGCGCCCGCAATATTTCTTTTGAAAACGGACTATTCAAAGAAATCAAGCAAGGTCCATCGCCCGTTTCTAATGAAACAAAACAATCCCTTTACGAGACCAAGTTCAACAAAACTCAACCTGAAATGTCTCGCATTGAGCCTTTGCCGCCAATGACAGAAGAATGCTCCGGCTTTTGCGGAGATTGCCCTGTCACAGACAAAATGCTGAAAGCAAAGCAGCCGAAATTTAAAGACAAATTCTGCAAGAAAATCGAACAATCCTGTAAGTGCATCGATTACGCCATCAACAAGAAGCAACTTGCAGAACAAGCCAAGGCCGACAGTGTCGCAGAATTCGAACGTAAACTGCAGCGCATCGAAAACGCAACTGCACTAGCCAAGCAAATTCAGGAACACAGTATCAACGATTCCGCATGTACACTCACCGTCGTTTTTGCCAACAGCGAAATGATGGCGCTAGACATTCAAAAAGCAAAAGAAATTGTCAAAGAAAAAAGGTCAGAGCCAGCAACCACAGTAAAAGAAAATATTGCAGAAGAGCAACCCACCCAATTCCAAAAAACATCTAAATCCACAACAGAAAACGAAAAAGAAGATGTATGGGCATCATATTCACAAAAAAGCATAGCTTTCCAAGAAGACAATCCAAGTTCCACTAATAAGGAAATCAAAACAGACAAAGCCAAAAATTCGTTCTTTGGAATATCACTTGCATTTGCAAGCCTTACAACCAGCGCTTTCTATGGGAAACCGCTACAAGATCTCGACGGCTATTTCGAATTTGGGGCAAACCTTGGTTTTTTCCACAGAATTTATTTTAACCGGATTGTTTCATTTAATTACGGATTAAACGCAGAATTCCATCACGGATGGTACTGCGGCTTCGTTAATTTCAGTACAATATTGGCAGAAATTCCACTAGGTTTCCGCTTTGGTATTATTCCTTTGGGTACTTCCCAAGTATCACTTTTCCTCAGTGCCAATTTCCATATCCGCAAGCCTATTTATCAATGGTATGATTTTGATATTGGAAGCAATTATTGGGATGACTATAGTGATAGTGATTTCGCATCTTTTTCCGATTGGGAATTTATCAACCTTTTGGGCTTTGGTATCGAAATAACGCGCCATTTTTCACTTGAATTTCAATGGTTCGCTGGAAACTTCCGTATTTACGAAGGGCCATTCGGAACAGATGCCGAACAAAGCTATCTAAATGGCAGCGACAGTTGGCGAATCAAGATAGATTTCGCATTCTAAAAGGATTATAAAATGACACATAAATTTCTTCTACTTTTCATCGCATCATTTCTTTTTGTAGCCTGCGGTGACGAAAGCCCCATGTCGGCCGCAAACAATGAGATTAGTGAAAAAGAAAAGCAACACGAGCAAGAACAGAAAGAACGCGAACAAGAAATACAACGACAAAAAGAAGCTTGCTATTATGGGACAAGCAACAATTCCGCATCCTGGTGCTGCTCCAATTACGGCTATCAGTGCAACACAACAAAAAGTTCTTCTTCCGCAAAGAGTTCGTCATCTGCAAAGAGCTCGTCTAGCCACACATATTCAAGTTCTTCAAGAAAATATTCTTCATCCAGCACCATAAACTACTATTACTCTAGCTCATCAAAGACATCCTCTAATACAAAAAAATCATACCTTACCCAAAGCAAAAATCTGAAACTCACGCTGACTTATTTCAAGCAAGAAACGCCAGATTGGGACAACACGCTAAGCATGAAAAACTATGCAGATGCTGACCCTCGCATTTCTTTCAAGATTCAATTTCGAAAAAATGACGGTACTAGAGATTCTGTAATGACAGAGAATCTGCTAGAAAAACAAGACACCGGAGAATGGGAAGGACGCATCGATTTCACAACGACAGTTCCTATATACACAGACTCAATCTACGTCTTTCCTAGGATTACAGACGCCGATCTTTTAATAAACGATGATTATTCATCAGGCTACGGCTACGGAGTACATAGCATCGGATATATTAAAGATTACGAAGTTTGGGATCAAACTGATGAAGAAAACAAGCAATGCACCCTCAAATGGGAATGGTACTTGTACTAAAAAGCGCAATTATTATCAAGAGAAAAGGTGGCCAGCGAGCCACCTTTTTTGCATTAATTCTGAAGCAACTCCTAGATGCTCTTCCCATCGCTGAAGGCGTTGCCGACGCGGCGTTCCATCACGTAGTAGCCGTGGCCTGCGGAATCGTAGCAAACCGGGGCAAGCTTCTCGACGGAGAGCTTTCCGTCTTGATCAAGCACGGATTCGTCGGCAGTGACGTTCACGATTTCGCCGAGCAGGAGTTCCGATTCTTCATCGTAGCTCACGAGCTTGCATTCGAGCGCTAGCGGCAATTCAGCAACAAGCGGTGCATCGACATTTTCACTCTTAACAGACGTAAAGCCAGCCTTTGCAAATTTATCAGCCACGCGATTACCACTGGTAATACCCAAATAGTCAATCGCCTTGATGTGGTCAGCCGTTGCCATGCTCACGGTAAAAGATTTGCGAGCAAGAATATTCGGGATGGTCTTATGAGTCTTGGCCACGTAAATTGCAACCTGGTTGTTGTCGCTGATAGAACCCCAAGCGGCCACCATGGCATTTGCCGAGCCATCCTCGTTATAGGTGGCGATGACCAAAGTCGGCTGCGGGTACAGATAAGTTTTTACTCCGAGATTTTTGCGCATAGACGCTCCTTTTTTTTCTTGAATTATAAAATTTTAACGACGGTCAAGATAGACCCTTGCGCCGTTCAGCTTGTAAAACTTCAATAGTTTTTGCGGATTCTTGTTGGGATTGCGCGACTTTTTAAGCCCGACAGTCTGCGATTTCCACTTTTCTAGCGAATCTAGCCCAGCGCTCCCAAGAACAGCCAAATCATAACCGATGACATTCACAGCACCCGAAGCACGCGCTGTATCCAGTTGCGCCGAAATTCGCGCACTATCCGCAAGTGCTTTAGAATCATCAGTGCGGAACAATTCCGCATCGACCCAAAATTCAATTCCATATTTTGCACAAGCTTGGGCCACCACACGTTCGTATTTTCCGACTGTCGCAATATCTGCATGAGCCTTCCCTGCATCACTTGCCCCAATACCATCTTGAACAGCAATCACATCAGGCTTGAAACCCGCAGCAAAAAGTTTCTCGAAAAACAATTGCAATTTTTCGGGAGATTCCAAATTCTGATTGTAGAATGGAGCCGTCATAACCTTCCAACCAATCGCCTTCGCAGCATCCACAATTGGTTTCAAAAAATGAGTCACTAGCGATTCTGCAGTCGCATCTTCGCGGAGTCCATCCCAATAATAGAGCGCAATTTCTTGCGGGATATACACTCCATCAATTACATTCTCACGTCCATACAATTCATAAAGTTCATTTAAAACGCGAACGTTTCTCGCACACAAAGTATCAAGTTGTGTAACCGTCGGAGGTAAAAACCAATCTTCACCATTGTAATAAAGTCCAAGCCAAATTTTGGTTCCTGCAATTTTTGCAGCCTCTATACTCTTCGGGAAAAGCTGATTATTTTTGTACTGCGTATTCTGCAAAAAATCGAGTTGTGATGGGTAATACAAATGAGTCGCTTCAACTGCAGCATATTGCAATACGACATATTCCATTCCGAGTGATTGCAAACGCTGGTGCATGAGAGTCAAGGAATCCTGTGACTGGTACGCCGTCGTCCAACCCGCATCAAATACACCATTAAGCCCCGTCGCATAAGCACCGTTATTTGTAAACAAAGAAATACAGCACAAAAATGTGACAGAAGCATAGTGCAAAATATGACACAATCTAGACATACTTAAAATATAACATCGTTTCCTTTTATTCGTAAAAAACATTTATCCATATTAGGCTTTTGAACGTTGGTTTTGGCCACATGGATTGTGCTAGTTTAATAAAAAAAAGGAGTATATCATGAAAAACAAAATCTTTTTAACAGCGGTAATCGCATCCGCTTTTATGTTCATCAACTGCAGCGATAATACAAACAAAGAAACCACAGAAATCTCAGAAGATGATGAAACTAGAGTCGAAACGGTTATGACCGTTTTTCCATCAACAACACCCGAACACAAATACAAAAGCAAAGGATCGCCCAAAGCACCAGACAATAGAGGAGCGGTAAAATATTTGGCAGCATCGTCAAAGCCGTCACCTTCTTTTTCAACGGCGGATGTCAAATTCACAAAGGATATTAGCAAAGTCTTAAAAACCGTAGATGGCTTACACACAACCGGTAAAACGGTTCTTGGGGGAAGACGCGGGAAATCTGCGGGCTTTTCCGAAAGTGCCGCAGGTTCAGCAGGAGTTAGCGATGGTTTGGCAGGACTGCTCGGAGGTTCCGCATCCATGCTCGCCACGGGCGCTTCAAAAACGTACGCCAAGAGATCATCAGCTCTAGCTAAAGCGCCATCAAGGACACATTCAGAGCGTTCATCATCAAAAACGGTATACCTCGCTTCCGATAGCGACGAAAGCAGTTCTTGGGACGATGATGAACCAGCCTCAAGGAGAAAAAGAAAAGCAAGGCGTTCGGACGAAGAATCTTCAGGATTGCTCACGGCTGGTGAATGGAACGATTTGGAACATTGGAAATTCTGGACCAACATCATCAACGACAATGATTACAGTGGAAAGATGAGCTACTGGAAATTCTACCCCCAGCAACTCGTTGCCGTAAAAGTGGTGGATAAAAACGAATTCGGCATCGCAAATGTTCCCGTGACACTCCTCAACGGTAGGCAAGTTGAATTTACAACCAAAACAGACAATGATGGATACGCTTACTGCTGGATTAATTTATTCCATGACAAAAACCAAAATCAAAATGACCTTTGGTTAATTGTTGACGGCGTTGTAATCAACGGGCAGCTCAAGGTTTCGTCTAGGGAAAACCGCAAGCTCAATATCAATACCGTTGTAGACAAAGATGCCAAACACCCCAAAACGACGGCAGACATCGCATTCATCGTTGACGCCACAGGTTCTATGAGCGACGAAATCAGATTCCTCAAATCCGATCTCAATTACATTATCGACCGCGCAAAATTTGAAAGCAATATTGGTTTACGCACAGCAGCCCTGTTCTATCGCGACATAGGCGATTCCTACCTCACGCGCCACGACGACTTCACTGATAACGTTGCAAGGACCCAGGAATTCGTCTCACGCCAAAGCGCAAACGGCGGCGGCGACTACCCCGAAGCCGTTCACACAGCGCTTGAAGCCTCGCTGGAAAAACTCTCTTGGGACGAAGCAGCCCGCGCGCGCATCGCATTTCTCATCCTTGACGCCCCCGCCCACTACGAAGAAGACATCATCAAAAGCCTCCAGAACTCTATCCGCCTCTTCGCCAAAAAAGGCATCAAGCTTATCCCTGTAGCGGCAAGCGGTGTAGACAAAGAAACTGAATTTATGTTGAGATTCTTCGACTTGGCGACAGGCGGCACATACGTATTCCTCACCGACGATAGCGGCATCGGCAATTCACACATCAAGGCAACCGTTGGCAATTACCAAGTGGAAAGCCTCGCCGAACTGATGATCAGACTCATCAAGAAATACGTGGATTAACGCAAAAAATCATTCTCAAAAAAATTGCCTAAAATAGGTAACCTATTTTAGGCAATTTTCAAATATTTTCCCCATCCCTACCCTTTGTACTTTATCACAAGCATGGTAAGGTCGTCGCTCTGCTCTGCGCCATTCACAAATTTGGAAAAGGCTTGCGACATGGTATCCAGCAATTGCTGCGGTCCCGCAAATGCGGAGAGTTCACTATTGCCTCCAGTTTTTCCACCGCCACAAATCGTTTCTTCAACGCGCTTCAATCCAAACAGCTTTCCATTTGCATTCATCGCTTCGGTAAGACCATCCGTATAAAGCAAAATCATATCGCCCGCAGCGATGACCGATTCCTGGATATTGTATTTTTTTTCTTCCATGACCCCGATAGGGATATTTGCGGTAACATCGAGA
Source organism: Fibrobacter sp. UWB16 (assembly GCF_900215325.1). Lineage (NCBI taxonomy): Bacteria > Pseudomonadati > Fibrobacterota > Fibrobacteria > Fibrobacterales > Fibrobacteraceae > Fibrobacter > Fibrobacter sp. UWB16. Next base: position 97,570 of record NZ_OCMS01000002.1, on the reverse strand, counting down.
TATCGCATATTACGTCCAGTAATGATAATGGGCTTTTCATGGCCGGCATTGCAGTAGCTCAGGCGCCCCGTTGCAAGGTCTAGCACACCAACAAAAAGCGTTGCAAACATTCCCGTCGTATTTCCACGACTGGCCATCGTGTTCATTCCCATCACAATGTGAGATGGATTATCGACTTTAGTTGCAATCGTGCGGAACACGGCCTGTGTCATCGACATGACAAGTGCCGCGGGGATTCCCTTTCCGCAAACATCACCGATATTGAAGAATAGCTTTCCATCACGCACAAAATAATCATAAAAATCGCCGCCCACCTGTTTTGCCGGGACCTGACTACCAACGATATTCAGGAATTCGCTTTCGGGCAGCGGTGGCGGAAGCATCGCCGTCTGGATCGCATTTGCAATGCCAAGTTCCCTGTTAATCAGGTCTTTTTCGGCACTGACTTTGCTTAACTTACGGACGCTGATGATGCTGCGGTACATGATAAAGCCAAGCACAAAGAGGCCGACAAGCTGAAGAATGATGACAGGGATGAGCGAGCGCTGCTGGTTATCGTACAGCTGCACAGCCATCGAAGAGAGTTCACGCATCGGAACATCGGCGCCAATAACGGCAACGACACGTCCTTGAGCATCGTGAACAGGCCGCGAGAATGTAGACATCAGCGCCACGTAATAGCGGCTCATGTACGGTTCGCTCCAGGAACCGTTGCCATGCAAGCCCTCGCGGTACCAAGTGCGTTCCGTATAGTCAAACCCAATAACGGTGTCCTTAATTTCGTTGGTTGCATCGTCCCTAAACGTAAAATACCCATCGCGAAGGCCATCACTCCCCACACGATAGGCAAAATCGACGCCGACAATTTCAGGATGGTTCGCAACCACTCGTTGCAACGCCATATGCAATGAATCTTGCTGTTGTGTATCGATAAAACGTTCAACTTCGGGCAGAACAGCCGCAATAGCAGCCTCGGCAATTTCCTTGACTTCAAAGGTCCGGTTCGCAGAAGTAAGGTCTTGCTTAGCCATTTCCTTAATTTGGGCGGTAATGGCTCGGCGTGTAGAAATGTACTGCACAGCGGTCGTCAATTCGAGCAACAATGCAGCAACGACGAGGACCGTTACGCTCCGGATTTTTGTATGGCGGGATGTGTTCATAATACTGCGCCCCTCAACATGCTAATCTTGTAGTTTTATAATATATCTTATTTAGGGAAAAATTGTAATTTGGGTCCCAATTTTTATTATAAATGCTGATTTAGAACACACTTTTTGGCCCCAAAACGCCATTTTTACGATTTTTTAAGCTAGTCCAAAAGTCCGCCATTTTGCCGCTGATAGACGAAATAATAGAGCAAACTCCAGGCGCCCCACACGACGCAAAGCGCCATACCAATATAACCCACCGCATAAACAGCGGAGGCAATTTCATCGCATTTCAAAAGCAAGCCCGTTTCGGAGAGGATAAAATTCCAGTCGTGGAACCCGTAAGGGGCTTCGGCACCGGTACCGCCACTGATAAGCATAAGCTTCATCGGGAGAGCATCTTCGATGTAAGGTGCGACATCAATCAAATTTTCGAAAGCCCACCAAAGCGCAATGGAGGCTCCGAACAAATCGCGGGGCTTAACCCACAGCGCAAAGCAGAACACGAGCGGCATAATTGTCTGAAACAGCGAACCACCAAGCGATGTAATCACTTCGCTCCCAAAAATTCGAAAAACAATGTGACCAGTTTCGTGGACGGGCAAGTTCAAGTTGTGCAAGAATTGGGCAATCCAAGATTCATAGCCACCAGCAAACGCCTGCAAAGTAAAGAACGCCATCGCAAACAACAGAACGACGCGGGCCGCGAAAAAATTATTGCGTCCAAGCGGTTTGGGCAGCAAAAAGAACTGCACCCAAGCAGGCCATTCATCTGGCTCGTTCAACCAATCCAGAATTCGGGCAAGTAACGGTTTCTTTTTATGCGGAACAAAGGTCATAAATGTAACGTTAGTAAGATTTGTCGCAAGATGTGCCGCGATTATAACAAGATGCGCCGCAGGTCGCTATTCGCCGTAAATTTCTGGCGACTGGCTGTAGAATCGACGGTGCGTGAAGCTATACCAGAGATTCGGATTTTCGCGGATGCGCTCTTCGAGCCACTTGTTGAATTGCGTGTTGACGACGCTCGATTGCGAAGGAGACGGCGCGGGGGATGCGACCTGCGGGCCTTCCACCTCGATGGCGTGGAGCACGCGAACTTTTTTCGAAGAAGCGCCTTTCGTAGAAGTTCCTTTCGGAGATGCGCCGAGCTCTTCCATCCAGCAGATAAACACGGGTGTTTGCGGACGATGCTTGAGCAAAAAGTCCGGCAGCGGATTCATGTTCACCGGTTGCCCCAGGAGCGTTCCCGAAAGTGCGCTCGGGATACGGGAATCCTGGTCGGAGAGCAAACAGAAAAGATTGCCTTCGTTCAAGATGCGTATAAAGTCGCGAGGCGTCCGGGCATCTACTGAATAACTCCGGCCATCGACCGCACGGATTTTGCGTTCAAGAATGTTATTAAGCCACTTGGGCTTCACGGGTATATAACTTGCGACAAGCGGAATTCCAAGCCGGCAAAGCCACGGCCCCATCGCTTCATAATTGCCGTAATGCGCCGTCAAAAAGATTCCACCGCTCCGCATTTTTTCGAGCATTGGCATAGAACCTTCTGCAATGTCAAAAGTCCAGCCATCAACGCAACACGGGTAAGCAGAAAAATCACGCGGCAACTTTTTGAAAGTGCCAAAGCAGAACAAAAGTTCACTCGCATGACGCGTCAAATTCTTCAAGAGGGCTGCGTAATTTAAGGCTTCCGACGAAATTCCGCGCGACGGAACTGCGCCCGCCACGTGTTTTGCATTCGCCAAAACAGTTTTACGCTTCCAGCCAGCAAGCCGAAGCACCGCATAAGCACCCCACGCAAAAACCGCCGCCGCTATTTTACCAAAGAAAGCCATTACGGATTAAAGATACGAAAATCGAACAAACAATAACGAAACAATTTGTACTTTGAATAGGCTTTATTTCTAAATTACCTACTAGAGGTTATTATGATTTGCAATAATACGCAAAGCGCATTCTTTCTAGACGAGCCAGAGAACGTCCGACGCGGCAGAAGCGCCATTATATGGTCTTTCATATTCCTTGTTTTTACAATAATTGCTTGGGATTCCATCGAAGTCTTAATCCAATTGCTCAAAAATTACACAAAAGGATCCTTTACTACTATAGAATCCTTTGCTTTTTGTTTTTCCAGTCTCGCTATAGCATTCTTTCTCATAGTCTTTCTTTTATACGCCTACAAATTCAGTATATGGATTTACTACGCCGTAAAGGAACAGAACCAATACACCACCACTGAGCTCACCCCACTAAAAGCGGTCTTACTCGGTATCGTATTAGGTCCTTTCATTGACGCATATATTTTCAAGGACTTGTTCCATAAGCAAAACGCGACGCTCGAGAAATACGGGATTAAACCGGCCGTTCTTCCAGAATGGATTTTCGCATTCATCATAGTCACTACGTTTCTCTCAATCCCAGCGTGCCTCTCGTCCTTATTCTTCCCCGGAAGACTCGCCCTAGTTGTATTGATCACCGTGATTTTCGCCTCATACATAAAAGTTATGCAGGTCATCATAGCAAACGGGCGTTCGTTACAACAAAAGCGATTCGACGACTTACTAGACCGCAAAGTGGAAGAAATCTTAAAACAACGCGAAAATTCCTAATCTTCTTTTACTACTATTATACATACTATGAGTGAAAATTGCCTTTTCTGTAAAATCATCAAGGGTGAAATCCCTTCCAAGAAAATCTACGAAGACGACGATGTGTTCGCCTTCTACGACATCGCCCCGCAGGCACCGGTACACTTTTTGGTCGTGCCGAAGCGCCACATCGCAACCATCATGGACATGAAGCCGGAAGATTGCGAACTCGTGGGCAAAATGCTTTACCGCGCACAGCTCATCGCGAAAGACCTCGGCCTCGAAGAAGGCGGCGCACGCTTTGTGTTCAACTGCAAGGCTGATGCCGGTCAGACGGTGTTTCACATCCACCTGCACGTCGTTGGCGGACAGGAAATGGGCTGGCCTCCGTTCCCGGCGAAGTAGTGATTAAAACTCGCGCTATAGTTCTGCACCGCTTTCCGTACAGCGATTCTAGCTTTATCGTCAAGGCGCTTACGGAAGAAAGCGGGATTGTCTCGTTTATCGTGAAGGGCGGAAAGAAAAAGGAATCTCCGTTCCGTGGGGCCCTTGATCCGCTCGCGTTAAGCGAAGTCGTTTTTCGCCAAAATCCGAATACCGATTTGCAGTTCATCAAGGAAGCAACGCTTTTGGACTGGCGTAAGAACTTGCGCAACGATTTACTCAGCACAGCGAAAGCGCAGGTCATGACCGAAATGATTTTGCGCTACGCCCCGCAAGGCGTCCCCCTGCAAGAAGAATTTGAACGCCTAGAGCAAGCCATCCGCGAATTCGATTCCGATTCACCGCAAGATTCGCCGAATTCAGAAAACGCCGCGCACTCGTCAACATCGAGTGTTCCTGACAAGTCGCGTATTTTTGCACAGTGGCTCCTGGACACTTGCGATATGTGGGGCTACAATCTAGACCTCACCACTTGCAGTCGCTGCGGTAAAACGCTCGACAAACCTGCCGCAGACTTTTTCCCCGAAACAGGCGGATTCGTATGCCAAGCATGCCTCGGCATCGAGCACCCGCGCGCACGACCAGAAACACTCAATGGGCTTTGGGCGTTACAAACTGGCGACAAAATCGAGCATCCCGAATTCACCGAGAACGCACTCCTCACCTACCTGCGCCACCACATCGGATTCTTGAAAGAGATCCATTCTATCAAATTCCTGAACGAAACCAGAAAGCTTTTTGATCAGTAGCCAATAGTCATTAGCGATTAACCAAAACCAATGACTAACAACCAACAACTAGCTACTAAATAGCCATAACTTTACACTATTTGTATATTTGCCCCTAGTTGAAAAGTTTAAGTGAAGAGGTCATCATGTTAACTCCAGAAGATATCAAGGCGAAAAAATCCAAGAACGAAATGATTTCCATGATCACCGCTTACGACTTCGCCTTCGCAAAAATGGCAGAAGCCGCCGGAATTGACCAGATTCTCGTGGGCGACAGCCTCGCAAACACCATGCTCGGTTACAAGAGCACACGTGAAGTCGGCATGACCGAAATGCTCATCTTTGCTGCAGCCGTTTGCCGTGGCGCCCCGAACACGCATGTCATTGGCGACATGCCCTACATGAGCGACAAGGATCCGCAAACCGCTTACGATAACGCCCGTCGCTTTTTGGATGTAGGTTGCTCTAGCATCAAGCTCGAAGGCACTCCCGAAGGCGTCATTGAATTTTTGCGCAGCAAGGACATTCCCGTTTGCGCCCACCTCGGACTTTTACCGCAGACCGCCGAAAACTTCAAGCAGAAAGGCAAAACCGAAGAAGAAGCACGCGCCATTGAAGAGGCGGCAAAGTTCGTCGACGGTCTCGGATGCTTCGAAATGGTTCTCGAGCATATTCCCGAAGAACTTGGTGCAAAAATCACAAAAGAAGTCTCCGCACCGACAATCGGCATTGGCGGAGGCAAGTTCACAGACGGTCATGTTCTCGTGATGCACGATGCTCTCGGCATGCATCCGAACAAGATTCCGCCGTTCGCCACAAAGTTCGTAGACATGTATTCCGTTGGTGTTCAAGGAGTTAAGAAATACATTGAAAGCGTCAAGGCAAGAGCTTAACTAAAAATATTTAGTTCTAAATTTAAGATAAGCTAACATAGTTTTCATTTAGCAAATCGATCTCGCAAGAGGTCGATTTTATTTTACTCAAAATTGTTGACGATAACATTTTTCTATCAAGCGAACGCTATAACAAAATTTTTCAAAAAAATTTCAAAAAAATTTTAAATATCTGTTGATTATTTGTGAAAAAGAAGTTATTTTTCAGGTATCAACAAATAAATAACAAAAAAGGAAGAAAAAAAATGGCTACAAAAACTGTTGCAAAGAAACCCGCCGCTGCAAAGAAGCCCGCTGCTGCTAAGAAGCCGGCCGCCGCTAAGAAGCCCGCTGCCGCTAAGAAGCCGGCCGCCGCTAAGAAGCCTGCTGCTGCTAAGAAGCCGGCTGCCGCTAAGAAGCCCGCTGCCGCTAAGAAGCCGGCCGCTGCTAAGAAGCCCGCTGCCGCCAAGAAGCCGGCCGCTGCTAAGAAGCCGGCCGCTGCTAAGAAGCCCGCTGCCGCTAAGAAGCCCGCTGCCGCTAAGAAGCCCGCTGCTGCTAAGAAGCCGGCCGCTGCCAAGAAGCCCGCCGCTGCTAAGAAGCCGACTGCCGCTAAGAAGCCGGCCGCCAAGAAGTAATCTTCTTTTTGACCCAACGATTTTGACCCGCAGACCTCTGCGGGTCTTTTTTTATATTGGCGCCACGCCCCACGTTTACTATTTTTGTTAGCATGATTTCAGAAAATGATTTGACCAATTCGCAGAACATTCCCTTTGAAGAACGCATCGCCCGCATCGAAAAGATGATTGAAGCCGAAGCAGAACCGAAAGCATTCGAACTCGGACTTTTGCTCGCTCTCAAGATGGGCCAGGAAATCCGCGAAAAGAAACCGCTCGGCAGCACGACTGGCGACATCGTCGCCGCATGGAGTTCCAAGTACCCGGAATCCGTCGTCGAAGAAGTAATCGCTCACGCCAAGCAGTTCCTCACAAATCCAGGCGCCCTCGCCGAAAAGATGAAGAACATCATGCTGAAAAAGATGAATAAGCAAGAAGAAAAAACGGACGAGGCCGAAAGTGGAAAATAAACTCCAGGCAACCATCGACATCGGGAGTCACAGCTGCATTTTGCTAATCGCAGCGTTCGAAGACGCACCTGCCGCAGCTCCCGCTGAATCTGCGAATCTCGAAAAAGTCGAGACGCCCGCAGAGGCGCCCGCAAATTCCGAGACGCCAGCCGAATCAAGTGAAGCGCCAGTAGCACCGCGCAAGATTCTCGTGCCGAAACTCCAGAAGGTCGAAGTCTGCCGCCTCGGCGAAGACATTTACGAACACGGGAAAATCACGCCCGAACGCATCCAGGAACTCGTCAACATCATGACCAAGTTCCGCATGGACTTGCACGCCCTCGGCGCAGACCTCAAGGCAGTCGCCATGACCGAAGCCATGCGCAAGGCCACAAACCCAGACGAAGTGATCGAAGCTGTCGAAAAAGCAGTATGGGTCAAGCCGCGCGTCATTACCGGCGAAGAAGAAGGCAAGCTCACCTACCGCTCCGTCAAGGAATGGCACGGCGAAGGAAACGTCACGATTGACATCGGTGGCGGATCCACAGAACTCAGCAACGGCGAAACGACTTTCTCGATTCCCGTTGGTGCGCTCAAGATGTTCAAGGCAATGGGCCCGATTCCTGGTCCGGAATACAAGAAGTTTATCAAGGAAACATTCAAGGATTTGTCCTTCAAGGGCATGACGAAAAAGCCAGTCTACCTTATCGGTGGTACAGGCACCGCACTTGCGATGGTCTTCTTGAACAGCCAAACGTTTGACTACAAGGCGATTGAAGGTCTCGAAATGACCCTCGCCGACCTTGAAGCGGTCACCACGCGCATCACGAACCTTTCGAAAGAACTCCGCGCAATGCTCCCGGGACTTGGAAACGGACGCCATGAAGTTATCATTTGCGGTTTGTTCTGGTTGCGTTCGCTCCTCGAAAAGCTCCGTGTAGAAACGTTCAAAATCAGTACGGCAGGGCTCCGCTTCGGACTCCTCTACCCGCCTGAAAAAGAACCAGAACAAAAGCCGAAGAAGCGCCCGGCATTCCTAAAGAAAAATGAAAATTCCACAGAGAAGGAGATTCCCGAACAGGTCGGGGATGACAAATAAAGGAGATGCTTGATGGATCCTATCGCCTCTACGAGGCTCCAGGATGACAGAGCAAAAAGATTATGCGTATAAACAAGTACATTTCTCTCAGTGGTTTTGCTAGCCGCCGTGCCGCAGACGAACTCGTCGCTGACGGTCGCGTACAGGTGAACGGAGAAACGATCTCTGACCTCGGCCATCAAGTGGACGAAACCAAGGACCAGGTGACGGTTGACGGAAAGTTGCTGAAGCTCCCGACAAACAAGAAAACAAAAGTCATCATGCTCCACAAGCCGGCTGGTTGCGTTTGCACCAAGGACGACCCGCAGGGCCGCCGCACGGTTTACGATTACTTGCCGCCGGGATACCATAATTTCAAGTACGTCGGACGACTCGACTTGCAGAGCCGTGGTCTTTTGCTTTTCACCGACGACGGCGAATTGCTTTACCGCCTCACGCACCCGAGTTTTGAAGTGCCGCGCAGCTACTACGTGTGGACCACTCGCCCGCTCAGCGAATCTGCCGCCCAGCGCTTGGTCGATGGCGTAGACATCCGCGACCCGGAAGATCCGGACGCACGGGAAGAAATCGCTTTCGCCACAGACGTCTACCTCGAAAACGGATTTGCAGAACTTGTGCTTATCGAAGGCAAGAACCGTGAAATCCGCCGCATGATGCGAGCCATCGGTTACGAAATCCGCGACCTCAAGCGCGTAAGCTACTGCCAAATTCAGCTCGGCGACTTGCCCGCAGGCGAATTCCGCGAACTCACGCCCAACGAGCTCAACAAGTTAAGACAAGCTGTACACTTGTAGGCGATTGATGAAACGAACTTTATATATCGGTGATGTTCATGGTTGCGCAGACGAACTCTCTGCGGTTATCGACCAATTCGGCTTTGTACGTGGTAGCGATACCATTTACCAGACCGGCGATATCATCAACAAAGGTCCCGACATGATGCGCGCCATGCGCATTGTCGAGGAACTTGGCATTCTGACCGTCCGCGGGAATCACGAAGAACATCTCATCCGCATGATGGAAACGCCCAAGAGCAACTGGACCGAAAAGCAGAAGAAGCGCTTCAAGGCGCTCTCGCTCGACGAATGGGTTTACATCCGCGATACCGTGAAGAACTGGCCGCTCTGGCGCGACACACCGCACGCCCTCCTCGTGCACGCAGGCCTTGAACCAGGCAAGACGCGTCTCGAAGACATGAGCCCCGAAGTGCTCCTTTCCATCCGCTACTGGAATGACAAGCCCTGGTTTGAACAGATCAAGTGGAACAAGCTCGTCATCTTTGGACATTGGGCCAAGATGGGCTTCGTGAACATTCCCGGATTTATCGGTCTCGATTCCGGATGCGTCTACGGCAAGGCACTCACCGCTTGGTGCCCCGAAGAAGACAAGTTCTATAGCGTTCCCGCCCTCCGCGAATACACGCCCGTCAAGGACAAGGCAAAAGAATCCGAAGCTGCCCCCTGCAAAGTGCTCGGCGACAACTCCCCCGATTCCGTGCCACCCAAGACGTTCGACGAAATTAAGGAACGGATTGCAAGTGGCGACATCGCCTGCAAGGAAGAGACTCCCGAAGAATCGAACATCCGCAAGGCAAGCCCCTCCATCAGCGCTGAATGGGCCGGGTATTAATTTACTATCTTTTAACTAGGCAATAATCTAGGTAACACAATGACAGCAGAAGAACTTTACAATCGTCTCAAGTCCGTCAAGCCGGGCGCAGCCCTTTGCACCTACACCATGGAAAAGGTGGAAAAGATGCTCCCGCTCATCAACGAAATCAACGAGCTCAAGAAAGAACAGGACACCGTTATCCTCGCCCACAGCTATTGCGCTCCTGAAATTCTTTTGGGCGTTGCCGACTTCACGGGCGATAGCTTTAAGCTCAGCAAGGACGCTACTACCGTCCAGCAAAAGACCATTCTCTTCTCTGCCGTGCGTTTCATGGGCGAAACCGCCAAGATTTTGAACCCGCAGAAGGATGTGATTATCCCGGGCCCGCTCACGGGTTGCAGCCTCGCCGATTCCATTACCGGCAAGGACGTCGAAGAACTCCGCAAGCAGAATCCGGACTACACGTTTGTCTGCTACATCAACACGACTGCCGATGTAAAGGCCGCCTGCGACGTCTGCGTGACTAGCGGTAACGTGATGCACATCGTCGAAACGATTCCGTCCGACAAGATTTTCTTTGTTCCGGACGCCCTCATGGGCCAAAACATCATCGATGAGATGAAGCGTCGCGGTGTCAAGAAGGATATCAAGCTCTATAACGGCTGCTGCTACGTTCATGAAAACTACGACCCGGATTTGATCCAGTTCTTCCGTAGCCAAAACCCGAATCTCAAGGTGATTAGCCATCCGGAATGCAACCCGTCTGTCGCCATGCTCAGTGACTACGTCGGAAGCACAGGCCAGATGGTGAGCTACATCAACCAGCAGCCCAAAGACAGCTGCATTTTGCTCCTCACGGAATGCGGCCTCAATGCCCGTATGCACTACGAACACCCCGATATGAACTTTATCGGTAGCTGCTGCATGTGCAAATACATGAAGTCGAACTCGCTCGAAAACATCCTGGAAGCACTCCGCCACCCCGAAAAGGCAGAACACATCTCACTCGACGAAGGTGTACGCGTCAAGGCCAAGAAGTGCATCGACGCCATGTTCAAATACGCCGAATAGTTCGCAGAGCGCGCTACGGTTCACAACAAGCGACCTTAAAATTTATATCTTTGCGTCACTCGGATTGTGGGATGTCAAAATCTCTTGGAGGATAAAAGATGAAGAAAATTTTATTGGCTTTGACCTTGTTGTGTTCCGCCGTATTTGCGCAACCTGAAGACAGCGATTTTTCTTACTGGCCACGTTCCTATTTTGCAAGCATAAGCTTCAGCGTTATCGCAAACCGAGGCGATCTTTTTGACCGCTCTATGGTTTTGAAATACGATTGGATCGAAGAAACCGTTCATTTGCCAAACACCAAGGTTCTCGTTTCTCCTGACTACAGCATTGGCGTAAACATTCGCGAATTTACTTTCTCAGCATCATTCCAGTACTGGTCTATGCTAGGATCCATTCCGTCTCTGCCCGAGCCCATAAACGAGCAGAACATGAAATATTGGCGATTCGGAATTGAAGCGACATACAACTTTTTCTATCCTGAATTTTTCCAGGTGGGTGTCGGCCTCGGTTATTCATTCTCCAAACTAACAACAGAAAATAATGTTTCCAACTACAAGGGGTATTTCAATTCCGAACTGAACGGATCTGCAATAGCCCTTGTTTCTCACATACGTTATTTAATCACAGATAATTTTGGGCTCATCTCTTCTCTACGCGTTTACGAGAACTGGTATAAATCAGTCTATACGAAAAACAGCGGAACAATTGATTTCCACGAAGTAGGCGACAGTTACTATTGGCAGACCTACATAGCAGTTTCCATCGGAGCCATGGTTCAGTTTTAATTAAAAACTAAAGAAGGCACAAAAAATGATAACATTCCTAATTGGTGTTGCAATCCTCATCCTTGGATATTTCACCTACGGCAAGTTCGTTGAACGCGTGTTCGGACCGGATGACCGCAAGACTCCGGCACTCGCAAACCCGGATGGCGTTGACCGCGTCCCGATGCCGCACTGGAAAAACGTTCTCATTCAGCTTTTGAACATTGCAGGCATTGGTCCTGTGATTGGCGTGATTCTCGGCATCAAGTTTGGCGCCATCGTGTTCATTTTGCTCCCGCTCGGAAACGTTCTCGGCGGTGCAGTGCACGACTACTTCAGCGGCATGATCAGCATGCGCAACAACGGTTACAACGTCCCGGCGCTCTCCCGCAAGTTCTTGGGCAAGGGACCGGCAAAACTTGTAATGACGCTCATTTCCGTGGCGCTCATTCTCGTTGGCGCCGTGTTTACCACAACTCCGGCCGCTCTCGTGAACACCCCGATTCTCGTCGGCAGCCACGTCTCGCCGACACTTTTCTGGATTGCCGTTGTCTGCATTTTTGCCTACTACTTCATTAGCACCTTCTTCCCGATTGACAAGATTATCGGCCGCATCTACCCGATTTTCGGCGCCCTCCTGATTCTCGCCTCCCTCGCTATTTTCGTGGGCATCATCCCGAACTTGAACGTCCTCGATGAATTCTGCTTCAACGATATCATGAGCAACTTCCACAAGCATCCGGCAGGCCAGCCGATCATCCCGATGCTCTTCGTGACGATTGCTTGCGGCATCATCAGCGGTTTCCACAGCACGCAAAGCCCGCTCGTTGCCCGTACGGAAGTGACCGAAAAGACCGGTCGCCAGACGTTCTACGGCATGATGATTATTGAAGGTTTGATTGGTATGATCTGGGCTGCAGGTGGCATGTTCATTTACCACCAGATGCCGGAACTTTTGACAGGCGCTTCGGGCGTGAAGGTCTTGAGCGTTCTCGTTTCGACCGTGATTCCTTGGGCTCCGATTTCGATCCTCGTGGTCGTGGGCGTGATTATCCTTGCTATCACGAGCGGCGATACCAGCCTCCGCAGCCTCCGCCTTACCGTTGCAGAACTGACCGGACTTGAACAGACTTCTGTCAAGAACCGCCTCCTCCTTACAGTTCCAATGTTTGCCCTTTGCGCCGTGATTATTTTCTGGAGCAATATGAACCCTGAAGGTTTCAACATTTTGTGGAACTACTTCAGCTGGAGCAACCAGCTCATGGCCGTTTGCAGCCTCTGCGTGGCAACCGTTTATCTCCGCAGCAAAAAGAAGAACTTCTGGATTGCGCTTATCCCGTGCATGTTCATGACGTTCATTACAGCTGATTACATTCTCTGGGTGAGCCCGGAAAACCTCAAGGGCGCTCCGCTTGGCTTTGGTCTCGACTACAAGACAGCTCTCGTGATTGCACTCCACGACGCCGCTATTCTCGGATTCTTCCTCTGTGTTCGTGGCAAGTCGCTCTCCCAGATGGAAGGCTATAATGCCGACCGCTGGAACTCCGATCTTGACGAAAACAAGATTCCGAAAGCTCAGTAAGCAAGCGCTGCCAGCAAATTCAATCAATGCTAGAACCATCCACAACACATAAAGGAGATGCCCGATTAAATCGGGCATGACAGTTGTTGTGGTCATAAAAGGCAGCATAAAATCCATCACGTTCCATAGCCAGCAAAATGGCTTTACCGTGATGCGCCTGAACGATATCGAAAGTAAGAAAGTCGTTGTCGTCACGGGAACTTTTCCCGCTTTGCAACCTGGCGAAACAATCTCTGTAGAAGGCGACTGGGGTTCGCATCCGAAATACGGAAAGCAATTCCAGGCAACTTCTTTTGAATACATCGCCACAGACGATAACGATATCCTTGAATACTTGGCGAGCGGACAATTCCCGGGCGTGGGACAAAAGATTGCCGAACGCATTGTGGAAGCTTTTGGCGATGCAACCGCCGACATTCTCGACAACAATCCAAACAAGTTCCGCGAAGTAAAAATCAAAGGCTTCCCCACCCGCAAGGTGGAAGCTTTTTTGGCACGTTGGCAAGAAGCACGTCACAGCCGCGAAACAATGCTATTCTTGTACAAGCACGAAATTGTCGGCAGTGTGGCAAAGCGCCTTTGGAACAAGTTCGGGCAAGCGACGATTGAACGTATCACGCAAAACCCATACATGCTCTGCGAAGAAGTCTGGGGCATCGGATTTTTAAAAGCTGACGAAATCGCGCAGAAAGTCGGATTCCCGAAAGACAGTCCCGAGCGTTTTCAGGCAGCGTTACTTTACACATTGCAAGAAGCGTCGGTTAGCGATGGACATGTGTTTTTGCCGAAGAACGTGCTCCTGGAACGCACATTCCGCAACTTGCGTTTAATGCAGGACGACGAAGGCGCCATCAACACGCTCCTCGATGAATTCGAAAAAGCAAGCGAATCTGGGCGCATCACGCGCGAAGGCGACGATTGCTATTTTCCGCCGCTCTACAAAGCCGAGCAGCGCATCGCAGACAACATCAAGCTCCGTTTGCGATACAACGAGCTTTCAACGGAAGGCTTCGAAGACGCCCTGGCGCAGTGGGAACGCGAACATAAGTTCAGCTTTGACCCGATCCAAAAACGCGCTATCCAAATGGCGCTCTCGCGAAAGATTTCCATCATCACAGGTGGCCCCGGCACCGGTAAGACAACAATCCTCAAGGGGATTTTGTACCTCGCCCGCCAAATGGAAGAATGCGTAAGCCTCACGGCCCCGACAGGGCGCGCCGCCAAGCGCATGGGCGAATGCTGTGGCGAGAAAGCCCGCACAATCCACCGTCTGCTCGAGGTGGACCCGATTTCGGGCAAGTTCCATCGCGATGGCGACAACAAGCTCCAATGCAATTTGCTCATTGTCGATGAATTCAGTATGGTCGATACGTGGCTTGCCGCCTCGCTCCTCGAAGCGACGCCACTCAACGCGAGAATCGTTCTCGTAGGCGATGCCGACCAGCTCCCCAGCGTGGGAGCTGGCAATGTGCTGAACGACTTGTTGCGTTGCCCCAAGATTCCGAGTACCCGCCTTCAGCACATTTTCCGCCAGGCCGGCGGAAACGACATCGCCGACAAAGCATCTAAAATCAATCAGGGCATTAGCCCCTCGCCCATCGAAGGCACGAACTTCCACTTTTTACCTTACGAGTCGGCCGATGAAGCTAAAGACATCATCGCCCGCCTCGTCACGCGCGGCATCAAGGAAAAAATCGACATTGACACGCAAGAGATGCAACTCCTCACGCCGATGCGCAAAGGACCGCTTGGCATTTACGAACTAAACAACTTCTTGCAAGACCTCCTGAACCCCGGCAAGGAACGCATCAAAATCGCGAGCGGCAACTGGAGTACCGGCGACCGAGTGATGCAAATCCGCAACAACTACGACAAGAACGTGTTCAACGGAGACGTCGGCATCATCTACAAAATCGGGAAAGACACGAAAAAAATCACGGTCTTTTACGATGACAAGACCGTGGATTACGAGCCCGATGAAGCCGATGAACTTATCCTTGCGTACGCCTGCACCATCCACAAAAGCCAGGGCAGCGAATACCCCGCCGTCATCGTCGTGCTAGATTCTAGCCACAGCATCATGCTGCAGCGGAACCTCATCTACACCGCCATCACGCGTGCCAAAGGTCACGTGTGGATTTTGTCTGCACCGGGAGCGTTCTATCAAGCCGTGCGCAACAACCGCAGCACAAGACGATATACAAGACTTACTGAAAAACTGGGTTAGCACAAAGGATGACGAGCCGCAAAATGCGTGGGCATTCCCGCGCGTCCATTAAGCTTATTTCGGCCAGTAGCCGGTCGGCTTTTGGTTCAGGTACATGAGCCTAGCCCATTCAGAACTTTTCGCTTCATCCATAAAGTAAAGTTCATCAAGCGAACCCTTGAAAACACGGTCTACCTTTCCACTGGATTGCTTGCGAGCGCCAATGACAAACGGACCATCCGATGTTCGCTTATCATCCGTATGGTTGCGGCTAATCAAGGTTTCTTCAAGCTTGCCATTCCTGAAAATCGCCGTCGAATCGCCCGACTTGACGACCGTAAAATGCACCCACTGCTTGTAATCGGTTTCCGGCGCAATCGCGATGCTCGCCTGGTACCAATGATCCAAATCCGATTCGTCGAGTTCCTTGTACATCCAGCTAGAACGGTCGCTATCACCTGCCTGATACTTGAAGTGGTATTCCGCTTCGGACTTGCCCCAAATGAATCGCGACGTCGAAGTATCTTCAACATTCACCCAGAAAGACGCAGTAAAGCTAGACGTATCCTTCAACGCAAAGCCCCTATAATCTGCGGATTCCTGAATTTCAATAATGGAAGATTTTCCGTTAAATACAAACGCACCGCCAATAATTCCATCGCCAGCCGTGACATCAGTGACGCGTCCCTTGAACGGATTATCGCCAGAAGTCTTGACTATAGAATCCGGGAATTCAGATTCATCAAAGTTCCACGCCGCCACAAAGCCATCTGTGAAAGAGAACGGATCTGCAGCACGCATCAAGGCCTGCGCATTTCCGAAAGCATCGTCTCTCACAACACAAGCCTCCGTCACACTAGGTTCCTCAATAAAATCCGTTTCATTCCAGGCGAAAACGAGCTTTTGCGTTTCCCGTTGCGGGTAAAGCGTAGACAAGCGAACCCACAGCCCCGTCGGAATAGAGTCCTTGCCACAAACGACCTTGAAAGTCGTCCAGAACGAAGCTGGCTCCAAATAAACTTTAAGTGCAGATATATTCTTGACAAGCGATTCACGGTCATCTGCATTCAAGTCACTCAAGCGGACGTACAGCGGGAACCCTTCAATAGTATCGCGCAGGTCTATGCCAGTCGCCGATGTATTGAGCGGGATTTCCAAAGTGCGGGCAGAACTATCATAGTAAAAGGCCTGCTTTGCATCCGTATTTTCAACAAGAACGGCCTTGATGCTATTAGTGCCCTCCGAAGTACTCACTTGCACCGAATCATAGTACGATGCCAGTACACCGGTAAAAATCGCATAACGAACAATTCCATCTGTTATAATCTTGGCGGTTGACTTGTACGTTGAACCCACGATAGAAAGGCTAGCAACCGAGTCCTTGGTATCTTGCAAATAAATCTTGATGTCGTTACTTTGATTCAATCCCAAATTGACAGATTGCGCAGAATCCTTCGCAATTTTCAGGCCAGATTCGCGAACTGCAAATGTTTCGCCATCCGAATCTTCATAAAACGCTTCCAAATTGTAAACGCCACTCGGCAAGTTTTCAAAAGCGTAATATCCCATCGAATCCGCAGTCGTCGTGTAGTACGATGTGCTATCTTCTTTTGCAGGGTCATAATCCGCCGGCACGCAGTAAACACGAGCATAAGAGGCGCGCCTAAAAAAGTCCGGTCTCTGCGCTCCGTCCACAAACGCAAGCGTTCCCATCAATTCCGGGGAACCGACTTCGGAGCTGTTCCCGCCAGCCACCTTGTTGTCAGAGCAAGATACGAGGAATACCATTGCAAGTAACGCCTGCAACGCGAACAATGCAGAAACCGCCGATTTAGCCAATCGAGTATTTCGTTTCATTGCATCCTCACTTGGACAACGGGAAAATCTGGATATTCATCTGGAAAACGCGGCCACCGTCCTCGTCCTCATTAGCAATCATAGAAATTTTTTTGCGGAATTCATTGATGCACTTGACAATTTTCTTGTAAGAACCCTCCGAAATGCCAAGAGTCACACTACTCACGTTCCTTTCGGTCGAAGGAACATTGGTAATGGACTCCTTCGCCAAATCAATAAATTCCTTGTGGTAATTGATAAACGCCTGCTGGATGACCTTGTCGCCTGTGCTAATCGCCGGATTGTTCAAAATCCAGTTGCCCTTGGCGTCCTTCTTGATCAGCCCAACGCGTTCCAGCAAATCCACCGCCTGCCGCGCCTGCTCTCCAGAAATCGGCGGCATCAAGCGCGCCCCGAGAGCATCGTAATCTCCATCAAAACCAATCATCCCGATAATCGAGCGGATCGCGGAATAGTACCAATGCGAATAAACTTCATACTGGTACGCGCGGGTCAAAAGCATCTGCTGCGTGAAACGGGAAGTCGCCGTGATTTCTTCCATGCGCTTCTTGTAGTTTTCACGCTCATCCTCGTTGGACGCCTGGCAGAACAGCACCATCGCCTCGAAATACGCAGCCTCGCTTTCATCGAATTGTAAGCCACCGACAATTTTTGCAATGCTTGCCGGAGTGAGACTCTTTTCGCCCTTCATCACGCGCGAAATAAAATCCTTGGACGAAAATCCCAGCTTGTCCGAGAAACTCCGCAGCGAATAACGGCGGTTCAAGGCTTGCGCACACTCAAAATAGTGCCGCAAATAAGCGCGGTAATCATCAAATTCAAAAACCGACATGCGCTTCGGAGGGATAGAACCGAGGCGTTCTTCAGGCTGCGATTTTTCTGCACTGGATTTCATACTCTAAAAATATATTGTAAAGCCGTTATTCGGTAAAAACGCCCCAAAAACAGCCACAAAATCGTTGTCTACCGAGGACGCTTTGTTCCCGCGACACCTGTTTTCCCTCGACATTTAGGGCACACACATCTATCTTTATAAAAAAAAGGAATTTTGCTCTGGCATCGGATTGAGCTATAAAAGCCCCACACCAAAACAAGCTCTAGCGATGCTACGAGAACAGGTCCATCTCTCAAACACGCAGGGAACGACTCCGGTCGTTCCCTTTTCAGCATGTCATGCCGGCCTTTTTGTCATCCCGGATTTGTACAAGTACAAAGCCCTTCGGCTCAGCTATGAAAATGCAAGCATTTTCGCAGCGTTCGCCTTGGTTGCTTTTATTCCGGGGCGGGATCACCTTTCCTTATCAGAAACTACCGTTTCCGATAGACCTTCTGTTGCGATGGTCCGCGAGCATTCAATGTTCGGCCTTGAGCGTCAAAGCGTTGCACCGATTTAGCCAAGTTCGCGGTTCCCGCTGAATTATCGTGAGCGACACGAGCCCCCGGTTTCAAGGCTGTCGTCTTTTCGACTTTCAACGGAGCCGTCACAATTCGCGAAAGCGTGTTCTCATCCACCTTCACAGAAACCTTGTACTCGCCCACTTCCGAAGCCTCAAGCGTTTCACGAGTTTCGCCTTCGAGGAGTTTTCCGTCTTTGTACCACTGGTAACCAAAACCCTTCGGAGCCTTGAGCATCGAGCCATCCTGCGTTACATGCAACGTATCCATTTGCAAATGGGCATACACAATTTCGGCCAAGTGCTTTGCGCCCTCGACAGACGGATGCACCATATCTTCCAAATACCAGCTCGGATTTTCAAGCGCGCTAAAACGAGAATGCAAATCAATCACATTCACGCCCTTTTCGATCCCCGCCTGCAAAATCGCCGGATTCACGCGCTTTACGACAGCCGTATCGAGAATATTCCATTCAACGTTGTTCACATAAGGCGCCAAGCAAATAAAGACATGCGGCTTCGACTTCACCTGGAACGTGTCAATCAGTGCTTCAAAATCAGCCGTGATTGCAGAGTCCACAG
This sequence comes from Fibrobacter sp. UWB16, assembly GCF_900215325.1. Classification (NCBI taxonomy): domain Bacteria; kingdom Pseudomonadati; phylum Fibrobacterota; class Fibrobacteria; order Fibrobacterales; family Fibrobacteraceae; genus Fibrobacter; species Fibrobacter sp. UWB16. The sequence goes on along the minus strand of NZ_OCMS01000002.1, from coordinate 78,555 downwards.
CCGCATCCTGCTCCGGAGTATTCCAAGTCGTATACGATTTCGAATCGTTCGTTCCCAGCTCGATGATAACCGTATCTGCAGCGAATTCTATCGCCGGCGCAAAGCGGTAACCTTTCCAGTACGAAGCCTGATCATCCTTGCGAACCGTAAGCCCGCTCACACCAAAATTTTCGACAGTATCGCCAGGTGCATCGCCACGTAGCATCCCCTGCAAATGATGCGGGTAGCTCGTTTGGTCCGGCCAGGACTCAATCCCGTAACCATACGTGATGCTATTGCCAACGCAAGCGACCTTGCCCGCCGCAAACGCCGATGCCACCATAGCTGACGACACCATGGCCGCAGCCAAAACTATCTTCCCAAACATATTCATAACCATGTGATAAATATAATCAAGAAAGAGGGATGACGAGACAAATCACAGCCGGAATTGGTCTATTTCTTCCTTTGTCAATTCGCACATCGGCTTTCCAACTCTTTCTGCATAACGAGACAACTCCAACAAGTTCACATGCATTGAAGGAGCATCTTTGTACGGATCAGGAGTGGCCCTATACGCCTCCATGGATTCCGCCAGAATGACAGGCCCTTTAGTTCCATTCATAGGTGTAAGTCTCCAAAAGATGTTTAGCCGCGTTTTCGTTCACGAAAAATTGGTATTCGTGCAAAGCCCCTAAAAATATGGCTCCTAATACTTCAATATAGTGATTAAGTAGCTCTCTGTTAAGGGCAAAGCCGTGAATTGCGCCTTGATATCCCCACTGAATTGATTTATCAGCAGCAATAGCAAATAGATGTCCTCCTACCCCAATGTATTTTTGCGATCCACACAATCGCTTATTATTACGAGGAGCAGTACAAGCCCAATGGATAAATGCAGCCACGGAATTCTTGTCATTTTTTACTCCGATAAGACCCTGAATTTCGTTATTTTCCTTTAGCGCTAAAGCAAAGACCTCAACATTATCGGGAATTTCAATCCAATTGATTCCCCAACCGTTCTTTTCGTTGAATTTTTTCAGGAATGAACGACTTTCGATTTTAAATACAACCGTTTCCTTGATTTCGCCAGTTTCGGTATCCTTGAGACAAGGAACAATTTCATCAAGCCAAATGCCGACGCCACCATTCTTCACATCATTCTTCATTTTTAACTCCTCCCCGCAGACATGCTGAAAACAGCGGGGCTTTTGTTGTTTATAGAGCAATATATCTGCTCATCCGTACACTAAATATAGACTATCGGAAAACTATCGTCAAGAGGGTTGTACATTTTTGCCGAGCAATTTTACATTCGCACCATACCGAAAAACTCCAATGCTCCGTTGGAGTTTTTTCCTTAACAATTAACCCCTATTCCGATCAAATTTCGTATTTCTACAAAATCAGACCGAATAAAAATCTAAAATCATACCGATTGAAAATATCAAATCAAACCGAATGAAAACAGCAAATCACACCGAATATATTGACAAAATCATACCGATTATATATTTTAAGGGGTATGAAATCGTCAAATTACAAGCCTAGAATCGTCGATAACCAAATAGAAAACGCCCTTTCAACCTTCGGAGCCGTATGCATCGAAGGTCCCAAATGGTGCGGCAAAACCTGGACTTCCGATTATCACGCCAACAGCAAAATCGAACTAGGCGACCCAAGTGGCAATTTCCAGAACCGACAACTTGCGGAGCTCGACCCAAAACTGATTTTAAGCGGAGATACACCTCGACTCATCGATGAATGGCAGGAAGTTCCGTCAGTATGGGACGCCGTTCGTTACGAAGTTGATCATCGTGCGCTCAAGGGTCAATTTATCCTGACAGGTTCATCTACACCGTCGCGTAAAGGAGTTCTGCACAGCGGAGCCGGACGAATCGCCAAAATTCGCATGCGGCCAATGTCGCTATACGAATCAGGAGCCTCTAGCGGAAAGGTTTCGTTACTGGACATTTGCAACGGCAAAATCGAACCAGTCATGACGGGAGACGTCCAATTAAACGACTTGATAGAACTCGTGGTTCGCGGTGGATGGCCAGGCAATCTTGGACTTTCTACGGAACAATCCATGGCCATTCCTAAAGCCTATCTTGAAGCCATTATCGACGACGATATGGATCGTCTTGACGGAATCAAACGAAACAAAAGCAAGATGACGTTGTTACTCAGATCTCTTGCCAGAAACGAATCAACCACAGCAACAAACAAAATTTTGAAGAACGACATCAAAGAAATCGATGATGACGACATCGACTCGGATACAATAGCAAGCTACCTTGATGTTTTAAAAAGACTCTTTCTTGTCGAGAACCAGCCTCCATTCTGCACAAAAATACGCTCCAAGCTTAGAGTCAAGCAAGCCGAAAAACGACACCTCGCCGACCCTTCACTTGCAGTAGCACTATTGGGAGCGACACCTAGCAAACTTTTAAATGATCTGAACACTCTAGGCTTTCTTTTCGAATCACTTTGCGAACGCGACTTGGATATCTACGCAAAATCCTTCGGAGGAAAACTATACCATTACCAAGACTACGCAAACAAGGAAATAGACTCCGTTATTGAGATGCCCGATGGTAGCTGGAACGCTTTTGAAATAAAGCTCGGAGCAAATCAGATTGATGAAGCAGCACGCAACTTATTGGATATACAGAACGATATTTCCAATGATCCAGCAGGAATTCCCCCATCCAATCTCTGCGTCATTTGCGGAATGAGCAACGCCGCCTACAAGCGTCCTGACGGAGTATTCGTAGTGCCGATTACAGCGTTGAAGAATTAAGCCTAAAAAAAGCAAAGCCCGCTCAGTGGCGGGCATGACATTCTCAAAGCAAAGCGCCTTTTACGCACCTCGCACTTATGTATTGTATTCCCTGTCGGGGTGTTCCGCCATCTCGTCCAGTTGAATTTGGTGGATGACCACGTGACCTTCGACAAGGCTCTTTTGCACATCGATAATGCGCTGGTTCCAGGAACCTCTGAACTTAATGTCCAGGGACTTCTTCGCCATGACAAACGGACCGTCGATGAGGATGTCCGCAAACGTGAGCAGTTCAAAGAGCTCCGGCTTTTCGGGCGTGAGCTTCATCAGCTGTTCGTACGTGTATCCCGTGAAAATCACGAGATTGAGACCGCGTTCCTTGATTTCGCGGGCAAGCGGAATAAGTGCCGCCGCCTGGTCCATCGGATCGCCTCCGCTAAACGTCACGCCATCGAGCAGCGGATTATCCTTGATCATCGTGATAATCGCTTCGCGCTCGATAAAGTGTCCGCCCTCAAAATCATGAGTCTGCGGATTCTGGCAACCCGGGCAGTTGTGGTGACAGCCCTGGGTAAACACAGTCAAGCGGATTCCGGGACCGTCCACGAATGATTCGGGCTCAATCCCAGCAATCCGCAGTGGAGGATATTCATCCATCTTATACGCCGTGCTTCACGCGATCGTTGACTTCAGCGCGCTTGGCGTTGTTGAAGCGGTCAATTGTACCAACGAGGTAACCCGTGATGCGGCGGATACGTTCGAATCCGATCCCTTCGCCATATTGAGACATTTCTTTTTCAGACATTTTTTGCACTCCTTGTAAAATCATCTGATCCCTCTGAATGCGGGCATTCCAGGGAATTTCTTTCTAAGTTCTTCGATCTTTTCGCAAGAGATGGCATGGCCTTCGCTACGTCCGCAGCGCGGGCAAACATCGCCAATCACACCCACAAATCCGCAAACCGGGTCGCGGTCCACCGGATGGTTGATGCTGCCGTAACCGATACCGACCTTTGCCATGTACTTCACGATCTTTTCGAAAGCGTCCAGGTTCTGCGTCGGGTCGCCATCGAGTTCGATGTAGCTGATGTGGCCAGCGTTGGTGAGCGCATGGTATGGAGCTTCGAGCGAGAGCTTCTTGAAAGCAGAAATCTTGTAGTAGACCGGCACGTGGAAAGAGTTGGTGTAGTAATCGCGGTCGGTAACGCCCGGGATAATGCCAAACTTCTTCTTGTCCATGCGCACAAAACGGCCCGAGAGGCCTTCAGCCGGCGTTGCAAGCAAGCTGAAGTTGAGGCCAAGGCGTTCGGATTCCTTGTCGCAGAATTCGCGCATGTGGCCGATAATCTTGAGGCCGAGTTCCTGAGAAGCTTCGGATTCACCGTGGTGCTTGCCCGTAAGCATCACCAACGTTTCGGCAAGGCCGATAAAGCCAATCGAAAGCGTACCGTGCTTGATGACTTCGCCCACGGTATCTTCCCAGCCGAGCTTGTCGGAATCAATCCACACACCCTGTCCCATGAGGAACGGGAAGTTCTTGACCTTGCGGCGGCTCTGCACGGCAAAACGTTCCATGAGCTGATCGCTCACGAGTTGCATCATGCGGTCGAGTTCCTTGAAGAACAAGTCCACGGACTTCATCTTGATAGCGATACGCGGGAGGTTGATCGAGGTAAAGCTCAAGTTGCCACGACCGTAAGAGATTTCGCGGCTCGGGTCGTAATGGTTGCCAATCACGCGGGTACGGCAGCCCATATACGAAATTTCGGTTTCCGGATGGCCCGGCTTGTAGTACTGCAGGTTGTACGGAGCGTCCTGGAAGCTGAAGTTCGGGAACAGGCGCTTTGCACTCACGCGGCAGGCGAGCTTGAACAAGTCGTAGTTCGGTTCACCCGGATTGAGGTTGATGCCGTCCTTGACGCGGAAAATCTGGATCGGGAAGATAGCCGTTTCGCCACCGCCGAGGCCTTCTTCGGTCGTGAGGAGCAAGTTCTTCATGACCATGCGGGCTTCCGGTTCCGTGCACATACCATAGTTGATGCTAGAGAACGGAGTCTGGGCACCAGCGCGGCTGTGCATGGAGTTCAAGTTGTGGACAAAAGCTTCCATGGCCTGGAACGTCGCCTTGTCGGTTTCTTCGTAAGCCATCTTTTCGGCAAACTTCTGGGCATTCTTCACCGTTTCGGCGTCATAAGTTTTGGAAAGTTCGTGGACTTCAGTTGTCTGGAACTTTTCATTCGGCACGAGCGTTGCGACCATGCCCATTTCAGCCATTTCGCCGTGGAGCTTTTTCACCACCGGCAGGACTTCTTCTTCGGTTTTGCCCGTCAAAAGCATGAGAGCCTTGACCATGTTCGAAAGGTAAGCCTTGCGGTACGTGATGCGCACACCGTTTGCCATGGCGTAATCGAAGTTCGGCACGGACTGTCCACCGTGCTGGTCGTTCTGGTTACTCTGAATAGCAATAGCGGCCAAGGCGGCGTAGCTGCGGATATCCTTCGGTTCGCGCAAATGACCGTGACCCGTGTTGAAGCCGTTCTTGAACAACTTAATGAGGTCAATCTGGCAGCAGGTCATCGTCAAAGAATAGAAATCGAGGTCATGGATGTGGATGTCACCATCCATGTGGGCACGGCTGTGTTCCGGCTTGAGCATCATCATCGTGTAGAAGTGCTTAGCGGATTCGCTCCCGTACTTGAGCATGGTGCCCATAGCGGTATCGCCGTCGATATTGGCGTTTTCGCGTTTGAGGTCGGATTCCTTGGCAGAGCTGAACGTAATGTCATGAAGCGTCTGCATGAGACGAGTGTTGACTTCACGTACGCGGGTACGTTCGGCGCGGTACAAGATATAGCTCTTGGCGGTATCGGCGTAACCACCTTCGGTCAAAGCCTTTTCAACAGCATCCTGAATTTCTTCGATGTCCGGCTTGGTCTTATTTTCGGCTTCAAGATGGCCAACAGCTTCGGCAGCAACCTTGAGAGCGACGTTTGTCAAAAGGTCATCGTTTCCAAGCAAATTCATCTGAGCTTGGGCAGCCTTGATCTGTTCATCCAATTCGCCAGAGGCTCTAAAAGCCTTAATTACGGCGTCTGCAATCTTCTCAATGTTGAACGGCATCTCGCGGCCGTCGCGCTTTTTGACAGTAAAAATCATCTAAAAAAAACCTTCAATTCCCGTTTCCTCAAATATAGTCAAATTTCTCCGATTTTACTATATCTTGTGTCCGAGGTCGAACCACACCCACAAGATGTAGGTCGACATCACTACAAGTATAATAAATCTTAGTCCAATTTGGAAGACTTTTTGCACGTAAGATGTAATTTTTTTGTAATATATCCTCAACTTATCAACAAGAAAAAATAATGAACAATCAAATCACAATTCTTCTATCGCATCCGAACATTTCTAACTCCATGTTCAACAAACACTTAGTGGATATCAACAGAAAAAATCCCAATTTTGTGTTTCACCACCTTGACAAAAACCGGGTTAATGGCTACTTCGACCTGGAGGCCGAAAAAAAATTGTTGAGGGAGTCCAAGGCGATCGTTTGGCAGTTCCCTATATATTGGTACAACTCCCCCTCGAGCTTGCGCGACTGGCAAGACCAAATTATGAGCCCGATTGTGTACAGCGCCGACAACTTCTTGAAGGGAATGCCCGTGCGCGTTGTATTTACTGCAGGCGCCGCCGCAGAACACTACACCCACGAAGGGCTGAACCGCTACACCGCCGAAGAAATGCTCATCCCGTTCGAAATGACCGCAAATGCCGCCGGCATGAAGTGGTTTAAGCCGCTCGGCTTTTACGGTTGCAGCCCGGATATGACAAAAGCCGCCCTTGATAAGGCGGCCAAGGAATATGAAGAAAGTTTGTTAGAACTACTTTAATTCATAAACGACGCGGACAGATGCACTCACCTCGACGGAGTCGGCAATCGCCGTTTCGTCGGGAGCGGCGGCGCCGTCCATCATGGCATTTGCCGCAAGCATGACGCCCTTGGCGCGGTAGACGCGGTTGTACTGGTTGTAGATGATTCCACCACCTTCGCTATTAATCTGGAGAACGCGACCGAGCTTGGCGCCAACGCCTTCGGCGTAATCGTTAGCCTTGGCTGTCGCCTTTTTACCCGCCGCCTTGATAACTGTAGACTGCACCGCATCGACATCCTTGAGCTGGGCGGACGTGCGCTGGATTTCGACATCCGGTTCCGAAGAAAGCGCCTGCACGAGAGCGGCTGCATCAATCTTACGGTTCACCGTAATCACAAAGCTCTGCGTAGCCACGTAACCGACGAGTTCACGCTTGCTATTGCGATAAGACCACTCCTTGTGAATTTCAACGCTGTTCTGTTCCACGTTGGATTGCGGAATTTCAAGCGATTTCACATTCTCGAAAATCACGGAACGGCGTTCAGCCAAGCGCTTGGAAACCGATTCCTTGTCCTTGCCGCGAATTTCAAGGCTAAAGCCCATTTCGAACTTGTCGGCGGCAAATTTCTTGGTTTCCGTTGCCGAGACTTCGATGCGCGGGACCTCGAGCGCAACCGAGCCATTGGACGTAGCCACAGGAACAGCAGCCGGTTCCGCCTTCACGACGCGGATGAGAACGCACACGCAGACGATCAGCAGTACGAGATAGATGATGTTAAGCAATTTTGAGATCATCGTTAAGCCCTCTTTTTAATGTTTTGAATTTAAAATAGTCATTTTCCAGACGGAAAACCAACAAAATTACTGGATCCTTCGTCGGAGTTTACCCCGGACTTGTTCCGGGGCTCAGGATGACAGGATGCACAAAAATCATCCCCAATAAAAAACAATTTTACGTTCGTTTCACCAAAACAAGATTTGCCACGAAATTCACGACAAGCGCCACTACAATGGTGGTTGTCATGCTAATGAAGGGCATCCACGGCCAGCTGAATATTTTTTCAAAAACGGCGGGCACGCCAAAGGCGGGGATTCCCTGGATAAGTACGAGGCTTATCATGCCGCAAATAACGGCGACAATCACGACCCAGGCGCGTAACGCTTTTTCTGCGGTTCCAAAAATCTTGTCTGCAAAGAACGCGAGGAGGAACATGCCGAGAAGCGGACCCGTGAAAAGACCTGTAAAGAAGATCGCATTTTTGAGGAGGCTCCCCTGCTGCGTTGCGGCAAAAAGCGCAAAGAACACGCCGAGCACGCCCCAGACGACCGTCCAGATTTTAGCACGCTTGAGCCCGCCCATTCCCATCGATTCATCCCAGCCGAGGAAGTCGCGCTCGGACGTATTGCTGAGAGAATTGATGGCGCCCGAAAGACTGCTCATCGCCGCTGCACAAATGGCAGCGACAATCAAGCCCGTCACACCAGACGGAAGCGCATTTACAATAAAGTACGGGAACACGTCATTCTGCCCGACACTCCCAGGAAGAGGTGCCACCTGCGAGACTTTGTAATAAACAAAAAGTGCAGCCCCCACCCAATAGAAAAGAATCGAAACAGCGCAACCAAGCACCATTGAAAGCACACTTGAACGGTTCGCCGCCTTCACATCCTTGCAGCTGAGGTAGCGCTGCACAAACTGCTGGTCGCAACCGCGAATGGCAATTTCAAGAATCACGTATGCAAAACCCGCCGAAATAAGCGTTCGAGCATCAGAAATATCCATCGAAGGATTCCACCAACGCGTCTTGCCCGCTTCGCTGGCGAGCGTCGCCATTTCACCAAAGCCACCCACTTGATTTGCGATAATCAAAAGCACAAGCACGCCACCGCCAAAGAACACGCAGAACTGCATCACGTCCGTCCAAATGACCGCCTTGATGCCGCCAAACCACGTGTAGAAAATGGCAATCGCCGCCGAGACGATAATTGCAAGTTTCAAGTCAATGTGCAAAATCTGTGCAAGCACAAGCGAAGGCGCGTAAAGCAAGATGCCCGTGCGGAGGAGCAAATGCAAGCAGTAAAAAACCGCAGCCAAACGGCGCACCGAGCGGCTCCCAAAACGCACTTCGAAAAGTTCATAAGCGCTCGAAATGCCAGACGTGCGGAACCGCGGGATAAACACAAAGCCCACGACCACAATGCTAAGGAGCGCACCGATCTGGAACATCAAAAAAGTCATGTCGTCGCCGAAAACATCAGCAGGCGCGCCAAGGAAAGTCGTCGCACTCACGGAAGTCGCAATGAGGCTAATGCCCACGGCCACCCACGGCATCGAGCCGCCACCGAACATGTATTCCTTGAGGTTCTTGTTGCCGCGAGAAACCCAGAGCCCAATCGCTAAGGACAAGAGCAAGTAAGCGAATAAGACAAGCCAATCAAGTGCTGTGAACATTTTTAGATATTAAGTTGTAGGTTTTAACAATAACGTCATTCTGAGTCCTTTGGGACGAAGAATCCAGTTATTTCTAGCGAACAATTTTACTGGATCCTTCGACTTCGCTCAGGATGACAGCTTAAGATGACATTTCATCTAAGTTCTAATCTCCCACCGCTTCGGTTTCAACGGTTTCAAAACGCACGACCTGGTTGCGGCCGCCGTCCTTTGCCTTGTAGAGAGCCTGATCCGCATTGTTCACGGCCTTCTTCATATCCGAGAATTCCGGTTCCACAAGGAAGGCGCCAATGCTTACCGTCACGCGAAGCGGGTCCGTCAAGTGCACGTTGAATTCGAGCTTGCCCACCGCCTTGCGGATGCGTTCAGCCGTTTCAATCATGCCTTCCGGAGTCGTATCGATAAGAGCCACCACAAATTCTTCGCCGCCATAGCGAGCAACAACGTCAATTTCCTTGCGGATTTCACCGCTAATCGCCGTTGCAATACCTCTGATGACTTCATCACCCACCGGATGTCCATAAGTATCATTCACTCTCTTGAAGTGGTCAATATCCATCATCAAGACACCGATATTGTACTTCTTGCGATCGGCACGAACCTTTTCGGTGCGGAGAGCTTCTTGCAGAGAGCGGTGGTTCATGAGTCCTGTAAGGCCGTCGCGCGTAGCAAGATCCTTGTCCTTTTCAACCTGGAGTGCACGGGCATAAGCAAATCCAGCGACCCCGGCAAACGCCTTGAGGAGTTTCTTTTCGTGATCCTGATAGCGGTTGGTGTAACGGCTTTCAAGGCAAATGGCAAGTTCTGCAGTCCTTGCATCCGGTTCAGAAGCGACCGGCATTACAAACAACTGACGAAGTTCCATATTGCGCTTTTCGGAATCGTTCAAGCGCGGCACATAATCGGCATAGCCCGAGGTAAACGAACGGAATACCGGGCGGTTCCTCATAAGAGCAAGCACAAAGATGCCCTTGTCAGACAACGTAAACTTCTTATCGACAAACTGTTCCGAATCCATACCGACGCAGTAAACAACGCGGCCAGAACCTTCTTTCTGATTGTCGAGCGCAAGAATCGTCAAACGGTCAAACGGCATGTTTTCCTTGACGTATTCGAACATTTGCTTGTAGATGTCCTTGACCGTCATGGTCTGGAAGAACTTGCGCTGGTAGCGGTAAAGCACGCTGAACTGCTGCTGTTCAATGTAATTCTGAGCCGAGACAAAGCTCTTGAAGCTCACCATGTACATTGCATGCGAAATAAACGTAAGAGCCTGGGCTTCGGCAGCCGTAAACGCATTCGGATGCAAGGAGTCCACAAGAATGACACCCAGGCGACGTTCTTCACGATCCAAGAGAGGCACACCGACCAACGAGCGAATCATTCGATTTTCGATGTAATACGTAAGGCGCTTTCCAACGAGCAAGTCGCCTTCCAAAATGCGGGATACTTCAGGGCGCAAGAGCTGGCTCAAGATGCCCATATTCTCGGTAATTTTTGCACCCGTATCGATACAGTTCGGGATATCGCTTTGGAACGTTCTCAGGCGATATTCATTTGCACTGCCGCCATTCGTAAAAATCGTAAGCGTATTTGCCTGCGGCATGAGCACCTTAAGGCAACGCAGCATATCGCCAAAAGCCTTGTCGACATCCGAATTTGCACGGGACCAAATCTGGTTTACACGGAGAGACGAATTAGGTTCGTTGGTCTCCAATTTTACATCATTCGTAAATTCATTGCGAATGTCCGGAGAGACTACCGGCGTAAGAGCCGTAGAACGCTTGCTGCTCTTGATGACCGGGAGCACAGACGTATTCGGCGGGAGACTCGGGCGGTTCATGACAGCAAGAGAAAACGCAACAACCGCAAAAGGAATCAGGAAAAGGAACATTCCCCCCTGAAATGCCAATCCCAGCAATGCACCGGCGACCACAAATAAAATCTCAGATACGGACATTTAAACCCTCTACAAGCGAAATGATCGGTATAACATGACAAACGCGAGACTGGCATAAATGAAGTGGCTGTTCCACGCGGCCCAGAATGGCGAGAGCGCTCCGTTTTCACCCATTTTAAGACCAATCCTCTCTAGAATATAATAGCTAAAAACAAGCAACAAGCCAACACCGAATTTCTGGGACAGGCCCCCTGAACGGCTATACCGGTGGCAAAGGGCAGCCCCGATCAAAAGGACAATCAAGTTCATCCAGTGCGCCGAATACTTAAACTGGAGAGCGGTCTCCATGGCGCGGGTTTCTTCGCCCGAACGCCGCAGCACATCAATACGTGCCTTGACCATCTTGGAATCCATTTCGTCGGCAAGCTGTCGTTCGTTAATCAAGTCATTCGGGTGCGTATCGATTCTGCCCTTCATGCTTTTCTGACGCACCGGCATCACATCGACGGAACCATCCTTTTTAAAGATACGATGGAAACCATTTTCGAACCGCCAAAAGCCAGCCCCCGTCACTGAATCCGTTTGAACCCAGCGGATTGTACGTACATCGTAACGTTCGACCAAGCGTCCTCGATCGCGTACAAGCAAGACCACGTCTCGCCCAGTTTTACTCTTACCCGAGTAATACTTGAAAAACCAGCTGTTTTTTTCGCTATCGATAAACGTGAAGTCCTGTTTTTCCTTGATGCGCGGATTCTTGCGTTTCTGCGCATTCGTCTCCATGATTTCAAATCGCTTGTGGTTTGCATCCGGAAGCCAGTGTTCACTCATTTCATACGAGCCAATCGACATGAGGACACCGAGGAAGAATATCGGGAGAAGCGTCTTGAACGGACTCTGCCCGGAACTCTGCATAGCGCTCATTTCAAGGTGGCGCGCCATATTACCCACGGAGGCGAGCACCGCGATAAACAATGCTACCGGGGTAATCAAGTACAAAATATACGGGAGGTAGCTCAAGTAGTAGTCGCCCACAGACTTCATTTCGCGAGCAGACCACGTTTTGATGTTACCGACAAAGTCAATCACCACAAATATGAGGACCGCACCGCAAACCACGATGAGGAACATCTTCAGGAAGTTCCAGATAAGGTATCTTGAGAATTTCATCCGAACCTCTTCGTGATTTTTCCAAAGATGCGCCCAATCTTCCTAAAGAATCGGAAGAACTTGGAATCTCCTGAGAAACGGTCTTTCACCATCACTCGCGTAAGGAATATGCCAAACACGCCGATAATGACATTCGAAATCCACATGGCAAGTTCCGGAGAAACAACCAGGCGGTCTGCAAGGTTTTCGCCACCGATAAGGCAAATCCAGTAGATGACGAAGAACGCAAGGCTATAGAGAATGCCAGTACCGATGCCACCCTTGCGCGCCATGATTCCGAGCGGAGCGCCAATCAGCACGAATACAAAGCATGCAAATGCGGTGCTGAACTTCTTATGGATTTCAACCATGTACTGGGCAGCACGCTTGAGTTCACCTTCCATGCGGCCCCAAGCACGTTCCGTCGAACGAAGTGCGGCTGTTTCCTGGACACGCACTTTACGCAAGCTCTGCGCAAACTGCAATGAATCGCCCATCGGAATTCCCTTGGCATCTGCCGGAAGAATGCTATCGCCATTGACAAAATCGCGAATGCGCAAAAGCGTCGGCAAGCGGCGAGTTTTTGCCTGCACGGCAGCCGTATCGTAATTATTACGGGCATCCGTCACCACTTCCCACATCATCTCCACCGGCATTTCGCGGTCGCTACGGTAGCTTCTGCTACGGCGTTCCAAGCGGTCATCCACGTTTTGCATGGCCAAATCCTGCGAGAAGAAACGGATACGGAAATAATTGTCTACGTCATCCGGATCGACGAGATGCGTTTCACCACTGCGCAGGCGGAGCATGAGTGTCGCCCCGTTATCGACATAATCCATCGTAGCGCTATCGGCATAGACAATTCGCGGAGCGCCCTTCTTTTCCATTTCGAAAATCTGGATCCCGTACAGCGTCCCCGACACAGGGTCAATACGGTTCACCCACAGCTGAACGCCCGGGAACTGCGTAATAAGGCGCCCGGCATCGATAAACACATGCGGTTTCTTGCGAGAAACGGCGTTCATGAGTTCCACGGACCTGTGGTTAGCTTCCGGGAGCACCCAGTTATTGAACACGACCATCAACACAGAAAGCAAGAGCGCCACTAGTAACACAGGACGCATCAGCGACAACGGCGAAATACCCGCCGCCTTCACGGCCGTAATTTCCTGGTCTCCGGACATACGACCAAACGTCATGAGGCTTGCGACCAGCACCGCCATCGGGATGGACAGAGATAGCATCCACGCAAGGTTTAAAGCAAATATTTCAAGCACCGTAGATGCAGGCAAGCCCTTGGACAGCACATTGTCCAAGATTTTGACTAAAAAGTCAACTACGAACAAAAAAGTAATGCCAAAGAGCGAAGCCAAAAAAGGACCAATAAGCTCTTTCAAGACATAGCGGACTAAAATCATTTTTCTCTAGAGTCGTTTTTTTCTACTTTACAGCATGAAAGTTAGAATTAACCAAAGAAAAAAAATGAAAAAAGTTTTCAAGAGTACCCTGTTCGTTCCTCTTTTCCTTTATATGGCAACTATGATGGGTTGTTCTACAGCCTCTTCTACAAAAATGACACACACAGAATGGTGCAAGACTCGCTACGAAGCAGCAGAAGAACTCTACAAGGCTAAGAAGTACGGCAGAACAGTCGAAAAACTAGAAGAAATCCTCTCTACCTGTGCAGGGTCAGGCTACATGGAACAGGCCCAGTTCTTGCTCGCCGAAAGCCAATTCAACCTGGAGCACTGGATTGAAGCCCGTGGCGAATACGGAAGCTTCATCGTGAACTTCCCGGGTTCCCCATTTGCAGAAACCGCAGAATTCCGCAAGGCAGTCTCTTCGTTCAACATGGAATACAGAATCGATCGCGACGAATCCAACACGACGACCGCCATGAAGGACTTTGAGCGCTACCTCGCAAACCACCCGAATACGCCGCTCCGCGATTCCGTCAACTACTATTACAACCTCCTCGTAGACCGCGTAGCCGAGAAGGAATTCCAGACAGGCCGTCTTTACTTGCGCATGGAAAAGCCGCAAGCAGCCGTCATTTACTTCAAGGAATACTTGGAGACCTACCCCAAGGCAAAGCACCGCCAGGAAGCTTTGTTCCTCATTTCGGACGCCTATACGGACCTCGACCAGTTTGACCCGGCAAGGCAATACCTCGCCATCGCCCAGAACGAAGCAGACAAGGACGAGAAAATTCTGAAGCGCATCAACAAGGCCAATGACAAAATTGCAAGCGCCGAAGAATCCTACGAAAAGCGCCTCAAGAAGGAATCCGAAAAGAAGCGCCTCCAGAAAGAAGAAAAGAAATTGGCTGAATAGGCAAACGGATGAAATTCAAGTCCAAAATAGTTTTCACCCTCCTTACGTCATTGCTAGTTTCAGCAACGACCTTTGCCGCAAGTGAAGAAAAACTGGACCACGACAATTCCATCCTATCTGTATTCGTACAGCCCTCCATTTCTTTTTTAAGCTTTGAAGAGCGTAAGTACTTCCAAGATGCCATCGACACCATCTATTATGGTTTTAAGGCGAACGCCGTCAACAGAGCCGAATCCTTGAATGTCGCCAAGCAGGACTTTCAGAAGGTGAACTTCTGCTTCCCTGTTACGGCGGGAATCCAGTGGCAATTTTTGGAAGACCACTTTTTGAGTACCGGTATCGGTTTCATCTACGACAACGAATCTGTCGTTTTGACCGACCGCAGGAGTGGCACGCATAGTTACGAATACACACTGCAAGGCGTTCCGCTTTTCCTCGAATACCGTTTTGCATTGCCCAAGAACTTCATAACGCTTAGCACAGGCGGACTATTCAGCATTGCCGTCCGTTGGTACTGGGCCTTGCCAGGAACAGAGATCTACACAACCTGGGGCTATCTGGGCGCAAAGACCCCAATATACGGTTCTGGGTTTGGCCTGAGCGTTGGTTACCTTTTTGCTACCTGGAAGAACTTTAAGCTTTATGGCGATATTGGGTTCAATTCCATTTCAGTGGAATCCGAAAAAAACTTCTCGGACATTGTCCCGAACGGTCCCAAGGAAAAAGCAAAGTGGAACCTGGGTGGAATACAGTTGCAAATCAGAGGCTCTTTTGGATTTTGGAACAAGCCTGAACCCAAGGATGACGACGACGATGATGATGACGACGGAGACAAGAAACCCAAAGTCACAATTATCGACGATACAAAAAATTCAGCAAAAACCGCCGTTCAGGATAGCGCAAAGATTGATACGAGCGTAGTCCGTGACACGTCCGCAGTTCAAGATTCATCCGCTGTGCAAGATTCATCTGCCGCACAAGATTCTTCATCTGCTGCACTAGATTCCGCGAAAATCGACACAAGCGTTGTGCAGGATTCTATTGGAACTGCGCCGGGAAATGCGCCGAAAAATACGCCCGTACCTCAAGACACGCCTAAAAAGAACGTGGATCCTGCAAACGTAAAATCAAAAGGTGACTGATGAGTTTTTGGCCGGGGGAAAAATTGCGTTATGCAGAAACGCATTTTAAGTTCAAGCTGCCCTGGTCGCTCCTTTACAAGCCGTGGCCCGAAATTATTTTCGATGCGCCATTCCAGTTTGTGCCAGGCATCGAGCCTTACCTCTGGATTGTCATGCGGGACGCAGACCATTTCCCGACAACAATTAAAAGCGCGGAAATCGTTCTAAAAGCGCGGACGCAAAATGCGCAGCAAGATGCGTTGCTATTACAAGATGCGCAGCAAACACAAGACGTGCCACAGCCGGACATCATCATTTGCAAAGATTTGAATATCGAAGTCCGCGAGCAGATGAGATTCATTCCGCTTACGCTTGGGAAAATTCCGACAGGCACATACGAAGCGCATTGCAAACTAACAGTAGAACGCGAAGGCAAATCGCAAACGTTTGAACGTTGGAACTTGCCGAGACTTAAGCCCGTCCCGCTCCGCTTTAAAGTCTTGAACGAGACGCCCCCCATCGCCCCCGGCTACGCCGCGGGCGAAATGCACTGCCACACGCACTACTCCGCAGACCATGTGGAATACGGCGCCACGCCAGAAGTTTTGCAGCTCGCTGCCAAAGCGGTCGGGCTCGACTTTGTGAACTGCACGGACCACGCCTACGACTTTGCATTCACACAAGAGGACTACACCAAGGAAGCAGACTCACCCGTTCCGAGATTCCAAAAATTGTGCGAAGAGATTGCAGCGCTCCCAAAGAAAGATGAAAACGGCAACGACATGCCGCTCATGCTCGCCGGCGAAGAAGTATCTGCAGGGAACAGCAAAGGCGAGAATGTTCACATGACTGTCCTCGCCCCCGAAGGTTACCTCCCGGGGCTCGGCGACTGCGGCCGCTATTGGCTTGAAAACAGACCGACGCGCAGCATCAAGCAAATCCTGAACATGACCGAAGCGCACTGCTTCGCAGCGCACCCGTTCCAGCAAATGGGACTCTTGGAAAAGTTCGTATTCCGTCGCGGTTACTGGAAGCCCGAAGATTTGCAACTGAAAAACAAGCATTCGATTCGCGGGCTGCAATTCTGGAACGGCATCCGCGATGAAGGCTTCAAGCTCGGCCGAGAATTTTGGATAAATGAGTTAGGCAAAGGCAATTATTTGCTCCCCATCGGCGGGAACGATGCCCATGGTGACTTGAACAGCATGACGGCTGTAGACTTGCCGCTCATATCGCTAAAGCACACCCGCGCACATACCTTCGGGAATGTCCGCACTGTTATAAAGTTAGACGACAACTGTATAAGGCGAGAGCCGCGACCAACGCAGTTGGGCATGACCGAGCCGAACAGTTGGGACTTGAGCGAAGCGAAAGTCCAAAGACGAGAGACGAGAGACGAGAGCGGTTCGACAACCATGTGTCATCCCCAATGTGTCATCCTGAGCGAAGACCGTCAGGTCGAAGTCGAAGGATCCAGTAAAGTCTCGCTGACTCTCGCCGCCATTAACGCAGCCTTCGCCGCCGACAACTGCTACATCACAGACGGTCCAGCCCTCTGGTGGGAACGCGACGATAACGGAATCACGTTCCATGCCCGCAGCAACAAAGAAACCGGCGGAGGTTTCCGCTACGTCCGCATTTACGGGCGCCGCATACAGCCAAACGGCAAGCTCGCCCCCGAAGAAGAAGTCATGATTGGAAGCCAAGTCGCTACACCCGACCACGCCGACATCCCCGTTGCAACGCTCGGTTTCGCCTACGTCCGTGCCGAATGCGAAACGGCAACCGGCAAGTTTGCGCTCACGTCTGCGGCACAGTTGCTCTAACAGCGTTTCAAAAAAAATCAGGAAGGTAGCCATGCCCCGCTTTATGTCGCCCATGATTCGCCGCAGACCGGATACAGACAAATTCGAAACAGAGTCACGCACAGTCGATACAAGCGAGTCGCTCGCAGTTCCGTCAGCATTTCAAGAATCCGCGCCATCCTCGACAGAACAAAGCATCGATTTTTCGCAGACCGCGCAGCCTTCAACAGAACAGGGCTCCGAGCAACTCGAAGAACAGCCCCAAATTCCGCCCGACGTCCGCATCAGCGAAGGCGGTTTCAGGCAAATCCGCGACGAGAGTCTCGTGCTTTTGTCTCAAGGCATTACGCACCGCATCGAGCGCTCCGAAGAAGGCCCGTTCCAGATCTTCGTGGAGCCCGAAAAACGCCGTGCAGCGCAATTTCAGATCCGCCTCTACCACCGTGAAAATCCACCGCGCGACGAGAACCCGCCACTTCCGCTCAAGTTCACGCTACACCCGCTGTGGGTGCTTGCCGTTCCCATTGCCTGCACGCTGTTGGACTTTTCCGATATTGCCGTCCAGATGCACAATGCAGGCATTGCCGATGCATCAAAAATCTTGCGCGGAGAATGGTGGCGCACGATTACCGCCATGACACTCCATGCTGACAGCCGCCACCTCGCCAGTAATCTCGTCTCGGGATTCTTGGCGCTAAGCCTTTTGCACTACAGAATTCCACTTGCTAAGCTCGTGCCGTTCCTGGCAGTCGCAAGCGCCGTTGCCAACTTCTTCGTCGCACTCACAGTGCAGACAAGCTTCCGTTCGCTCGGCTTTTCCGGCTTCGTTTTTGCAACCATCGGTTGCCTCGCCGTCATCGAATTCCGTCTCATGCCGCGCGAAACGCACGGCCTGCTCCGCCGATTTGCGCCGCTCTGCGGCGCCGCCTCGCTCGCCGTATTCCTCGGTCTCGGCGAAAACGCCGACATCCTCGGCCACCTGTACGGATTTATCGCAGGCCTGCTTTGCGGATTTATCCCGACAAAAAAGACGCTCCGCTGGGGAGCGCCAACTGTCGCAACCGACATCTTTGGAGTCCTCGCCTACTACGCACTGTTCGCCATAGGCTGGACACTCGCCATTTAACAACAGGCCTACAGCGTCGATCCTGCTTTTGAATTTTTATCGTTTAGCTTTTTCAATTCAATAAAGAACTTTTCAACGACCTGTTTCTGAATACGTTTTTGCTCGTCTTCACTAAAATTGTGGTTACGCGATCTAAACTCAACTGCAAGTTGATCGCACTTCGCCTTATCGTACTCATGCGTCTCGCACTTGATTCCGCTATCGACCACATCGTTCACAAACTTTTCTGGGGAATCTCCACACGCAGTGAAAGATAATGACACGACGGCCACAATTAAAGCCCATAAAAATATTTTCATGGCCCACCCTCCCTTTTAGGTTGTGTATAAAATCAATATACTTTTTTTATAAGTCGTTGATTGTAAATAGATTTTTATGGTAAGCACATAAATAAAAAAGCCCGTCCCCGATAAGGAGACGGACTTAAATTTTTCAAAAATCAGCGATTAGAGAGCTGCGAGGAACTTGCGAGCCTTATCAGCGAATGCGCGATTGTCGCCGTAGACCACAAGGAGACGTTCGGCAGTAGCCTTAGCCTTGTCGCTTGCACCGAGCTGCTGATATACAAGAGTGAGCTTCCACATGGCGTCTGCAACCATCGGGACCTCGTCAGCCGGTTCGTCCTTCTGGTAGCGGTCTTCCTTGTCGCCAGTGCGCTTGCCGAATTCTGCAATGTACTTTTCGAGGAAGTTTGCAGCAGCGGAGAAGTCGCCCTTTTCCATCTTCACAGCGGCAAGACCATGCATGGCAGCCGAACGGACGAGAGCTACAGAACCAGCGTTATCAAGAGCGTTCTGGAAAAGGAGGGCAGCACCATCGAAGTCCTTTTTTTCGTACTTGATATTAGCAGCGAGGAGAGAAGCCTTGGCAAGAGCAAGGCCTTCGAGCTTGCCAGAAGCAATCTTGTTTTCGAATTCAACAAGAGCGCTATCCTTTTCATTTGCATAGAGATAAGTAAGGCCCACACCGATGAGTTCGCTCTGTTCGGCAGCGGCAACCTTGCGAGCTTCCTTATACTGGACAATGCCAGCAATGAGAGCAAAGATAACGACGAATGCCACAGCGATCTTCGTACCGTGCTGGACAAAGAAGGCTTTAAGTTCGGAATTATTGTTATTAGATTCGTTAGCCATATGTTAAGCTTCCATGTTTAAAATTTTCTCGTAGACCAATCATAGAAAAAAAAATAAAGGTTGTCAGTAAATCTTGACAAGAAATCATTGTTTTACTATATTTGTCCCCGTTCGCCGCTCTAGCTCAGCTGGTAGAGCAGCTGATTCGTAATCAGCAGGTCGGCAGTTCAAATCTGCTGGGCGGCTCGAAAGACTCCTCGGACACAAGTCCGGGGAGTTTTTTTTTCATGTCATTCCCGCCTCCGAGCGGGAATCTCCTTTTATATACCAAAGCCTTTTTGTAAGATTTTCAGCAAAAACGTACGACTTGCGAAACGCGCCCTAAATAACTAAATTTGGCACTCTATGAATCCGAATGGCGCAATCATTGTACAAAGTAACCTCGAAATTATGGTCGAGGTCGATAATCCTAATTACACTACCGCACGTGATGCAATCGCTCCTTTTACAGAGCTTGTCAAAAGCCCAGAGCACCTGCACACTTACAAGATTTCTCATTTGAGCTTGTGGAACGCTGCCGCAACAGGCCTCCGCGCTCCTGAAGTTCTCGAAAGACTCGAAAGCCAGAGCCGCTACCCCATTCCGCCGACGGTCGTCACGGAAATCGAAGACTACATGGCTCGTTACGGCTTGCTTCGTCTCAAAAAAGAAGACGGACGCTTGACGATGGAATCTGATGATAAATTAATGTTCCTTGAAATTTGCAAGCTCAAGGACGTTGAACCTTTTATTATCGAGCACATTGACGACACGCACGTCGTTGTTGACCCGGAACGCCGTGGTCACTTGAAGATGGTCCTTACCAACGCAGGTTTCCCGGTCGAAGACTTGGCCGGTTACACCGTTGGCGACCCGCTCCCCATCCAGCTCCGCGAAACAACCGTTTCAGGCAAGCCGTTCAAGCTCCGCGATTACCAGAAGGATGCCGCACAGGTGTTCTACGCCAGTGGTAGCGAAAAGGGCGGTTCCGGTGTGATCGTTCTCCCCTGCGGTTCCGGTAAGACTGTGATTGGCCTTGCCACAATGGCTTTGGTACAAACTAAAACTTTGATTTTGACTCCGAACATTTCGTCTTCGCGCCAGTGGATCCGCGAAATCTGCGACAAGACGAACCTTACGCTTGACCAGGTCAAGGAATACTCCGGCGAAGTGAAAGAAATCGGCCCGGTGACGGTTGCCACCTACCAGATCTTGACGCAACGCAAGCGCGCCAAGAAGGGTGACGAAAACAAGGAAGGCAAGGAACCAGAAATGACCGAAGAAGAGGTCAAGAAGGAACTCGCCAACTTCCCGCTTTTCAGCCAGGAAAAGTGGGGCCTCATGATTTACGACGAAGTGCACTTGCTCCCGGCTCCGGTGTTCCGCTTGAGTACCGAAATGCAGGCCACTCGCCGCCTGGGCCTTACGGCAACGCTCGTCCGTGAAGACCACAAGGAAACCGAAGTGTTCAGCTTGATTGGCCCGAAAAAGTTCGACATTCCGTGGCGCATCTTGGAAGCACAGGGCTGGATTGCCACCGCTGACTGTAACGAAATCCGCATCCCGATGGATCCGGAACTCAAGATGAAGTATGCGCTTGCCCCCGTGCGCGACAAGATTACGCTCGCGAGCACGAACCCCGAAAAGACGGACATCGTCGAACGCTTGCTCAAGTACTTCAGCAAGCCGGATGACCGTGTGCTTATCATCGGCCAGTACATCGACCAGCTCGAAGCGCTCTCCGAAGACTTGCAGATCCCGCTGATTACAGGCAAGACTCCGAACAAGGAACGCGAAAAGCTCTACGGAGCATTCCGTTCGGGCGCGCAGAAGAACCTCATGGTTTCGAAGGTCGGTAACTTCGCTATCGACTTGCCGGACGCCAACGTGCTTATCCAGATTTCCGGTACCTTCGGAAGCCGCCAGGAAGAAGCACAGCGCCTCGGCCGCGTATTGCGCCCGAAGAGCGACGGCGGCGCCGCCCACTTCTACAGCATCGTGACGCAGGATTCCAAGGAACAGGAATTCGCCATGAACCGCCAGCTGTTCCTCACGGAACAGGGCTACGCCTACAAGATCATCAAGCGCGGTGACTGGGACATTCTTATGAGAACTCCTGAAGAACTCGCCGCACGCAGCTAATAAGGATTACATTACGGAAAACAGCCCTGCCAAAGCAGGGCTATTTTTTTTACGAATAAACACGCCAAAAAAAAATCCAGCCCTTTGGACTGGATTATGGGAAAAGTATAGGATTAAAGATTACCTGGAAAGGCGGCTCTGCTGAAGAGCCTCCAACCGAGCCTTCGCCTCGGCAATTTTTTCTTCGGAAAGACCCATATCACGCAAAACAGTCACAGTGTCGTTTTTATTTTCTAACCGTTCCCGTTCGCGACCTCTAGCCTCGCCCTTGGCTTCTGCTTTGAGCCAAATCTCGGCTTCGATAGCTTCATCAGCGTGTTTATCGAACATGTGTTCCTCCAGGGCTTTTAGCAGTTCAGGTTTTATGCGACTTACGCGCAAACGGTTGAGGGCGTCCCTAAAGATCGGGTCCTTCGATTCGGGAACTTCAAGCGGACCTTGCGACAAGAGTTTCAGCCAGTAGTCCTCGCGTGAACTGATGTTCTTGCGTATCCTCTTAAAGCTCGGCAAGTCAACTACAATATACCTATTTTTACTGAAAACGGGAAGAGCCTTATGCGTCGCATCGCTATGGCGAACTTCATCCTCGCTATAGACCGCCCAGGTGTCCTTGAAAATATCATCTGACTTGAGAATCGAGAAATTACAAAGCCAAATGGAAATCATTTCAGGTAGTTCATAGAAATGAACCTTGCGCTGTTTTTCGTCCATCGCCTTAAAATACGCCGAGCGGTTGTATTCGTACTTGCCTCGCAATGTCTGGTAGGAATTGTAGAGTTGCAGGCGGTCAAGAAAGAACGGATGATTTCTATTCTGCATCTCTATGTTGAAATAGCGATTGTCCTTGGTGGTTACCCACACATCAAGGCGCGCGGAGTCGTCTTCCGGCATGAAAACGTCAATGGGCTTTTCGAACTCATAATCAAGATCGACGATTTCATGGTCGCTGTCGAACCCAAGCAAACAATTCAGCATGTCGCGGATGGTATCCTTGTCATCCATCAGCACACGGAACGTTTCGCTGTAATACGGAAGCAGGAACTGTTCGCCCTGCGCATTTGTGACGATATAGTAGGCGTTCTTTTCTGAAGTCGTGTTTTCGGTCATTTGTTTTCCTTTAGGGGGATGTTTGTAATATGGCCCCCATTACATTAACACGCTTTTTTGCCGGATTTGTCCTACGTTTTCGACGTAAATTTTTACATACTAATGTACGCATCAAGATTTGACTGGATGCCACGAATTAACTGGATTCTTCGCTACGCTCAGAATGACGAATGGCACAATTTGACTGGATGCTTCGGCGTTGCCTCAGCATGACGAGAGTGCTGAAACATCCCCGCACGCTTTCAAAACAAAAAAGGCTCCGCCGTGGCGGAGTCTTTTCACTTAACGAGCATTCCCAAAGCTATGCGCCCGGGCCGTTCCATCCGGACGGATCGCTGCCAAACGGGTCGCTGCTCTGAAGGAGGCTTCCCTCGGTCTTGAGGAGGATTTCCTTCATTTCAGGTTTCTGGTATTCTTTTTTCTGTTCTTTTGCGTTTTGCATAAAACTCATTCCTTTTTACTTTTTAACTCTCTTGCCGTAGTAGGCGCCACGGGCGCTCGGCGTGCCACGGACTGCGCGGCCCTTCAGGTCAAACTTGCGCACGCTTGTGCCTGTCGTGAACTCGCCTGTGCGTGTATTGAAGTGGCCAATGACCGTCGTGTATCCGTCTTCTCCGACAATGACCACCTTCATGCTTTCCGGGAGATCGTCAATGGAAGACTTTGCACCAAGAACGTAATCGCCGTAGGCACGTGCCATCTTAGGAGCGCCGCAGGTTCTGTTCGTGTTGATGAGGTAGGCGCGCAACGGACGGAGGCTTGCACCGGCCGTGAACTTCACGAAATCACCTTCAGAAACTTCGTCGTTGGAGCCACCGGCAAAGCCGTAGACCCTGCACAAGTCTTCGTCACCTTCCTGCCAGGACTTGTAAGCATACGTTCCGCGGAATTCCCAGCCATCGTTCTGGGCGTCAGACTTGGTCACGGCAGCTTCGGTCGGCAGCAATGTCACGCCGCCGTCAATGCCGAGCTTTGCACCGGTCATCTTCACCATGTACGGCGTGTTGGCCTTCAGATCCACATGGGAGGCAGAAGCTTCCCACACGACCTTCATGCCTACAGCCATTTCGCCCTGTTCCTTGACAATGCGGGCAAACGAAAGCACGGAATCCACGCCGCTTAACTTGCTCGTATTCACGTCGAACGGGAGAACGATTGTCGAATAGCCCTGCGTCGAGAAGTCGCGGCTAAATTCAACACTTGCAACTTCCAGCGGTTCCGTAATAACGATTCCATCACCTTCGCCGTATTCGCCGTCGATTTCGGCACGCTTGCCGTTTTCGTCTTCGAGGACCTGCACGGCAGCGTAATGCGTTGCCTTCGGTTCCACGTTCAAGGCTCCCGCGACAAACGAAATCTCGTAGTTGCTGGCGGTCAGGCCGCTAGGCGTAATCGTATATTTGCCGACCTTGTCGAGCTTCTTGTAATCGTAGCTATACGTGAGCTTACCACCCAAAACCGACTCATTTTCTTCGCCGATAAAGCCACTGTATTCCACGCCGTCATTTGCAGGTTCATCGCCGTAGGCGATTGTCTTGTCCTTGGCGGTGATTGTAAGCGGAGCCTTCGCGATTACCACTTCGATTGTTTTCGCTTCGAATGCGTTCCAGTTGTCACTTTCTGCGACCTTGTAATAGACGGTATAAGTCTTTGCGTCCGTGGCAGCTGGGATTTCGGCGCTGTATTTTTCACCATCGAGGCTGTAAAGCAACGCTCCGAAGTTGGCGTTGCCTGCTGTTACAAGTTCCTGTGCTTTGCCGCTGTAAACGAGCTTTTCCTTGGCTGCCAGTGCTTCCACAGAGATATCAGCCTTCGCGATAGACACTTCGATTGTTTTCGTTTCAAGCGCGTTCCAGTTGTCACTTCCTTCGACCTTGTAATAGACGGTATAGGTCTTTGCATCCGTGGCAGCAGGGATTTCAGCACCGTAATTTTCACCATCGAGGCTGTAAAGCAACATTCCGAAGTTGGTCTTGCCTGCCGTTACAAGTTCCTGGGCTTTGCCGCTGTAAACGAGCTTTTCCTCGGCGACCGGAGCTTCCACAGAAACAGCAGCGATCTCGACTGTCAGCGTGCCTGCGGCAAAGGTAATCTCGTAGTTGCCGGCTGTCAGGCCGCTAGGTGTAATCGTATACTTACCGACCTTGTCGAGCTTTTTGTAGCTGTAACTATACGAGAGCTCGCCACCCAAAACCGACTCATTTTCTTCGCCGATAAAGCCACTGTATTCAACACCGTCATTTGCGGGTTCATTGCCGTAAACGATGGACTTGTCCTTCGCGGTGACGGTGAGCGGAACCTTGGCGATTGTAAATAACTTTTGGACTTCGCCGTAATATTTTCCAGCCCCCTTGACGATTACTTTAGCCGTATCGGAAGCGTTCAAGTTGTCTTTATAAGCAAGCGTGTAGTCCTTGCCCAGTTCAAGCACATTTTCGCCGATGGTTACAACAGGTTCCGGGCGAATCGAATCCCCGGTGTAGGTTGCGCCGGAAATATTGGCGATAACAATATTGTCGGGGAAAGGCTTGGGCGGCGTAAGCGTTTTGTTTTTGATATATTCGAGATTTTCATCAGTGAGCGTGCCGCTATATACGATGTCTTTCTCGTCCTTGAACGACTTGCCCTCGGCGATGGAGACTGAGCCTTTTTCGCAGTAGTAGCTGCTTGCATAGATGAAGTCGGTGCTGTTCGTCCAGCCAAGGGTAATATTTCCATCCCAGCTGGAGATGCCGTAACCGTTTTTGCCTGTGGCCATGACGCTGCCGCCGCTTATCATGATATTGCCAAAAACGCTGTAGATGCCGACACCGTTTTCGCCAGTGGCCGTGACGCTGCCGCCACTTATCGAGACTCCGTCATAACCGTAGATGCCGTAGTTTGAGCCAGTGGCCGTGACGCTGCCGCCGCTTATCGTGACTCCGTTAGAACCGTAGATGCCGAAGCTAGAGCCAGTGGCCGTGACCTTGCCGCCGATTATCGTGATATCGCCAAAACGGCTGTAGATGCCGTTACCGCTTGAGCCATTTGCGATGGCGTTCAAAATTCCGCTTTGCCCGTTCTGCCCGTAGATGGTCAGATTTTTCGATGCATAGATTCCATATTCACCTTCAGTTTCAATCTCCATCTTCGCACCGTCCGCGAGGATGAGATGAGCTTCACCGCTAAACTTGACTTGGCTCGAGTATTTCACCTTGCCCTGCACCACGTACCAGCCGCCGAGGAGGTCATCTTCTACATATATGTCATTAGTGAGCAAAATGTAATTCTTGGTTTCATTTGTTCCGCCGTTTTCGTCGATGTATTCGACAGGCGTATTCTCATTCCAATGTGCGTAGGCAGTCGTGTTCTCAGTGACTTTGACCGTGAAGTCGAATTCCGAGCCGCCTTCGGGTGAGGTGAACCAGCCGACGAATGCGTAGCCACTATGGAACGGGTGCTTTGACGGGGCTGAGACATGGCCTTCTCCGTCAACGGCGATTTCAGCAAAAACATCCGAAGCTCCGCTGAAGTTATCGACAAAAGATACGCTTACACCTTCAAATGGTTCGAGTTTTTGACCTTTGAAGTCGGAAACTTGACCTTTGGTGAGCGTGCCTCTATACACGTAGCCTTTTTCGTCCTTGAACGACTTGCCCTCGGCGATGGAGACATTTTTTTTATAGTCTCTAAGAAAGTAGCCGTTTGCATAGATGTAGTCGGTGCTGTTCGTCCAGCCAAGGGTGATATTGCCAGAATAGCTGGAGATGCCGTAGTTAGAGCCAGTGGCAGTGACCTTGCCGCCGATTATCGTGATATCGCCAGAATAGCTGGAGATGCCGTCGTTAGAGTTAGAGCCAGTGGCAGTGACCTTGCCGCCGCTTATCGAGACTCCTTTATCACCGTAGATGCCGGGATAGTTTGTGCCAGTGGCCGTGACGCTGCCGCCGCTTATCGTGATTCTTCCATTACTGCTGTAGATGCCGAAACAGAACGAAGCTTTTGCGGTGACGTTCAAAATTCCACCTTGTCCGCTCTGCCCGTAGATGGTCAAGTTATTCAAAGCGTAGATTACAAACCTACTTTTACTTTCAATCACCATCTCCGCACCGTCCGCGAGGATGAGATGAGCTTCACCGCTAAACTTGACTTGGTTCGAGTATTTCACCTTGCCCTGCACCACGTACCAGCCGCCGGGGAGTTCGATGACTCCATCTTTATTGGGTTTATTATCCTCTGTGAGCACGGTGTAATCCGTAACACTCTTCGGCGCGCCATTTTCGTCGATGTATTCGACAAGTGCATTCTCCTTCCACTTGGCGTAGGCTGTCGTATTGCCGGTGATTGCAGCGGAGAAGTCGAATTCTGTGTTGCCGTCTGTGGCGGTAAACCAACCCTCAAACGTGAAACCGCTGCGAATCGGGTCGTTGGGCTTTTTGACGTGAGCAACACCGTTTTCGTCGAAAGTAGTCAAAAGCATTATGGGGTCGTCGCCGTTCTGAGCATCGAACGTCACTGCGTAGCAAGGCTCAAGTCTATTGCCCTTAATAGCGGAAAGTTGCTCGCCAGTGAGCGTGCCGCTATATACGATGCCTTTCTCGTCCTTGAACGACTTGCCCTCGGCGATTTGGACGGAGCCCTTATTGCTGTAGTAGTAGCTGCTCGCCTTGATGAAGTCGGTGCTGTTCGTCCAGCCAAGGGTGATGTTCCCAATGCTGCTATGGATGCCGTAGAAGCCAATGCCAGTGGCCGTGACCTTGCCGCCGCTTATCGTGACTCCTTTAGAACCGTCGATGCCGTCTTTTCCGACGGCCTCGACGCTGCCGCCGCTTATCGTGACTCCGTTATAACCGTAGATGCCGGAACCGTTTGTACTTGTGGCCGTAACCGTGCCGCCGCTTATCGTGACTCCTTTATCACCGTAGATGCCGTAGCCGTTTGTGCCAGAGGCCTCGACCGTGCCGCCGATTATCGTGACTGTTCCCTTGCCGTAGATGCCGGAACCGATTTTGCCATTTGCGGTGGCGTTCAAAATTCCACCTTGTCCGCTCTGCCCATAGATGGTCAAGTTATTCAAAGCGTAGATTCCATACATACTTTCACTTTCAATCACCATCTCCGCACCGTCCGCGAGGATGAGATGAGCTTCACCGCTAAACTTGACTTGGCTCGCGTATTTCACCTTGCCCTGCACCACGTACCAGCCGCCATTAAGGTTGATGACTCCATCTTCATTGGGTTTATTATCCTCTGTGAGCACGGTGTATTCGCCTGGCTCACGGATTTGCGTCTTACCGTTTTCGTCGATGTAGGGGATGCCAATTTCCACCTTCAAATCTTTTTTCCCCACGGTAACGCTGTTGCCCTCAATACGTTCACCATTGACAAAATACACTACACTGCCGGAACCAGAGAAACCGAAGGTGACCGTTTCGCCAGCCTTGTAGTAATTGACACCGCTGATAGTCGCAAAAGCGTCGCTGATGGTAAGATTTTCAGGTACACTCACGGTATAGGCATCGACCGTCAGCACCACGGTGATGTAGTTGAAGAACTTGTTTTTCGGAACACTCACTCCGATGGAGGTTGAGTTTGGGGCGATGTTGGAGGAAGACGCTTTCACAGTATTATTTTCCTTGAACGTCACGCTTTTTAAGTAAAAGCCCTCTTTGCCCACCTTCACCTGGAAATCCGTTTCTTTTTCGGTCCTGAAGGCCGTCGTGGATGTCGATTTGTTGTTTTCGTTTTTGTCGGTCTTGTCCAAACCTTGATTGGGCTTGAAAGTGATTTTGTAATCATCGTTCATGGTGTGCCCTTCGTTCGCAGGCCAAAGAGTTTTAATGCCATGATCCCAGGAAGCGACTTCTTCGCCTGTTGCGGCATTATAGATATGCGCCACAGGTAAAGTGCCTTGGACTTCGATTTTGTAAGTCAAGGTGACATCCACTGCCCATGCGGTCGAAACAGCCGCAGAAAGGAGGAAAATTGCTAAAAATGCGAATATTTTGATGTTTTTCATAGGGTAAAGCATCCCATTTTATGTTAACTCGCGTCAAATTTAAAAAAGAGGTAAAAAAAATAAATAGCCCAAATGGGCTATTTTTAGGGTTATTCTGCCGCTCCTGCTCACGGGCTATTTTTAAAGTCACTGGAATTTTCTCCCTTTGAACGTCAGCACGACGTGACAGGGCGTTTCCTTACTTCACGGCAATTCTTGCAGTACGAACCATGCTATTGCTTTCGACACGCACCAGATAATTGCCACGGTTCAAATGAGCGAGGTTAATGCTCTTGGAACCATTGACAGATTCGGCAAACGTTTCGACCAGATGACCGGTCAAGTCGAACACTTGCACACGCACCATCGAAGATGTGGGCACAGCAACCGTCAGCGCATTGTTTGCATAGCCAAACTTCACGCCGTTCATTGCCACCGTCACGATCTTAATGGTCTTTTCGCTAGAGCTGGACTGCTTTACAGAACTGCTACTGGATCCTTCGCTAGAGCTCAGGATGACATTCGAGCTGCTGGACTGCTTTGCGGAGCTACTACTGGACTGCACTACAGAACTGCTACTGGATCCTTCGCTAGAGCTCAGGATGACGTTCGAGCTGCTGGACTGCACGGCAGAGCTAGACGAAGACTTCGCGGAACTTGAAGATGTCGCCTCCGAGCTCGAAGATGCAACGACATTAATCTTGCCCGTTACAGTCTTTGTTTCTCCATAATAATCCGTCAGTTCGAACGAATAAACGTATTCATGGGCCGCCATTTCAGGATCCACAGTTCCATAAATCTTAACTTGTTTTTTTTCTTTATCTTGTTTCACTTCCAAATCAGCAAGGATTTTTTTACCATTAATAAGTTTCACATGGTTGTACTGATAAACTATCGGAACAATCTCTTGGCCAGCAACAACCGTTTGATTATCGCTACCTTCAATAACATCGAACGACATAACCCCAGCTGCTACATTAATCGTCGCCTTGGCACTCGCATTGTTGTCGACTGTAAGCACAACTTCATGCGGACCCTTAGCACTTTCTTCAACCAGCCCAGTAATAGTCACCGTATTACCATCTTTTTTAAGCACGTAACCACCCGGGAAATTCGTAAGCTCAAGATTAGAGCCATGTTCTACCTTGAAAACAATCGGCTCGATAGAATCGCCGGCAGTCAGCGACTGCGTTTCATTTTCAATGACATATACCTTCGTCTCTACAGACTTACGAATCACATCAACGTTTGCAAAAGCGGTATCATTGTTATTTTCACCAATTGCAATAATTCTTATCGAGTATAATCCACCCTTCAAATTCTCATCGACAGTTCCACTGCACGTGAGCTTATTTTCTTCTACACTATACGCAAACGATCCTTTTAACGATCCTTCGAACTTAAATGAAGATAAACTTTCATCGACACGAACATTCGCAAACTCGAACACGACGGGCTCAATCTCATTGCCCGCCAGGACTTCCTGTCTTGCTTTTTCACTAACAAGCTTTATTGATGTGCGAGCCTTGCCACTTTCCACAACAATCGTTCCCGACAGGCTCTTTTCATCGCCTTGGTCGTTCTTAACAGTGACTTTGTATTCATAATCACCAGACATTACATCGCTATTTACAGAGCCGACAATCATGATTTTATGTTTTTTTTCATCAATATTCTTTACAAGTCCAGACGGGAGTCCACTTACGCTATAACTTGTTATTCCCTCGTAATCGAAAACGATAGATGTAATAGACTTACCCGCAGTGACTTCCTGATTCACGTCACCGCTACTTTCATTCCATTTTAAAGACAACGTTTCTTCTTTTTCCAGCACAGTGAACTCGAACTCTGTCTTGGCGAACTTGCCATCAGCGTCTTTGACGACGATAAATGCAGTGTACGTACCAGCGGGAATATCATCTCTCATCTCTCCCGCAATTTCACAAGCGGGCCCCTTAGTCCACCTTTTCGACAAGCCCAAATTTTCCAAAAAGTTCGTCGATGAATATTCTGGTACAGCATCTTCGCCAAGGCCAGTATTTTCATATAGAATTTTAACCGGCTTAATTTCATCGCCAGCATACACGGTCTGGGAAAGTTCCCCTGACAGAACCTGTTGCGTGATTTTTTCCGAAGCCTCATACGTTTCAGCGGCATTTGCTACCGCAAAGAACAAGGCAAAAGCCAACGCCATGAATTTTTTCATACAGCCCTCCATTTTTCGCCCCTAAAAAGGGCCAAGGTCACCTACTAAATTGCAAATATAAAAATATTGAAAGAGCCGCATTCCCTGCGGCTCCATTCCGATTACTTTCCGAGCAGTCTGTGGTTCACGTGCGCTTCGACGACGTTCACCACATAGTCCCCCAGCTTTTCGCAGTCGTTCACCACATCCATGTAATGCACACCTATCTGGTAGCTGTAGCGCTGCGCATTGATATCTTCGATATTCAAGTCCTTGAGTATCTTGCGGTAATCGTTGATTTCAAATTCAAGCGTCATCGTATTCGAAGCCTTCGTATGCGGCTTGTCCTCGATAACATCCACCATCTGCACTAGCGCCTGGTCGCAAAGTTTCATCATGTTTTCTATGCGGCTGTACTGTTCCTCGGTAAAATCTTCCTCAAGATGGAACTTGCGGTTGATGGCGCGAGCCATGTTGTAGCAAGCATCGCCGATACTTTCGATTTCAGAAATTTCCTTTTGCATGCACTGCAACATCGTCTTACTTTCGATACTCAAGCGACCGCCGCTGACCTTGTTCAAGTATTCACCAATTTCAATTTCGAACCTGTCGCTGATGCCTTCGTACTTTTCGATGCGGGCGAACAGCTTTACAAAGTCCTCTTCATTTTTCATCTTGAGGAGGTCCGGCAAGAAGCGGAACATTTCAAGGGTGCGTTCTGCAAAAACGTTAATTTCCTTGCGGGCTTCAAAGAGCGAAAGTTCGGCCGTACTCATAAGGCCGCCACTGATAAACTTGATGCGGAAATCTTCGCCATCGTCCTTGTCCTTGATAATCTTGCAGATGAGCTTTTCCATCGGCTTGATGAACCAAATCAAAAGGAGCACGTTGCAAAGGTTGAATGCCGTATGGAATCCGGAAAGCGCATACGTCACACGAACGCTCGCCTGGGCGATTTCTTCTTGAGTTTGCGGCACAAATGTCGGATCGAAGCCAACCACATGGCAAACCATATTCACAAACGGGTTAAATACAATGAGAATCCACACCACGCCGAACACGTTAAAGAGCATGTGAGCCAAAGCCGCGCGCCTAGCCTGCGTACTTGCCGAAAGAGCCGCCAAGTTCGAAGTCACCGTCGTACCGATGTTTTCACCCATCACAAGTGCAATGCCCTGGTAAATCGGGAGCACGCCGCTACTGCAAAGGATAAGCGTAATGGCCATGATGGCTGCCGAAGACTGCACGCACATCGTGAGGATGCCGCCGAGCAAGAGGAACAAAAGCGTACTGAAAATGCCCCAGCCACCCGTCGAGGCAAAGAAGTCGATAATCGTCTGGTTATGCGACAAATCCATCGCCACGGCGTTTTCGCGGAGCGTCGTAAGGCCGAGGAACATAAAGGCAAAACCGAAAACAAATTCACCAAAGCTCTTCACGCTATTTTTGCGGACATACGTGAGCACGATTCCAAGCCCAAAGAACGGCCAAACAACGCTGCTCATGTTGAACTGGAATCCGAAAATCGACATGATCCACGCGGTCGCTGTCGTACCGATGTTTGCGCCCATAATCACGGGGATAGCCTGTTTCAGCGTCAAGAGTCCCGCGTTCACAAAGCTCACGGTCATCACAGTCGTTGCCGTCGAAGACTGCACGGCGGCGGTCACGAACGTACCGGTCAAAAGTCCGCCCACGCGATGCTTTGTCATAGTCCCAAGAACAGTACGGAGGTGTCCACCGGTAAGTTTCTGCAAGCCTTCACTCATCGTCTTCATGCCGAACATGAGGAGAGCAAGGCAACCTATCATTTTTAAAATAGCGAGTATCATACGACCTTAGTTGTTTTAGAAGATTTAAAATCAATTCTGACTTCGGTGCCGAATCCGACAGTCGATTTCAGATGTATTGCAGCATGATGGACTTCGGCAATGTGCTTGACAATGGAGAGTCCAAGGCCCGTGCCGCCAGTTTCCTTGGAACGGCTCTTGTCCACGCGGTAGAACCGTTCGAATATGCGGGACTGGCATTCTTCAGGAATTCCAATGCCCGTATCTTTCACGACAATGGCGTTTTCTTCAACGACGACAACGACCTTTCCGCCTTGTTCCGTGTAGCGGATGGAGTTGTCCACCAAGTTGAAAATCATTTCGAAAAGCAATTTCGAATTTCCTGTAATTTCGGAATTGCGGTTGCCGTCAAGCGAAAGCTGGATATTTTTCTTGTTCGCATTCAGCATCAAGCCTTCGATACAGCTCTGAGCCAGATTCCAAAGGTTGATTTCTTCGTTGAGGTCCAAAGGTTCGCTTTCACGGTCATTGAGCTTGGAAAGTGTAATGATATCGTTGGCAATCGACTGGAGGCGTTTCGCTTCCTTGTGAATCTTGCCTGCAAAAATCTTGACGTCTTCGGGTTTCGCCATGCCGCTTTCAATCAGTTCCGCATAACCCGAAATCGATGTCAGCGGAGTTTTCAGTTCATGCGATGCGTTCGCGGTAAATTCATCTTTCAGATGCGAGATTTTTTGTTTTTCATTCGAGAGCTGTTCAATCGTCAAGCGCAGTTCAAGATCCTGCTTGCGAATCGTATTGACAAGCGGTTCAATTTCCTTATAGACGTTCTCGATATTCATCCATTCAGGCGTGCCGAGCTGGTCCACAAGCTTTTTCAGCGGGCTGATAAACGCACGGCTAAGCCCAATCGCAATCAAGATTGCAGCGGCGACAATGGCCGCAAACAACGCAATCAGATACGGCATCGTCTTTGAATACGCCTGTTGCAAATTCGCTTGGCGCATCCCGAGTCGCAATACATTGCCATCATTCAAACGCTTGGCAAAATAAAACGCCTTGGCCTGCAATGTAGAGGAATACCGCAAATCTTCGCCAAAACCTTTCTCCATCGCATCGGAAACTTCTTCGCGATTGTAATGGTTTTCC
Source organism: Fibrobacter sp. UWB16 (assembly GCF_900215325.1). Lineage (NCBI taxonomy): Bacteria > Pseudomonadati > Fibrobacterota > Fibrobacteria > Fibrobacterales > Fibrobacteraceae > Fibrobacter > Fibrobacter sp. UWB16. The sequence goes on along the minus strand of NZ_OCMS01000002.1, from coordinate 44,570 downwards.
ATTTCGGCAGCCTTCGCATCGCTATCGTAAATGATTTTACCGGTCGAATCAATCAGCGTGATTCGCAAGTCGGCACTAGCAAACCGTGCCAAATTTTGCGGTTTGCTTTCGAGCGATTCGTCAATGTAGGCAGTTTCGATCAACCGCAGGTTTTCACGCAAGTGGACCTTGAGCTGGTCCGCCATTTCGTCTTCGAAGACTCGCACCGTAAAAAATACAGCCAAGAGGGCGGCAATGACACCCATATAAATCAAGCTGTATCGTATACGGTCTTTCATTGCGCTTTATACCCGACGTTACGTATAGTTTGAATGATTGACCCTTGCTCGCCCAGTTTTTGTCGGAGCGTCTTAATGTGCATATCGACGGTCCGCGTGTCCATCTTGAAATCGATACCCCAGATTTTTTCCAAAATCTGTTGCCTTGAATAGACAACCCCCGGGTGCGACAAGAGCAATTTCAGAAGTTCGTATTCCTTGTACGTCAATTCCACATTGTCGCCGCCAGCCACCACGGTGTGTTTTGCCTCATCGAGCGTAACGCCATCCAGCGAAATAACTTTCGATTCTTCGGCTTCAAGATTTATACTCGATCGACGGAGCAACGCCTTGACACGCGAAACAAACTCCAAAATGCCAAAGGGTTTTGCAATATAGTCATCGGCCCCCAAATCAAGGCCCTTGACCTTGTCCAACTCGGAGCCCTTGGCCGTCAGCATGATGACCGGGACGTTCCTAGTGCTTTCCTGAGCACGGAGACGCTTTAAAATGCTAAGACCGTCTTCGCCGGGGAGCATAATGTCCAAAATGAACAAATCCGGAACGCAGACTTTGACCTCTTCATCCAGCTTTTTAGCACAATCGAATGCACTAACTTCAAAGCCACTGCTCCTAAGTGCATAGGCTTCCATTTCGCGGATTTCAAGATCGTCTTCTACAATGTATATCATACCTAAAATATACGATTTTAGCAAATATCAAGATAAAAAGTCCATCGAAGGAATGCAATGGCAAAAGCAAAGACTTCGCAAAGGTTTTATTTGCACTTTACACAGATTTTACAAACGGAAGACGCCCAGTCGAGGCCGGACATGACAACGAAAAAGCCGGCACTAAGGCCGGCATGATAATCATCTTCGTCATCCTCACAAAGGTGAGGACCTAGCGCAATTACACAGAGAGTCTTCTGTTGGCGTGGGCTTCGACCACGTTCACAATGTAGTCGCCCAGCTTTTCGCAGTCGTTCACGATATCCATGTAATGAACTCCAATCTGGTAGCTGTACTTCTGCGATTCAATATCCGCCACGTTCTTTTCCTTGAGGAGCTTGCGGTAATCGTTGATTTCGTTCTCGAAATTCAGCGTGCGGTTCACATCGATTTGCGGGACATCGTTCAAAACGCCGATCATGTGCGTCATAGCGTTGTCGCAGAGTTGCATCAAATGCTTGATGTGTTCGAGCTGGTCTTGCGTAAATTCGCCCTTGCACCTGAACTTGCGATTGATAGCACGAGCCATGTTGTAGCAAGCGTCGCCCATGCTCTCGATTTCAGAAATTTCCTTAAGCATGCACTGCAAAGCGGTCTTACTTTCCGGGCTCAAGCGGCCCTCGCCCACCTTGTTCAGGTAATCGCCAATTTCGATTTCCATGTTGTCGCTGATGCCTTCGTACTTTTCGATGCGGGCGAAGAGCTTCACAAAATCGTTCTCGTTCTTCATGGCCAAAAGGTCCGGCACAAAGTGGAACATCTTCTGCGTACGCACGGCAAACAAGCTGATTTCCTTGCGGGCTTCGAGGAGCGAAAGTTCAGGCGTACCCATCAAGCCAGAGCTAATGAAGTGCAAGCGGGAGTCTTCTTCTTCATCGGAATTCTTCGGCTTGATCACGCGGCACACGAACTTTTCGATGTACTTGATGAACCAAATCTGGAGGAACGTGTTAGAGACGTTGAATGCGGAGTGGAACGTGGCGAGCACCACGGAAATCTTCGCGAGGTTAGCGGCATAGCCTTCGTCGCCCGGACGGATGCCAAGATCAAAGCCGACCACATGGCAAACGGCGCCGAGGAACCACTTGAGCACAATCACCACCCAAATCACACCGATAACGTTAATCGTGAAGTGAGCGAGAGCGGCACGGCGGGCCTGCGTATTGGCCGAGAGTGCCACAATGTTTGCCGTAATCGTCGTACCGATGTTTTCGCCAAGCACAAGCATAATGCCCTGGTCAATATGCAAAACGCCGGTTGAGCAAAGAATCATCGTAATGGCCATGATAGCAGCGGAAGACTGCACGCAAAGCGTAAGCACCGTACCCATCACAAGGAAGAACAGCGAATTGAAGAAGTTCGGATCGCTAAAGCGGGCAAAGAAAGCACTGATCGAAGCGCTTGCCGCCGGGTCCTGCACCACAGCAAAGCCAGTTTCCTTAAGTGTCGTAAGGCCCAAAAAGAGGAATCCAACACCGAACAGGAAATCGCCCACAACGCGTTTCTTGTTCATGTACACAAGGATAATGCCGATGAAGAACGCCGGATACACAAAGTTTGCGATGTTGAACGAGAACCCAAGGCTCATGATCCATGCGGTAACCGTCGTACCAATGTGAGCGCCGAGGATAATCGAAATTGCCTGCATGAGAGTCAAAAGCCCCGCATTAACAAAAGAGACAGTCATCAACGTGGTGGCGGTCGAACTCTGTACAGAGGCTGTAACAAACATACCGGTGAGCATACCCGTAAAACGGTTCGTGGTCATCGTGCCGAGAACATGTCTCAGCTGCGGACCAGCCATTTTCTGCAAGGCTTCACTCATCGACTTCATGCCGAACATGAGGAGCGCCAAGCAACCCAACATTTTAAGAGCCATCCAGGCCATATAGTATTTTTCCTATGTTGCGCCACTACCGGATCATCGTCGCTGCCTTTCAGCTAGTTCGGGCTCATGGCGGTGAATTGTTTTCCGTAAAACCAATGTAAAGTATTTAAAGTCGGTGTAAAATATAGAAAAAAGCTAGGTAAAATCAGCCCCTAAAAACAAGAGAGCCCCGGTCGCGTTGAACCGGGAACAACATAGATAACCGAGCCAAAGAGTAGGGGCTTCGCCCCATCCAGTCTTATTTAACAGGATTCTTCACTTCGCTCCGCTCGTTCAGAATGACGTTTGAAGCAATTAAACAGAGCGCACCATCGCAACGGCCTGGCTTGCGATACCTTCGCCGCGACCCGTGAAACCGAGCTTTTCGGTCGTCGTGCCCTTGATGCCAATCTGCTTTACGTCGAGGCCGAGCACGCGGGCAATGTTTGCCTTCATTTGTTCCTTGTGCGGGTTCACCTTCGGGCGTTCGCACATCACAATGCTATCGATATTGATGATTTCGTAGCCAGCCTTCTTGACTTCTTCGCCGACCTTGCGCAAGAGTTCCAAGCTATCGGCGCCCTTGAAAGCAGGGTCCGTATCCGGGAAGTACGTGCCAATGTCGCCGAGACCAGCGGCACCCAGCAACGCATCGCTAATCGCATGCAAAAGCACGTCAGCATCGCTGTGGCCGAGCAAGCCCTTTTCGTACGGGATGTCCACGCCGCCGATAATGCACTTGCGGCCTTCCACCAACTTGTGAACGTCAAAACCAATACCAGAACGATAAATCTTGTCCATAAATATTCCTCTTTTCTACGTTCGCAAAATTAGCAAAAACTAATCAGAGAACGCATCCGAGGGTTTCTCCACATATCGATAAACCTCACCGTCTTTCACACAACGGATAGAAAGGCCCGCACTTTTTTGAATGAATTCCCAATGAGGTACTATCGCATTGTACTTAAAAATCTCTGCATAGGCACTATAATTGAAATATTCCTGAGCCGACCAAAAATACGCCGTTTTTCCCCTGTCCTTGAACTTCGATGTATTCCAGTCCCACATTCCAATAGGGAGTACCGTAAATTCAAAATCATCTGTACCATTACAGGCATCACAATCCCATCCCGTTTTTGACTTAAGCGACTTGCCGAAAGGGCCAACAACATCATCAGTATTAGTACGAATATAACCCCATTCACTCTGATTCGGTATATGCCAGCCTTCGGGGCAAATTCCACGCACTATTTTTTCACCACTTCCGACATTACATGTTGAGCCAAAGCCACAATCCAAGGGTTTCTCCTCATTTGCCGCTAAAGCCACAGAATCAACAGCAGCAGCCCAAGTATAAAGGCGACCTTCAGCATCACAGTTCGCTTCGTCATTATCGTAGCACCAGTTATTCCCCAACAAACTCGGAGTGGCAGAGCTATCTGCGTAATTCAGATTTTCGGCCATCCATGTCTGCGAAAATTCTTCGCACTTAAATGGTCCAATTTCTGGAGATAAAGACCAAAAAGTCACCGTCTTATAAACACGACCGTCGCGGGCATCGACAATGGAATCGTAAGTCACCTTATATGTCATTACAAATTCCTCGTCATCGGGAATTGGACCGCAATCCAATTTTTTCGACGAACTGGACGATTCTGCTTTTTCCACAGTTTCGCTTGAAGAGGAGGAATCACCATCATCCACCGTTTCACTAGAAGAAATTTCGCTAGAAGAAGACGGTTCATCATCGACAGACTCTTCGCTCGACGAAGACTGTTCAACAACATCAGCAGCCACCGCAGTATCATCATTGCAAGCAACGAAAGTGGCAGACACAAGCATACAAGCAGCCACTAAAGCCATTTTTTTCATCAAATTCATACTAACTCTCCTTTCAACAGCAAAAAATATAGATAAAGTCCGAGGAAACAATAAAAAAACATCCCGACTTTTTCAGCCGGGACGTTTTTCAAAAGGTGATTTCCGCTCGGTGGCGGGAACGACAAATTTCACTATCCGATCAGTGCAAGTGCCGGGCGAGCGCTAATCACGAGGAGTGCGATAGCAGACACGGCAACAGCAAAGCGGAGCAAGTAAACGTATACGTAGTTAGCCTTGCAGCAGATATGGTCGCCACCGCAGCACTTGTCGTCCTTTGCCGGGGCAAAGAGCACATAAGCAATGCGGAGGTAGTAAACCGCAGCCACCAAGGAGAGGCCAAAGCCGATAGCGGCAAGCCAGCCGAGATCAGCATTGAAGGCTTCGGTGAACAGCGTGAACTTGGCGAGGAAACCAGCAACCGGCGGAAGGCCAGCGAGAGAAGCAAGGCACACGGCAACGCCAAGAGCCACAAACGGACGGCGGCGACCAGCACCCTGGAGGTCTTCGAGATTTTCCTTGCAATCATCCTTGCCCGACATGTAGGCAATACCCGTCAAGGCGCCCGCAGAGGCAATCGCATAAGTGATGAGGAAATAGAACATCGGGCCCATCTGGATTTCGCCCTTGCCGAGGTAATTCGGGACCAAGAGGCCAATCACGATAAAGCCAGCGTTCATCACGGCAGAGAATGCCAAGATGCGACGCACAGACTTCTGAGCAAGGCCGCTAAATGCACCAATCACCATGGAAAGGAGTGCAACGACCAAGACCACGTAGAAGAGCGGCTTGGACGGATTAGCAACCGTCACCTTTTCAGCGAGGTTCCACACAGCTTCGGCACCGGAGCGCGTCACGAGAACGCTTACCCAGACCGTACCAAGAGCAGCAAGAGCACCGACCTTCACGACAGCGGCCATAAAGCCCGTCACAGCGACAGAGGCGCCCGTATAGACGTCAGCCACCCAGAAGTGGAGCGGAGCAGCACCGGCCTTGAAGAGGAGGCCTGCAATCACAAAGAGCATACCGATGCTGTAGATTGCCATACGGCCTTCGAGCACATGACCGCAGAAATGCGTCGAGCCCGTTGCACCGTAAATCAATGCAACACCGTAGAGGAAGATGGCACTGAAAACAGCTCCAGAGACGAAATATTTGAACACGCCTTCGTTAGCGTTCACGTCCTTACGGCGAATGCCCACGAGAGCGTAAATCGGGAAGCTCGTGAGTTCCATCGCAATGAACAAGGCAACAAAGTCGATAGCCTGGGTCATGAGCATTGCACCGCTAGTGGCAAGCATCATGAGGCCATAAGCTTCACCGCCCTTGAACTGTTCACGGCCAAGAGTCCACTGAAGGCCCGAAATGCCGAGGAAACCGCAAAGGAGGATTGCAGCGCAAAGCACGCGGCGAACCGGGTCCATCGCGTAAAGGTTCAAGAGAGCTTCGGTCTTAGCGTAGTACAAAGCGGCTACGCTAAGAGCAATGAAGAAAGCAGCCACCCAAGGAAGAACCTTGTGCTTGTTTTCGTCGCGCAAGAACGGTTCAGCAGCGAGAGCCACCATGCCGCCCAAGACCACGAAGATCACCGGCAAGAGAAAAACAAGATTACTTAGCATCGGAAGCCTCCTTCACAGAATTTTCAGATTTTGCAGCAGCTTCAGGATTTTCAACGCTCTTCATCTGGGCGATGATAGATGCACGTTCATCCTCCTTGAAACCGGCGGCAGCGAGAGTCGAATCCAACTGGTGGATTTCTTCAGCTGTCATCGGAGCTTCGCCATTGTTGAGAGCGGCACTGTTCAGCACCTGAACTGCAGCCGGGTCTTCAGTAGATTCAGCTTCATTGAGGGAATTCGTCACATATGCCGGGTGGAAACCGAACACGAGGAGGAGCAAAAGCATCACACCGATGCTGACGCCTTCAAGCGGCATTGTGCGACGACCTTCTTCGTATTCACGAGCAGCCTTCCCGAAGATGACCTTCTGGATGAAGCGGAGCATGTATGCAGCGGAGAGGATCAAGGTAAATCCAGCCACGAGAGCCGGGAGCGGGCCCATATCCCACAAGGAGAGGAGCACGGAGAATTCACCGACGAAGCCTGCCGTACCAGGAACTGCAAGTGCCATCACGCCGGCAAAGCCAAAGAGCGTCGAGAAGACCGGATTCTTGGAAGAAAGACCGCCAAGCTTATCAAGTTCACGCGTACCCGCCATGCGTTCTGCAATACCCATGAGGTAGAACTGGGCGCCAGCCGAAATGCCATGAGCAACGAGCAACATGAGCACAGCCGGGAGCATCGCTTCAGAGACGCTAAAGACGCCAGCCACAGCGAGGCCCAAGTGACCCATGGAACTGAAGGCAAGGAGTTTCTTACCATCCGTTGCGCGGAGAGCCATGAGAGCGCCATAGACAGCAGTGAAGAGGCCAAGCCACATCATGCAAGAAACGGCGTTCATCGAAAGCGGGAAAATCGGGAGGATCCAGACGATAAAGCCAAACACACCCGCCTTACTCATTGCACCCGTGAGGATTGCAGAGAGCGGAGCCGGAGCTTCAGCGTAAGTGATTGCCTGCCAGCCGTGGAACGGGAAAATCGGAGTCTTCACGAGGAATGCCAAGAGGAAGCACACGAGAAGGACGTTCTGAGTGCCTTCCGGGAGACCCTGGAGAGCAACAGCAAGCGAGAGGAGCGTCGAGTTATCTGCAATAGAGAGCAAATACCAGAGAGCGACCATCATCGGAGCAGAGCCGACCAACGTGTAAATCGCAAACGTCATCGCGGCCTTCATTCTGTCCTTGCCGCCAAAACCAGCGATGAGAACCGCAGCCGGAATCACCATGGCTTCGAAGAAGAAGAAGAAGAGCACAGCATCAGCTGCAAGGAAGGTGCCGTTCATGGCGCCCATCAAGGAGAAGATGCCGATAGCGAAGTTGCGATAGCTTCTGCAAGTAATTGCACGTGCAGAAATCAAAGCCACGAGAGAAAGGCCGCTGGAGAGGAACACCATCCAGGAGGCAAGTCCGTGACTCGTGAGGTAGTAGTAAACAGGTCCCTTGCAACCAGGAATCTGGAACCATTCAATAGCTTCCGTCGAAACGCTACCGCCAGCAATCAAGGCGACAGACATGGCGGTAAAGCCAATGCCCATCAGAATGGCAAGGCGGGAAGAAGACTTGGAGTCTTCCTTGGACGTCATCACCATGAGGATGGCGGCGACGAACGGGGCGAGGACAAGGAGATGTAACAGCATTAGAGAGTACCTCCAGTCAAAATAACAATAGCCAACAACGCCACCAGCCCAAGAATGCTAAGGGCAATCTGGAGGCGAACCTTGCGCACCTGGAACGAGGCGGCGCCGTCACCGAGAATCGTTGCGATTGCACCAATCGTCCACTGGGCAGCCGCGAGAATCTTGTCGACAACGACATCGCAGATCCATGCAAGCACGTTAACCGGGATGATACCCACGTACTTGTGGATGGAATCGAACAGGAACGTCCACGTAGCCTTGCCACCTTCAGGAGCGGAGCTACCCTTAGCAGCCGGGATACGGGCGTTAGCGTAAATCTTGTAAGCGATGAACATACCGAGGAGGGCTGCCACCGTACCGAGAGCAGCAAAGACCACCGGGTTCACGTGAGCAACCACAGCCGGAGTGTTGTAAGCCTGGGCGGCGCCAACGACCGGAGCGAGCGTTTCAGCAAAGAACTTGATGCCGATGGAATCAGCCCAAAGGTAACCGGCAAACACAGCACCGAAGGCGAGAATCACCATCGGGATGAGCATGACAGCCGGAGCTTCGTGGATGTGTTCTTCACTTTCCTTGGAACCGCGGTAGCTACCGAAGAACGTAAGGATAATGAGGCGACCCATGTAGACAGCGGTAATCACAGCCGTAATGAGGCCCACGACGTAAACAGCCTGGCCCATCGTGCCACTCATGAAAATCTTTTCGAGAATCAAGTCCTTGGACCAGAAACCGGAGAAGCCCGGGAAGCCGACAATCGCGAGGAACGCAAAGATCATCACGCAGGCAGTCACCGGAGTCTTCTTCAAAAGGCCACCCATCTTGCGCATGTCCTGTTCGCCCGAGAGAGCGTGAATCACGGCACCAGCGCCAAGGAAGAGCGCCGCCTTGAAGAAGGCGTGCGTAAACACGTGGAAGATAGAAGCGTCAAAGGCGCAAACACCAGAAGCCATGAACATGTAACCGAGCTGGCTAATGGTAGAATAAGCAAGAACCTTCTTTATGTCGTTCTGGAAGAGACCTGCAACAGCAGCCCAGAAAGCAGTGAGCATACCGACCACCACGATAATGTCGAGCACCACCGGGAGGAGAGCAAACATGCTGCCAAGACGGGCGAGCAAATAGACGCCAGAAGTCACCATCGTTGCGGCATGGATCAAGGCAGAAACCGGAGTCGGACCCGCCATAGCATCCGGAAGCCAGGTAAGGAGCGGAATCTGAGCGGACTTACCCGTGCAACCGATGAAGAAGAGGATACCAGCGATAGAAAGAACCGGAACGATCAAGTCAACGTGGTTACCATTGATGACCATGCTGATGAAGTTCGTAAGCACATCGTAGTTGAGGATAGCAGAGCCACCGATCGTCACGAGGCAGAGCATACCGAGCAAGAAGCCGATATCGCCCACGCGGTTCACGATGAAAGCCTTGTTAGCGGCATGGCAATTCTTGATATCCTTGTTCCAGAAACCGATGAGGAGGTAGGAGCAGAGACCCACGCCTTCCCAACCGAGGAACGTGAGGAGCAAGTTGTCCGAGAGCACGAGCACGATCATGCTGAACAAGAAGAGGTTGATGTAGGCGAAGTAACGGGCAAAGCCGCGGTCGCCGTGCATGTAACCGATCGAGTAGAGAGCGATGAGAGAGCCAATGCCAGTCACGAACAGGAGCATGATGCGGGAAAGACCATCGAACAGGAATCCGATATCCACGCGGAACATCGGAATGTCAATCCAGTTGCAGAGCGTTTCACGGACGCCGCCTTCCGGCATGTTGAGCGAAAGGAGAGCAACACCAGCAAAGGAGAGTGCCGGGAAGAGGACTGCGAGCGTTCCAACGAAACCTTCAGCAGGGCCCTTCTTGCTACCCGAAGAAATGACGGCGATAGCACCGAGGATAATGCATCCCAACAGCGGGAAGAGAGGTATCAAACCAAGAGAAATCATTGCTTATTACCCCTTCATGTTAGAATACGTGTCGGCGTCAACGCTTTCACGGTTGCGGAAAATGAGGATGACCATGGCAAGGCCGACGCAAGCTTCAGCTGCAGCGACTGCGATGGAGAACAGCGGAACCACCTGGCCCACAATGCTTGCCTCCGCAGGCAGAGTCTTTGCAAAGCCCACGAAGGAGAGGTTCACGGCGTTCAGGGCAAGTTCAACGCCCATCAGCACAAAGAACACATTGCGGCGAGAGACCGCGACCATGAGGCCGATGGCGAAAATGACCAGGGCCAAGATCTGAACATATATAGCTTGGAGTTCCATTAGTGTTTATCCTCCGTTTTTTCGGATTCCACAGAACCAAGGCGCTTCTTGGCGAGAAGCACTGCGGCACCCATGGCAGAAAGCAGAAGCACACCGAGGACTTCGAAAAGCACGAAGTAACCCGGGCCGTTCTGAGCTACATCAAAGAGAGTCTTGGAAGTGATTGCCACAGAACCGCGAACCGTTGCAGCATCAAAGGCGATCGGGGCGCGGACGAGGGCAAAGCCCACGAGACCGGCAAGCACGATGACGGCAGGAATCACAAAGAGCGAAACCTTGTCAAACATCGGCGTGTGGGAGTCACGGGCGCCATTCAAGACCATAATCACGAACGTGAGGAGCATCATGATGGCTCCTGCGTAGACCATGATCTGCACGACACCGAGGAACGGACTTCCGAGAAGGCCGTAGATACCGGCAAGGGACACCATCGAAGCGACCAGCGAAAGGGCGCCATAAAGCGGGTGTCTAGAGAGGAGCACGCAAACGGCACTGCCGACTGCGATCACTGCGAGGACAATGAAATAAATCAATGCAAGCATTATTTGACCTCCATGCCCCAGACCTTGCGGGCCTCGGCATTCTTTGTACCGCCCGGAGCCATCTGGCTCTGTTCGTCATTCGGGTAATCCTTCGGATCCCAGTTGGTGAGATCGTAAAGGTGTGCCACAAAGTCTTCGCGGGAACGGTGTTCGAAAATGATTTGCTTCGTATCCATGCGAAGGGCATCGACCGGGCAAGCTTCTGCGCAAAGACCGCAGAACACGCAAGTCAGGTGATCGATGTCAAAGCGCATTACGCGCTTTTCGATACGCGGGTCATCGCTCTGCGTTGCTTCAATGAAGATGCAGTGAGCAGGGCAAGCCGCAGCGCACATGCCGCAGGCCACGCAGCGAGGCGTACCATCCGGGCGAAGCATCAAGCGGTGCTTGGCACGGTAGGTATTGCGGATTTCGGGCTGACCTTCCGGATAAGAAATCGTCGGAAGTTCTTCATAGCGGAACAAGCCACGAGCCGCATGCTTAAGGGTTGTCCACAGACCGCGAATCGCCTCGAAAATGTAAAGGCGTTCGATGACGGTCATCGGTTTTTGCTTAATAACGCGCATTAGTTACCCCCTAAAAGTTTTGCAATGACCGCAGTCACCACGAGGTTGATGAGGGCGATATTCAAGATAATCTTCCAGCCGAGGTGCATCACGTGGTCATAGCGGAAGCGCGGGAGCGTCCAGCGGACCCAAATCCAGACCCAGCAGAAGATGAGGCTCTTTGCCACGAGTACGAGCAAGTGGATGAGGGCCGTACCGACTGCGGTTGCAAAGCTACCGACAGCGAGACCGTTCACCACGAAGTTTTCAGGATTGTAGAAGAACCAGGCGCAAACACCGAGAGCAATAAATGCAGCGGCAGCGACCCAGGCCACAATCTTGTAAAGCTTGTATTCCTTGAGAATTTCAAAGCGGTTTGTAAGATTCGTTGCCTTGAGCTTTCTGGAATAGCGGTAAATCATGTGGAGGAAAGCGAGAGCGATGAAAGCGAGCACACCACAGAGAATGGCAAGGGAGCCGCCCATGTGTTCCTGCATCGTTTCGGTCGTCACAAACGGAACTGCATAACCGCCAAGGAACAGTGTTGCAATGAGGAAGCTGTTGATGCAGATGTGCGAGTATTCGCCCATGTAGAAGAGACCGAACTGCATAGCGCCATATTCCGTATGGTAACCGGCGACGAGTTCAGGTTCACCTTCAGCGACGTCGAACGGAGCACGGCCCGTTTCAGCAATGCTTGCAATGAGGAAGCAGAAGAATGCGACCGGCTGGGCAACGATGCCCCACACGTGATTTTCCTGCCACTGCACAATGTCCGTGAGGTTGAAAGAACCGGCGAGGAGCAAAATGCCCATGAGCGAAAGTCCGAGGCAGACTTCGTAGCTGATGGTCATCGAGCTCGTACGGAGAGCGCCCAAGAAGCTGTACTTGGACTTGGAAGCCCAACCAGCGAGCATGGCACCGTAAGCCGAGATCGAGGAGAAACCGAAGAGCAAGAGCACGCCCACATCGGAATCGATGATGGAACCTGCAATGCGAACCGTTTCGCCACCCCAGTCAAAGATCATCGGTCCAAACCACGGGATTACGCACGGAGAAAGGAACACGATAGCGAACGGGATTGCCGGAGCTACATAGTAAAGGAGCTTGTTCACGCCAGCAGGTGCAAACATTTCCTTGAAGAAGAGCTTCGTACCGTCGCACATGTTCTGCACGTAACCGAGTAAGCGGATCTTGCCGAAGTACGGGATCTTGATGTAGGAGCGGTTCGGGCCCTGACGGTCTTGCATGAAGCCCGCGCCACGACGTTCCATCGGGATTAAAAGGAGGATGTAAAGGACAGGTACGAAGCAGAAAGCGAACTTCGCAATCGTAATTGCCCATTCAATCCAGGTTTTGGATTCAATAATATCCATTATGCGTTACCTCCCAGGAGCTTTCCTGTGCTCTTGATGGCATCATAGGTAATGTCGGCGAAAGCCGGCACGTATTCACGAGCCTTCTTGAAAGCTTCGCAAGCCGAATTGAACTTGTTGCCAGCCAAAGCGGAAATCACTTCGTAAGCCGGGGCAAGCTTTTCATCCGGGCAAGTCGGAGCAGCAGAGAGCTTCTGCAAGATGTTGAGGCTGTTGACCATCGTACCCTGGACTTCGCTCCAGTGACGGATACCGAATGCGACCTTAGCCTTCTTGGCGGTAGCGTCATCGAAAGCAGAAAGGGCGATGCGGTTCGAAATCTTGTCGAGAGCCTTTGCTGCAGCAGCGTCTTCACCGTAGAGGTCAGCGTTCACCGTGATGAGGTTGCTGAATTCGCCTGCGCGCTTGAGGAGTTCTGCAACATCTGCAAAACCCATGAGCTGCATGCCTGCGCGGTTTGCCACCGGGTCACCGCTCTTGGCGATACCGTCCGGAGCGTTCACCTTGAGAAGGGAACCACCGAAGAGTTCAGCGCGGTCACCGAGAGCTTCCTTGAGCATCTTGAGAGCAGCGAGGTCTTCGTTCGTGCAAGCGCCACCAGCAACGAGAGCGACCTTGCCACCGCTAATCTGGATAGCGGAAGCGTCAATTGCCGGCAAGCGGTTCTTGTCAAACTGCTGGAAAGCGAGACGGCTCGTATTGGAGAGCCAGCTGCGGTTCACTTCCGGGTTGCAACGCGGCATCACGCGATAGATGCGGCCATCGGCGTGGTCAAGCCAAATGTTTGCACCGAGGGAGTCGTCCATCGAAATCGTCGGCGTGTGGGCAAGGAGCCAAACGCGCTTCTGGAAGCGGAAGTACTTTGCCGTCATGGCGCCCGTCGGGCATACGTCCGTGACACAGAGATCGTATTCATGGTCGAGCTTTTCGCCCGGGAAGGTAGTAATGTAAGTATGGTCGGCACGGCCAGCAAGCTGGAGCTGTTCGTCCTTAGCGATGCTACGCATAAAGCGTACGCAACGGTCGCACTGCACGCAACGTTCTTCGTCGAGCAAAATGCGCGGACCGATGTCCACATGCTTACCGCCACGGAGCTGACCCTTCGCATCAATGAACTGATGTTCCGGATTGCCGTGGTAATTCTTGCCGTATTCCGGACGGAGGCGGCCTTCGTTCTGGCCAGCTTCCATGTAGTTTTCCTGCAAGGTGCATTCACCAGCCTTGTCGCAAATCGGGCAATCTAGCGGGTGGTTCACCAGCATGAATTCCTGTGTAGCCTTGCGGGCGTTTTTCACGCGGGCGCTGGAGGCCGGGGTATAAATCTTCATCCCCGGAGTCACAGGAGTATAGCACGAAATCACGAGCATGCGACCGCGCGGGCCTTCCTGCTCTACCAGGCACTGACGGCAGTTACCCGATACCGGCAAATACGGATGATAACATACGTGAGGAGTTTCAATCCCGACAGCCTTCAGGGCTTCGAGGAGGTTGGTATCGCCAGGAACCATCACGGCCTTGTCATCCACGAAGATTTCTACCTTCGGGCTTGCTTCGGTCGGGAGTTTCGGCATATTGTAGTAGTTACTCATATTATTACCAGAAAATTCCAGGACGACTTGTTTCTTGAATACGCGGTTTTGCGTGTTCGGGGTTCTTAGCGATATATTCGTCAAAGTCCGCACGGAACTTTGCTGTGTAGCTCGAAACCGGGCCACCCAAAGAAATGGAGAGCGGGCAAATCGTCACGCCACCAAATCCGCTAGAAAGGCTCTGCATGAGTTCCACATCGCCATCGTGACCGTTGCCGGCCACCATCTGGTTCAAGATGCGGTGCAAGAGGCCTGTACCTTCACGGCACGGCGTGCACTGGCCGCAAGATTCATGGCTATAGAAGTTGCCGAGGCAATTCAAAAGGTCTGCCATGTTGTGCGTATCGTTAATCACGATCATAGCGCCAGAACCAAACATCGTCTTCATCGAGGCGAGGCATTCGTAGTCCATCGTGGCGACAGCAGCTTCTTCTGCCGTAAGCGGAGCGCAAGAAGAACCGCCCGGGAGCACAGCCTTGAGCTTGCCACCCACAACGCCACCGGCGTAATCGTTAATCATAGTCATCATCGGAGTGCCGAGAGGAGCTTCGTACACGCCCGGATTCTTCACGTCACCGGAAATGCAGAACACCTTCGTACCACCGGCGCGCGGCGTACCCATCTTGGCGTAGTCGCTCGGGTCGTGGCTCAAAATCCACGGAAGCGACATGATGGTTTCGACGTTGTTCACGCAAGTCGGGGACTTCCAGGCACCGCAAACAGCCGGGAACGGCGGTTTCAAGCGCGGCTGGCCCTTCTGGCCTTCAAGAGAGTTAATAAGAGCAGTTTCTTCACCGCAAATGTAGGCGCCAGCACCGCGATGCACAAAGATATCAAAGCTGAACTTCGTGCCGCAAATGTTTTCGCCGAGGTAGCCAGCAGCGTAAGCCTGGTTCAAAGCCTTGTTCAAGGCTTCGATGCACGGGAGGAATTCGCCACGGCAGTAGATGTAGGCTGCGCGAGAGCCAAGAGCCCAAGCGGCAATGATAAGGCCTTCGATCAAGCGGTGCGGATCTTCGAGCATGAGGAAGTGGTCCTTAAAGGTACCGCCTTCGCCTTCATCAGCGTTTACGACAATGTAAACCGGCTTGCCCGTACCACGCGGCACAAAGCTCCACTTCATGCCCGTCGGGAAGCCTGCACCACCGCGTCCGCGGAGGTTAGAACGTTGCACGTAATCGATGAGCTCAAACTGGCTCATGTTGAACAAGCGTTCAGAAATGTTGGAGTAGCCACCCAGCTTCTTATAGACTTCGATGTCCTGGGCGCCCTTGCCAAAGTTCTGCGTACAAACTTTTACACATTCAGCCATAATTAAACCGCCTTTTGTTCCGGTGCGGGCTTCTGCTTAGTCACAGCAACAGCCGAGGGTTTAGCAACACGTTCACCGGAGGTCGCAATCATACGGTATTCGTCACCGACCTTTCCGTTCGGGTCCACAAAAGCCTTGTCCTTCACGCCCGGCTCGCCCACAGCGACCCAGTCATTGCCGTTCTTCTTTTCGACGACAATCTTCGTGAATTCCGGAGCGCCCTTCCAAGTGAGGGTAGCGCCCGTTTCGTCAGCTTCGGACTTGACATTCAAAACCGGAGAAGGAGGAGCGTAGTCAGCAACCTGCGGCTTTGCAACAGCACCCGGAGCGCCCGGATGACCGCAGTGGCCCTTCACCGTACCGCCGAGCACATCGTGCTTCGGAATGTTGTCTTCATGAGCATAGCACCACTTGAGGATGCGGTCGATGCTGTCGGTCGTAAGCTTTGTACCCGGCTTCATCGTGAGCACGTCGCCATCAGCGTCTGTAGCGAAGTCGTCATTCACGAGCATCATCGGGCCGTTACCGCAAGAACCGAGGCATTCCACCTGGAGGATCGTAAAGAGACCATCCGGAGTCGTTTCGCCCGTCTTGATGTTCAAAGCATGTTCCACATAAGCGATTAAACTCGGAGCGCCCTTGATGGTGCAGCTGATGTTACGGCAGAACTGCAAGAGGAACTTGCCCTTCGGAGCGTGGTTGTACATCGTGTAGAACGTAGCAACGCCAAGAGCATGAGCCGGAGCGCAACCGCAGACGTTTGCAGCCCAGCGGATACCTTCGCGCGGCACCCAGCCAAACACGCCCTGCACAAGCCAAAGCACTTCGAGAAGTGCGGCCTGACCGACCGGATAGCGGCTGAGCAAATCAGCGCAGCGTTCCTTGATTTCAGGCGTATTGAGCTTAGCGAGCACTTCAGCCGTAGGCGGCTGCGGCACAGGCTTGTTCACATAGCCAAACTTCTGGCCCGGATCCGGCAATGCATCAATCGGCTGTGCCGGACGGTCGAACTTCAAATGATTGTTCGAAACAAATTGGACAGCGCCAGTAATATGTTCTCTCATCGGTCAAGTTCTCCAGCAATAATGTTGAGACCCGAAAGCACGGCCATGGAGTCAGCCAAGAGACCGCCTTCGACGAGTTCATGGAATGCAGCAAACTGCGTGAGGCAAGGCGGACGCACCTTGATACGGTACGGATGGCCAGAGCCGTCAGAAATAATCGTGAAGCCAAGTTCACCGTTAGCGCATTCGGAACCGCAGTAGTATTCGCCTTCCGGAACGCGGATGCCTTCGTAAACGCTCTTGAAGCGACCGATAAGGCCTTCCATATCCTGGTAAGCGAGCTTGTGAGACGGCACGCGGATGCGCGGATCGACGATATCGACCGGGCCCGGAGCAAGGCGCTTCAAAGCCTGGCGCACAATCTTCACGGATTCTTCGATTTCGGCCAAACGAACCTGCAAACGGTCATTGCAGTCGCCCTGAGTGCCGACCACGACTTCCCAGTCGTAGGTTTCATAATCGTAGTACGGTTCGTCCTTGCGGAGGTCAGCGGCAACGCCAGATGCACGGAGGCACGGGCCGGTCCAGCCGTAGCTGATTGCCTTTTCGGCAGAAATCTTACCGATACCCACCGTACGGTCAAGGAAGATGCGGTTACGGTCTAAGCAGGCGTGCAAGTCCTTCAAAGCCTTTTCGGTAGAGTTGAGGGCTGCGAGAACGTCCTGTTCAAAGCCTTCGTAGCTATCGCGGTAGAGGCCGCCAATGCGTGCAAAGCTGTTCGTAAGGCGTGCACCCGTGAGCTTTTCCCAGATGCACATGATTTCTTCACGCGGGTTGAAGGCGTACATGAACGGAGTCGTACCGCCCAAGTCCTGGAACGCAGCAGCAACGCACACAAAGTGGTCGTTGATACGGCTAAGTTCGTTCACAATCACGCGGAGGACCTTGGAACGTTCCGGGATTTCAACACCGAACATGTTTTCGACTGCACGGCAGAACGCAATGTTGTTCATGATAGCAGAGCAGTAGTTCAAGCGGTCCGTGTACGGGACAACTTGCTGCCAAGTGCCGCGTTCGACCATCTTTTCGAACCCGCGGTGCAGGTAGCCGATTTCTTCGACAGATGCCACGATGGTTTCACCATCCATAGCGGTCAAGAATCGCAAGCAACCGTGAGTTGCCGGGTGGCTAGGCCCAACGTTCAAGGGCATCAAATTCAGCTTTTCGCCATTCGGATCTAATACGATCATGCCTTGATACTCCCTTCCAAAAATTCATTGTCGTTCGTTTCCACTTCCTTAGAGCGCTGGATGACCTTGTAGCCAAGTTCTTCGAGGCGCTTTTCGAGTTCCGGAAGCAGGTAGTCGTTTGTCGAGAGCCACTGGCGCTTCTGGGCAGGGTAATCCTTGCGGAGCGGATGGCCAACAAATTCAACGTGGTTCAACAAGCGGCGGAGGTCCGGATGACCTTCAAAAATCACACCGAACTGGTCATAGACTTCGCGTTCGTACCAGTTCGCATTGGCGTAGAGGTCGCTAATCGTCGGGACCTTGAGGCTTTCTTCGGACACCAGCACCTTAAGACGGATGCGGGCACCCGGATTTTTCATGCTCTTGAAAGCATAAGAGACCGCAAAGCGGGGGCCTTCGTGATTCGGGTAAGTCAAGTAGTCGATACCGGCAATGTCCACGAGCATATCGAACTTGATGCCGGATTCTTCCTTGAGGAACTGGACTGCGTTATGCAGATAGGGAGCAGCAACGACAGCCGTGATGCCCCACTTATCGAGCGGTTCGCGCTTGACGTCAAACTTTCCTTCAAGGGCGGCGAAGATTTCTTCAACAGTCATTCTTCTACTCCTTCCAGAACTGGGCTTTCTTTACAAGATTTTCTTGTTTTTCTTTCATGAAGTCCTTGATGTCCACGACCTTTTCGCGGGCGCAGGCGGCTGCTTCACGCTTTGCTTCGGCAGTCTTTGCCTTGATCATTTCGAGCTGTTCCTTGATGCTTTCGGCACGCTGCTTCATGAAGGATTCGTCTTTGATCTTCTTCTGCAAGTCAAACATGGCATCGAAGAAGGCTTCCGGACGCGGAGGGCAACCACCGATATACACATCCACCGGGATAATGTGGTCGATACCGGGCACCGTGCAGTAGCAGTCATAGAAACCGCCAGAGCTTGCGCATGCACCCATGGCAATGACCCAGCGAGGTTCAGCCATCTGTTCGTAGATGCGCTTTAAGATCGGAGCCTGCTTATAAGTAATCGTACCTGCAACAAGCAGCACATCGGACTGACGCGGCGTAAAACGCACGTATTCAGAACCGATACGTGAAAGGTCGTAACGACCCACTTCCGTACTCATGAATTCGATTGCACAACAAGCCGTACCGTAAGGGAACGGCCACAAGGAATTGGAGCGCCCCCAGTTGACCAAAAAGTCAAGCGAGGACGTAATGATATTCGGCTTTTCTGCCTCATTACCCATAGGAGTTACCTCATAAAATTCGCGCCTAAAGATAGAAATTTAATAGTAGGAAGTAAGCTTCGGGAAGTAAGAAGTAAGCGATTGAACGAGGAATATAGACGGTAGGAAGTAAGAAGGACACCGTCATCCTGAGCAACGCGAAGGATCCAGTAAAATCATTGAACCACGCTCAAACCAGTGTAAGAAAAATGTAATCATCAGGCTTTTCCGTCAAATATCACATTTCTAGTATTTTCTCAAAAAATGTTCTCATCTTAGTTCTCACAAATATTATATTAAGCACGTGGAAAACTATATCGACATTTACCAATTTACGCACTTCCGCAAGTACTTGGAAGAATACCAGGCGGCCAGAGTCCAATCCGACCCGGAATTCACCCGTACCGGGATCTGCAATATGCTCGGCCTCCCCAAGACACGCAGCTACTTTGCCGATGTTCTCAGAGGGAAAAAGGTCAGCCCCCGCATGACAGCCAAGTTTATCGAAGTCCTCGGCCTCAACAAGAAGGCCGCCAAGTACTTCGAAACCATGGTGAAGCTCGACCAGGCAAAAACCGAAACGGCCCGCAGCGCCGCCATGGAAGAACTGTTGCACCTGCACCCCAATCCGCAGCATATCCTCGATTCGAACACTTACGAATACTATAATCACTGGTACCATAGCGCTATGTTTGCTATTCTTGATGCTATGGACGTTACAGATGACTTGACACCGGTACAAAAGAGAATCTTCCCGAAAATTCCACTCGGAAAGATTAAGGACTCGTTATCCCTTTTGGAAAAGTTGGGCCTCGCCCGCAAGAACGAATCTGGTTTCTGGAAGCCGACCAAGGAATCCATCTCCAGCGGTCCGTACAACAATGCGGAACTCATCAAGCAGTACCAACTGCAATGTTTTGAACTTTCGAAGCAGGCGCTCATCACGCGCCCCAAGATGCCGACCGTCATGAGCACGCTCACGTTCAGCATATCGAACAACGCCTACAAAAAACTTGAATCCGAACTCCAAGAATTCAAGGCAAAGGCAAGACGCATCATCAGCGAGGACAATGAAAAGGCAAACGGCGTTTACCAAATGAACCTGCACCTGTTCTCTAACCTCGATCCGGAGGTTAACGCATGATGAATTTCAAGATTTTAAATACAGCAGGGATTTTTGCCCTCGCATCAATTTTCTCCGCCTGCTCCGACGAGAACCACGCCGGCGTACTCACGGAAACTGAATCCGGCACGACCATCGCAAGCGTCGTCATGGACGGAAACGGATCCCCGGTCGTAAGCGCAAAAGTAAGCCTCCTCTCGGCAAACCACGTCGCCGCCCGCATGGCCCCCATCAAGACCGCCACCACGGACGAAGACGGCAAGTACACCATCGACAGCGTCGCTGCCGGTGACTATGCCTTGCAGATCAGCAATACGGAACACACGCAGTCCGCCTACCAGACGATCACCGTCGAAGACTCCAAGACCGACCTGCAGACGCTCAACGTCCCCGAAGCAAAGCTCGAAGAGAATGCAAGCCTCGAACTAGACCTCGGCACGTACGATCTTGACAAGGGCGACACGCTCTGCATCACAGGTACGCTCAACTGCACCGCAGTCAGCGAAAGCGACCTCAAGTCGGGAACCGTCAAGCTCGATGAAATTCCGCCTGCAGAATTCACGAACATCATCCTCATCCGAGGCGCCGGTCGCGACACCTCGACGCGCAACGTCAAGTGGGACTTCACCCCTGGCGAAAAGCTCGAAGTCTCTTCAGAATTCGTAACGATCACCGTTCCGGAAGAAGCCTTGAGCGCAGCAAAGAAGCTGAACGGCAAGAAGACTCTTGAATCCATGATTGTTCCGGTAACAATCCCCACGAAGGTCAAGAACCCAGTTCTCATTGACAACAACGGAGACTCGCTCGCAGTCTTTAAAGCTGAAAACGATGCGGACTCGTCGCTTTACTTCACGGCAATTCCAAGCATTGACGCAGGTACATACAAATTCACAGTCACATCAAGCGAATCCGTTTACAAGACTTCGGAAATTTCCAGAGTGTTTGCCGAATCCAAATCAGGTTTGTCCGTCACCGAAGGTGATTTCATGAATACATTCATCACGGATACGACAAGCAATAGCCTCGGCATCAGCTTCTGGATTGAAGAAGACGGCAGCAAAATTGCAGAAGGCGACTCTTTGATTATTGATTCAAAAGAAAACGATGTCACATACCGTCTGAGGGTAGGTGAAAAGCCAGAACAGCTCTGTGCCAACTTCTACAGGAGAGTTTCAAAGGACTCGACGTATACGGATTCGTTCCCTGAACTCGGTAACTCTTACTGCCACAATGTCTTGGACGGGGAACGCCATCACTACGCCATGTATATCAAGGCAAACCATATCGTTATCGCCATCGATGGAAAGACCGTCGAAGACACCAAGATGAAAAACGCCTTCATCATATTCCCGGGCTTCGCCATCGGTAACCACAAGCTCACAAACTTGACCGTGTTCTCGCTCAAGCAATCCGCGATTGTCCAAGCTGACGACGAAGGCTGGGAACGCCTGCAAGCCTGGCTCTCCGCATACTACTTGTTGCAGAAGTAATCAACACTTCGTCATCCTGAACAACAGGCGCGTCATCCTAAACATTGATCCGTCATCCTGAACGAAGTGAAGGATCCAGTCACAATCCACAATGCCATGCCCCGCTCCGACGGGGCATCTCCTTTTCTAAAGAAACACATTTTTCTATATTCCCACTTATGAAAGTTCTCGTTCACAACAGAGGTGTTTGCCTGGAATGCGCCGGCTGCGTCGGCGTGTGTCCCAAGATGGCGCTAGACATGTATGGTCTAGATTTGCAAATTGATCAGGAAAAGTGCATCAAGTGCGGTCTCTGCACAAGAGCATGCCCCGCAGGCGCCCTCAAAATCCAGGAGTTGAACGATGTTCTGTAATAACGAATATGATGTCGTTGTCATTGGCGCAGGTCCCGGCGGAAGCGTTGCCGCCAGAAATCTTTCCCGTGCAGGCCACAAGGTTCTCCTTCTCGAAAAGCGAGAGAAGATAGGTTACCCTGTGCGCTGCGGTGAAGCAAGCACCAAGCTTTCGGACTTGCAGACTTACGGCCCGATTGACGAAGACTGCATCGAAACGATTATCAACGGACTTTATATTTACGGTCCGAACGGCGTGAACATCGACCTCGCGCAGAAAGGCACGGGCATCATGCTCAACCGCGAAAAGTTCGACCCGTGGCTCGCCCACCTCGCCGCAAACGACGGCGTAGAAGTCGTCACACGCGCCCGTGCAGAATTTGTCGGAGATGTCGAAAGCGGAACCCGCCTCGTGCGCGTGAAGCTCGGCGAAGGCGCCGGCGAAACAACCGAAGAAGTCCGCGCCAAGATGGTCATTGCCGCAGACGGTGTCGAAAGCCGCATCGGGCGCCAAGTCGGACTCGACTGCCTCCAGAAACCCGCATTCACCTGCACTGGTGTCGACATTCAGGTGCAAGGCATTCTCACCAAGCCAGACTACCTCACGTTCTGGCAAGGTCATGACTTTATCAACGACGGCTACATCTGGAGTTTCCCGAAAGTCAAATCCAACGTCACAAACTTCGGCGCAGGATTCCTGATTTCGAACAATCACGGTTCAAACGTCTTGGACATCACGATGGAATGGCTCTACAAGCTCTTCCCGGGAGCGCAAATCAATCATGTTGTCGGAGGTGTCATTCCTGTTTCAAGCGTTCTGAAAGATTACACGCTGGACCGCTTTGCCCTCGTTGGCGACGCCGCCCATCATACGAACCCGCTTACAGGTGGCGGCATCGCGGCCGCCATGCGCGCCGGACGGTTCTGTGCCCAGACCGTCCACGAGGGCTTCGAATGCGGTAACTTAAGCAAGGAATTCCTCAAGACATACGAAAAGCGTTGCTACGATTACTTTGGTCGCATGCACGACTTTGAATACAAGTTCCGCCGTTTCCTCTTGAACGTGAACAAGGACGAACAGACAGAACTCTACAAGGTTCTCCAGAACTTCGCAAAGCACGGCTGCAAAAAGCGCGCCTTCTTGCAAACGCCAGTTTCCTCCGCGAAAATGCTCTACAAGTTCCTCACGTTCAAGTAGTCCGCGCGTTTCCGCACATTCCGCGCAATTCGCGCACTTGCTACGCGCACTCATACATTCCGCGCGACCGCGCACTTGTAACGCATCAGCGCACTTGTCATGCCCCGCACTGACGTCTTTGACTACTTGCAGCTATGCTGCTTAGTAGTCATGATCCGCGTATGGGGAGGGCATCTCCTTTTCTAGCCAAAAGCCGGTTTAACCCGGCTTTTTTGCGATTTTATGCTACTAAATTGCAGTTTTCAAAATTTTAGCAGCATATTTTCTACTTTATCTGTAAAATTTTAATCTGCGTTCTGCAGTTTCATGCTACTAAATTCGTTTTTTCAACTTTTTGTAGCACGCCAAACCCAAACAACCCCGAATTTTCACCCCAAACACTTAATTTATCTAAAAATTATGCTACTAAATTAAGGATTTTCGAGTTTTAGTAGCACATTTTTGCAAAAGCGCCCCTAAAAAAAATCCCGCAGCACACGCCACGGGATTCTCGAAAAGACTCGATCAATTAAAGATCGACAACTTCAGTCCAGCCGAACGGATCTTCAGCTTCACCGAACTGGATTGCAGTGTACTTGTTGAAAAGTTCCGTGCAAACCGGGCCCGGATTCTTGCCGTCACCGTAAGTGAATTCCTTGCCAGCGACCGGATCCACAATCTTCTTGATTGGGGTAATCACGGCAGCCGTACCGCATTCAGCCGTTTCGCTGAATTCAGCAAGTTCTTCGAACGGAACCTGGCGACGTTCCACAGTGTAGCCGAGGTATTCAGCCAACTGTTGCAAGCTCTTGTTCGTAATAGACGGCAAAATGGATTCGGACTTCGGGGTCACGTAGGTCTTGCCCTTGATGCCGAAGAAGTTTGCCGGACCGCATTCGTCGATATACTTCTTTTCCTTAGCATCGAGATAAATCGTGCTGGAGTAACCGAGCTTCTTGGCTTCAGCAAGGGACTGAAGGCTTGCAGCGTAGTTACCGCCGACCTTCACCGTACCCGTACCCTGCGGAGCAGCGCGGTCGTAGTTGCGGCTGATCATCATGTCCACCGGCTTGAACCCATCCTTGAAGTACGGACCCACCGGAGTCACAAACATCATGAGCAAATATTCATCAGCAGGCTTCACACCCACTTCCGGGCTCATACCAATCAGGAGCGGACGGATGTAGAGCGTTGCGCCATAACCATAAGGCGGAACAAAGCGCTTGTTCAATTTCACCACAGTGTGGACCATTTCGCGGAAAAGTTCAACCGGCGGAACAGCCATCAAAATACGGTTGGCCGTATTCTGCATACGCTTAGCGTTTTCATCGACGCGGAAAATACGGACCTTGCCGTCCTTGCCCGTGTAAGCCTTGAGGCCTTCAAAACCTTCCTGGCCGTAATGCAAGCAAGTAGCGGCCATATGGATGCTGATGTCCTTGGAAGAAGATACTTCAATTTTGCCCCATTCACCATTGCGGTAGTAGCAGCGGACATTGTAATCGGTATCGTAATAACCGAAGGGGAGCGTCTTCCAATCGACAGTATTCAAATCAACTTGCATAGTATTAACCTTTTTTGCAAATGTGCATATTTAAAGGTATCATTCGGTACCGCTTGAAAAATACAATTATAAACGCCCTTTTGGCATCCCTTGTTCAAAAAAAAGTGAAAAAATGACCGCTATTACAAAGGGGGGAAGCCTCCCCCTCACTTCAGCCTTGGCTCCGCCAAGTCTTACGCTACCCCTTCGAGCGGGCTTCATGCGCCAGCCCGCAACGCCCGGCTTCAAGCTCCCGCTCCAAAGCATCAAACAAATCTTGCTGACGAATCACTTTTCCCTTTGCAATATCCGCTTCACTCTGAGCCAAAAGCGTTAAAAGCAACAAAGCATTTTGCATACAACCTCAACAAATAATATCAATTATAAAAATAGTCTCCTGCCACATAATAAACAAGAGTCCTCGCTTTGCAAATCATATCGCGCAAAATCACATTTTCGCCCCAAAAATTCCTCATTTCGACATTTTCTCTGCCATATCCGACCTAGAAATGATATATTATCTAAGTCAAATTACGCTTTGATGTAACAGGAAGGGGAACCCGAAATGAAAAACAGGATTTTTGCATTTAACGATACGGCAACATTTGAAAAAGAACTTGTCGATTTTAGCAATTGGTGCAAAGAAAACGGTTCGCCCACCGTATGTTTCCAAATCCATTCCGAAGAGTTGGACCCCGGAAAACTGAGACCCGTTTGGGAAACATTGGAACGCGTTTTCCCCAAGGTGCCGTGGTTTGGCAACTCCACTAGCGGTAACATTGTGGATTGCGAAAAAGCAAGCGAAATTTCCATATCCGCCATCATATTCGAAAAGCCGACAACAAAAATTCAAATTCACCAGTACGACTTTTTCAACAAGTCCATCCGCGACATCGCCCGCGAAATCGTGGAAGAAGCCAAGCAGAACCCCTGGGTAAAAGCAGTCGAAATCTACCACTGCATTTCGCCGTTTTCGACGACGAATCTTTGCGAAGGGCTCGACGCCCTGGATCCAAGCATCCAGATTTTTGGCGGCATCGTCTGCTCCCCCGACATCACGAGCCCGAATTCCTGCGTATTTTCATCCGTGGGCGGTCACACCACATCAGGCATTTTAGTTGTATTCTACGGCGGTCCGGAATTTCATGTGGAATCCCGCAAGATTAGCGGATGGAAGCCCATCGGCCGTAACTTCCACGTCACTCGTTCCAAAGGCAACGTCCTTTACGAATTGAGCAGCCTCCCCGCCTACGAAGTTTACAACAAGTACCTGAACATCAAAAACGACAACAACTTTTTCTACAACGCCCTTGAATTCCCAATGCTCTACGAGCACAACGGAATTTCCATCGTGCGTGCAGCAGGAGCAAGCAATCCCGACGGCTCTCTCACCATGTCTTCGGATATCGACGAGGGTTCAATCGTCCGCCTCTCGTATGGCGAGCCGCAACTGATTCTCGAAAAAATCAAAACCGAAAGCGAAAACGCCGAACTGTTCGCCCCCGAAGTCATGCACATATTCTCCTGTGCGGCTCGAAAGGCATTTTGGTCCAAGCACAAACCGACATACGAAATTACAGCGTTCAAGGGGCTCGCCTCCAGCACGGGATTTTTCTCGCACGGTGAATTCTTGCGCGAAAAGGGATTTTTAAACCAACATAACATCACGCTCGTCATTGCATCAATGCGCGAAGGCGCCATTACAAAACAGGGACACGCCAAAGGCGTCATAATTCCGGATGAAAAATCCACCCGTTTGCCACTCGCCGCCCGCATGGCCACATTCATTCGCGAAACGTCGTTTGAACTGGAACAGATCAACAGCAGGTTACGTGTCATGAACGAGCACCTGCAAGATGTCGCCACGACAGACAGCTTGACAGGTCTTGAAAACAGGCTCGCATTCGATGCACTTCTAGAAACAATCAACCAGGAAGACTCCCAAGAAAATTCTTGGACCATGTTCTTGATGGACGTGAACGGCCTCAAATACGCAAACGACACCTTCGGCCACCAGGCCGGTGACGAATTGATCAAGGCCGCCGCCAAAGCCATCAAAAACACCTACGGCACCAACGGCAACTGCTTTAGAATCGGTGGCGACGAATTTGCCGTCATCACACGAGCTCCGCTGGATTCGCACTATCCGATGTATTCCATACTGCAAAAGAACATCAACGAATACAATAAAAAGGCGCTTTACCATCTGTCGATAGCTGTAGGCGCAAGCCGCCTGCGCAGCGATTCCGGAATTCGCAAGTCCATCAGCGACTGGAAAATGGAAGCCGACTTGAACATGTATCGCGACAAGGTGCGTTACCACAAGCCGGTCGAAAACGACGAAAACCAGAACCTCAAGGATTTGATTTCTTGCCTGATTTCAGTCGAAGAAGCTAAAGATTCCTATACGGCTCACCATTCTGAACGCGTAAAAGCATATTCGGAATTGATTGCCCGTTTCTTAGGGCTTTCGGAAAGTTCAATATCGTTGATTACACATGCAGCACACTTGCATGATATTGGCAAAATTGGCATTCGCGACAATGTGCTCACCAAGCCGGGAAAACTTACCGACGAAGAATTCGAAATCATCAAGCAGCACCCGGTCATTGGCGCAAAGATCCTGATGCAGTCCAACTATACACATGAACTTGTGCAAATTGTGCTGCACCACCACGAGCGTTATGACGGCCGCGGCTACCCGGAAGGTCTTAAAGGCGAAGACATCCCCATAGGCGCCCGCGTCATTGCCATCGCAGACTCAATAGACGCCATGACAAGCAAGCGCGTTTATCGTGACGCCATGTCGCTAGATTACTGCCGCAATGAAATCGAGAAGAATCTAGGCGTGATGTACGACCCCGCCATTGGCAAAGTCGTTCTGGAACACTGGAATGAAATGGTCGATTCCCTATTGTCAATGCGTACCGGCCGCCCCAAAGTCGTTTAAAGACAAACAAACTCTATACCAAAACGGCTCCCGGTCAATCCCGAGAGCCGTTTGTATTATTTTCTATATTCGACTTATGAAGTTTCTCACACTACTCATTCTTTGCCCTTGCTTGCTTTTCGCACAACTGATGCCCAAATATTTCAGCAACGAACACAATTTTACTTCCGTCTCTTCCGCAATCAATAATAAATTCAACGAAGCATCAACAGATAAAGAATTAGATAAAATTGAAGCAAGCAATCCCCCAAGCGACAGCATATCAAAAACGAAATACAATAAAAAAACGTATGTCGATTCTTCAAAAATTATATACAGCCGAATAAAAGTTCCTCCATTTGTGTACGAATATTGTATGGGTCATGAAGATTATGATAAAAATCAATACCCCATGGGAAGCGGAGAAATCCTCAACATTTTAGAAAAAGATATCAAAGAACGAAATAAGCCTAACAGGTTCTATAAAACAGCAAGAACCCATAATTACATTGAAGGTTCTATTCTTATATCGTCAATATCATCATTTTTTATCGGAGCAATTCTTTTAATGAACGATGTTAAAGGTGGAAAATATCCGTTATGGGGAGGAATGATAACATTTCCTCTTAACAGTTTTGTTTATGGATTAATATGGCGAAGTATATACCTAGAAGACGCCATCAACGAATACAACAAAAACCTAGCTTATTAGCAAAAAAATCTCCCGGAGCATTTCCGAGAGATTTTTAATTTATCAAATTATCGCTTATCGTTTGTCGCGATCAATCCAAGCGCGTTCCGTCTTGCCAGTGTAAATCTGACGCGGACGGTTAATCTTGCTCTGCGGATCGTCGTGCATTTCCTTCCAGTGGGCAATCCAGCCCGGCAAGCGGCCAATCGCGAACATCACCGTAAGCATGTTCGTCGGGATGCCCATAGCGCGGTAGAGAATGCCGGAGTAGAAGTCCACATTCGGGTACAGCTTACGTTCGACAAAGTAATCGTCCTTGAGGGCGGCTTCTTCGAGCTTGATAGCCACATCCAAAAGCGGATCGTGCACATGTTCGCGTTCAAAGACCTGGTACATGAGCTTCTTAAGCACCTTGGCACGCGGGTCATAGCTCTTGTAAACGCGGTGACCAAAACCAGAAAGACGGAACGGATCGTTCTTGTCCTTAGCCTTTGCCATCACCTGTTCAATCGTCATGCCGCTCTGCTGAATGCGGAGGAGCGTTTCGAGCACAGCCTGGTTTGCACCACCGTGGAGCGGCCCCCACAAGGCACAAATGCCGGCGCAGATGCTTGCGTAAAGGTTAGCCTGAGAGCTGCCCACCATGCGAACGGTCGAAGTGGAGCAGTTCTGTTCGTGGTCCGCATGGACAATAAGGAGCGTGTTGAGCGCCTTTTCCATGATCGGATCCGGGTGGTACGGGCGAGCCTTACTGCTAAACATCATGTTGAGGAAGTTGCTGCAGTAGCTACGTTCCGCTTCCGGGTACACGAACGGTTCACCGATACTTGCCTTGTAAGCAAATGCGGCAATCGTGCGAATCTTGGAAATGAGACCTGCGGTCGTGAGTTCAAATGCACTTGCGATGTTTTCGTCGTCGTAAAAACGCGGCGTGAAAAGACCAACAGCGTTCACCACGGACGAGAGAATACCCATCGGGTGGGCTCCCGGCGGCATTTCGCGGAAGAAGTGCAGCAAATTCTCGTGCAACAAGGCATTTTCGGTCAAGAGCGTGCGGAAATGGCTCAACTGTTCCTGATTCGGGAGTTCACCGTAAATCAGGAGCCATGCGGTTTCCGGGAACGTCGCCTTTTCAGCGAGATCCTCGATGGAATAACCGCGATAGCGCAAAATTCCCTTTTCGCCATTGACGTATGTGATGGCACTCTTGGTACTACCGGTATTGAGGTAACCGTAGTCCAGCGTGACCAATCCAGTATCCTTGCGGAGTTTGCTTACATCAAGACCATGTTCGTTTTCAGTACCAGTTACAACGGGAAGTTCGTACTTCTTTCCGTCGTAATTCAGTATTGCTGTATCGGACATAAATCCTCCGTTTTGCGCGGCATCGCCGCAGTTAGGCTTTCATCGCTACAACGCAATTATAGATATTTTCAAAGAGCTTGCCGAGCTTTTCAGTCGGAACGGCGCTGAATGCAACGCGGATAAGGCCCGAGAGCATAATCGTGCCAGTGCTGTAATCCTTGATGAGCTTCTGGCGGAGTTCTTCGGCGTCAACGCCCTTCGGCTTGATGCACATAAAGTAACCGCTGTTGCACGGCATCGGTTCAAAGGCGTCCTTGTATTCCGGATGAGAAGCGAGAACTTCCTTGATGATGTCGTAACGCTTCTTGAGCGTTGCATACTTTTCAGCCTTCTGCTGAGCGTATTCGGCGCTCTGGTAAGCAGCGAGCAAAATCTTCTGGCTGATGGACGGAGCATTAGAAATGTTGCCACGGACCGTACCGGCAGCCTTGTCTTCGAGAGCCTTGAGCTGAGCTTCGGTAGCACCCTTGAAACCGAAGGACATAAAGCCAACGCGGAAGCCCCAAACGTAGTCTTCCTTGGTCGGGCCGTCGAGCTTCACAGCGAGGAGGTTTTCGTGAGCGTCCACGAGCTTCACGAAGAGGGATTCCTTCGTCACGCCTTCTTCATAGACGAGTCCAAAGTAAGCGTCATCGAGGAGTGCGACAACCTTGTTACCGGCAGCAGCGCATTCCGTGAGGATCTTTGCGATTTCGACCGCTTCCTTTTCGGTTGCGGTGTAACCCGTCGGGTTGTTCGGGAAGTTGAGGAGAACGACCTTCTTGTCGGACTTGCTTGCAGCAAGGGCAGCCTTCAAAGCTTCCGTGTCAAAGCCACCGTTCTTGAAGGTGTTGAAAGTCTTGATCTTTGCGCCACGGGCGTTTTCGAACACGAGTTCGTAGTTGTCCCAGTAGAGGTCCGGGATAATGACTTCGTCGTCCTTGTCGAGGAACATGTAACCAGCGCAGCTAATGGCGTGCGTCAAAGCGGCCGTCACAACCGGGTTGCTGAAGTTCTTGGAAGCAAGCGTCGGATTCTTCTTGATGACCTGGGCCTTCCATTCCTTGCGGAGGTCCGGATTACCGAAGCTCGGTGCATAGAGGAAGGACTGTTTCGGGAGGTTCAGAGACTTGAGAACGCAATCCAAAACGAGCGGAGAGCCGTCATCTTCGAGAGCTGTACCGATAGTCGCATTGATGTCGGAGCCCTTGGCTTCGGCACCCTGGCCAAGAATACCCTTGCGCGGGAAGAAAATGGCCTTGCCCTGTTCAGAGAGCATATCAAGAACGCAGCAACCATTAGCGGAGAGTTCTGCATTCAAAGCTTGAGCGAGAGGATTGTAGTTCATTCTCAATGTCCTGTTTTGAAATTTCCGCGGGGCAATTTAGAAAAATTGCAAGCCCCCCGCAAGATTAAAAGGACATCAAAAAAGCGGTTAATGAAAGATTCTTCGTCATCCTGAACGACAGTGAAGGATCCAGTCAACCATTCCCTTTACAATTACTGTAACAACGACCAAAATTATCATCCCGAGCGAAGTCTAGGGATCTAGGATTTTAATCTTCGAACTTCGTTTTCATGATTTGTTCGACGGTTTCGCGGTTTTTCACGAACGCATCGACCACTTCCGGGTCAAAGTGAGTACCGCTATCCTCAGTAATAATGCGGAATGCCTCATCCACCGAGAAAGCCTTCTTGTACGGGCGTTCCGAAACAAGCGCGTCATACACATCCGCGACCGCCATAATGCGGGCCGAAAGCGGAATATCCTTGCCCTTCAAGCGCTCCGGATAGCCACGCGAGCCATCCCACCATTCGTGGTGGCTGTAGGCAATTTCCTTCGCCATCTTGAGGTAAGCCGTTTCGCCCAGGTTCTTAGATGCACGCACGAGCATATCGCGGCCATAAACCGTATGCTTCTTCATTTCTGCAAATTCATCGTCCGTCAGCTTGCCCGGCTTATTCAAAATCACGTCAGAAATGTTAATCTTGCCGATATCATGGAGCGGAGCCGCCACCGCAATCGTCGAAACAAACGCATTGTCAATTTCGGGTTCCTTGCCATCGCGCTGCAACTGCTGGGCAATGAGTTCTGCATAAGCGGCCGTACGGCGCACATGTCCACCCGTCGTCTCGTCACGGTTTTCCACCATATCGCCAAGCACCGTAATGATGTTCGTCTGGAGAGCCGCAATCGAGGCCGCCTGATACTCGGACTTGTTGATGTACAAATCAATTTCTTCAACCGCCTTGATAATCGCCGAATGCAGATTCTCAATTTCGTTGCCCGTCACCACTTCAAGACCCTTGATCTGGTTGATGGACTCACGGCGTCCCCTGCTACTGTCGTAGGCAAAGTTGTCCATTTCAAGCGTCATTTCGTGAATCGGGTAAACCACCTTGCGGTTAGCAATCAAGATAGCCGTAAACACAATCGCTAGCAAAAGTCCAAACAGCGTTGAGAAAATCTTCGTGCAGAACAGCACCACGCTAATACGAATCGCGGCAAGGCTGAACTTGGTACAGACCGGATTCGGAGCCTCGGTACAGACAATCGAGACATCCCACTTGCCCGTCTCGTGCATGCCCGGCGTAATCGTCAAAATGCGCGGATGCTTGCCCTTGAGATCATGAATGTACTCGTGAAGCGTCGTCGAGTCCGCATTCTGGATAGCATCCGACACAAGCCTGTTCACCGATTCCGCCAAAAGCGTTGTTTCATGGATTTCCGCTTCGGAATACGTCTTGTAAG
Organism: Fibrobacter sp. UWB16; assembly: GCF_900215325.1. Lineage (NCBI taxonomy): Bacteria > Pseudomonadati > Fibrobacterota > Fibrobacteria > Fibrobacterales > Fibrobacteraceae > Fibrobacter > Fibrobacter sp. UWB16. Next base: position 12,101 of record NZ_OCMS01000002.1, on the reverse strand, counting down.
CGACCGCTGTAGCCACCACCGCAAGCGCAAAGCTCGACACAAACAAGAGAGCCGTCACCTGAGCCTTGAGCGTATGGATTTCGTTCTTAGAACGGTAGCGATCCTCATGCGAACGACCAGAAACGGAATCAAACGCATTGGCAAACCAGCGAGGCGTCAAGCGAATCAGCACATAAGCCACAATAATCGAAATGGACTTATCTGGAATTTCTGTGCAGAAGTCCGCCAAAATCTGCGACAAGAGAACCGGAAGCCCGCTTTCATGAAGCGCCGTTGCAATCGGCGTCACCACATTCTCAGCAATCTTAAAATCAAAAAGGAAATACGAAAGCACCGAACATGGAATGCTCAAAATCATCAACATTCCAAGCAGCATCGGCAAACGAGAAACATGATGGAACGCCCCTCGCCTAGCAGCAATCCCAGCACACACGGCAATCATCACGTTAATCGTGCCATAGTAGAAAGTCGAAGAATCGACAAAACCGCCAATGAAGTTCGTCAAGAACCCGACAATCGCCCCTGGGCTAAACCCGCCAATTACAGCCACGACAATCGTGCCCACGCTATCCAAGTACAGCGGCAATTGGAAATAGATGGCCAAATCGGCAAGCAATCGGTTGATAACTATACCGATAACAATCAAGATTGTAATCTGAACGAGCTTATGAGCAGAAACAAAAGTTTTCACATTCTGTATATAGAATATTTTTTTGACATTTGCAAAAAAAAGAGTGATTTATTTAACGTTTTCCTCCCTAGAAACAATAAAATCAGGGACATGCTTATTTCCAAATCCATCGATATCAATTCTATAATCGCCTTCAGGCAGACCAAAAAAGACGATATACCCATTCTTACGGTCTTCATCCGTCACCTTATAGCAAGGATAGAATAAAGACGGAACAAACCGAACACCTGGGGGAAGAACAACTTCATTCAAGGCAACGCAAATACCATTACCATCTTCCCCGAGATTTTTCGTCATATTCTCATTCCATTTTTCATTATCGATTTCATCATATTCCGAAGTACTATCCACTTCATTCGCCAAAAGAGAATCCAAATAAAATTTTGCCGTATACACGGGTTCCACAACTATTGTTCCTAAATCAGCCACAGGTTCATCATCAACAACATCAACCGTAGCTTTCGAAAATTCCTTAAAGACATTTGCACCTAGACTAAAATCTGCAGAAAGTGCGCGCAACTGGACCAGTTCATAATCAGGAAGATATCTATTTTCAGGACCATCCATTTGCAAATACGTAAGGTAATGTACGTTATCTATGTAGAAATAACCATCTTTATCGGTAACATGCTGACAACGTTCATCATCAAAAGAACAATAATTTTCATAAACAATCGCCCCCTCTACAGGCAAGCCTTCAGAATCAACAATCTGAGCTTTTATCTTTATATACATATAAATATCATCATGAGCACCACAGGCAACACGATAATATGGAATAGAATCCATCACCTCAACAATTTCAACAACCTCAAGACTATCATCTTCACTTACACCATCTGATTCTTCATCAACAGCACTCTTAGGAAGAACCACATAGCAGGGATTTTCATCTTTATGAACAACCTTGTGGATATAGCTCGTATCCAATTCGGCAATAGGCATTCCCGGTCGAATCACAGGCTTGCCCGTCTGCGTTTCACTGTACGATGATGCCACACCGCCATCACTCTCACTACAGGACGTAAACAAGCCAAGACCAAACACAGCCATAGCAACAACCAACTTTGCAAATTTATTAGAAGTCATAACAAATCCTCCTCGATTTACTTCTTCAAATTTGTAAACAAGTGAATATTCAACTGGTGTACCCCAGTCGCCTCTTTCTTGTCTTGCGTAATAATCTTGCGCACCTTGGCTTTCAAATTCTGAATTTCCAAGGCAATTTCTTTATACGCATCATCCGAAACACTGAACGTGAACGTTCCCATGTCCGACGCATTTTCGTCATCGGCAAGCAGCGCCTGCTTCGAAAGTTCAAAGCACTGCAACTGGTATTGACGCACCAAGTCACTATTATTGAAGGCTCCGCTGCTCACCGAATCGCGAGAGCTTTTCCAAAAGCCATCCTCATTCTTGCGCACAAAGCCAATGCGCTCCAGTAGTTCGAGCGAACGCTTCAACGTCCCCACGGAGACCTTCGGGAAAATGCGCTTCTGGATCGGTTCAAGATCATCCGAAACATCCATCACATCCAACGCCGTAAACAACACGCTATTATACCAGTGGTTGTAATACTCGTAGGCATCTTCATTCAAGATGTGGTGCGGATCCGGATGCTGCTTGATGAGTTCATCAAAAAACGCATTGCGTTCCGTCGTCGTTTTCGCCTGGTCAAAGTTCACCATCGTTTCGAAGTACTTGGCCTCTTTCTTATTGAGTCCAAGTACTTCCACGAACTTGGGAATCATGCGACCGGTCAGCTTTTTTCCTTTGACGATATCGTTATAGTAACTGCGAGTCTTGGGGAGGCCAAGCAAAGCGCATGCACCAGCCCTAGTAAATTCAGGGTCGGTCTGCACACGAGCCGCTTGGTATTCATCCAAGTACTTGCGGAAATGAGTAAACTGGAATATGTCGATAAACTTGTCCATACTCCAAATGTACTCAATTTTTGACTCAAAGTCAATAGGCTAACGCAAATTTTTGAGATTTTTTTTGAGTACCATTTTTATGCTGAAAGAATCAGCACCTCATCATTTTTTTAATAATAAAAGTACGTCATGCGGGCGGGGCCCCAGCTCGGAGTTGCGAAGGCCGCACGGGCCCCTCCCTGCACCCTCCCCATCCTTGGCCGACGCTTTATTCTCTCGACGATTAACAATAATTTCTTATACAGTTATTTTTTCACGCATTTATTAATAATATTAACGGCCTTTAAACTGGTCACCGAACTTGAGTTCGGTTTCTTTGGCGCCGTTGAGGTTCACGAGGCGTTCCGGCTCAAAGACCATTTCACGGGCAATCCCGTCCTTGAGCTTTTCAACCTGGTCAAGCATTTCCGCTGCCGATTGGCATGTCAAAAGCGCCTGCCGCACCGACATCGCGACATCATTTTCACCAGGGATCGCTCCGCCAGCATTGTCATCCCGGACTCCGTTCCGGGATCGCCTATTTCCATCTAAACAAAAGCCTTTACACAGTCTTGCGGCGAGCTGTTTCATACGGCCCATTGCATTCATTTCCGTTGCCCCATCCTCAATCTTAAACTTGTAATAGAGCGGGAACACATCAAGTGCTTCTTGCGCGGTAATCACATGCTTTTCGCGACCTTCCCACGCATCCGCAATTTGTCCGAAAATCCACGGGTTATGCATCGCCCCGCGCCCAATGCTCACGCCCGAAACGCCGTAAGTATTAATGCGTTCGCGTGCGCATTCGACGCTATTCACATCGCCATTGCCAATCAAGGGAATCTTTGCCGCAGCGGCAACTTTGCCAATCCAGTCCCAGTTCGCGAGGCCGTTATAGCCCTGCAAACGCGTGCGACCATGAACCGTGAGCATTTCAACGCCCTCGCCCTCGGCAATTTTGAGCGTTTCCATCACGTTGATGCTATCGTCGTCCCAGCCTATACGGCACTTAAGCGTGAGCGGAATCTCCGGCGTCTTTGCGTCCAAAACCGCCTTCACGTCGTGCAGAATCTCTTGCAAGCGGGGCAAGTCCCGCAATAGTCCAGAACCGCTCCCCTTGCCCGCCACCTTCGGCGCCGGACACCCCGCATTCACTTCGATGAATTCCGGGTGGTAGCGTTCGGCAATCTTGCCTGCTGCCGCAGCCATTCGGTCCGGGAAACGCCCAAAAATCTGGATGCCAAACGGGCGCTCTTCCGGAAAAAACTTCAGTTGCTTGTGACCATCCGGGTTGAAAACGGCATCGCCATCCGTCGGAACAAACTCCGAAACCAAAAGACCCATGCGGTCGCCAGAAAGCACCCGGCAAAGCCTCCTGAACGGAGCATCAGTCACTCCATCCATCGGACTCAAGATAGTATTGGGGAAAATCTCCTTGTTTCGGAGATTAAAACGGACCTTTTTAGGCAAATTATCAATCTTCAACATTTAAGTCACAACTATTCACAAATATTCCGCAATGTGAACCCGAAAAAGATATTTAATTTCGCTTTAACCATCACTCTAAGTCTATGTTAAACTTATATTTAGTGCGTGGCTAATATAACTAAACAATCTCTTATTCAGGAAATCGCCAAATCCACCGGATTTGTGCGCAATGATATTAAAATTGTTGTCGAACAGTTCCTCGACCTCCTCGGCGAGAAGCTTATCGAAGGCAATACTATTGAAATTCGCGGTTTCGGCACGTTCGCCTGCAAGCCCCGCAAGGCTCGCCCGGCACGCAACCCCCGCACTGGCGAAACCGTTCTCATCGACGAACGCTTGGTCCCGACATTCAAGTTCAGCAACGACATTAAGGACAAGATCAATTCGCTCGAAGGTATCCTCGGCGAAGCATCCGTACAGCCGGAACTTGAAACCGAAAACGAAATCGTACACGTCAATAGCGACTACGATTCCATCTAAACAAACGTTGAACCTATTAACTCAGGCTACGCAAACGCCTGATACGAAAGAGCCGGCTTGAACGCCGGCTTTTCTTTGTCATGCCCGCCGCAAAATTGTCATGCCCGCCACTGAGCGGGCATCTCCTTTATTACGACAGTGCAGCGACTTCTTCTTCGGTGAGGAATCGCCAACCGCCCTCACCCAGCGTACGATCCAGAACAACCGGTCCAATCGCAATGCGTTCAAGCGTTTCGACGTGATTGCCGACTGCAGCGAACATACGACGAACCTGATGGTACAGTCCCTCGCCAATCGAGATGTCCACCGCATCTCCGTTCACTTCAATCTCGCGAGCCAGCACCGGACGTCTTTCATCCTTGAGCATCACGCCCGCCAAGAGTTCCGCCTTCTGCGCATCTGTAAACGGGCGTGCAAGCGTCACGCGATACTTTTTCCAGAGTCCCTTCTTCGGGCTTTCGACCTTGTGGATAAAGTCACCTTGATTCGAGAGCAACAAGAGTCCCGAAGAATCCGCATCCAAGCGTCCGACGGACTGGATGCCCATTGCCGTAAAGCGTTCCGGCAGCAAATCGTACACAGGCTTGTGGTCACGAGCGTTGTGGCTGCATTCCACATCCGTTGGCTTGAAAAGCATCACGTACAACTTCTCGACCGTCGGCGCTTCTTCTCCATTCACCGTGATGTATTCCGGACGCGTCTTGAATTCCATGAACGGGTCATCGAGAACCTTGCCGTCCAGTTCCACAAGGCCCATGCGCACTAACCCACGCGCATCCTTGCGACTGCCAAAGCCCATCGAAGCAAGCAAACGTTCCAAAGTCAAAACAGCCATCAGTCCTCCAAAATAAATTCAAGAATCCGTCTGCGGATAAAGCCGAGTTGCGGAAGTTCATTTGTTTTAATCACATGCGCACGACGACGCCAAAAGCTAAGCGCCAAAATTCCTGCCAGCACAAGAGTTTCCAAAGTAAAGCAGAAAATGCGGAGCAACGTAATGCTCAAGCGAACCGAGCCTGCCGCGCGGAGTTCCTTTTCGTTACACCAGTCCATTCTCAAGTCCCAATCGCCAACGTACGGGTACGCTTTCAAGAATCCGTTCGCCGCCGCGATATAGCCCATGGTCTGGTAATCCGAGCGGATGCCTTCGACAAAGCAATCGCTAAAGCGCACATGGAAGAGTGTAAGCACCGCCTTCAAAATTTTCAGAATGTACTTGAACGCCCTAGCATCAAAATCCGGAGTCAAAATAATGGTCCAAAATTCACGGTCCGAGAGTTTGCGTTTTTCCTTCTTCGGCTTTTTATCTTCGGCGAGCATCTCGTTTTTTTCGGAATCGCGATTCTCGGATTCCGCGGCTTTTGCTTCAGACGAAACTTCAACAACCGACGAAGATTTTACTTCAGTCGACGGCGCATCTTGCGTCACACTTTCGTTGCTGACACTAGACTTTACTGGATCCTTCGCTTCGCTCAGGATGACATCAGAAGATTCTCGCTTTTCGGGGGTGTCTTCGGCTCGCAATGACGAATCCTGAGGATTTTTAATTCCTAATTCAGTCCCTGCCGGAACATCCATCGGTTCCGTCTTGGGAGTTTCTGCAGGCTTTTTCGCAACGACTTCAACCGGCGGTGCATTTCGTCTTTCGTCTCTTGTCTTTGGACAATCGCTTCGCTCTTGTCCCAAATGCTGATCTCGGTCATGCCCAAGCTCGCTTGGTCGCGACTCTCGATCTACGCATTTGTCGTCTCTTTCTACCGCAAGCTCCTTACTGCCAGCTTCTTCCTTCCACTTTTTTTCGTACTCGTAAATTTTCTTCTTGAAAAAAAAGAAAAGCGCCCGCACACCGCGCTCCCCGGCCTCGAAATCAATTCGAAAAGCAAACGGGAAAAGCAGTAGCACAAGCGCTACAACGAGAATTGCACAAAAAAGCCAGGAAAGAAAACCCATTACTTTTCGGCTTCGTCAGCCTTCTTGCTGATAATATCGATCAATTCGGCAAAGCTCTTGTCTTTCAGGATTTTGCTGAACTGTTCCTTGTAGTTACGGGCCGTAGAAAGGTCATCGATGACCAAGTCCCAAGCCTTCCACTTGCCATTCACAAGCGTCATCTTGTATTCGAGCACCGATTCCTTGCCCTTGTTCCACAAGTGAGCGACAACGCGAGCATCGTCCGTACCCTTCATCTTGGCCGGTTCATAAATCGTGGAATCGGCGCGATAAAGTTCAAGGCGATTTGCACTGGAGTTGCGGACCATGCGCTGGAATTCCGTCACGAACTTCTGCTGGGAAGCTTCGTCCTGAGCCTTCCAGTCACTTGCGGCCAAAGACTTCTTAGCGAGCAAAGCAAAATCAAAAGAATCATTCAAAAGGCTCTTGACGCGTTCAGTTTCCTTAGCGGTACGCTTGGACTTCTTGATGATGTTCTGCAATTCAACGTCCTTGCTTTTCACGACAGATACCGGATCTTCGGCAGCAAAAGACAAGAGCGAAGCACAGGCAATAGCGATCAAAATTTTCTTAAACATCTTTGGTTCTCCTCTTTTTTATTTAAAATACGAATTATACTTCTGGATAGACAAACCCATCTTTGCCACTAATCCGGCAAATTCGACGTTATATCGGCAAACGGCGAAATAATAATCTTTTTGCATGGAAATATTCTGCGTATAGGCCGAAACAAGCGCACTCGTTTGGGATTTATCGAGGTCGTATTTCATGGCTGCATCTTTCAATAGCGATTCTGTCGCACGCAGACTTTCGCGCAAAGCATCAAGCTTTTCTTTAGCCGCCACAACCTGATAATACTGTTCAACAGCTTTTGCGACAAGCCCATCCGAGGCATAGCTTTCTTTCAACTTAAGTCCACGATACTCCGTTCTCGCCTGTCGAAAATCTTCCCAGTTTTTCCAGAAGTTCAAGCGGTATTTTAAGCCAACGCCAATAAGTCCAGAAATACGGTTCACAGCATCCTGAGCAAATGCGTTTTTCTGCAACACGTTACGGTTACCCGCCCAGCTCTTCACGTATTCAAACTCACCCATGACAAAGAACTCAGGAGCAAGTTTTGCTTCAGCCAAGTCCATTTGGAATCGACGAGCACGTAAACCGGCCTCAAGCTGTTTCAACTCCGGATTATGCTTAACCGTCAATTCACGAACCTGCTCTTCTGTCGGCATCGTTTCCGTTCTCATGGCAAGCACGGTATCCTCAGCAACAAAAGAATCGCCCTCCGGTAAAGAAAGCGCAAAACGGATAGCAAGCTGCACACGCTTCATGCCGAGGTCAGCCTCGATCACGCCTTCCTTGACCGAATGCATTTTGGCTTTCAAATTCAGAAGATCCGTCTGCGAAACGGTCGGTTCGTCTTCATCCAAAGCTTCTTCGAGCTGATCATAAGCCTTGTCGACCCGCTTTTTGGCATCGGCGGCAAGACGCTTCATTTCAAGAGCAAGCAGGTAGTTGTAATAATAGGTCTGGAGCTCGACTTCTTTTTTGAGCGTAGAGTTTTCAATTTCAAACGTCTTTTGCTGCAGATCCGCTTCAAGAGCCAACTTGCCTGTTCGATACTGGCCCAAGTTCAACGGTTGGATAAACTTGGCTTCGACACCCCAGAAAGGCCCCATCCTGGAAAAATCGTACTTTTCGCCCTTTTCAACACCTAAGGTATCCCCAGATTGATTGAAATAGTAATCGTTATACTCTTTGAGACCCGGAGCAGGCCCAACCATCATCGACACATAAAAGGTCGGTAAAATAACTTCTGACTTGAGTGCGCCAATCTTATTTTTCTTGGCTTCGGTACCATAACGCAGTTCTTCCATCTGCGGGTCACTCGTAAGTCCCTGCTCTACAAAACGCAAGCAATCATAACGGACCTCGCCCGCCAAGGCGATCCCCGTCATTCCAAGAATAAAAATCAGATTCCTAATCACGGCTAGAATTTAGAAAAAAGAATATACGGCCTACAACTCAAGATTTATTTTTATTTCAAAAAACGCACTCTTTAAATGGAGCAGTGATTCATTAAATCCCGATATTTCCTCACCACCCCTTCATAGTAAGAAGTCGGGAGCGGAGCATTCTTTTCAAGGAGCTTGTCGACAGCGGTATGGCCAAGGTTATAAGCCACTAGCGCCTCCCTCAAATTGCCATACTTTCCAATCAGGCGAATCAGGTAAGCAGAGCCAACAACCACGTTCACTTCCGGGCGCATCAAGTCGTCTTCACCTTCTATAACAAGCCCAAACCTGCGGCCAATCTTTTTCGCGGTTTCCAGTTTTATCTGCATCAAGCCGAGCGCACCCGAAAATTTTCCCGTCTGGAAACGTCCACGGGCAAGCGGGTTTCCTCGGCTTTCCTGCGCAACAACAGCAAGAATAATCAATGGGTCCAAAGAATACGATTGTGAAATCTGCCACAAATGTTCTGCCAGAATACGGAAACTCACCTCGGAGATTCTATCACCAAGCATGTATGTGAGCGCCTTTTCGATTTTCACGTAATCGAGCGTCCACTTGCCCACCACCTCCAAATGTTCCATATCATTATGGAGAATACGTTCCTGATAAGCAAGCTTTTCAAGTTTACGGCTATTGGAATACCATTCGCTCGCAAAAAAGAACAATACGGCGAAGCCTATGATAAACAGAACGCTTACGCTCATCGAAGAAAGACGAACGCTACTTTTCACGTCGATTTTTCTCCAAGTATTCTAGATACGAGACCCAATCCTGGATAGCGCCAAAAGAACTCAGCAAAGTCGTATCCTGCACAACGCCTAATTTACGCATCGGCCCAATTGCCGATTCCAAGCGGTCAATTTCGCGGATGTAGCGTGCCTTCTGGCTTTCGAGAGCCGTTATCTGAGCCTGTTTATCCGATATTTCACGGCCTTGCCCCACCACAATAACAAACAAGGTAACTGCCCAACCAATCAAGAACAAAGCAACAGAAATGGCAAAGCCAGGAGAAAGGCTAATCGACTTTTTCTCGTAATGCAAACCAACCAAATGAACTTGCTTCGAAAGCCCAGACTTGCGGTATTCCTCGCGGCTTCTATAAATTTCAAAGATGTTGCGATAACGTTCAAAATAAGCTTGCAGCTCTTCGCTATCGAACAACAAAATAAGGCTAGCCTTCTGCTGCTTGACCAAATTCAAAATTTCAAGGAACAAGCCACGATATGCTTCCGTCGTGAACCTTGCATTCTGGAGATTCACAAAGAAGAACACACCTGGGCCACGCACAAGCATTTCAAGCTTTTCACGGACAGCCGAAAGTTGGTATTCGCCAAGAATCCCGTACAACGAAATTTCGACTTCTTCGCCGCGATCTTCTACCTGGATGTCGATCAAGTCCGCACGCACAAGTTACCTCTTCGTCACCGACACAGAAATCTTGAACGCCTTGCGGTCAAGCACGTTGAACGGAGCATTCCAGAACGGGAACACGCGAATGCCTTGGAACGCCTGCGGAGCTGCAGTTGAAGTTGCTCCAAAGATGGAGCCGATAAAGATAGACGTCGGACGATCAAACGCCATGCGGAACACGCAACCAGCCTTTTCATCGCGAATTTCAAGCGACTGGCCATCCGGATACAAAAGCGGCTCCACCATATTCCACTTGACATTTTTGCCGTCAATCCAGACTTTGTTGACATCGCCATGAGACAAAAGCCCAAGCTCGAGAATCGTCCCGAAATAGCCCTTCGTGTTCACATACGCAAGATTGTCTATCGCATACGAAACGGTAAACTTGGCAGCGTCGCCCTGGAACGTAAAGACTTTCTTTATTTTGAACAAAGCTTTGCGCTCTTCATTGTCAAAGCCCTGTTCCTCGTCTAACATAATCTCGGTGCCGACATCGGAACGCAAAATACGATAGTCATACGGGTCTGCAAGCAAGTGCTTACGGTCGTAGAGCATCTGCTCCAGCTTGACCGGCGTAAAGTCCACATTCGGCACAAGGCAATCCAAGAAGGCAAACGAAGGTTCGCCGTCATCGCGCCAAGAGTTCACGAGATTCGTCTTTGCACCCTTGTAATTCCATACACGGAGCGCACCGCCAATGCGGTAATCGAGCAAGTAAGACGATTCCGGATTTTCGCAAAAGAGAACTTTTTTGCCACGGAGCAAAAAATCGCACACATCCACGCGAAGCCCAGAGAATCCAGTAAGGTCATCGAGAACTTGCGAAGCCGAAAGCAACATGCGGTTCGAGCGCTTGCGTACCATCATGGAACGCATGCCCGAGCGGTTGTGCATATCCCTAAAATAAAGCGGAGCCATCGCCGGCAAAAGCGCATGGCAAAATTCAAGCCACTTCTTGCCCGAAAGCACACTGCGAGCTCTCCTGTACAAATTCAGGAAAGACTTGTGGTGCATATTGATCTCTGGACGGCGAATCAAAAGTTCACGACAAGTTCGCGCCGTCGAAGGCAGCCCTAGCCTGCGGCCCGCCGAAACAAGGAAACTAATCGTACCGCAAGTTTCCAGCTGATCTACAGCAAAACCAACGGTTCTAGTCTGAACCTCATTCATCTCGACAAAGTCTACAAAGCGCCCAAAGAAATTGACTATTTCTTCAGGCTCCGACGGAATATCCAAAAGCGCAATAGCAGACTTTCCATCACGGCAATATTGTTCCGCAACAGAACGCCAAGAAAGATTGTCTTCGGCAATAGCCTTCGAAAGAACCTCGGACACAGGGACAATGCGAATAAGTGCACCACGGTCTTCAAGCGTAAACCAGCCTGATACAGGCGTCGAGCGCCCAAGTGCATCTTGCACAGCCGATTCTGTCACAAGCGCATAATCAAAACGGGAACGCTCCAGAACATCGGCCATGCCCGGCTCCCACACCAGCGAGGAATTGAAATATCCCTGCGGTTCTGCGCCAAGCACCTTCTTCAAGTAGTCGCGATGCAACTCCAGCTGCATCGTCTGCAAATCTTCCGGAAAAAGCGGAAGCATAGGATCGTAATAGCCACCGCCTAAAAATTCGAGAACCCCATTGCGAATCGCATTCTGAATTTTGCCGAACATCAACGGCTTTGCCACATTGTAAAGCGCCTCAATCACAGGCCCATCCAAGAAGATGGAGCACTTTACCTGTTCCGAATTCAGAAGAACATTCAACCCTTCGAGCAAGTTACGCGCGACCGCCTCAAGGTTTTCATACGAGGTCGATGGCGACATCTGCAATACAAAGGATATTCTAGGATTCATGCGACAAAGAATAGCAATTTTAGTTAGTAGTTATTAGTTATTAGTCACTAGAAATTGCTGAAACCAAGATATTTTCAGCAGGTCTATTTAGAATAAAATAAAAACATCGAGAGTGGCGATGCCGTCCCGTAACAAGTCCGGTATGACAGCGCACCACGGGATTCGCGGGAGCTCCTGCGCGATTCGTGGAAGCGGCGGGCGGGATAAAAAAGAAAAAGCCCCGCCCGACGTGTTGCGTCAGGCGGGGCGTGAATCCAGCGGCGACCTACTCTCCCGGGCCCGGGGGCCAGGTACCATCGG